>NZ_JAUANU010000006.1:0-319410 GCF_032190535.1 Cupriavidus sp. SZY C1
ACGCTCGCACCCTACGTATTACCGCGGCTGCTGGCACGTAGTTAGCCGGTGCTTATTCTTCCGGTACCGTCATCCGCCCCAGGTATTAACCAGAACGTTTTCTTTCCGGACAAAAGTGCTTTACAACCCGAAGGCCTTCTTCACACACGCGGCATTGCTGGATCAGGGTTGCCCCCATTGTCCAAAATTCCCCACTGCTGCCTCCCGTAGGAGTCTGGGCCGTGTCTCAGTCCCAGTGTGGCTGATCGTCCTCTCAGACCAGCTACTGATCGTCGCCTTGGTGAGCCTTTACCCCACCAACTAGCTAATCAGACATCGGCCGCTCCTGCTGCGCGAGGCCTTACGGTCCCCCGCTTTCACCCTCAGGTCGTATGCGGTATTAGCTAATCTTTCGACTAGTTATCCCCCACAACAGGGTACGTTCCGATGTATTACTCACCCGTTCGCCACTCGCCGCCAGACCGAAGTCCGCGCTGCCGTTCGACTTGCATGTGTAAGGCATGCCGCCAGCGTTCAATCTGAGCCAGGATCAAACTCTTCAGTTCAATCTCTGTGTGCCCCGAAGGGCTCGCTCTTTCGAGCGGTCGCTCACTCTCAGAAAACTGACTGGCTCAGCTCCGAAGAGCCAAACCAACATGTTTTACTGTGCGAGCACTTGATACTGTTGAAGCAACACCAGGAACCCGAAGTCCCCGGCGGCGTTCGCCATCAAGCGCCCACACTTATCGGTTGTTTGGTTGTTAAAGAACACCAGCGAGCCGGCTTCGCCGTTCGCTGTCGCTGCGTATTTCGTCGCAGCGGAGAAACGAGATTATGCAGAGCATTCAACGTTTCGTCAACAGGTTTCGCAGAACTTTTTTCTGCCGGCCGGCGCTGGCAAACCCCGCCAACTCCAACCCCCATCAACCCCGCAACCCTTGTCGCTGCTGCGTTTGCAGCGCGGTTCGTGTTGCGAGGGGGCGAATATTAGACGGGTTCCACGCGGTGCGCAAGGGCTTTCTGAAAAAAGGGAAGACGACCCCTGCCGGGCCATCTGGCATAAGCTTTCCGACACTGAATCAATAAGGAGCAGACCGATGGCCATCCGCATCGTCAGGCTGGGCGAAGCGCGTGCCGCGGATGAAGGGCTGCGCATGGGTACCGTGCGACGGCCACCGCGCGGCGTGCCCAAGGCCGAGTTCGCCAGCCGCGATTTCTATGACGTCTGGTACCCGGTGCTGTCGCCATCCGCCGACCTCGTGGCCCAGGCGCAGGCGGCGAAGGATCCCAAGGCGTGGCGGGCGTTCGAGAGGCAGTTTCGTGCCGAGATGGCGCAGCCCGACGCCAGCCGCACGCTGGACCTGCTCGCCGCCTTCTCCCGCCAGACCAATTTTTCGCTCGGTTGCTATTGCGAGGACGAATCCCACTGCCATCGCTCGATCCTGCGCGCGTTGCTGGCCGAACGCGGCGCCGACATCGCCTAGGACGGGCAGGCTATGATGCGAGGCTTCGCCGCGCCGCGCGGGGCGAAGCCTTCCACTGGCCTCATATACGTCGATGGCACTGAACCTCGTCTGGCTCGGATTCTTCCTATTGTCTTTCCTGGCCGCCTGCGTCCGGCTCGTGGCCGGCGATACCACGGTCTTCCCTGCCCTGCTCGCCAGCCTGTTCGACAGCGCGCGCACCGCGTTCGAGATTTCGCTGGGCCTGGCCGGCGTCATGAGCCTGTGGATCGGCATCATGCGGATCGGCGAACGGGCCGGCGTGATCGACCTCTTTGCCCGGTTGATGAACCCGCTGCTGCGGCATTTCTTTCCGGGCGTCCCCCAGGGCCACCCGGCCCAGGGCGCGATGATGATGAACGTGTCCGCCAACATGCTTGGCCTGGACAACGCCGCCACGCCGCTCGGCCTGACCGCGATGCGCGAGCTGCAAACCCTCAACCGCCGGCCCGACGCCGCGACGAACGCGCAGATCATGTTCATCGTGCTCAACACGGCCGGGCTGACGCTGATTCCGACCTCGGTGATCGCCATCCGCCAGGCGCTGGCCGTCAAGCAGGGGCTGGTCGGATTCAACGCGGCCGATATCTTCCTGCCGACACTGCTGGCCACCGGCGCGTCCTGCCTGGCCGGGCTGCTCGCCGTCGCGTGGGTACAGCGGCTGAACCTGTTCAAGCCTGCCGTGCTGATCGCCTTCGCCCTGGCCGGCGCGGCCGTCGCCGGGCTGTTCGTCTGGCTGCGCCATGCCCCGCCCGACCAGGTCAGCCAGATGGCGGCGCTGGCCGGCAGCGGCTTCATCCTGTCGCTGATCATGTTGTTCCTGGTCTGCGGCGCCCTGCGGCGCGTCAATGTCTATGACGCCTTTATCGATGGCGCCAAGGAAGGCTTCGGCGTCGCGGTGCAGATCATTCCCTATCTGGTCGCCATCCTGGTAGCGATCGGATTATTCCGAGCCAGCGGCTGCATGGACGTGGCGATGCGGGCCCTGACGGCCGGATTCCAGTGGCTGGGCGTCAATACCGATTTCGTCCCGGCCCTGCCGGTCGGGCTGATGAAGATCCTGTCCGGCGCCGGCGCCCGGGGCCTGATGGTCGACGTCATGACCACCTACGGCGTCGATTCCTTCCAGGGCCGGCTCGCCGCGATCATCCAGGGGTCCACCGAGACCACCTTCTATGTGCTGGCCGTCTATTTCGGCAGCGTGAACGTGCGCAATACCCGCCACGCCCTGGGCTGTGCCCTGTTCGCCGATGGGGTCGGGCTGGCCGCGGCCGTGTGGATCGCCTACCTCTTCCGCTGAACCATCCCCCGCCTGTTGTACGACAACAACGCTGATTGTGCGGTCTTGCAGGCATTTTCACGGCCGAAGCTTGGTGCGTCGCAACAAGTCGTGTATAGTGAAGTCTGTCTCCTCCACCACCTCGGTGGATTCCAACCCGCGCACAACCTGCGCGGGTTTTTTTTACCCAAAATTTGGGCAATCCCTTGGCTGCCCGCCATCTTTCCGTCGCAAAGCTGCCGGAATGGCCTTCCGGCACCCGGGTGGATCACATTTCCCCAAACTGGTGCAACCGAGCACAAGCGACGCGCAAAACGCCGTGATTCCATGGAAATGTTGCGACGCAGCAATAGTGCCCGTAGAGTGGGATCGGTACTCACCCTGAGACATCCCGCTTCTTTCCGCCCATGCGCCGCCCCCTGCGCCTTCCCTCGTTCTGGCTTGACGCCGCGTTTGTCCAGCGCGGCGTCGTCTATGCGCTGTCGTTCTTCGCCCTGGCCGGCATCGGGTGGCTCACGGGCGACCAGGGTTACCTGTGGTCGGCCACCGCATCGATCTGGACGTGCCTGGCCGACCGCCAGGGCACCGCGGCTTCCCGCATCCGTGGCCTCGGCGCGGTCGGCATCGGCGGCGCGGCGGCCAGCCTGACTGGTGCCAGCCTGGCGCATTCGCCGCTTGCGGCCCTCGCCGTGGTAATCGCCGCGGGCGTCATCGCCGGGCTGGCCGAATTGCGCGGCCCGGCCGCCGCGCTATGGTTCAAGCTGCTCTATGTGGTGCTGATCGCCGCCTGCCTGCAGCCGGTGGGCGATGCCGCCGTGCTGGCCCATGCCGGCGCGGCTGCCGTCGATTACCTGCGCGGCGGCGTCTTTGCCTGCCTGATGTGCCTGGTGCTGGTGCCGTCGCAGCGCGATGCGCGCCCGCGCCCCGAAATCATCGCGGTCTACGACGCCCTGCAGCGCTTTGCCGATTGCCTGGCGGCGCCCACGCCCGGCGACACTGCCCCGCACAAGAAGGAAATCCGCGAGCGAATTGAAGCCGGGCGCGCCGCAGTGGCCGCGCGGCGTGGCCTTGTCGATCCGGTCGGCATGCTCCACTACGCCTACACGCTGGCCGTGGCCGACGCGATGTTCGCGCTGCTGATCGTCGCCGGCGAGCTGCGCGAGCGGGCCGGAGATAACCACGCGCTGCCGCTGGCCTACGCCGCGCGCTGCCTGGCCGATACGCAGGAGCAGGTACGGCAGGCGCTGGCCCGCCATGCCCCGGACCTGCCCGCGCTGAGCGCCATGCTCGACCGCGACGTGCGCCGCCTGATCGGCCAGCGTGCCAATGCCGGCGCCCCGCCGGCGTACCAGTCGGCGCTGGCCGCGCTGGCCCAGCATCCGCCGTTCGATCGCTGGCGCGACACCTTCGCATGGCCGAAGGCCGGCCTGGCCACCGTCATCGACCGGATCGGACAGGCGCTGGCCGACATTGCCGCCGGCGATGCGCGGGTCACGCGGCACGCGCTGCGCATGGCATTCGCCGGGGCCTTGAGCCTGCTGCCGTCGCAACTGCTGCAGGTCGACCATGGCTACTGGGTCGCCGTCACCGTGATCATGGTGTTGAGTCCGCGCCTGCAGACCACGCGCCAGATCTCGTTCCAGCGCTTTGCCGGGTCGCTGGCCGGCGCGCTGCTGGCGTGCGCGGTGGGGCTGGCCCATCCCAGCCCGGTGCTGGCCCTGGGACTCAGCGCGTTGGGGCTGGCCGCCGCCTACGCGCTGCGGCTGGCCGGCAGCGCGGGCGGCTTTGCGTTCTGCCTGACGCCGGCGGTCATCCTGTTTTCGTGGCTCGGCGAGCCGGCGTCCAGCAGCAGCCATGTGGCGGCGCTGCGCGGCGTGGATACGGCCATTGGCTGCCTGATCGCGCTGGCGAGCTATTACGTGCTGGCGCCGCGCGCGGAACTGTCGCGCGCCTATCGGCACACGCTCGATGCGCTGTCGGTCAACGCGGTCTATCTGCGCGCCGCCATCAGCAGCGCGCGGACCGTCACGCCGGCCCGGATGCGGCTGGAGGCGCTGCGCGTGGCGGCCGGCCGGGCGTCGACGCGGGCCGAGGAGACGCTGGCACAGTGCGCCGGCGATCTCGACGCGCAACTGGGCGCCGCCCACGTGGCGCTGCATGCCACGGCCCGGCGCATGGCGTCGCTGGCCGGGCTGGTCCGGGCGGGCGCCGAATCGGGCGAGCCCCACGCGCTACCGGGGCCGGCCATCCAGACCCTGCTGTCCGATCTGGAAACCCGGCTGGCCGAAGTGGCCGTGCGGCCGGGCCGCACCGGCGTCAGCGCTGCCGTGGCGCCGGCGCGCCGGGTGCCGCTGACGCCGTCCGACCCGTTGTTCGAACAGTTCCTGGCCGAGCAGTGCACCTATGCGGACGGCCATATCGACGCCGCCCACGACACCGTTGCCCGCCTGCGGCGGCTGGCGGCCGAGCAGGCCATGGCGCGGCGCCTGCGCCTGCCCGGCGCCGCTCCGGGTTGATCCAGCACCCGGTGCGCGGCTTGCCAGGCATCGGTAATTGCCTATATTGAAAGGATATTCGCGGTTTCCCCGTTCCCGGCAAGACGAGGTATGCCATGGCCGATATCACCTTTCCCACCAGCGTTCCCACCTACTGCGGGGCCAGCCTGACGCTGTCCTGTCCCGCCACGGTCAACGGCAACTGGTCGCAATATTCGGTCACGGCGGAGGCGCTGGAAGCCTATTGCGGGGCGCAATCGCCACGCGAGGAGGATCTGGTGCGGGCGTTCACGACCAACCGCAAGCGGATCGAGCAACTGGCCGAAACGCTATTCGAGCTGACCGAGGCACGCGAGATCGTGCTGCGCGGCGGACATTTCCGCTTTGCCGGATGATGGCTGGCTAATGGCAGCCTGCCCCCCGGCCGCCCGCCGCGCGGTGGCGCGACGCCGTCAGTCGGCCGCTGCCTCGCCGCGTACCAGCAGCACCGGCATGGTCGATTGCCGAATCACGGCCTCGGCCACGCTGCCCAGCACCAGCCGCCGCACGCCGCGTCGGCCATGGGTGCCGATTACCAGCAGGTCGGCGCCCCATTCGCTGGCGGCCGCGTTGATCGACCCGGCGATATCGCCAATGACGGCCGGCTCCGTCACCAGCCGCGTCTCGAATGCCACGCCCGCGTTGCCCAGCAGTTGCCCGGCCGATTCCAGCGCCTTCTTGCCGCTGTCCACGTAGGCCCGTTCGATCTGCGTCGGATCGTAGAAACCGGCATCGAACAGCATGACGCCGTTGTCGACCACGTAGAGCGCCAGGATCGTACCGCCGCCCCCGCTGGCCACGCGAATCGCCTCTTGCAGCGCCAGGTCGGACGTGCTGCTGCCGTCCACTGCCACCGCGATCTTGCTGTAAGCCTTGCCAGACATCGTCATGCCCTCCGTGAAGAAGATGAAGTTCGATACTACACGTGGCGCCGGCCTCACGTGTTGATCGGGTTTTGTCGCGCCTGTCCATCGTACAAACCTTAAATTGACCGACCGGTCGGTTTATCTATATAGTAGCCAGACTGCCCGATCCCACTACCCATACCAATCCAGCGATCGGCCCCGCCAAAGACGAGTCAAGGAGACGCGATGTACACACAGAGCCTCGACCTCCCCGGCCAGCCCCAGCCGGCGCCCGACGCGCCGCATGCCGACGCTGGCGCCAGACAGGCCGCCTTCGACGCCCGCATGGCCGAGGACGGCAAGATCGAGCCGATGGACTGGATGCCCGACGCGTATCGGAAAACGCTGGTGCGCCAGATCTCGCAGCACGCGCATTCCGAGATCATCGGCATGCAGCCGGAAGGCAACTGGATCAGCCGCGCGCCGTCGCTCAAGCGCAAGGCCATCCTGCTGGCCAAGGTGCAGGACGAAGCCGGCCACGGCCTCTATCTATATAGCGCGGCCGAGACGCTGAACGCCTCGCGCGACGACCTGGTCGATGCGCTGCACACCGGCCGCGCCAAGTATTCGTCGATCTTCAACTACCCCACGCTCACCTGGGCCGATGTCGGCGTGATCGGCTGGCTGGTGGATGGCGCGGCGATCATGAACCAGATTCCGCTGTGCCGCTGCTCGTACGGGCCGTACGCACGGGCGATGATCCGCATCTGCAAGGAGGAATCGTTCCACCAGCGCCAGGGCTTTGACGCGCTGCTGGCGATGATGCGCGGCACCGAGGCCCAGCGCGCCATGGTGCAGGACGCCGTGGACCGCTGGTGGTTTCCGGTGCTGATGATGTTCGGCCCGCCCGACGCCGCCTCCACCAACAGCGCCCAGACGATGGCCTGGGGCATCAAGCGGATCTCGAACGACGACCTGCGGCAGAAGTTTGTCGACGCCACGGTGGAGCAGGCCAAGGTGCTCGGCGTGACGCTGCCCGACCCCGGCCTGGTCTGGAATGCCGACCGCGGCCACTACGACTACAGCCCGCTCGACTGGGACGAATTCTGGCGCGTGATCAACGGCGACGGCCCGTGCAACCGCGAGCGGCTGGCCACGCGCGTCAAGGCGCACCAGGACGGCGCGTGGGTGCGCGAAGCCGCGCTGGCCCATGCCGAAAAGCGCGCCCGGCGCGCCATCGCCGGCCAGACCGCCCAGGCCGCCTGACGCGCCGGCCAAGGAGACCACCATGACACAACAGAAGGAATGGCCGCTGTGGGAAGTCTTTGTCCGCAGCAAGCAGGGCCTGGAACACAAGCATTGCGGCAGCCTGCACGCCGCCGACGCGCAGCAGGCGCTGCACATGGCGCGCGACGTCTACACGCGGCGGCAGGAAGGCGTGTCGATCTGGGTGGTGCCGTCGTCGGCCATCACGGCCAGCGCGCCGGCCGAGAAAGCCGAGCTGTTCGACCCGGCCGCCGACAAGATCTACCGCCACCCCACGTTCTACCAGTTGCCCGACGAAGTGAACCACATGTAAGGCCGGCCCCATGACGCAAACCCTGGTCAACGACGGCGCCGCCGCCCTGGCGCGCCTGCCCCTGGCGCAGACCGCGCCGCTGCAATACGTGCTGCGCCTGGCCGACAACGCGCTGGTCCTGGGCCAGCGCAACGCCGAATGGTGCGGCCACGGCCCGGTGCTGGAAGAAGACATCGCGCTGGCCAACATCAGCCTGGACCTGATCGGGCAGGCCCGCCTGCTCTACAGCCACGCCGGCGTGCTGGAAGGCCGCCTGACCGGCCGCGCGCGCCACGAGGACGACTACGCCTACTGGCGCCGCGAGTCCGACTTCCGCAACTGGACGCTGCAGGAACTGCCGCACCATGGCCCGCTGGCCGGCACCGCGCGCGCCGACCGCGACTACGCGGTCACCATCACGCGCAACTTCCTTTACAGCGCGCTGATGGCCGAGCTCTGGCCGGCGCTGGAAGCCAGCCGCGACGCCGACCTGGCGGCCATCGCGGCCAAGTCGGCCAAGGAGGTGCGCTACCACCTGCACCATGCGGCCGACTGGATGGTGCGGCTGGGCGATGGCACGGCGGCTTCGCACGACCGCATGCAGCGTGCGCTGGACCACCTGCTGCCGTACATGAACGAGTGCTTCGCCGTCGATGCCGTGGAGCAGGAAGCCGCCGCGCAGGGCGTGGGCGTGCTGACGGCCGACCTGCGCGGGGCGTGGGACGCCACGGTGACCGCCGTGCTCGACGACGCCACGCTGCGCCGCCCGGCCGCGTCGGGCTTCGTTTCCACCGGCAAGCACGGCGTGCATTCCGAACACATGAGCTACCTGCTGGCCGAACTGCAGGGGCTGGCGCGGGCCCATCCGGGCGCGCAGTGGTAAGCGGGAGCCCGCCATGCACCGCCCTGCCTTGCCGCCAGCCTTGCCGATGACGCCGCCCGCCGCCTCGCCGTTCGCGCCGGTGTTCGATGCCGCCCCGGCCAGCGCAGCGCCAGGTACGGCCGACGACCGTCTGGCGCGGGCCTGGGCGGCGCTGGAGGCCGTGCCGGACCCGGAAATCCCCGTGGTGTCGATCCGCGACCTCGGCATCCTGCGCGACGTGGCGCTGGCCGACGACGGCACGACCATCGAGGCCGTGATCACTCCCACCTATTCGGGCTGCCCGGCGATGTCCCAGATCGAGGAAGACGTCGGCCGCGCGCTGCAAGCCGCCGGCCTGGGGCCGTGGCGCGTGCGCACCGTGCTGGCCCCGGCCTGGACCACCGACTGGATCACCGAAGCCGGCCGCGCCAGCCTGCGTGCCTACGGCATCGCGCCGCCCGGGCAGTGCGCGCCGGGCCCGTCGCGGCCGGGGGCCGCGCAGCCACTGCGCTTCGTCCCGCGCGCCGCGCAGCCGGTGGCCATCGCCTGCCCGCACTGCGGCAGCCGGCACACGCAGGAAGTGTCCCGCTTCGCGTCCACGGCCTGCAAGGCGCTGTACCGCTGCCTGGACTGCCGCGAGCCGTTCGACTACTTCAAACCCTACTGAGCACCGCCGGCCATGACTCCCCAGTTCCATCCGCTGCGCGTGGCGCAGGTCCGCCCGGAGACGTCGGACACGGTTTCGATCGCCTTCGACGTGCCGCCCGACCTGCGCGACGCCTACCGCTTCACCCAGGGCCAGTTCCTGACGCTCCGGGCGCCGGTCGACGGCACGGACGTGCGGCGCTCCTATTCGATCTGCTGCGGCGTGCAGGACTACGACGAGCGCGGCGAGCTGCGCGTGGCCGTCAAGCTGGTGGACGACGGCGTCTTCTCCACGTGGCTGCACGACACCGTGGCGCCGGGCCAGACCCTCGACGTGATGACGCCGGACGGCCGCTTCCACGTGCCGCTCGATGCCGCGGCGGCGCGCCACTACGTGGCCTTCGCGGCGGGCAGCGGCATCACGCCGGTGCTGTCGCTAATCCGCACCACGCTGGCCGTGGAGCCCGAGAGCCGTTTCACCTTGATCTACGGCAACCGCAGCGTCGACACGATCATCTTCTCCGAAGCGCTGGAGGACCTGAAGAACCAGTACCTGTCGCGCTTCACGCTGTACCACGTGCTGTCGCGCCAGCCGCAGGAGGTAGACCTGCTGCACGGCCGGCTGGACGGCCCGCGCGTGACCGCCTTCCTGGAAACGCTGCTGCCCGTCGATGACATCGACGCCGCGTTCGTCTGCGGCCCCGCGTCGATGATCGACGAGGTGGAGGCGGCGCTCAAGGCCGCCGGGCTGGACCCGCACAAGATCCACGCCGAGCGCTTTGGCGTGCCGCTGGCGCCCCGGCGCCCTGCCCCGGCCGCATCGGCCGCCCATGCCAGCCACGCCGGCACGGCCGAACTGGTGGTCGTGCTCGACGGCAAGCAGCACAGCATGCGCCTGCCGCTGGAAGACGCCAATGTGCTGGACACCGCGCTGGCCGCCGGGCTGGACCTCCCCTATGCGTGCAAGGGCGGCGTCTGCTGTACCTGCCGGGCCAAGGTGCTGGAGGGCCAGGTCGAGATGGAGAAAAACTACACGCTTGAGCCGTGGGAGATGGAAAAGGGCTTCGTGCTGACCTGCCAGGCCCGCGCGCTGACCCCGCGCGTGGTGGTCAGCTACGACGAACGGTGACACGGTGACGCCCGGCCGGTGTCAAGGGGGGCCCGGGCTATGGCGGGAATCCCACATGTCAGACGGCCGCCGATGTCCGGCGCACCGCGGGCCGTGATTACAATGGCGGAACACGCTTCATGCGTCGCATCGCCCGACGTGGCGCCGTTCGCCGGCCGGTCCGGCGGGCGCGGCCGGAGGCCCGGAGCCCGTCGCACCCTATACAATCACGGTCATGCAATACATTCATGTCGTCAACGGCGATGTCGCGGGCAATACGCTGCGCCAGGCACTGGCCCAGGCCGCCCGCCCCGACCCGGTGGTCGTCCTGCGCGACGACCTGGCCGTGGGCCCGATCGCCGACGTCGACAGTACCGGCCTGATCCGCTCCGGCTTCTGGCAGCGGGTGGCCCCGCACACCGACATCGACTTCGCCGCCGAGATGCGCCAGGCGCTGGACCAGCTCCAGCAGCTTCGGCGCGACAACATGGAAGTGGCGATCTGGCACGGCCAGAGCGCGTCCGACCAGTTGATGTTGCGCCGGGTGGTCTTCCACCTCTACCAGGCGCCGCAACGCATCAACGAGGTGGCCATGGACCTGCGCGAGCTGGAAACCCCGGCCCACGGCAGCCTGACGGCCATCGGCATGTACCCGGCGGCCCGCCTGGCGCGGCGGTTCTCGACCATCGCGCCGGTATCGGTGCTGCGCCTGGGCCGGCTGGGCTACGAGTGGCAGCAGAACGTCAAGGAAAACGCCGACGTGCGGCTCTGGAAGGGCAATACGCTGGTGCCGGCCGCCTATCACAACGTCGACGACGTGATCCAGGACCGCGCCCCGGCCGATTGGACGCCCGCCGCGCAGGTCGTCGGCAGCGTCATGGGCGCCATCGAGGGCCTGCTGGCCAGCGACTGGTTCGTGTTCTGGCGCTGCCGCGAACTGGTCAGCACCGGCCAGCTGCAGTTGCGCGGCAACCCCGAAAGCCTGGATTCCTGCGAACTCCGCCGCCACCACGCCGCCAGCAGCGCCGATTGACGCCGTACCGATAACAGCACAACAGGCGGATCGATCCGACCCCTATGGCAAGAACCAAGGCGCCCGATTTCGAGGCGCAACGCGAGCAGATCCTGGACCTGGCGGCGACAGCCTTCGCGGCCACGAGCTATCCGAGCACGTCGATGGCCGACCTGGCCGCCGCCTGCGGCACCTCGAAGGCGCGGCTCTACCACTACTACGAGAGCAAGGAAGCAATCCTGTTCGACCTGCTGGACCGCTACACGGGCCAACTGATGCAGATCGTCACGGATGTGGAGCGCGACGGCGTGCGCCACGGCCGCAGCCACCGCGAGACCTTTGCCGAACTGCTGCGGGCCTTCCTGGCCGAGTACGAGACGTCGCAAACCCGCCATATCGCGCTGATCAACGACGTGAAGTTCCTGGCCGAAGCCCAGCGCAACCAGATCCTGCAGCGCGAGCGCGACGTCGTCGCCGCCTTTGCGCGGCTGCTGCAGCGGGCCTACCCCGAGCGGGTGACCGCCGACAACCAGACCGCCCTGACCATGACCGTCTTCGGCATGATCAACTGGACCTTCACGTGGCTCAAGCCCGGCGGCCGGCTATCCTACGCAGGCTTTGCCGAGATGGTGGTCGGCCTGCTCGAAAACGGCCTGGCACCCGGCGCGGCCCCGCTGGCCGCGGCCGGCCGCCCGGCCCGCTAGGACCACTCGGCCTCTTCCTGCTTGCGGCGCTGCTCGCGGTCCTGGCGGAACATTTCCTCCAGCTCGTCGCGTGCCTGCTTGGCCATCGACACCAGCTTCTTCTGGTCCTTGTAGTACGGGTAGAAGCGCTCGATGGCCTGGATGTTGTGGCGCCGGAAGCGCAGCGCCACGCCGCGCGCCTCCACGGGGTCGAAACCCAGCCCTTCCAGCACCTTGCGGCCCAGCGCCAGCGAACCCTCGAACATCTCGCGCTCGTAGCTGCTGGCGTCGATGCCGCGGTCCATGAGCTGGTAGACGTGCGAGACGTGCCGCGCCCGCGTGTAGATCCGCAGTTCCGGCCAGCGGTGGCGCACCTTGTCGATCAGGGCCAGGTTGTCGTCCAGGTCCTCGATCGCGACGATCAGGATGCGCGCCTCGCCGGCGCCGGCGGCCTCCAGCAGGTCCATCCGCGTGGCATCGCCATAGAAGATCTTGAAGCCGTACTGGCGCAGGAACTCGATCTGGTCCGGATCGTGGTCCAGCACCGTCACGCCCACGCCCTGCGCGTACAGCAGCCGGCCGATGATCTGGCCGAAGCGGCCGAAGCCGGCGATGATCACCGGGTTGTGATGATTGGTGATCTCGTCGTCGGGCCGCTGCGACATCGCGTTCAGGCGCGGCGCCAGCAGCTTGTCGAACATCAGCAGCAGCAGCGGCGTGGCCACCATCGACAGCGCCACGATCAGCACCAGCAGCGCCTCGGTGTCCTTGGGCAACAGGCCGACCGTGCGGGCCTCGGCAAACACCACGAACGCAAACTCGCCGCCCTGCGAGATCAGCAGCCCAAACAGCAGCCACTGCCCGCGCGACACGCCAAAGCGCCGCGCCAGCATCGTCAGCACCGCCGTCTTGACCAGCACGAACGCCACCACGAAGCCCACCACCTTGCCCGGCGACTGCGCCAGGATGGCGAAGTCGATCGACATGCCCACGGCCATGAAGAACAGCCCGAGCAGCAGCCCCTTGAACGGCTCGATGTCGGCCTCCAGCGCGTGGCGGTATTCCGAATCGGCCAGCAGCACGCCGGCCACGAACGTGCCGAGCGCCATCGACAGCCCCACCGCGTCCATCATCAGCGCGATGCCCACCACCAGCAGCAGCGCGAACGCGGTGAACATCTCGCGCATGCCGGTCCGCGCGATGATCCGCAGCGCCGGCCGCACCAGGTAGCGCCCGCCCACCACCACGGCGCCGATCACGGCCACGGCCTTGGCGGCCGTCTGCCAGTTCTCCGGGCCGTGCGCGGTGGCCGCCCCGCCCGCGTCGGCCGCCAGCAGCGGCAGCAGCGCGATCATCGGAATGGCGGCAATGTCCTGGAACAGCAGGATGCCGAAGCTGGCCGCCCCGGCGCCGGTGTTCATCAGGTTGCGTTCGGCCAGCGTGGCGAACGCGATGGCCGTGGACGACAGCGCCAGGCCCAGGCCCGCCACGATCGCCACCTGCCACGGCGCGCCGAAGGCCGCCGCCACCGCCCCGATGGCCAGCGCGCAGGCGGCCATCTGCACCGACCCATACCCGAAGATGCTGCGCTTGAGCGCCTTGAGCTTGCGCGGCTCCAGTTCCAGGCCGATCACGAACATCATCAGCACGACGCCGAACTCCGAGAAATGGAGGATCGACTCGACATTGGTCACCAGCCGCAGCGCGAACGGCCCGATGGCCGCGCCGGCAATCAGGTAGCCCAGCACGGCCCCAAGCTGGAAGCGGCGCGCCACCGGCACGGCCACCACGGCGGCCACAAGGAACACCAGCAGCGCGATCAGAAAGTCATGCTGGTTCATCAGGCGCCCTCCCCGGTGACTTCCGTTTCCGGAAAGTCCTGCACGCCGGGCGGCAGCGGCGGCGCGGCCAGATGGCGCGCGACGTGTTCGATATGGAGCGCGACGGCGTCGGTATCGGCACGGTCGGCGTCATGCAGCACGATGGGCGGCATCCACGTCATGCCGCACAGCAGCGCGGTCTGTTCCAGCGGCAGCAGGAAATCGCCGATCGGATGGCCGTGGGTGCCGTCCGGGCCGTAGGCATCGGCATGGCCGCCCGTGCTGACCACGGCCAGCATCGACTTGCCACGCAGCGCAGTGCCACCGGGGCCGTAGGCCCAGCCCATCTCCAGCACGTCGTCGAGCCAGAGCTTCAGCAGCGCGGGCACGCTGTACCAGCGCACCGGAAACAGCAGCACGACCGTTTCGGCCGTCGACAGCAGGCGCTGCTCGGCCACTACGTCGATGTCGTAGTCGACATAGCGCCGGTACAGCTCGCGCACCTCGACATGGGGGAGTTCCGCCAGCGCCTCGGCCAGCGGGTGGTTGACGCGGGAGCGGCGGGGCGCGGGATGCGCATAGATCACAACAATGGGTGGCTCGTTCATCGAGGGCGGGGATTCCTGGCCGGTCGGACCGATGCCGGCGGCGGGCCGGGCCGGTGCGGCGTTGCAGCATATCCACAACACCCGCCCCAATAGCGGCCCGGTCGCACCGGCAAGTCCATGATTATTCGGTTCTTTTTGATATGCGGCACTTTCTGGCCGCAGACGGACGGTTCTGAAGCTTACGCCAGGCTGACAATTCCACTACAATACTTTTCGCATCGCAGCAACCTAGTGTTTGCCCGAATCCGGCATTTTGCATCACAAATGCCGCATCGTCCGAAAACGAGCAGGCAGACACCGCGCCGGTGCTATTTTTATACCGATCCCGGAAGAAGGAAACCAAAGTGAACCCGCTCGAACTGAGCAAGGCCGTCGGCGCTGTCACCGACGAAGATCTTCGCCGCGCAGCCGAGGCGAGCCAAGCCAGCCAGCGCCCCACCACCCTGGTGCGGGAGCTCGCGGCCCATCATCGCTCGCGCCTGCAGAAGCATTTTCTCGCCCTGGGCGAGGAAGATCGCCTGCTCCGTTTTGGCCAGTCCGTTGGCAACCACGTGATCGAAGCCTACGTCGAGAGCATCGACTTCGACCATGACTCAGTGTTCGGCGTCTATGACGAACACCTGGAACTGGTGGGCGTGGGCCACTTTGCCAACCTGCGCGACAACGCGCAGGGCCGCGTGGCGGAGTTTGGCGTGTCGGTCTCGAAGAGCGCCCGCGGGCGCGGCATCGGCAGCGCCCTGTTCCAGCGCGCCGCCATGCACGGCCGCAACACCCATGTCCGCACGCTCTATATGCACTGCCTGTCGCGCAACGCGGCGATGATGCACATCGCCAAGAAGGCCGGCATGAAGGTCCAGTACGCCTACGGCGAGGCCGATGCCTACCTGGAACTGCCGCCCGCCGACACGGTGAGCCGCCTGACCGAAGCCATTGACGAGCAAGTGGCCGACCTGGACTACCTGGTCCGCCGCAACCTGCGCGATGCCCGCCGCTTCGGCCTGCGCTTCTGGCGTTCGCTGGTGCCGCAGAAGGGCACCGCCTGACCGCCCGCCGGCCAGCCGCCCCATGCAAAACGGCGCACCATCACGGTGCGCCGTTTTTCGTTTGGTGCGCGGGACGTCAGGCGGCGCCGGCCACCGGCAGGGCCGTGGTGTCCTTGATCGACTCCAGCGCGAAGCTCGACCGCACGTCGATCACCGACGGATGCGCCAGTAACTGCTCCTGCATGAAGCGAGCAAAGTGCTCCATGTCTTCCACATAGACCTTCAGCAGCAGGTCCATCTCGCCGGTCATGGCGTGGCATGCGGCCACTTCGGGCCAGTTCTGGATCGCGGCGCGGAACAGGTCCAGCGGCGCCTTGCCCTTGGGCGTGCCGCCCTGCTTTTCCAGCCGGACGTTGATATAGGCGAGCAGCCCGAGGCCGATCTTGTTCGGCTCCAGCAGCGCGGCGTATTGGCGAATCACGCCGATTTCCTCCAGCCGGCGGATACGGCGCAGGCAGGGGCTGGGCGACAGGTTCACGCGCTCGGCCACTTCCAGATTCGTCAGCCTCCCATTGGTCTGCAGGACCTCCAGTATTTTCCGGTCGATTTTGTCCAGCTCCACCTTGCTCACGTTTTGTTGCTCCGCAATATGTTTGTCGGCAATTTTTTTGCGCAAATTTAGCAAGTCGTGCACAAGTCCGCAATTTATTTCATGTAAGGACAAGTACGGTGGGCATATGCGGCGGGCGCATGCATCACGTGCAGGGAGGCAAGGATGGTGCCAGCTAACGAAAAAACGCGGCCCGGAGGCCGCGTTCGTGAGCGCTTGCGCGCCGGCTTAGTTGCCGCTGGTCGACGGGACCGCCGGCGCCGAGGCACCGCCCGGGCCGCGACGTTCCATGCGATCCATCCGGTCCTTGTGCATCTTCTGCATGTCGGACTGGATCTCGGCCATCGTCACCTTGCCGTCGCGGTTGGCGTCAAGCTTGTCGAACCGGTTGGCCATGCGCGGGAAGGCCGTCTTGAACTCGTCGCGGGTCAGCGCGCCGTCGTTGTTCTTGTCGGCCGCCTTGAACTTGGCGTCGAACTCGGCCTTCATCTCGGACCGGCGCTGTTCCCACTGCGTCTTGCGGTAGGCCGCCATTTCCGACTTGTCCAGCTTGCCGTCGCGGTTGGTGTCGATCTTGTTGAACAGCGCGTCGGCTTCGGCCTTCGAGATGGCGCCATCGCCGTCGGTGTCCACCGACTTCATCCACATCTTGCCGCCGCCATGGTGGCCGTGCTCGCCGGGACCGCCCATGCGGTGGTGCGGGGCGGTATCGCCCTGCGTGGCGCCGGGCGCGGCCGGTGCGGGGGCCGGGCTGGTCTGGGCGAAGGCGGCGCCGGCCGCGACGACCATGGCCGAGGCCACGACAAAGCTCTTGAGGATGTGCGTCTTTTGGGTGCGTTGCATGTCCGTGCTCCTTTTCATGACGTTGGGCATGTACGGATTAGAACGCAGCGCCCCCGTCAGAGTTGGCATTTTTAATACGTTGTTACGGGGCTCACAGATTCGACTCCCGCGCTGAACACACGTAAGACAGTCAAATATTGCGCAACGCTTTGAAACGCGGATTCTTACGATTGGATCAGTCGCGCGGAATCTGGTTCTCGCCCGATCCGCCCGCGTGAGGCTCCTGCGCTGGCGGCGCAGCCAGCACCGGCGCCGGCATGGGCGTCGACAGCGGCGCGGCCGCGCCGGCCGGCGGCGGGGCCGGCAGACTGCCAGGCCCGCCCGCCGCCGCGTTCTGCAGCGGCAGCGCGATTTCCTGACGCACGCCATTGCGTTCGATCACGACCGTGCGGCCGTGGATTTCCACCAGTTGGATCTGCGGCGACAGCGTGGCGCCGACGCGCACGGCCTTCGGCGGGCCGCCATCGAGCGACACGATCGCCGCGGCCGGGCCGGCGCCGCTGACGGTCGCCACCACGCCAATCACCTGCACGTCGCGCACGCCTGGCTGGGCGCTGCCGCCGAACAGCGTGGCGGTGGCGCCGGTCTCCACGGCCTCGGTCTGCGCCACGCGCGCCGATTCGGGTACGGGAATCGTCCGCATCGCGCCGAAGCCCAGCACCCAATGCGTCACCAGCGCGCACAGTGCAACAAACAACAACAGACTGGCTGCGCGAGGCAGCCAGAGAGCAGTCAGGTCAAGACGGAAGGCAGGCCGGGTGAGAGTGGGCACGAACGTACGCCGGGCGGCGGAAGCAGGAGACCGCCAAGCGTACCAGACGGATGCGACGATTGTCTGTCAGTCGTGCTGCGTCGCCCGGCCGGCGCGGGGCCAGCTCAGAGCAGCTCGTCGAGCAGGTCCGGGCCGAACACTTCGCGGTGGATATGGCCCACCGGAATGCCGGCGCCGATCAGCGCATGGCGCTGGGCCTGCATGAACCCCAGCGGGCCGCACAGGTAGAAGCGGGCATCGTTGAACGCCGACGTTTCCTGGGCCTGCAGCAGCGACGCGATCGGCATGGTCCCGGCGTGGTCGTAGTCGGCACCGGCAACATCGGCCGCCAGCGGCGCCTCGTAGCTGATGTGGGTACGCAGGTTCGGCATCCGCGCGCGGGCCCAGGCCACGTCGCCCCGGTGCGCATGGTGCTGGCCGTGGCGCGCGGCGTGCGCGAACAGTACCGGCCGATGCGGATTCTCGCGGGCCAGCGTGCGCAGCACCGACACCATCGGCGTAACGCCGATACCGGCCGACATCAGCACGATCGGCCGGCGTCCGTCGATTTCCGGCGCAAAGTCGCCCCACGGCGTGCTCACGTTCAGCGTGGTGTCGACGTGGGCATGGTCGTGCAGCCAGTTCGACACCGCACCGGCCGGCGTCTCGGCGTTGCCGGGCTCGCGCTTGACCGAAATGCGCCACGTCGGCAGCCCGCGCTCGCCGGACAACGAGTACTGACGAAGCTGGCGGTACCCGTCGGCCAGCACGGCCTCGACGCTGATGTACTGCCCCGGCGCGAAGTCGCGCAGCGGCGACCCATCGGCCGCGGCCAGCGTCAGCGCCACCACGTGCTCGCCCTCTTCCTCGCGCTGCACCACGCGCACCCGCTGCAGCTCTCCCGCCTTGACGTCGTGACGGTCATAGAGCCGCGCCTCGGCCGCGATCAGCTCGCCGGCCAGCAGCCAGTAGGCTTCGTCCCAGGCGGCCAGCAACGGCGGCGTGGCGGCGGCGCCCAGCACCGCGGCAATCGCTTCCAGCAGGTACTTGCCGACGATCGGATAGTGCGCCGGCGTCAGGCCCACGGCCACGTGCTTGTGGACGATGCGCTCCACCACCGGCGCCAGCACGTCGGCGCGGTCGATGTTGGCGGCATAGGCGAACACGGCCGACGCCAGCGACTGCTGCTGCGATCCATTGGCCTGGTTGCCCATGTTGAACAGGTTCTTCAGCTCGGGCCGGGCCGCGAACATCTCGCGGTAGAAATGGGTGGTAATGGCAAGGCCGTGCTCGCGCAGCACGGGGACGCTGGCATCGATATAGGGGCGGGAAGCAGCGGACAACATCAGAAAGGACTCCTTGTTATTTCATGCATCTTGTATGCATGTTTTCTCGCACAGTAAAACCGGCGGCTGCCTGCGGCGGGGTCTTGCCCCGTCCTCAGGCCGCGCGCCGGCTCAGGAAATCGCGATGCAGGTTGATGATCGACTCTGCCGTGCGGCTGTTGCCGGACACATCGTCCAGCGTCACGCCGTCCAGCGCCTGGTAGAACGCCTCCTCCGCCTGGTCCAGCGCGCGCTTGAGCCGGCAATTGCCGTGCAGCGCGCACGCGGGTTCGGAGCAGTCGATGATCGACTTGTGGCCTTCCAGCTCGCGCAGGATCGTTCCGATCGACAGCTTGCCGGCGCCGGGGCCCATCTGCAGGCCGCCATGGCGCCCGCGCGTGGCCGAGATCCAGCCTAGCTTCGACAGCCGCGCCGCCACCTTGACAAGGTGGTTGTGCGAAATGTCGAATTGCTGGCCAACCTCGGCGATCGTGATGGGCCGGGTGCCGTCGCCGCGCGAGACATACATCAGCAGGCGCAGCGCGTAGTCGGAGAATCGGGTCAGTTGCATCTTGACGGGAATCATAGTTAACGTGCATCTGCAATGCAAGATTTTTGTTGCAATTGCACATGGCTGCGGCGGCACCGGCACGCCCATGGCCGGATTGCGGTACCTGCGCCGCTCCCGGCACACCAAATGGTCATGAGACGAGGGTTATACTCTCCCACCATATCGTCCACTCCTGACATCAAGGCATACCAACCGATGCGCAGAACCGTCCTCCAGCCTTCCGCCATGCAGAACGCTCCCCGCCGCCGCGCCCGTGGCTTCACGCTGATCGAGATCATGGTCGTGATCGTGATCCTGGGCGTGCTCGCGGCGCTGGTCGTGCCGAAGATCATGAGCCGCCCCGACGAGGCCCGCATCGTGGCCGCGCGCCAGGACATCTCGTCGATCATGCAGGCGCTGAAGCTGTACCGCCTGGACAATGGCCGCTATCCCACCACCGAGCAAGGCCTGGCCGCGCTGGTCAGCAAGCCCACCACCGAGCCGGTGCCGAACAACTGGAAGGGCGGCGGCTACCTGGAAAAGCTGCCGAAAGACCCGTGGGGCCACCCGTACCAGTACCTGAACCCCGGTGTGCGCGGCGAGATCGACGTCTTCAGCCTGGCCGCCGACGGGCAGGCCGGCGGCAGCGGCAACGACGCCGACATCGGCAACTGGGAATAAGCGCCCACTTTCCTCATGATGCCGGCGACGCCGCGCGGCCAGGCCGCCTTTCTCCAGCGTCGCCGGCCGCACGGCTTCACGCTGCTCGAACTGCTGGTGGTCATGGTGATCGCCGGCATCGTCATTTCCCTGGTGGCCGTCAACGCCACGCCCAACGACCGCGGCCGTGTGCTCGATGACGGCCAGCGCATCGCCCGCCTGTTCGAACTCGCCCAGGAAGACGCCCAGCTAGGCGCCCGGCCGCTGGCCTGGGAAGGCGACGCCACGGGCTGGCGCTTTCTGGAATCCACGCCGCAGGGCTGGGTGCCGCTGCGCACCGACGTCTTTGCACCGGGCCGCTGGCGCATTCCGCTGGACGGCGCCGTGATCGTCCAGGGCGGCCGCCAGCCTGGCAACGGCCCCGTGCGCCTGATCTTCGGCCGTGAACTGATCGACGAACCGCAGCGGCTGGTGCTCACGCGCGGCGACATCCGCGTGGATGTGGCCGGCGACGGCAGCGGCCGCTACGTGGCCACGGTGACGCAATGAGCCGGCGCCCCCGCCCGGCCCCGGCCGGCTTCACGCTGATCGAGGTACTGGTGGCGCTGACCATCCTGGCCGTCGCGCTGACCGCTGCCATGCGCGCGATGGGGTCGATGACCGAGTCCAGCGCGTCGCTGCAGCAGCGCATGCTGGCCGAGTTCAGCGCCGAGAACCACCTGGCCACGCTGCGGCTGTCGAAGACCTGGCCCGAACCGGGCACGCGCGGCTACGACTGCCCGCAGGGCGGCGTGGCGCTGTGGTGCGAGGAATCGATCTCGGGCACGCCCAACCCGTCGTTCCGGCGCGTCGAGATCGCCGTGTATCCATCGGCCACCAACAAGTCAGTACGGCTGGCGTGGCTGGTGACGCTGGTGCCCAATGAATCCCGCAATGTCCTCTGAGCGCCGCCTCCGCCGCGCCCGCCCGCGCGGCTTCACGCTGCTGGAGATGCTGGTGGCCATCACGCTGCTGGCGGTGATGGCCGTCATCGGCTGGCGCGCGCTCGATTCCCTGACCCGCACGCGCGAGCGGCTGATCGACCACGACGCCCGGCTCGACGCGCTCAAGGTCCTCTACGGCCAGTTCCAGTCCGATTGCGAACACCTGGCGCAGCCCGCGCAACTGCAGGCCAGCCCGGTCGAGATCGCGCCGAACCAGTTGCTGATGGTGCGCGACCGCCGCGACGAAGGCCAGCCGCCGACGTGGCAGGTGGTGGCGTACCGGCTCGACGGCAACACCGTGGTGCGCGTGGCCAGCCGCGCCGCCATTTCCCGCAACGACGTGCAGAGCGCGCTGCTGGCGCTGCGGCAGGCCGGCAGCACCGGCGTGCAGGTGCGGCCGCTGCTGGGCCAGGCCGACCAGCTTTCGGCCCGCGCCTGGGTGGAGCCGGTGGGCTGGGTGGTCGACAGCAACCGCGTGCGCACGGCCCTGGTGCAGGGCAACGCGGCGGCCAGCGCGGCGGCGGCGGCCGCCCAGGCCACCGGCGCCAGCGACGCGCAGGCATCGACCTTTTCTGACGCCGTGTCGCTGCGCGCGGTGGAACTGACCGTGCTGGCCCGGATGGGCGACGGCGACACGCCGCGCCAGTTCCAGAAAGTCTGCATGACGGGGATGTGATGACGCGCGCCACCCGCTTCCGCCCCCTGTCGCGCCAGCACGGCGCCGCCGTGGTCACCGCGCTGCTGATGGTGACGCTGGCCGTGGTCGTGGTCTCGGGCATGCTCTGGCGCCAGCAGGTGCAGATCCGCTCGATCGAGAACCAGCGCCTGGTGGCCCAGGCCGCGTGGATCGAGAAGGCGGCCGTCGACTGGTCGCGGCTGATCCTGCGCGACGACCAGCGCCGCTCGCAGGTCGACTACCTGGGCGAGCCGTGGTCGGTGCCCGTGGCCGAAACCCGGCTGTCCGACTTCCTGGGCGCCGGCGTCAGCACGGCCGAAGGCGGCGAGACGTCGTTCGTCTCTGGCCGGATCCTCGACGCCCAGGCGCGCTTCAACCTGACCAACCTCTATGAATGGCAGGCCGACGCCACGGGCCGGGTCGTCAACGTCAACCCCGTCAGCCTCGCGGCCTTCCGGCGCCTGCTTCAAACGCTCGGCATGAACGCCGGGCTGGCGGAGCCCACGGCGCAGTATTTCCTGCGCGCCGCGCGCGGCGTATCGACGAACGGCCAGCCGGCGCCCCGCCCGCCCGACAGCATCGAGGACCTGCTGGCCATCCCCGGCTACACCCCGGCGATGATCGCGGTGCTGGAGCCGTTTGTCACGGTGCTGCCGGAGCGCACGCTGGTCAACGCCAATACCGCCGAGGCCGAGGTGCTGGCGGCCGTGATCGACAAGCTGCCGATCGACCGCGCGCGCGAACTGGTGCGCCAGCGGGACCGCAGCTACTTCCGGAATACGGGCGACATCACCAACCAGCTCCGTGGCATCGCCCCGCAGGCGGACGCTTCCGCCGGCACCGTGGATGTCAAAACCCGCTACTTCCTGATCTACGGCCTGGTGCGGCACGACCGGGCGCGGCGGCTCAAGGTGTCGCTGGTCTACCGACCGGACGTCGTGGGCAGCGGCAGCAGCACCCGCATCGTCTGGGTGCGCGACGCCGACGCCATGCCCGCGCAACGCTGAAACGCCGCCGGGCCGCAAGCCGGTTTTTGCCCCGATGCGTGTCGGCGTCATCCTTCCGCAGAATCAGATGGGTAGCTATTGACGCGGTTAAGTCACACAGGCAAGGTATGCTGCTGCACCGAGCCCGGCCCACCGCGGCACCCTGCCGCGCGCCACCGTGGCGCCCGCCCAGTGCGGCATTCCGGGGCCCATCGCAGCTCCCAGGCGCCTCCAGCGCGACTTCGCCACTGATAACAGGGAAATCTTGAGTACCACGCTCTACGTCCGCCTGCCGCACCGGCCGCATGACCAGCCGCAACCGTGGCAGTTTGGCGCGATGCCGTTTGCGCTGGTACGGGCTTCCGCCGAGAAAAGCCGGCCCGGCGCCACGCCGCCGGCGCCCGAGCTGTTGCGCGAAGGCCACGGACTGCCCGCCGACATGCCCGCCGCGGACCGCCTGGTCCTGATCGTCGCCGCCAGCGACGTGCTGCTGACCGCCGCGATGGTCCCGCCGCTGCCGCCGGCCCGCCTGCGGCTGGCGCTGCCGAACCTGATCGAAGACGTGCTGGCCACCGACGCGGCGCCCTGCCACATCGCGCTGGGCCCCGCGCTGGACCCGTCCGCCCCGGCGCGCGGCCCGCGCCGCCGCCTGCTGATGGTGACCGACCGTGCCTGGCTGCGCGCCGCGCTGGACCAGTTCGCCGAACACAAGCACCGCCGCCGCAGCGTGCTGCCCGCGCAGCTTTGCCTGCCGCTGGCCGAAGCGGAAGCCGAACCCGAACCCGAAGCCGAGACCCCGGCTGCGGCCGAATTGCCCGAACCGGCGCTGGCCGAAGGCGCCGCGCCCCCGCTGGCCGAAGGCGCCGAGCCGGCGCCCGCGCCCGCCCCGGCCGTGCCGCAGGCGCCCGTGGTGCCGGACGAACCGGTACCGGCCGCCACGCTGGTCGTGGAAGCCGCCGCGTCGGCACTGGCCCCGTCGGCCGGACTGCTCGACGCCGCCGCGCCCCCGCCCGCCGCCGCCGAATCCGCCCGGCTGTGGCAACTCACGGTCCGCACCGGCCCCTACGACGGCTACGGCCTGCTGCTCAACGACCAGGCGCTGGCCGCGTGGCAGGCGCTGGCCCCGGCCGGCGAATGGCACGGCGACAAGGCGGCCCTGGCCCACGCGCCCGTGCCGGCGCTGCGCAACCAGCGCCGCATCGCGCGGGCATCGCGGATTTCCGAAGACTGGCGCATCTGGCTGGCCGGCGCCGAAGCCTGCCTGCGCGAGCCGCAGGTCGACCTGGCCCAGTTCGAATTCGCCCAGGGCACGATGGACCGCTGGAACCTGCTGGCCTGGCGCCTGCCGGTGGCACTGGCCGTGGCGCTGGTGCTGGTCCAGATCATCGGCATGAATGCCCAGTGGCTGATGCTGCGCCAGGAATCGCGGCGCATCGAGGCCGCCCAGGTCGACATCCTGCACACCGCCTTTCCCAACGTCCCGCCCGTGGCCGAGCCGCCGCTGCTGATGCGCCGCCAGATCGAACAGCTTCGCACCGCCAGCGGCCGCAGCACGCCGGGCGATTTCCTGCCGCTGGCCGATGGCTTCGCGCGCGCCGCGCAGAGCCTGCCGCCGGACGCGCTGCTGCAGCTCGACTACCGTGCCGGCACGCTCTACGTCGCGCTCAAGGCCGGCACCAACACCAACGCCCTGCGCAGCGCCGTGCGGCAGGCGGGCCTACAGATGGAAGAAGACAAGACGCCACCCGACGCCGCCGTCCGCGCGGGCGGGGCTCCCACACCGCCGGGATCGCGCTGGACGATCCGCAGCGAATCGCGCGCCGAAGGCAAGGCGCCGGGCAGGGCCGCATCATGACGCCCGCCAAGCCCACCAACCCCGCAAAGCCTGCCGCCCGGCCCGCCGGCAACAGCCCGGCCGCCCGGCTGGCCCGCCTGCGGCCGCGCGTGCCGCCCGCCTGGCGCGAGCGGTTCGACACCTTCTGGAACGCCCGCAACCCGCGCGAGCAGGCCATCCTGGGCGGCGGCACGGTCGTGCTGGTCCTGGTATTCGGCTACCTCGTGCTCTGGGAGCCGGCCGCCACGGGCCGCGACCGCCTGATCCGCAACCTGCCCGCCCAGCGCGCCGACCTGGCCGAAATGGAAACCCTGGCGCAGGAAGCGCGCGGCCTGCAGGCCAGTCCGGCACCGTCGCTGCGCGGCGATGCGCTGACGCAGGCGCTGCAGGACAACCTGGACCAGCACGGCCTGAAGGCCACGCGGCTGGCCGCCACCGGCGACAACGCCGTGCAGGTCCAGCTGGACAAGGTGCCGTTCGGCGCCGTGGCAAGCTGGCTGCAGGACGTGCGCGCGCAGCAGCGCCTCAAGGTGACCGACGCGCGCATCAGCTATGTTGGCGCCACGGCGCTGGTCAACGTCACGGCGACGCTGCAGGGCCCCGGTGCCGGCGGCCGCAACTGATGGCGCGGCTCGAAGCACTGCGCCTGCCCCGCCGGCAAGCCCGCGCGTCGCGCGGCTGGCAGTGGCTGCGCTGGGCGATACTGGGCGTCGCGACGGTGGCGGTGACCGTGGTGGCATCGATGCCGGCCACGTGGATGGCGGACCGCATCGCCACCGAAACCGGCCGGCGCGTGCTGCTGGCCGACGCGGCGGGCACGCTCTGGCACGGCAGCGCCACGCTGGCGCTCTCGGCGGGCACGGGCAGCCAGACGGCCACCGTCCTGCCGGGCCGGCTCACGTGGGACGTGGCGTTCTGGCCGATGCTGGCCGGCACGCTGCGCATCGTGCTGGAACAGGACATGGCGATGGCCGCACCCGTGACGGTGGCGGCCACGCCGGCCGGCTGGACCGTGCAGCCGGGCAGCATCCGGCTGCCGGCGTCGCTGCTGGAAGGCATCGGCGCGCCGTTCAACACGCTGCGCCCGGACGGCACGATGCGCGTGGACTGGTCCGCGCTGCAGGGCAAGTTCGCCGGCAACCAGAAATTCGGACATCTGACGCTGCAGCTCGACCAGATGTCCGCGGCGGTGAGCCGCCTGCGCCCGCTGGGCAGCTATCGTGCGGAGGTCGACCTGACCGGCGCCGATGGCAAGCTGCAACTGAGCACCACGGCCGGGCCGCTGCACCTGGAGGGCAGCGGCACCCTTGGCCGGCAGTCCCGCTTCGAGGGCACGGCGCACGCCGACCCCGAGGCGGCCACCCAGCTTGCGGGCCTGCTGAGCCTGCTGGGACGAACAGAAAACAACGTGACAAGGCTGCGCTTCTGATTGCCGAAGCTGCCGAAGCCCAAGCCTGGAACCGATGATGACCACGCAATCCACCCACCGACTTGTCCGAACCGCCTGCGCCCGCGCCACGGCGCTGCTGTGCACCCTGTCCCTGCTGTCGCCGGCCCTGGCCTGGGCGCAGCCGCAGCAGCCGGTGCCGCAACCGAACGACATCACGCCGCGCAACCGCGACCAGGTGGTGCTGAACTTCGTCAACGCCGACCTGGAATCGGTCGTCAAGGCGGTGGGCCAGGCCACGGGCAAGAATTTCGTGATCGACCCGCGCGTGAAGGGCACCGTGAACCTGGTGACCGAGCAGCCGGTGTCGCGCGCCCAGGCGCTGGAAACGCTCGGCTCGGTGCTGCGCATGCAGGGCTACGCGATGGTCGAGTCGAACGGGTTCACCAAGGTCGTGCCGGAGGCCGATGCCAAGCTGCAGGGCTCGCCCACGGTGATCGGCGGCGGCGCCGGCCGGGGTGACCAGGTGGTGACGCAGGTGTTCCGCCTGAACTACGAGTCGGCCAACAACCTGGTGCCCGTGCTGCGGCCGATGATCGCGCCGAACAACACGATTACCGCCTACCCGGCCAACAACACGCTGGTCATTACCGACTACGCCGACAACCTGCGCCGCCTGGCCCGCATCATCGCGGCCGTGGACGCGCCGGCGTCGGGCGAGGTGGAATTGATCCCGCTCAAGAATGCCGTGGCCAGCGACGCCGCCGTGGTGCTGCAGAAGCTGCTGGACCCGTCGGCGGCCGGCGGTGCCGGCGGGGGCGCGGGCGCGACCGATGCGTCGCTGCGGACCACCGTGGTGGCCGAGCCGCGTAGCAATTCGCTGATGATCCGCGCCACCAGCCGTGCGCGCGTGCAGCAGGCGCGCCAGTTGATCGAGAAGATCGACCAGCCGTTCGCGCGGCCCGGCAACATCTGGGTGGTGCCGCTCAAGAACGCCGACGCCGTGAAGCTGGCCGCCACGCTGCGCGCGATCGTCGCGGCCGACAGCTCGTTCGCCAGCACGGCCCAGCCCGGCCAGGCCGGCGCCACCAGCGCCACCACGGGCACGTTCCAGAACACGGGCACGCAGCAGGCGGGCCAGTACTCGGGCGGCACCACGGGCTACAACCGCAGCGGATCGTCGTCGTCCTCGGGCTTCGGCAGCGGCACGGGCTCCAACGCGTTCTCGGCGTCGTTCGCGGTCAACCAGCAGCCGACCACGGGCGGCACGATCCAGGCCGACCAGTCGACCAACTCGCTGATCATCACCGCCAGCGAGCCGGTCTACCGCAACCTGCGCGTCGTGATCGACGACCTGGACGCGCGCCGCGCGCAGGTCTACATCGAGACGATGATCGTCGAGGTCACGGCCACCCAGGCGCAGCAGCTTGGCATCCAGTGGCAGGGCATCGTCAACCAGGCCGGCAACACGATTGGCGTGGCCGGCACGAACTTCGGCACCGGCGGCCAGAACATCCTGAACCTGACGCTGGCCGGCCTGCTGTACCGGAACAACAACACGGCCGGCATTGCCGCCGCGCAGCAGCTCGTGCCGGACATCGGCGGGCTGAACATCGGCGTGGTCAACCGGTCGTCGGGCCTGGGCGCGCTGATCAGCGCGCTGGGCACCAACGACAGCGTGAACCTGCTGTCGACGCCGAACCTGATCACGCTGGAGAACGAGGAAGCCAAGATCCTGATCGGCCAGAACATTCCGATCACGACCGGCTCGTACGCGCAGACGGGCAGCACGTCGACGGTGTCGCCGTTCCAGACCTTCGACCGCAAGGACGTCGGCATCACGCTGCGGGTGCGCCCGCAGATCACCGAAGGCGGCCAGGTCAAGATGCAGATCTACCAGGAGTCGTCGTCGGTGGTGGCCAGCACGGCCACACTGATCCAGGGGCCGACCACCAACGTGCGGTCGATCGAGACCAACGTGCTGGTGGACGACGGCCAGATCATCGTGCTGGGCGGCCTGATCGAGGACAGCTACGGCGACGGCGTGCAGAAGGTGCCGCTGCTGGGCGACATTCCCTACCTGGGTTCGCTGTTCCGCTACGAGAACAAGAACCGCCGGAAGACCAACCTGCTGGTGTTCCTGCGGCCGTACGTGATGCGCACGGCCGGCGCGACCGACCGCCTGACGCAGGACCGCTACGAGTACATCCGCGGCCAGCAGCAGGGCTTCGTGTCGCCTAACATGGTCGTACGCGACAAGGACACGCCGGTGCTGCCGCCGGCCGACGCGCCGTCGGCGCCATTCGTCGATCCGCGCTACAACGGGCCGGTGCAGGCACCGCTGCCGCTGGACCCGACGCTGCCGGCCGCGCCCGCACCGCAACCGGCGCCGCAGGTGCCGCCGCGTCCGCTGTCGCTCAACGACGGGGCAGCCGTCCAGCGCCCGCAGGGCTGAGCACCATGGCTACCGAAACACTCGCCAATCCCGCCGCCGGGGCCGAGGCCCCGCTGGAGCCGCCGTCGCCCATGGCGGCGCGGCTGGTGTCGTATTCGTTCTCGCGCGAGGCCCCGCTGCTGATCGCCCATCAGCGCCCGGACGGGCTGGAAGTGTGGGTCAGCCGCAAGACCTCGCCGGCCGCGCTGGCCGAAGTGGCGCGCGTGCATGGCGCGCTGCACCTGCGCGTGCTGGAGCCAGCCGCGCTGGAAGCGGCGATGTCCGACGCCTACAACCGCCAGGACGGCTCGGCCGCCCAGGTGGTGGGCGAGGTGGAGGGCGAGGTGGACCTGTCGCGGCTGATGCAGGACATCCCGGCCGTGGAAGACCTGCTCGAATCCGAGGACGACGCGCCGATCATCCGCATGATCAACGCGCTGCTGACGCAGGCCGCGCGCGAGCAGGCGTCCGATATCCACATCGAGCCGTTCGAGTCGTCGTCGGTGGTGCGCTTCCGCGTGGACGGCACGCTGCGCGACGTGGTGCGGCCCAAGAAGGCGCTGCACGGCGCGCTGATCTCGCGGATCAAGATCATGGCGCAGCTCGACATCGCCGAGAAACGGCTGCCGCAGGACGGCCGCATCACGCTGCGCGTGGGCGGCCGGCCGGTTGACGTGCGCGTGTCGACGCTGCCTACCGGCCACGGCGAGCGCGCGGTGCTGCGTCTGCTGGACAAGGAGGCTGGCCGGCTGGACCTGGCCAAGCTGGGCATGGCGCGCGAGACGCTGGCCGGCTTCGACCACCTGGTGCGCCAGCCGCACGGCATCGTGCTGGTGACCGGCCCGACCGGCTCCGGCAAGACCACCACGCTGTACGCGGCGCTGTCGCGGCTCGATTCGCACACGACGAACATCATGACCGTCGAGGACCCGATCGAGTACGACCTCGACGGCATCGGCCAGACGCAGGTGAACCCGCGTATCGACATGACGTTCGGCAAGGCGCTGCGCGCGATCCTGCGGCAGGACCCGGACGTGGTGATGATCGGCGAAATCCGCGACCTGGAAACGGCGCAGATTGCCGTGCAGGCGTCGCTGACCGGCCACCTGGTGCTGGCCACGCTGCACACCAACGACTCGGCGTCGGCCGTGACGCGGCTGGTGGACATGGGGATCGAGCCGTTCCTGCTGTCGTCGTCGCTGCTGGGCGTGCTGGCGCAGCGGCTGGTACGCCGCCTGTGCCCGCACTGCAAGCGCGAGGAAGTGATCGAGGTGACCGCCGCCGACGCCGCCACGCTGCAGGCCGAGGGCCGCCCGCTGCAGCGCGTGTGGCACGCCGTGGGCTGCGACAAGTGCGGCCATTCGGGCTATCAGGGCCGGATGGGCGTCTACGAACTGCTGACCGTGGACAGCGAGATCCAGACGATGATCCACCGCCAGCAGCCCGAATCCGAGATCAAGCAGGTGGCGCTGGCCAAGGGCATGCACACGATGCGCGGCGACGCGCAGCGCTGGATCGACAGCGGCGCCACCTCGCTGGAAGAGGTGCTGCGCGTCACGCGCGAGTAAGCCATGCCCGCCTTTCGCTACGAAGCCGCCGACGCCGCTGGCCGCGCCGACCGCGGCGTCATCGAGGCCGACAGTCCCAGGCAGGCGCGCTCGCAGCTCCGCGCGCGCGGGCTGACGCCGATCACCGTCGATGCGCTGGCCGGCGCCGGCCTGGCCCAGCGCAGCCGCGGCGGCATGTTCGTGCGCCGGCTGACCACGCAGGAACAGGCGCTGTTCACGCGCCAGCTAGCCAGCCTGATCGTATCCGGCCTGCCGCTGGACGAGGCGCTTGGCGCGCTGGCCGACCAGGCCGAGCGCCAGTACGTGCACGAGTTGCTGGCCGGCATCCGCGCGGAAGTCATGGGCGGCAGTTCGCTGTCCGTGGCGCTGGCCCAGCATCCGAAGGATTTTCCGGACATCTACCGCGCGCTGGTGTCGGCGGGCGAGCACTCGGGCCACCTTGGCGTGGTGCTGGAGCGGCTGGCGACCTATATCGAGACGCGCAACCAGCTTACGTCGAAGATCCGGCTGGCGTTCACCTACCCGGCCATCGTTACGTTCGTGGCGTTCGCCATCGTCATCTTCCTGCTGTCGTACGTGGTGCCGCAGGTGGTCAGCGTGTTCGCCAACACCAAGCAGAAGCTGCCCACGCTGACGATCGTCATGCTGTGGCTATCCGATTTCGTGCGCAACTGGTGGTGGGCCGCCGTGGCCGTGATCGCGGTGGTCACGGCCATCGTGCGCAGCCTGCTGCGGCAGCCCGACGTGCGGCTGTCATGGCACCGCTGGCTGCTGACCGCGCCGCTGGTGGGCAAGCTGATCCGTGGCTACAACACGGCCCGCTTTGCGAGCACGCTGGCCATCCTGGTATCGGCCGGCGTGCCGATCCTGCGCAGCCTGCAGGCCGCCGGCGAGACGCTGACCAACGTGGCGCTCAAGGCCAACGTCGACGATGCCACCACGCGGGTGCGCGAAGGCGCGTCACTGGCCCGCGCGCTGGCCGCGCAGAACCAGTTCCCGCCGGTGCTGGTGCACCTGATCCGCTCCGGCGAAGCCACCGGCAACCTGCCGGTCATGCTGGAGCGCGCCGCCACGGGCGAGGGCCAGGAACTGGAACGCCGCACGCTGTTCCTGACCAGCCTGCTGGAGCCGCTGCTGATCCTGACGATGGGGGTGGTGGTGCTGCTGATCGTGCTGGCGGTGCTGATGCCGATTATCGAGATCAATCAGTTGGTGCGGTAGCTGGGGGACGGGCCAAGGCTGTCGGGTTTCGATACGCCTTGCCCTCTCCCCCAACCCCTCTCCCGCGCGCGGGAGAGGGGAGCAAACCAAGGGGCTTGGGACGCGCGGTTGGCTCCCTCTCCGGCGCGCAGAAGCCGGCAGCAAACCGGCGGCATGCCGAGTTACGCGGGGGTCTCCCCTCTCCCGCCTGCGGGAGAGGGCCATCGCGTCCGGCACCGACAAATTCCCTTACTCCCCGCCCGCCACCTTCTTCTTGGCCGGCGCGCGCTTGCGCGGGGCGGCCTTCCTGGCGGCGGTCTTGGCCGGGGCCTTGGCCGGCGCGGCTTCCTCGGCGGCCGGCGTCACGTCTTCTGCCACCGCTTCCCGCGATTCGACCGATTCCACCGCTTCCACGGTTTCCACCGCCGCCACCGGCGCCGATGCCGACAGCACGGTCGTGCCCGGCGCCGAGAATACCGACTGGTCGATCGGCCACGGCGTTTCGCTGAGTGTCACCTCGGGGCGGCGGGTGCGCTTGCCGCGGGCTTTGGGGGCTTCTTCCACCGGGTCCACGGTTTCCGCGATCAGCGTCGAGGCCGAGCCGGCGCCCTCTTCCTCGGTCTCGGCGGACAGCGCCGGGGCCGGTTCGGGAATGGCGTCGATGTCGACGACCGGGGCCGGGGTTTCCACCGGCGGCACCGGCTGGGCGACCGTCGTGGTCGGCGGCTGCGGGGCCGGCTTCGGCTGGCCCTGCGGCGGACGCGGCTGGCCGCCCTGGGGCTGGGCCTGCGCCTGCGGCTGGCCGGAAGTCTGGCCGGAAGACTGGCCCGAAGCCTGCACCACCCCCTGCCCGCCCTGCTGTCCGCCCTCGCCCTTGCCGCGCTTCTTCAGCCGCACCCAGATGGTCTTGTTGTTGCCGCCGTTGCGCGTTTCCACCTCGAACAGGTTGGTGGCGGCCACCAGTTCCGACAGCTTGCCGTAGCCGTAGTTACGCGAATCGAACTCGGGGGCCTGCTTGGCGATGTAGTTGCCGATGCCGCCCAGCGTCGACCAGCCGTCCTCGTCGGACACGGCCTGCGACGCGTTCTGCAGCAGCCGCACCAGCCGCGAGTCCTGGCGCAGTTCCTGGCTGCTGCGGCGGCGCGCGGCCGGGGCGGCCTCGGTCTCGGCGTCGCTGTCGGTATCGGCATCGGCCACGCCGGCGCGCAGCACGTCCGAATAGATGAACTTGTCGCAGGCGGTCACGAACGGCTTGGGCGTCTTGCGCTCGCCAAAGCCGTACACCATCAGGCCCTGCTCGCGGATGCGCGACGCCAGCCGGGTGAAGTCGCTGTCACTCGACACGATGCAGAAGCCGTCGAAGCGGCCCGTGTACAGCAGGTCCATCGCGTCGATGATCATCGCGCTGTCCGTGGCGTTCTTGCCCACGGTGTAGCGGAACTGCTGGATCGGCTGGATCGAATGGGCCAGCAGGCGGTCCTTCCAGCCTGACAGGTTCGGGCGCGTCCAGTCGCCGTAGATGCGCTTGACGGCGGCCACGCCGTACTTGGCCACCTCGGCCAGCAGGCCTTCGACGATGGCGGGCGCCGCGTTGTCGGCGTCGATCAGCACGGCCAGGGTGGCGCCCTGGCGGGGGGAATTGGTCATGGTCGGGTTCTTCTCGATGGGGCCGGTTGCACCATGGCGGGGTGGCCGGCGTGTGGCGCGCGGGCGTCATGCGACGCGGGCGCGCGCCCGTTGGATGCACCGCAGTGTACACGCGCGGACCGCGCGTATACGGGAAATCACGGGGGCATCTGGCGCGTTTTATGCTGCATCGCACGGTACCGCGGCCTGCACGCCGGTGCTACCATGCCGCGCAGAGACACGGCTGCCCAATGCCTCCACAAGAGACCAGCGGACGGCCGCCCATAACTGATGTGTCGGTGATCCCGACAGCATGCCCCACGCAGGGCCCAAAGAGGAGCACCCATGAATGCCCCCCTGACCCCACCGGTCAGCGACGCCATCCGCCGCGCGCTCGAAAACGTTTCCCTCGAAGACAAGTACACGCTGGAGCGTGGCCGCATCTACATCAGCGGCACGCAGGCGCTGGTCAGGCTGCCGATGCTGCAGCAGGAACGCGACCGCGCCGCCGGGCTGAACACCGCCGGCTTCATCTCCGGCTACCGGGGCTCGCCGCTCGGCGCGCTCGATCAATCACTCTGGAAGGCCAAGAAACACCTGGCGGCGCATAACGTCGTGTTCCAGGCCGGCCTGAACGAGGACCTGGCTGCCACGTCCGTGTGGGGGTCGCAGCAGGTCAACATGTACCCCGACGCCCGGTTCGATGGCGTATTCGGCATGTGGTACGGCAAGGGCCCGGGCGTGGACCGCACCGGCGACGTCTTCAAGCACGCCAACTCCGCCGGCTCCAGCAAGTACGGCGGCGTGCTGGTGCTGGCCGGCGACGACCACTCGGCCAAGTCGTCCACGCTGGCGCACCAGTCCGAGCACATCTTCAAGGCCTGCGGCCTGCCCGTGCTGTACCCGTCGAACGTCCAGGAATACCTGGACTACGGCCTGCACGGCTGGGCGATGAGTCGCTACTCCGGCCTGTGGGTGGCAATGAAGTGCGTGACCGACGTGGTGGAATCGTCGGCATCGGTCGAGCTGGATCCGCACCGCGTGCAGATCGTGATTCCCGACGACTTCGTGCTGCCGCAGGGCGGGCTGAACATCCGCTGGCCGGACCCGCCGCTGGAACAGGAAGCCCGGCTGCTGGACTTCAAGTGGTACGCGGGCCTGGCCTACGTGCGCGCCAACAAGATCGACCGGATCGAGATCGATTCGCCGCACGCGCGCTTCGGCATCATGACGGCCGGCAAGGCGTACCTGGACACGCGCCAGGCGCTGGCCGACCTGGGCCTGGACGACGACACCTGCGCCCGGCTGGGCATCCGGCTGTACAAGGTGGGCTGCGTCTGGCCGCTGGAGGCGCACGGCGCGCGCGCGTTTGCCGAGGGGCTGCAGGAAATCCTGGTGGTCGAGGAAAAGCGCCAGATCATGGAGTACGCGCTCAAGGAAGAGCTGTACAACTGGCGCGACGACGTGCGGCCCAAGGTGTACGGCAAGTTCGACGAGCGCGACAACGCGGGCGGCGAGTGGTCGATCCCGCAGAACAACTGGCTGCTGCCGGCGCACTACGAGCTGTCGCCGGCCATCATCGCCAAGGCCATCGCCACGCGGCTGGAAAAGTTCGACCTGCCGTCGGACATCCGCGCCCGCATCGAGGCCCGGCTGGCGGTGATCCACGCCAAGGAACGCGCGCTGGCCACGCCGCGCGTGACCGCCGAGCGCAAGCCGTGGTTCTGCTCGGGCTGCCCGCACAACACCTCGACCAACGTGCCCGAGGGCTCGCGCGCGCTGGCCGGCATCGGCTGCCACTACATGACGGTCTGGATGGACCGCAACACGAGCACGTTCAGCCAGATGGGCGGCGAGGGCGTGGCCTGGATCGGCCAGGCACCGTTCGCGGGCGACAGCCACGTGTTCGCCAACCTGGGCGACGGCACGTACTTCCACTCGGGCCTGCTGGCGATCCGCGCGTCGATCGCGGCCGGGGTGAACATCACGTACAAGATCCTCTACAACGACGCGGTGGCCATGACCGGCGGCCAGCCCGTGGACGGCCAGCTCTCGGTGCAGGACATCGCGTTCCAGGTGGCGGCCGAGGGCGCGAAGAAGATCGTCATCGTCACGGACCAGCCCGAGAAGTACAACAGCGCGATCAAGCTGCCCGACGGGCTGACCGTGCACCCGCGCGAGCAGCTGGACACCATCCAGCGCGAACTGCGCGAGGTGCCCGGCTGCACAATCCTGATCTACGACCAGACCTGCGCCACCGAGAAGCGCCGCCGCCGCAAGCGCGGCACGTTCCCGGACCCGGCGCGCCGCGCGTTCATCAACGACGCGGTCTGCGAAGGCTGCGGCGACTGCTCGGTCAAGTCGAACTGCCTGTCGGTGGAGCCGCTGGAGACGGAGCTGGGCACCAAGCGCCAGATCAACCAGTCGTCGTGCAACAAGGATTTCTCCTGCGTGAACGGCTTCTGCCCGAGCTTTGTCACGGCCGAGGGCGCGCAGGTGCGCAAGCCCACGGCGCACGGCATCTCGATGGGCGGCCTGCCCGAACTGCCGCTGCCGGCGCTGCCCGACATGCGGCGCGCGTACGGCATCCTGGTGACCGGCGTGGGCGGCACCGGCGTGGTGACGATCGGCGGGCTGCTGGGCATGGCCGCGCACCTGGAGAACAAGGGCGTGACCGTGCTGGACATGGCCGGCCTGGCGCAGAAGGGCGGCGCGGTGCTGTCGCACGTGCAGATCGCCGCCAGCCCGCAGGACCTGCATGCCACGCGCATCGCCATGGGCGAGGCCGACCTGGTGATCGGCTGCGACGCGATCGTGTCGGCCACCGACGAGGTCATCTCCAAGACCCAGTCGGGCCGCACGCGCGCCGTGGTCAACACGGCCCAGACGCCGACCGCCGCGTTCATCAAGGACCCGAAGTGGCAGTTCCCGGGCATGTCGGCCGAGCAGGACATCCGCAACGCCGTGGGCGACGCCTGCGACTTCATCAACGCCAGCGCGCTGGCCGTGGCGCTGCTGGGCGACACGATCTACACCAACCCGCTGGTGCTGGGCTACGCCTGGCAGAAGGGCTGGATTCCGCTGACGCTGGCCGCGCTGGAGCGCGCCATCGAGCTGAACGGCGTGTCGGTGGACAAGAACAAGGCCGCGTTCGACTGGGGCCGCCACATGGCCCATGACCCGGACCACGTGCTGGCGCTGACCGGCAAGCTCAAGACCCAGACCGAAGGCGCCGACGTGGTGAAGCTGCCGACGTCGAGCGGCGCGCTGCTGGAAAAGCTGATCGCCAGCCGCGCGGACCTGCTGACCCGCTACCAGAACGCGGCCTATGCCGAGCAGTTCCGCGAGGCCGTGCAGCGCGTGCGCGCCGCCGAATCGGCACTGGTCGGCGCCGGCAAGCCGCTGCCGCTGACCGAGGCCGCCGCGCGCAACCTGGCCAAGCTGATGGCGTACAAGGACGAGTACGAGGTGGCGCGGCTGTACACCGACCCGCTGTTCCTGGACAAGCTGCGCGCCCAGTTCGAGGGCGAGCCGGGCCGCGACTACCAGCTCAACTTCTGGCTGGCGCCGCCGGCCACGGCCAGGCGTGACGACAAGGGGCACCTGGTCAAGCGCCGCTTCGGGCCGTCGACGATGACGCTGTTCCGCATCCTCGCCCGGCTCAAGGGCCTGCGCGGCGGCCCGCTGGACGTGTTCGGCCGCACCGAGGAACGCCGCACCGAACGCGCGCTGATCGTCGAGTACCGCACGCTGCTGGACGAACTGTCGCGGGGCCTGTCGGCCGCCAACCACGCCACGGCCGTGGAACTGGCCAACGTGCCCGACGACATCCGCGGCTTCGGCCACGTCAAGGAAAACAACCTCAAGGCCGCCCGCGCCAAGTGGGACAGGCTGCTGAAGGTCTTCCGCGACCCGAAGACGGGGCAGCAGGCGGCTTGAGGATGCCGGGGGCGGTGCTCCCGGCTGACGTATCGTTTTGCTCCCCTCTCCCGCATGGCGGGAGAGGGGCTGGGGGAGAGGGCCAGCGGTTCTGATGAAACCGGTCGCAACGTAAGCCGCCACACCCTCTCCCCCGACCCCTCTCCCGCGCGCGGGAGAGGGGAGCCAACCCGACGTCGCGACCGCCAACCGGAGCTCACCATGCCCACCTACCAGGGAAGCTGTCACTGTGGCCGCGTCGCCTTCGAGGCCGACGGGGAGATCACGCACGTCCTGCAATGCAACTGCACGATGTGCCGGCGGCGCGGCCATCTGCTGTGGTTCGTGCCGAAGGCCAGCTTCCGGCTGAAAACGCCCGAGGATAACGCGTCCACCTACCGGTTCAACACGATGAAGATCGCGCACCGGTTCTGTCCCACCTGCGGCATCGGGCCGTATTCCGAGGCCACCGACCCGCAGGGCAATCCCACCGCCGCCGTGAACGCGCGCTGCCTGGACGGCGTGGACCTGGCGGGCCTCAAGGTCATCGACTACGACGGGCTGCACAAGTAATCCGGGCGCCCTACCCCCCTACGGGCGCCTTTCCTCCCCGGCCGCCGCGCCGATACAATTCCCGCTTCTCTCACCGCATCGCACCGGCGCTCCCGCCTGCGCCGGGCGCGCCATGACCGCCTCCGCCGCCCCTGCCCCCGCGCTGTCGCCCCGCCAGATCGTCTGGACGCTCGGCATCACCGAGATCATCAGCTGGGGCACGCTGTACTTCACCTTCACGGTCTTCATCGGGCCGATGCACGACGCGCTGGGCTTCGGCAAGCCCTTCCTGGCCGGCGGGTTCTCGCTGGGGCTGCTGGTCTGGGCGATGTGCTCGTTCGCGGTGGGCCGCCTGCTGGACCGCGTGCCGGCGCGCAAGGTGATGGGGCTGGGGTCGGTGCTGGCGGCCATCGGGCTGCTGCTCTGGGCGTGGAGCCCGTCGCCGGCGCTGTTCCTGCTGATGTGGCTGCCGCTCGGGCTGGCCATGGCCACCACGCTGTACGAACCCGCCTTCGTCGTGCTGCGCCAGGCGTTCGGCGACGGCTACCAGAAGCCCATCGTCCAGGTGACGCTGCTGGCCGGCTTTGCCAGCACGATCTTCATCCCGGTGGGCCAATGGCTGGTGCTGCATCTGGGCTGGCGCGAGACGCTGGTGGTCTTTGCCGCGCTGAACCTGTTCGTCTGCGCGCCGCTGCATGCGCGGCTGCGCTACGCGGTGCATGCCACCTATGGCGGCACGCCGGTGCCGGGCGCGGGGTCGCCGGGCATTGCGCGGTCCACGCTGCGCCAGCCCGTGTTCTGGGCCGTGGTGCTGGCGTTCACGGCCACGGCGGTCATCGCGTCGCTGCTGGGCGCCCACCTGATCCCGATGCTGACCGAAAAGGGCATGCCCGTGGGCCAGCAGCTCGTGGTGGCGGCGCTGATCGGCCCGGCGCAGGTGGCGGGGCGCCTGGCGATGGCCCGGCTGCCCACGCGCCACCCGGTGCGGCTGTCGATGCCGGTCTACATCGTCATGAGCCTGGGCCTGCTGTGCCTGACCCTTGGCCACGGCTACTGGCTGATGGTCGCGGCCATCTGCTACGGTTGCGCCAATGGCGTGAACACGATGCTGCGCGCGATGGCCATGCCCGAGCTGATCTCGCGCCATCACTACGCCACGCTGAACGGGTTGATGATGACCCCGGTGCTGCTGATGCAGGCGGCCGCGCCGTGGTTCGGCGCGCTGCTGTGGCGTGCGGCCGGCGGCTACTGGCTCATGCTGTGGGTCATGGTGGCGCTGGCCGTGGGCGCGCTGGGCGCCTTCGCGTTCGCGCTGCACCAGCGGGGCCTGCTGCGGCAGGTAGCCGCGCCCGCCTGAAACTTTTCCGCCATCCGCTGTCCGGCCGTACCCGATGTCCGACTATTCGATCGAAACGCCCTCATCCGCCCCCTCGTCCGCTGCCGCCACCCCGGCCCCGTCGCCGGCGGCCGTCTCGCGCGCCACGCGCGGCACGATGGCGCTGTTCTTTGCCAACGGCGCCACGTTTGCCACCTGGGGCGTCCATATCCCGACGATCAAGGCGCGCTTCGGGCTGTCCGACGCCATGCTGTCGCTGGCGATGCTGGCCGTGGCCGGCGGCGCGATACTGATCATGGGCCCGGTAGGCCGCTGGGTTGGCCGGATGGGCAGCGCGCGGGCGTCGATGATCGGCGGGCTGGCGTTCGCCTGCATGACGCTGGCGATCCTGGCAATGCCCAGCTTTGCGCTGCTGCTGCCGGCGCTGCTGGTCTTCGGCATGGCCAACGCGCTGTTCGACGTCGGCATGAACGCGCAGGCCGCCACCGTGGAGGCCAGCCGGACCCGGCCGATCATGTCGGCGCTGCACGGCATGTTCAGCCTGGGCGGCATGGCCGGCGCGGCATTTGGCGGGCTGATGCTGGCGCTGCACGTGCCGCCGCTGGCGCACACCGCGCTGATCGCGGCGCTGACGGCGGCCGTGGCGCTGGCCAGCCATCGCGGGCTGCTGGCCGACCATCCGGTGTTGCCATCGGCCGATCACCACCGCGAGCACGCGTCGCGCGCGCTGTGGCTGCTTGGGCTGATGGCGTTCCTGGGGCTGGTGGGCGAAGGCGCGATGTACGACTGGACCACGGTCTACATGCGCGAGGTGGCGATGGCGCCGCTGGCGTGGATCAGCTTCGGCTACGCGGCGTTCTCGGGCGGCATGGCCTGCGGCCGCTTTGGCGGCGACCGCCTGCGCGCCCGGTTTGGCGATGCCCGCACGCTCACCGGCAGCGCCTGGCTGGGCTTTGCCGGCATCGCGCTGGCGATTGCCGTGCCGTACCCACTGGCCGCGCTGGTCGGCTTCAGCCTGATGGGGCTGGGCGCGGCAAACATGGTGCCGATCTTCTTCGTGGCGGCGTCGCGCCTGCCGGGCGTGACCGCGGCCGAGGCCATCGCCCGCGTGGCGCGCTTTGCCTACGTCGGGCTGCTGATCGGCCCGGTGCTGATCGGCGGCGTGGCCCACCTGGCCGAACTGCGCGCCGGGCTGGCCGTGGTGGCGCTGACGATGGGCTACATCGCCCTGTTCGGCGCCCGGGCCGTGCGTCGCTACCTGACGACCTGAGGGCCTGAGGCCCCGGCCCTAGGCGGCCTTGGGCAGCGGCGCGTGGCCGGCGCCGATGCCGTCGAACACGAACGTATCCATCGCCAGCACGCCGTAGGTGACCTCGTCGGCCACGCGGGACACGCTCGCGTCCTGCCCGGCCGCCGTGGCCGGACCCAGCGCCGCGCCCAGCGTGACGTAGAACGGCAGCAGGTGCTCGTCGGTGGGGTGGGCCCGGCGCGCGTACGGCGCCTGGGTGCGGTAGTCGGCAATCCGGCTGACGTCGCCCGTGGCCAGCGCCTCGTTCAGCGCGTCGGCCATCCAGCCACGGAACGCGTCGACGTACGGCTCGGTCTGCGGCCCATGCTGGGCCTTGCGGGCGCCGCTGCCGAACACTTCCTGCAGGTTGTGGGTGAAGCTGCCCGACCCGACCACCAGCACGCCCTCCTGGCGCAGCGGCGCCAGCGCGCGGCCGATCTCGATCTGCGTGGCCGGGCTCAGATACGGGTTGAAGGCGAGCTGGACCACCGGCACGTCGGCATCGGGAAAGAAAAAGCGCAGCGGCATCCACGCGCCGTGGTCGAGCGGGCGATCCTCGTCCTGGGCGACAAAGCCGGCGCCCGGAATGGCGGCGGCCTCGATCAGCGCCTTTACCCGCGCGGCCACGTCCGGGGCGCCCGGGGCGTCGTAGCGCAGCGCGTACAGTTCGCGCGGAAAGCCGCCGAAGTCGTGCCACGCCTCCTGGCGGGCGCGCGTGCCGACGGCCAGCGTGCTGTAGATCCAGTGCGCGGAGATCACCAGCACGGCCTTGGGCCGCAGCGCGCGCAGGCGCTCGCCCAGCGCGCTGAAGGCGGCGCCGGTGGGGCCAGGATCGATCGCCAGCATCGGCGATCCGTGGGACACGTAAAGGGCGGGAAGCATCGGGGTCATGGCAGCAACCTGTCTGGCTTTTCAAGCGATGGCCCCAGTCTGGCAAACCCGACGGCCGCTGGCGCATGCCATTTGCGGACAAGTCCTGCAAAAAACTTGAACGTGCGCGACGCCCGCTGTGACGGGCGTTGGATACCGCACACACCCCACGCCGGTTTCCGCTTGTCTGACAGCGGCCGCAGCGGGAATCGGCCTATGATTGCCGCAGAGATGCGCGTTACGCATCCGCCGGAGAAAGCCGTGTCAAAGCGTTTCGATCCCCTGCACGCCCTGCCCCACGCGCTGTGGTGGCAGCCCGGCGTCTATGGCAGCGGCCCGGCCGTGCTGCTGTGGATTGTCGCGCGGCTGCCGGCCGACGTGCTGGCCGACATCTTCGGCACCCCCTACGCCCCGGCCCTGCTGAACCACGCCGGCGACACCGTGTTCCTGGTGGGATGGCTGGCCAGCGCCGCCTGGCTCTGGTTCACGCGCAAGCGCCCGGCGCCGGCCGCCCCGGCTGCCACACTGGACCTTGGCGCCCCTACCCGGACCCCGCCCGCCGCACATCCGCCCGGCCACCACGCCGGCTGACCGTGCGCGGACATGGTTGACACGTGATCTGTCATCCACGTCGGCGGCATGGCCGTTCGACGAAACGATGTAAGGAATCGCTTAAGATGTCGGCTTGCGTCACCGCCGGGGCACACCGGCGGGGGCATCCACCGGTTCTTCTTCAGCAGTTTCCTGCCTCATGTCCGTTACCGCCGCATCCGCCAACGACCTGTCCCGCGCCACCCGACGACGCGCGATCATTGCCGCCACCATCGGCAATGGCCTGGAATGGTTCGATTTCACCGTCTACAGCTTCTTTGCCGTCATCATCGCCAAGCTGTTCTTTCCCACCGGCAATGACCTGACGTCGTTCCTGCTCACCGTTGCCACGTTCGGCGTGGGCTTCTTCATGCGGCCCGTGGGCGCCATCGTGCTGGGCGTCTATGCCGACCGCGTCGGCCGCAAGGCGGCGCTGACGCTGACCATCCTGCTGATGGCGCTGGGCACGGCCATCATCGGCCTGGCCCCCACGTACGACTCCATCGGCCTCTGGGCGCCGGCGCTGATCGTGCTGGCACGGCTGATCCAGGGCTTTTCGGCCGGCGGCGAGGTGGGCGGCGCCACGGCGTTCCTGATCGAGCATGCACCGGACGAGGAACGCGGCGCCTACGCCAGCTGGCAGCAGGCCAGCCAGGGGATCTCGTTCATGCTCGGCGCCGCCATGGGCGCGCTGGTCACCAACGGGCTGGACCAGGCGCAGATCGACGCCTGGGGCTGGCGCATCCCGTTCCTGTTCGGCCTGCTGATCGGCCCGGTGGGCATGTACATCCGCTCGCACCTGGAGGAGCCGCCCGAGTTCGAGCAGCGCCGTGCCGAGCGCCGCGCCAGCAATGTGAAGTTTTCGCCGCTGTCGCAGGTGCTGCGCGACTATCCGCGCGAGGTGCTGGCCGGCCTGGGCGTGACCATCCTGTGGACGGTCTGCACCTACGTGCTGGTGTTCTACATGCCGTCCTACGCCAAGCAGCAGCTTGGCCTGCCGCTGGGCGCGACGTTCCAGTCCACCGCCATCTGCGGCGCCATCATCCTGGTGCTGTGTCCGCTGATGGGCATGCTGTCCGACCGCGTGGGCCGCAAGCGCATGCTGAGCGTGGTGGCGCTGGCCATCCTGGCGCTGGCGTACCCGCTGTTCCACTGGCTCAACGTGTCGCCCACCACCGCCACGCTGCTGCAGGTGCAGATCGTGCTCGGCATCCTGCTGGCCGCGTTCACGGGCCCGGCGCCGGCCGTGCTGGCCGAGCAGTTCCCGACCGAGGTGCGCTCCACGGGCCTGTCGCTGGCCTACAACTTCGCCGTGACGATCTTCGGCGGCTTTGCCCCGCTGATCGTGACGTGGCTGATCGAATCGACGCAGAACAAGCTGGCGCCGGCCTATTACGTGATTGCCGCGGCAGCCATCAGCTTCGTCGCGCTGATCTTCATGCATGACCGCACCGGCAAGAAGCTGGCCTGACGCCAGGCCATTGCCGCCCTGCCGCAAAGCCAGCCCCCGGGCTGGCTTTTTTTCGTCCGGCGGTTGGCAGTTGGATGTCCGGATCCAGCGGTTTCGGTGGATTACGATGTCGGCTGCCGGTCCGATGGGGCCGGCCTGTCTGCCTAAAGGAGCTTTCCCGTATGACGACGACGTCCGCGCCGCAGCCCCCGGTACGCTGTGGCTGGTGTGGCGACCTGGAGGACTACTGCCACTATCACGACAACGAATGGGGATTTCCGGTCGACGACGACCGGCGCCTGTTCGAGAAACTGTGCCTGGAAGGCTTCCAGTCGGGCCTGAGCTGGCTGACGATCCTGCGCAAGCGCGAGGCGTTCCGCAAGGCGTTTGCCAATTTCGAGATCGACAAGGTGGCGCGCTTTACCGAGCGCGACGTGGAGCGGCTGCTGGGCGACGCCGGCATCGTCCGCCATCGCGGCAAGATCGAGGCGGCCATCCACAATGCCCGCTGCGCGCAGGAACTGCTCAAGACCGAGCCGTCGCTGGCGGCCTACTTCTGGAAGTTCGAGCCCGACCCGAAAAGCCGCCCGGCCAGGCTGACGCCCGAGGTGCTGCGCACCATGGCGATCAGCCCCGAATCCACGGCGCTGTCGAAGGACCTGAAGAAGCGCGGCTGGAAGTTCGTCGGCCCGACCACGATGTACGCGCTGATGCAGGCCATGGGCCTGGTCAACGACCACATGGACGGCTGCGCCACCCGCGACAAGGTGCTGCGCGCCCGCAAGGCGTTCAAGGTGCCACGCTAGACGCCAGCGCGCGCAACGGTCCGTATACGTATACCTGCATTGTTTACGTATACATAAATAGTAGTAGTAATGGTTAACGCGGGGTCCGGGCCGTGGATAACCGCCTTTTTCCTTGCCCGATCAGGGACTTGCCGGACAGATAACCCTCTGGGCAAGCGGGCGGCGTATACGTGGACCGGCGTGGACAAGCCGGGCGTGCCGCGCGGCCACGCCGGCCCGGGCGCCGGGTTGTCCGTATACGCTCCACACCGCATCCCCATGGCGCTCCACAGACTGTCCCCAGCCTTGCCCGGGAGATGTCCACAGGAAGCGCGTGCATCCGGGCGGGAATCGGCTCACACTGACGCCTCGCCGATACGGCGCCTTGCCCGGAGCGCGTTCGATGGATAGCAGCACCCTGTTCCTGTACTTGATTGCCGTGGCCGCCGTGATGGTCACGCCCGGCCCGACCATGCTGCTGGCGCTGAGCAACGGCGCCACGCGGCCGATGCGCGTGGCCGCCTGCGGCATCGCCGGCGCCGCGCTGGCGGACCTGATCCTGATCGGCGCGGTCGGCTGCGGGCTGGGCGCTGTGCTGCAGGCGTCCGAGCAACTGTTCACGGCCATCAAGTGGATCGGCGCGGCCTACCTGCTCTACCTGGCCATCGCAATGTGGCGGGCGCCGACGCAGGCGCTGGCCGCATCGTCCGACGCCAGCTCGGCCAGCGGCCGCTCGGCCTTCCTGCGCGCGCTGTTCGTGGCGGTGTCGAATCCCAAGGCGCTGCTGTTCACGTCGGCCTTCGTGCCGCAGTTCGTCCGCCCGGACCAGCCGGTGGCCATGCAGTACGCGATCCTGGCCGTGGTGGCGGCGCTGATGGATATCGCGATGATGTCGATCTACGCGTTCGGCGGCCGGCACGCCATGCGCACGCTGTCCGCGCGGGCCGTGCAGTGGATCAACCGGGGCTGCGCCGGGATGCTGGCCTGCCTGGCCGTGGGCCTGACGCTGTACCGGCGCAGCGACCTACGCTGACACCGCCGCGTCGCGCGGCAGCCGCACTGGGTCTACGTGCGTCATCACGTTGAGCACGTCGTCGCGCGCCATCGCCCGGCGCCGGGCCTCGGTGGCGATGGCGTGGCCCTGCTCGACGGTCAGGTCAGCCTGGATCTCCAGATGCACGTCGACCAGGATCAGGTCGCCCATCTTGCGCGTCTTCAGGTCGTGCAGGCCCAGCAGGCCGGGCGTCTGGAGCATGGCGTCGCGCAACGCGGCCACGACGTCCTCGTCGGCGGCACGGTCCATCAGGTCGTTCATCGCATCCCAGCCAAACCGCAGGCCCATGCGCGACACCATCAGCCCGACCACGATGGCCGCCACCGGGTCCAGCACGTGATAGCCCAGCAGGTTGCCGCCGATACCGAGCGCCACCACCAGCGACGACGCCGCATCGGACCGCGCATGCCAGGCATTGGCCACGAGCATGCTCGACCGCACCCGCTCCGCCACGCGCAGCATGTACCGGAACAAGCCCTCCTTGGCCGCCAGCGTGCCCAGCGCCACCCACAGCGCCATCCCCAGCACCGGCTGCACCCCCTCCGGATGCTGGATCTTGCCAACCGCCGCCCACAGCATCCCCACGCCCACGGCCAGCAACAACGCCCCCAGCGCCAGCGACGCCGCGGTCTCGAACCGCTGATGACCGTACGGGTGATCGTGATCGGCCCCCTTGCGGCTATGATGGCCGGCAAACAGCACCACGAAATCGGAAACGAGATCGGACAACGAATGCAGCGCATCCGCCACCAGCGCCTGCGACCCGGCCACCACGCCAATCGTCCCCTGCGCGACGGTCAGGACGACGTTGACGACGACACTGACGAGCGTCGACCGCCTGCCGGCAAGATGACGGGCTTCCGGAGAAAGGGTATCGGGGGCGACTGACGGTTCGCGCATGACCGGACGAGGGAGGCTGTAGCGCGTACGGTAGCATTTTTGGGGGTAGGGTATGAAGCGCTTCAGGTGTGGAGCCCGAAGCTGAAGCGCAGGACCTGCATCGACAGGCCGTAGGCGGCGACGAAAGCCAGCGCCGACAGGACGGCGATCAGGCAAAGCTGCAGGCGTCCGACGGGCGCGGCCCACAGGCTATAGGCAAAGCCGCCAAGCCCCACCACCCCCACCAGCAGATCGAGCAGCAGGACAACGCCGGTCGCGGCCCCGGCCTGGCCGACATAGAAGTCGTTCTTCGTCGGCGCGGTGACGAGGTAATAGAGCGTCAGGCCCAGCAGGGACGCCGGGAGCAAGGCAGCGGGGAACAGGAAGAGCCAGCGTGTGGCAGTCATCTGACCCCCTCGGCAGCAATTCGCCGCGCCAGTCTGTCCAGCCGTTCCGGGAGCTCCGCCGTGACATGCGCGTAATAAAAATGGCCATGTCCCTTGCCGGCCGACATTTGAGCAGCAAGGATCGGCGCCGCTGCAACAACCTCCCATTGCGATATGCCAGCGTAGAGAGGGTCCCCCTGCTCCTGGAGATCAATCACCACAACCTTGCGTATGGCCTTGTTGGCTCGAAGGTTTCCGAGAAACACGGCGTCGATGGGACTGCCGATCAGCACCAGGTGATCCACGGTATGGCCTTGGTTGGCGTAGTAGTTGGCCGTCTGCGCCGCCAGGAGAGAACCGTAACTGTAGCCAATCAGATTGAACTGCCGTGCCTCGCTGTCCATGCCTGACATAATGACCCACTCACCATCGTCCTGGTACCGTATTGTCAGGCCAGCGCGCAATGCATCGACAAACATTCCGCCACCTCCCAGGACGGTTTTCGTCGCCGTGTTCGTAAGGCCTACGTTGATCGCCGCGATGCCTGCCCGCTGAAAAGCTTTCGCAGTAATTGGAAGATAGTCGCCGTCCAACCCCGCCCCACCCCAATACAACGTTCCTTTCGGGCGAAGCAGATACGACTTAACGGGCAGGCCCGTTGGCTGTAACGTCCGCGCGCCCGATTCTGCCTCTGCCTGTCTGGCCGCATCGGCGGCCTCCTGTCCTGCCGTCTTCAAGCTCGCGTGCGAAAGGGGCGACGCATGCGAGCGGCTCCCGTCTCCCGCGTGGCAAAAGATTCGGGCATCCGCACCAGCGATGACGCGGTTCTTGCCGCATGGGCACAGTACCGCCTCTCCATCCACGACCGCCGGACGACCTTGTTCCGATATGCCGTGCCCCGCGCCGGCAATCGGATATGCCCCTTTACACCGTCCGCACGTGGCCTTGTCCCCTGCCAGGGCGACTCTCTTGCCGCTGTCACGCATTGTCGACGTGCACGCAATGACCTGCCCCCCGGTCGTGGTTGCGTCGCCATCCCGAACCACTGCCTTACGCATGGCAAGCCCCCAGTCCGTTCCAGCCGAGCAACGTCAAAACGGCGACCCTCTTTTTGTTCATATCCCGCTCCCTCAAGGCGCGACAGCGCGCGCCCTCGATACGACAGGAGGGACGGCGACGGAACAATCGGGGAACGCTTAAAAAGAGGAGTTACTGGGGGATTGCCGCTACAGGCTTTGGGGCCGGGAAGCCGGCAGATGGGCGGAAGGGATCGCGGATTGCGCGTAGCGTCGCTACGGACGCTTGCGACGGACTTATGGTGGCATTGCGCCAGTTGATGTGGTCCGTTGCCACAAATTTGCCACACGCATCGTGCAGAAAACTGCTATCTCAAAGCAAAACAACGCACTACATCGCCAGACGTAGTGCGTTGTTTTACAAGAAAAATCCTGGTGGACCGAAGGAGGATCGAACTCCCGACCTCTGCATTGCGAACGCAGCGCTCTCCCAGCTGAGCTATCGGCCCGTAGCGGAGGATTGTAGCCCAATCCCGAGCGGCCTTTCAATCGCTTCGGGGCAACAGTTTGCCCGGTTTCAGGCGGGGGCCATGCCGGGGTTGCCGTCCATGCCGCGGACCTTGGGCAGGTTCAGGGGGTGGGCGCTGACTTCCTTGCTGGCGCGCAGCCACTGGGCCATGACGTCCCAGATTGGCGGGCCGCCGGTTTGGCGGGCGTCTTCCGATACCGGGGCCCAGCCGGCTACCTTGTAGGTTCGGCTGGCGTCAATTGGCTGGCCGGCCAGGCGCATGTCGGTGATGCGCTGGCCGATGGGCTGGAGCGGGTCGATCGTGTATTGCAGGCCGCCCACGCGCACCATGTCGCCGCCCTGCTGGTAGTACGGATCGGGGTTGAACAGGTTGTCGGCCACGTCTTCGAGGATGGTCTTGATCGTGGCGCCGGTCATCGGCGTGACCGTGGTGTACGGGTAGGTGATGGCTGTCTGGTCCATCAGCGCTTCCATCGTGATGGGCTGGCCCGGCAGCAGCGTCGTGCCCCAGCGGAAACCTGGCGAAAATGCGATCTGGGCGTCCTGCACCGCCATCAGGCCGTCCAGGATCAACTGGTCGAAGGTGCCGTTGAAGTTGCCGCGGCGGTACAGCAGGCCCTGGTTGACGGCCAGTACCTCGTTCAGGCGGGTCTCGTACGGGGCGCGCACCTTGCGGATCAGCGCGGTCATTTTGGGATCGGCCGGCAGGTAGTTGGCGAAGACCGGCAGCAGCCGGTATCGGAAATCGGCCACCTTGCCCTGGCGGACGTCGAAGTCCAGCACGCCCAGGAACTTGCCGTTGGAGCCGGCGTTGGTCACCAGCGTCACGCCGCCGGCGTTGCGGACCGGCACCGGGGCCGGCACGCCGTCGTGGGTGTGGCCGCCCAGGATGGCGTCCAGCCCGCGCACGCGCGACGCCAGCTTCAGGTCCACGTCCATGCCGTTGTGCGACAGCAGCACCATCACCTTCGCGCCCTTGCCGCGTGCCTCGTCAATCACCTGTTGGAGGTTTTCCTCCTGGATGCCGAACGTCCAGTCCGGCACCAGGTAGCGCGGGTTGGCAATCGGCGTGTACGGGAATGCCTGGCCGATGATGGCCACGGGCACGCCGTTCATCTCGCGGATCACGTACGGGTCGAACACCGGGTCGCCGAAGTCGTTGGTCCGCACGTTCTGCGCCAGGAACGACACCTTGCCCTTGAAATCGTTGTCGACGATCTGCTTCACGCGGTCGGCGCCGAGCGTCATTTCCCAGTGCGGCGTCATCACGTCGACGCCCAGCAGCAGCGCCGCGTCCACCATGTCCTGCCCCTGCGTCCACAGCGCCGTCGCCGATCCCTGCCACGTGTCGCCGCCATCCAGCAGCAGCGCGCCGGGCCGGCCGGCCTTCACGCGCTGGATCAGCGTGGACAGGTGCGCGAACCCGCCCATCCTGCCGTAGCGCCGCGCGGCCTCGGCAAAGTCGATCGACGTGAATGCGTGTGCCGCCGCGCTGCCCGGCGCGATGCCGTACTGGCGCAGGAACGCCTGGCCCACCAGGTGCGGCGGCTTGCCGGCCCATTCGCCAACGCCCAGGTTCACGCTGGGTTCACGGAAGTGCACCGGGTTGAGCTGCGCGTGGCAGTCGGTGAAGTGCAGCAGGTGGACGTTGCCGAAGCGCGGCACGTCGTAGAGCCGCGCGGCCGCCTGCGCCGCCTGGGCGTCGCCGCCCGGAAAAGCCATGCCTCCGGCGCCGGCCACCGCCAGCGCCTGCAGGAACTCGCGTCGGTTCATGCTGTTATCCGTCTCGATGGGTGGCGCGGCTACGGGCGTCCGGCACGCACAACGCCGGCAAACCCTTGCGGGGGCCGAACGCGCGCCGCGGGCTGTCGGAGCCCATGGCGGCCGGGAACGTGCAGCCGCGCTGCTTCAGGTACGCCGTTACTGGTTGACCGGCGAGGCCGGGTCCAGCAGCAGCGCCATCACGTCGCGAATCTGCTGCTCGGTCAGGATGCCCTTGTGGCCAAAGCGCGGCATGTTCGAGCACGCGCTGTAGGCGTTCGAATCCCAGATCTTGCCCCACGTGTACTTGACCACGTCCGGCGAATTGCCGCGCAGCTTGCCGTACTGGTACAGCGACGGGCCGATGTTGCCGAACGAGATCTCGGCCTTGGTCAACTGGTGGCAGGCGTAGCAGTTGGCGCCGTTGGTGCCGCCGACCTGGTCGGAAAACTGCATCCCCCGGCCGTTCTGGGCGATCTTCTCGCCCTCCTTCCAGTCGCCCAGGAAGTTGTTGTCCGCCGGGTACTTCACCTGCTTCAGCTCGGCGGCCTCGACCTTGCGGGCCACGGCGGCCGGCACGTGCAGGCGGTCCGGGTACTGGCTGCACGCCTTCTGCGTGGCGTCCTGGTTGATCACGCCCTCGACCGTGGCCGGGCCCTTCGACTGGAACGACGATTCGATCAACTGCCGCAGGTCGGCATCGGTCACCTTGACCGGCTTCTCGCCCCGGGCGCCCTTCGCGGGAGTCTGGACCTGAGTCTGGGCCTGGGCTGCCGGCGCGGCCAGCAGCGCCAGTGTCGTCGCCGCTGCCAGCGCCATCGTATGCAATGTCTTCATGATGTCCCCTGGTCAGCGCTTCATGTTCGGGCCGTCGTACGTGCCGCCGTTCGCGTTCCGGGCCAGGAACATCGACAGGGCGGTGATCACGTCGGAGCCGTAGGCCGGCTCGGGAAAGCGCTGCTGGCGCAGGCAGTCGTACAGGCGGTGCTGCATCGTGCGGACCTCGCCCTGCGACACGCGGTACGCCGGCCACGTCGTGTACGCGGCCTGGGCGCCCTTGTCGGTCATCAGGTTCGGCAGGTCCTGCAGGCGGATGCGCTGGCCGTCCGCGGCGTGGCACGTGGCGCACGCGAAGTCGTAGGCGCCGCCCCGGTAGAAGAACATCTTCTGGCCCAGCGCGTAGACCCGCTTTTCTTCGGGATGCCGCAACTGGACATTCATCTTCACGCCGCGCGATTCGCCGGTCAGGAAGGCGGCCAGCCGCTCGATGTCCGACGGCTTGCCCTGCGACGAGAACGGGTTCTTCGTCGCCTCTTCCTGCGTCAGGCCCTGCAGCGTCACGCGGCACCAGGCCAGCCGCTGCTCCAGGTCCATCACCTTGTTCGCGTCCTTGAAGTAGCGCGGCAGCTCGGCGTAGGCGCCCTTGGTCACGCCCGGGCCCTTGCCCAGGTCGCACTGTTCCAGCGACGCGTTCTTCGGCCCGGCCGGCTTCTTCCACAGTTCCTCGCCGGCGGCTTCCCACAGCTCGGCGGGATTGCCCTCGGCCAGCATCTGCCGATACTTGGCGATTTCCTCGGCGGTCTTGTCCTGGGCCAGCGCGGGGCCGGCCAGCGTTGCCGCCGCGGCGGTGGCCAGCGCGCCCAGCGCCACCAGCGCGGGGGCCACGGCGCGGCGCAGGCGGATGTTGCGCACGGTAACCATTGGGGGATTCTCCTCGCCATCGCGCCGCATGGTCGGCGGGCGGACGGCCTTCTTGTGCGGGTCCGGCGGCTCGTTGCCGGACGGCTTGTCAGGGCTGGGCCGACCGGCCCGGCCCGTCACGGCTTGATATACGCGTAGCCTTCGTCGAACTGCAGCCGGGCGATTTCCACCACGCCGGCCTGCACGACCTTGGCATCCATCAGCAGGCTCTGCTCGGAAATCCGGCGCGCGGTCAGCGTGTTGCGGCAGGCGCGGAATTCCACGCCCGACGAACTGAGCGCCGCCACGGGGGCCTCGAACGTGTTGCCGCGCGCGTCCTTGGCGCCTTCCACCAGAAAGTCCACGCCGTACCCGAACGCCACCACCACGATCTTGGTGTCGGGCGCGCCGTTCAGGTGGTTGCGCAGGTTGGCCATCGCGCGCACGGCCTGGTCGATGCCGTCGGATAGCTGGTAGACCACCTTGACGCGGCCCTTGCCCGGCGCCGCCGGGGCCTGCTGGGCCGCCGCCCTGGCGGACAGCCCAATGGCGGCCAGGGCCGCCGTCGCGCGGATGAATGCTCGGCGCATGCTGGTTCTCCTTCGCCCGGTTCAGGCCGTCAGGCGATGGTCGCTTCGTCGGTCCGCTTGTCGCCGCGGTTGTCGACCCAGGTCACGGCGACCTTGTCGCCCTTGGCGCCGCCCTTGAACTTGAAGTTCAGGAACGGGTCCTTGGACACCGCCGGACCAAACTGGGCGTGGAACACTTCCTTGCCCTTGTACGACGCCACCACGGTCTGGATATGCCAGGCCGGGATGGTCTTGCCGGCCGCATCCTTGCGCTGGCCGGTCTCCATGTCGTGCTTCATCAGAATCTTGACGTCGACGACGCCGCCGTTTTCCGTGGCGCGAACGCGCATCGGGTCTGCCATGTGCTTCTCCTGTCAGCAGGTATGGGGAAATCCGGTCTCGGGGTACGTGCGCGGCATCAGCCGCCGCAGCCGCCCAGCGTGACCTTGATTTCCTTCGATGCCACGTACCACTTGCCGCCGGCCTTGACCGCGGCGTGCACCACGGACGTCTGGCCCATCTTCACGCGCGTGGACACGAACGGCTCGGTGCCGGCGGGAATGGTGAAGTCCGCCGCCAGCGTGTTCGGGTTCTTTTCCACCAGGATGGCGATCTGCTCGGTGTCGGGCAGGTTGCTGGTCACCGCCACGGGCACCACGGCGCCGTTCTCGGCGATGTCGGGCGCGTTGAACACGATGGCCGTGCTCTTTTCGGTGCCGCTGCCGCCCAGGGCCTTGATTACGTCGGCCACGCTCTTGCCATCGAAGGCGGTCTTGTTCCATTCCGCGGCCTGGGCCTCGCTGATCAGGCCGGTGGCGGCCATCAGCGACAGCACGGCGGTCATCCGCAGTACATCTCGTCGTTTTGCGTTCATCTTGCTGTGTTTCCCGTACTACCCGGTTTCCTGTCGACCCCTGCGGCGCCGGTGCGTCGCCGGCCCATGTCGTGGCGTGGATGAGCGCCCGCGCCGGCCGCCGGCATTGCCGGCCGGCCCGCGCGGGGTATCCGGATTACTTGGCCGGTGCGCCGGCCAGCACCCACTCGACCACGGTCTTGATGTCGGCGTCGCTGACGGCGGCGTTGGCCGGCATCGGCACCGGACCCCAGACGCCCGAGCCGCCGTTCTTCACCTTGGCCGACAGCTTGGCCAGGGCGTCCTTGTCACCCTTGTACTTGGCGGCCACCTCCTTGTACGACGGGCCCACCAGCTTCTTGTCCGCCTGGTGGCAGCCCATGCAGGCGTTCTTGTTGGCGATGGCCTGGGCCTTGGCGGCGTCGACGGCGGCATGCGCGGACGCGGCGGCGGCCAGCAGCGCGGCGGCGATGACAAACTGCTTCATGTGTTGTGCTCCAAACTGTATGAGAGCCGTGGGGACGGCAAATGGCCGCGCTCGGAATGGCTTCCGCGGCGCGGCGCGCGCTGGCCGCCGTTGGGGCGGGCTTCTCAGGAGTGCCTCTGCGGTGATCGGTAAGGGCTCCCGGGCGGTTGCGGCCAGTCCGCTATTTTGCCTGAAGTCAACGTCCGCAAACGGATGCGACAGTGATAACCATATGCACAAAAGCGATGGGAAATGTCGCCTTGCTACGGGTTAACCCTTGGGACAGGCCAACACGGCTCCACGGTGGCCGCTATCGGCGTGCCAGCGCCCTGCCCGCGCCCAGCCGGTTGCCGAACACGTTGACCAGCAGCCCGGCCATCACGACCACGGCGCCGGCCCATTGCGCGGGCGCCAGGTCCTCGCCCAGCAGCAGGTGGGCCGATACCAGCCCCACCACGGGCACCAGCAGCGTCAGCGGCGCCACCTTGCTGGCCGCGTAGCGCGTGAGCAGCCGGCCCCACATCGTGTAGCCGAACAGCGTGGCGGCGAACGCGAGGTAGCACACCGCGAACACGCCCCGGCCCGACACCTCGGTCAGCGCGTGGGCAATGCGGGCCGGACCCTCGAACCAGAGCGACAACAGCGCGAACGGCACGATCGGGACCAGCGCGCCCCAGACCACCAGCCCCAGCAGGTCTACCGGGCCGATTTTCTTGCTGACGATATTGCCCGTGGCCCAGCACAGCGCCGCGCACAGCGTGAGCAGGAAGCCCGCCACCGTCATGCCGCCCGGGCCATGGGCCGCCGCGCTGCCGATCAGCGCAAGCCCGCCGGCCGCGATCACCATGCCGGCCAGGTTGTGCCAGCGCACCGGCTCGCCCAGCCACAGCGCGGCAATGGCCACCGTGAAGAACACCTGCGACTGCAGCACCAGCGACGCCAGCCCGGCCGGCATGCCCACGGCCATCGCGTAGAACAGAAAGGCGAACTGCCCCAGGCTGATGGACGCCCCGTACGCCACCAGCATGCGCAGCGGAATGCGCGGGCGCGGAATGAAGAAGATGGCGGGAAACACCACCAGGGCAAAGCGCAGCGTACCCAGCAGCATCGGCGGCACGCCGGCCAGCCCCACCTTGATGACGACGAAATTGACACCCCAGACCACGATGATGGCGAGGGCGAGCAGACGGTCTTTGGCTTGCATGATCGAGAAGAAAGTGCCGCGTCCCGGGGGCGGGACGTCCGGCACGGCCAGCGTACCAGCCGCTGCGGCCGGCCGATTGCACGATCCTGCGGTTCTGTTGCCGGTCGCCGGTCGCCGCCTAGGCGAGCATGTCGGCCCAGATGCTGCGCGCCCAGGCCCAGCCGTACTGGCCCTCCAGCGCGCTTGGCGCCGTGGACAGGCCGCCCGAGCCCGGCACCGTCACCATCGTCCGCTGGGCGGGGTCGTAGCGGTGGACGCTGGCGATGTGGATCGCCTCGGTCGCCGACGTGAAGCTGTAGCAGGTATTGGTATAGAGCGGCACCGGGTCCGGCGCCTGCCCCGCCAGCAACTGGAGGATGGCCGCCGCGGCCACCTTGCCGTGCTGGTTGGCCATCGTGCCGGACTTGGGCATCAGCGGCGCGATCTGCACCGCGTCGCCCAGCACGTGGATGTCGGGCGCCACCTTCGACGCCATCGTCAGGAAGTCGACCTCGCACCACCGGCCGTTGGCGGTGGCCAACCCGGCCCCCACCGCGATGGCGCCGGCCCGCTGCGGCGGCAGCAGGTTGGCCACGTCCACTTTCTCGTCGTCCTGCACGTCGAAGCGCAGCGTGCCCGTGGCCGGGTCCACGCCCACCGTCTCGTGCTGCGGCCGGTACTCGATCATGCCGGCGTAGCGCGTCTGCCAGACCTTGCGGAACAGCGCACCCTTCGACGTGATGTCGGGATTGGCATCGAACACCAGCACCTTGCTGCGCGGCTTGTGCTGCTTCAGGTAGTCGGCCACCAGGCAGGCGCGCTCGTACGGCCCGGGCGGGCAGCGGTACGGCGCCAGCGGAATGGTGATGGCGAAGGTGCCGCCGTCGCGCATGGCGGCCAGTTGGCGGCGCAGGATATCGGTCTGCGGGCCGGCCTTCCAGGCATGGACCACCCGGTCGCCAGCGCCGGCCAGCCCGTCGATGGCGCTGGACTGCATCTCCACGCCGGGCGAGAGAACCAGCCGGTCGTACGGCAGCGTGCCGCCGCCGGTCAGCCGCACCTGGCGCCGCGACGTGTCGACGGCGGCCGCCGTGTCCCGCACGTGCTGTACGCCGTGGCGCCGCACCAGCGCGTCGTAGGGCAGCGTGAGATCGGCCATCTGCCGGAAGCCGGCCACAACCAGGTTCGACAGCGGACACGAGACGAACGCGGCATCGGGCTCCACCAGCGTCACGTCCACCGTGCCCCGGCTCCAGGTGCGCAGGTAGCGCGCCGCCGTGGCGCCGCCGTAGCCGCCGCCGATGACCACCACCTTCGCGCGGGCGGCCGCGCGCGCCTGGCGCACGGACAACGCGCCCGGCGCCGTGGCGGCCAGCGCGGCCTTCAGTACCGTCCGGCGGTCCATCGGCTTACTTCTGGTCCGCGAACCACGCGGCCATCGCGATGATCTCGGTGTCGCTGTAGCCCTTGGCGATCTGCGGCATCACCGTGCCGGGCCGCTTGCCGTTCTTGAAGTTCAGCATCAGTTCGATCAGCTCCGCCTGGGACCGCCCGGCCAGCCCGGGCACGGGACTGTCCGCCGGCGCCCGGCCGTCGGGGCCGTGGCAGACCGCACACGATGCGGCCTGGTTGCGCGCCTGGTCGGTCCGGGCGCGCTGGACCTCAACCGTCATCTTGCCGGTATCGGCCGGGCCGGCGGTCATCGGTGCCGAGGCCGGGACCGCAGCCGGTTGCGCCAGCAGCGGCGCGGCGCACATCGCCGCCGCGAGGCCGGCCATCCAACGCAGGGAGAACGGGTATCGCAGCGGCGCGGTCATGGCAGTTTCCTTAAGGGAGATTGCGGCCCGGCGGCAGCGCCACCGGGGACGATACCGGCGCGGTCACGGGGCTCGTGGTGGCGCCCGAGGTGCCCATCGACGCCGGCGCATCGGAGGTGACCGGCGCGTTCGGCTGGCTGCCCGGCACGCTCTGCACCGGCGCCGGGGTGCCCACGGCCTCGCTGCCGGCGTTACCGTTCTGCGAGCTCGACGCCTGGTCCAGGCGGGCACGCTCGGCCTCGCTGACGTAGTCGAACACCTTGACCACCTTCTGCACGCCGCTGGCGTTGCGCGCCACGTCGGTGGCCTTGTCGCCTTCGGGCGAGGTCACCACGCCCATCAGGTAGACCACGCCCTTTTCGGTCGTGACCTTGATCGAATTGGCCGGCACGCCCTCGGCCGTCACCAGCAGCGTCTTGACCTTGCTGGTCAGGTACGTGTCGTTGCTGCGCGTCATGAACCCCGGCGACGCCGTGACCTCCAGCTCGTTGACCACCTCGCGGGCGTTCGACAGGCCGCGCACGTACTGTTCGATCTGCTGTTTGATCTGGGCGTTGGCCGCCTCGCCGGTCAGCAGCACCTTGCGGTTGTACACGGTGGTGTTGACGCGCGCCTGGCTGTCACCATAGCGCTGGCTCAGCGTGCTGTCGATTTCCACCTGCAGGCCGCGGTCGATCGCCTGGGTGCCCGTGGGCCGGCGGTCCGTCGCCAGCACCACGCCGGTTCCTACCGCGCCGGCCAGCACGGGAAAGCAGCCAGCCAGCTGCGTGGCGGACACCAGCAGGGCGGCCACGGTGACGGCGGTACGGGCCATGCGGGCGGGAGAGGTCTTCTTGGAATGGGTCACGTTCGTCATGCGTAGAGGGTGTCTGGATGAATGCCGAGATTGCCTGAAAAAACCGTGCTGCGCGAGGCGCCAATGCCGCCGCGCCTGTGGATAAGCCTGTGGAAGACGCGGCCATTCCTGTGCACAGGCTGTGGGTAGCCCTGTGGATAGCCGGGGATAACTGCCGCGCGGCGCGTCATGCCTCGCCCAGCAGCGCCTCGTCGATCCCGTCGCACAGGCAGTGCAGTGTCAGCAGATGCACTTCCTGGATGCGTGCGGTGCGATCGCTCGGCGCGCAGAGGTGGATGTCGAATTCGTCGAGCACCGTGGCAATGCGCCCGCCGCCCTTGCCGGTCAGCGCCACCACGCCCATGTCGCGCTGGTGGGCCGCGTGCACCGCCGCCACGACGTTGGCCGAGTCGCCCGACGTCGACAGCGCCAGCAGGATGTCGCCGGGCTGGCCCAGCGCTTCCACCTGCTTGGAAAACACCACGGAGAAGTCGTAGTCGTTGCCGATGGCGGTCAGGATCGAGCTGTCGGTGGTCAGGGCGATGGCGGCCAGCCCCGGCCGCTCGCGCTCGAAGCGCCCGATCAGCTCGGCGGCAAAGTGCTGGGCATCGGCCGCGGACCCGCCGTTGCCGCACACCAGGATCTTGTTGCCGCTGGTCAGCGCGGCCACCATCCGCTCGACGGCCGCGTCGATATGCGGCGCCATCAGCGTGGCGGCCAGCCGCTTGGTTTCGGCACTGTCCAGGAAATGCTGTTCGATACTGTCAATACTCATGGTCTGGAGACATCCGCGGAAATCCCGCGCATTATGACGCAGCGTCCGCCCCGCCGTTCCCGTCGGCCGACGTGAGATCGAACGCGCCGGGCAGCCAGTCGATCCGGCCCGGCTCGATGGCCACCACGTCCACCCGGCACGGCGGCACACTCGGCAGCGTGGCCAGGTAGTGCGCGGCGGCGTGCAGCACCCGCCGCTGCTTGGCCGGCGTGATGCTCTGCGCCGCGCCGCCAAACCCCCGGCCGCGCCGCTGCCGTACCTCCACGAACACCAGCGTCCCGTCCGCGGCGCGCATGATCAGGTCGATCTCGCCGCCTTTGCAGCGATAATTGCGCACGACCTGCGCCAGCCCCTGGCGGCGCAGATAGGCCAGCGCGCGGTCCTCGGCCAGCGCACCGGCCTGCGTCGCGGTACGCGCCACGCCCGGCGTGGTGGATTGGAATGAGCGATTCAACGGAAGTTCTCAAGCATGAGTGACTGGACCCAACTGGCCGCCGGCCAGACCTATCCCGCCGGTACGCTGTACGTGGTGGCCACGCCGATCGGGAATGTCGCGGACCTGTCGCTGCGCGCGCTGCACGTGCTGGGCCTGGCCGACGCCATCGCCTGCGAGGACACCCGCAACACCGGCCAACTGCTGTCGCGCGTGGGGCTGCAGCGGCCGCTGGTGGCCGTGCACGAGCACAACGAGCGCGAAGCCGCCGTGCGCATCGTCGAACGGCTGGGCGCGGGCGAGCGCATCGCCTACGTCTCCGATGCCGGCACGCCGGGTATTTCCGATCCCGGCGCCCGGCTGGTGGAGGCGGTGCGCGCGGCCGGCCTGAAGGTCGTGCCACTGCCGGGGCCCAGCGCGGCGGTCACGGCGCTGTCGGTGGCCGGCGACATGGTGGAGGCCGGCGACGGCCGCTTCACGTTCGTCGGCTTCCTGCCCGGCAAGGCCAAGGCGCGCCAGGACGCCATCGCGCAACTGGCCGCGCTGGACCATGCCTGGATCCTCTACGAAGCACCCCACCGCATCGCCGACACGCTGGCCGCGCTGGCCCAGGCCCTGCCCGCCACGCGCCGCCTGCTGATCGGCCGCGAACTGACCAAGCTGTTCGAGGAAACACCGGTGGTGACCGTTGCCGATGCACCCGCGTGGCTGGCGGCCGAGGCGGCGCGCGGCAAGGGCGAGTTCGTGCTGGTGGTGGAAGGCGCGGGCCGTGCCGAGGACGCCGATGCCGACACGCCCGACCCCGAGGCGGCGCGCGTGCTGAAGCTGCTGCTGGCCGAGCTGCCGGCCAAGCGTGCCGCCAAGCTGGCGGCGGCCATCACCGGGGCCCGCACCGACGCGCTGTACCAGTTGGCGCTCGCGCAGCGCGGCGAAGCGGGTGCGGACGGCAGCGAGCAGGAAGCCTGAAACGCTGCCTGAAACGCCAAACGGCACGCCCTTGCGGGTCGTGCCGTTTGAGATATTTCTTACTGGAAGGAGAAGCGGGAGGCGGCAGGTCGGGAGCGGGAGCATCCGGTGCCAGCCGTGGCGCATCGCCTTACTTCTTCTTGTGCCGGACGGTGCGGGCCTTGGCCTTCGCCTTGGTCGGCACCAGCGTGCTGGCCGTGTCGGGCACCTCGTCGGCGCCGCTGCCGTCGCCGGCTTCCATGCCGCCCGCCTCGACGTTCGGGCCCAGCGCCGCCACTTCGGTCCGCGACAGCCGGCGGATTTCCACCTGCGTGGCGCCGTGATCGACGAAGTTCAGCCGCTTGGCGGCGGCGTAGGACAGGTCCAGGATCCGGTTGCCGTGGTACGGGCCGCGGTCGTTGATGCGCACCACGGCCACCTTGTTGTTGCGCAGGTTGCGCACCAGCACCCAGCTATCGAGCGGCAGCGACGGGTGGGCCGCCGTCATCGCGCGCATGTCGAAGCGCTCGCCGTTGGCGGTCTTGCGGCCGTGGAAGCCCTTGCCGTACCACGACGCCATGCCGCGCTGCTCGAACGTGCCCATGTCGGCGCGCAGGCCGTCGATCGACGGCTGGGACGGCGCGTTGTCGTCCTGCAGCCCGAACAGGTTCCAGTTGCCGCGATCCTCGGACTTGGCGCCGGCGGCCGTGGCCGGACGCGCCGGCCGGGTCTTGGCGGACTTCGTGGCGATGGCGCCCGAGGCATCCGCGGCGGTGTCGGTCTCGCTGCCCGGTGGCGTCGCGCACGCGGCCATCACCAGCGCCGACACGATGATGGCGCATTGACGAAGGAAGCGGTTGGAGCCGGGCGCTGCCTCGCGCACGGACCCCGGACGAAATAGGGGCAGACTGAGCATCGGCGCAGTCTAACACCGGTCGTTTCAAGCTAGTGCCTTGATTTTGTTACGAAATCTGTAAGATTGGTGCCCAATTTCCCGCAATCCGCCGTCTGACAAGGGATTGCGCCGATTGGCCCGGCGCGTCGCGCGAGTGATCGATATTTTACTTTCAGACGATTCTCACTCGCGCTTCAAACGCCGAACCGAGGATTCCGGACACCGCCGCGCCTGCCGCCGGCGGCTACAATGTTCCACCCCGCCGGCGCGCCATCCGCCCTGCCGGCCGGCCCTTCAAGCGCTCTGTCGATCACAAAAATGAAAGTCCTCCTGATCCCCGTCACGCCGTTCCAGCAGAACTGTTCGCTGCTGATCGACGAAGCCACGCAGCGCGCGGCGGTCTGCGACCCCGGCGGCGACCTGAACCGCATCACGGCGGCGATCCAGGAGCACGGCGTCACGCTGGAGAAGATCTTCCTGACGCACGGCCACGTCGATCACTGCGCCGGCGCCGCCGCGCTGGCGCGCCAGTTTGGCGTGCCGATCGAGGGCCCCCACGAGGACGAGCGCTTCTGGATCGAGCAACTGCCCGAGCAGACGCGCCGCTTCGGATTCGGGCACGCCGAGGTCTTCGAGCCCGACCGCTGGCTGCAGAACGGCGACACGGTCACGTTCGGCAACGAGACCCTTGAGGTCTACCACTGCCCCGGCCATACGCCGGGCCACGTGGTGTTCTTCTCGCGCGCCAACCAGCTGGCCATCGTCGGCGACGTGCTGTTCGCCGGCTCGATCGGCCGCACCGACTTTCCGCGCGGCAATCATGCCGACCTGGTCCGCTCGATCCGCACGCGGCTCTGGCCGCTGGGCGACGACGTGACGTTCGTGCCCGGCCACGGCCCCGTCTCGACGTTCGGCGACGAGCGGCGCAGCAACCCGTTCGTGGCCGACCACGTGATCGACGCCGCCTGACGGCCCGCCGCATGGCCAGGAAGCAGCCGCCCGACACCCGGCCCGAAATCTACGTCAGTACCGACGTCGAGGCGGACGGCCCGATCCCCGGGCCCCATTCGATGCTGTCGTTCGCGTCGGTCGCGATGCTGGCGGACAAGACCGTCGTCGGCACGTTCGCCGCCAACCTGGAGACGCTGCCCGGCGCGGCCGGCCATCCGGTGCAGATGCAGTGGTGGAAGACGCAGCCCGACGCCTGGGCGGCCTGCCGCCGCGACCTGGAACGGCCCGAGGACGTGCTGCCGCGCTACGTCGACTGGGTGGAAAAGCTGCCCGGCAAGCCGGTGTTCATCGCCTTCCCGGCCGGCTTCGATTTCACGTGGATGTTCTGGTACATGATGCGGTTCGCCGGCCGTTCGCCGTTCGGCTGGGCCGCGCTGGACATCAAGACGCTGGGCTTCGCGCTGACCGGCCGGCCCTACCGCAAGTCGGTCAAGGCCGCGTTTCCCGCCCACTGGCACGATCCGTTGCCACATACCCACGTGGCGCTGGACGATGCCCGCGAGCAAGGCGCGCTGTTCTGCAACATGCTCGCCGAACTGCGGGCGCGGGAAGCCCGGCTGGCGGCCGCCGACCCCGGCAGCCCGGCCGATCCCTCGCCGCCGTCGACGTCCTGACACAGCCGGCGGCGCGGCATCGGTGCGCTGGCCCACCGGCGCCGGCGCGACACGCCGGGCCACATTTTCGCGGCGTCTTCTATATTGGAAGGTGGGAATGGCCATCTGACGGCCATGTGAGCGCGGCCCCGGCCTCCGGGCGCGGTGGCATGCGGAAGGAGGCAAGACCATGCGATTCCATCCAGACCTGCATCTCAGGGACCTGTCCGGCAAGCTGCACTGGCCACACCGCTCTCCGGCGCGCACCAACGTCGTCTCGCATTTCCATTCCTCGTCGGAAGACGCCGAGGTCGCCAAGGCGCTGATCTACGTCAGCGCGGTCACCGCCATCGTGCTGCTGGTGGTGCTGGCAGGCATCAGTTTCGGTCAGGAAGCCATGCACTGGCTCGGTGTCGAATAACACGACGACCGCGCCTGAAGCAGATTGCCCACTGACCGGCCGGCCTCCCTCGGGGAGGCCGGTTCTGTTTTGTGCGCCGCAACAGGGCGCCCGCCCGGTTCAGTCCAGCAGCGGTGCGACGTTTTCCGGCGGGCGGCCGATTACGGCGCGGCGGTCGCGCACCACCACGGGCCGCTGCAGCAGGATCGGGTTGTCGGCCACGGCCGCCAGCAGCTCGGCGTCGGTCAGGCCCGAATCGGCGAGGTCCAGCTCCTTGTAGACCGCCTCGCCGTCGCGGATCATCTCGCGCACCGGCACGCCCAGCATGGTATGAAGCTGCCGCAGCGTGGACAGCGTCGGCGGCGTCTTCAGGTACTCGATCACCTCCACCGGCTCGCCCAGGCGCTGCGCCGCCGTCTCCACCAGCGCGAGCGTCTCGCGCGACTTCGAGCAACGGGGGTTGTGGTAAATCGTGATCATGAAGGTTCTCCTGCCGGCTTTTGGGGCCGATCCGGTGCGGTGGACGGGCGTGCGCGGGGCGCGATGACTGGCACTATACAACCGGCCCCGCCCGATGCACCATGCTGGCGCGCACCATTGGGGCGCCACGGGCATGCATCGTGCGTGGGCTGCATCACAGCGGCCCGCCGTGGCCGTTCCGCCCGATAACCGAGACCATTCCGTGATGCCCGCCGCCTCCCCGCGCCCGCCGTTCCGGCTGCGCGATGCCACCCCCGACGACGTTCCCGCCATCCACGCCATCTACGCGCACCACGTGCGGCACGGCCGCGCCTCGTTCGAGGAAGTCGAGCCCAGCGTCGACGACATGCGCCTGCGCTTTGCCGAAGTGCGCCGCAAGGGCCTGCCCTACATCGTGGCCGAGCGCGACGGCGCGGTGCTGGGCTACGCCTACGCATCAAGCTACCGCGCCCGCAGCGCCTACCGCTTCGCCATCGAGGATTCGATCTACATCGACCATCGCCATACCGGCGAGGGCCTGGGCCGCGCGCTGCTGGGTGAGCTGATCGCGCGCTGCGAAACCGGCCCGTGGCGCCAGATGGTGGCCGTGGTGGCGCTGACGTCGGCCGGCGAGGGCGCCGGCTCGGTGGCCGTGCACGAGCGGCTGGGGTTTCGCACCGTCGGCCGGCTGGAATCGGTGGGCCTCAAGCACGGCCAGTGGATCGACACCGTGCTGATGCAGCGCCCGCTGGGCGCCGGCGACGCCTCGGTGCCCGACCCCGACGCGCTACGCCAGTAGCGCCGGCACCACGGTCGCGCACCAGCCCTGGAGCTTGTCGAACGCGCGCGCCACGTGCTCGGGGCCGCGCGCCGTGCTTTCCAGCCGCACCACGTCCACCCGCCTGAGCCCGATGGTTTCCATCACGTAGGTCAGGTACGGCGTGAAGAAGTCGCGCTGGCTGATGGCGTCGTCCGAGAACCGGCCGCCGCACGCCACCACGGCCAGCACCGGCCGGTCGCGCAGCATCCCCTGCTTGCCCTGCGGCGTGCCGGCGAACGTGCGCTCGGGCCGGACGACGAGGTCGATCCACGTCTTCAGCGTGGCCGGCACCGTGTAGTTGTGCATCGGCGACGTGATCAGCACCACGTCGGCCGCCTCCAGTTCGGCGATCAGCGTCTCGGACAGCGCCAGCGCGGCCCGGTCCACGTCCGCATGGCCGGCCGCCACGGCCAGGTTGGCGTGCGTGAAGGCCGCGTCGATCGGCGGCAGCGGGCTGGCGGCGAGGTCGCGCTCGATCACGGTCAGCGTGCCGTGGTGCGCGGCCAGTTGTTCGCGGACCAGCTGGCCCGCGCGGCGGCTGGTGGAGGTGTCGCCCCGCGGGCTGACGTTCAGGTGAAGCAGGGTTGCCATGGGTCGTTCCGGCCGGGCCGGGATTCAGTCGATCGGAAAATAGAAGCGCAGCGCCCGCGCCAGCAGGCCGTTGCGGTAGTAGAAGCGGTGGCCCAGCACGTTGGTCAGCGGGGTGTCCAGCACGAGCTGGGTGCAGCCGGCCGCCGCCGTTTCGGCCTTGAGCCAGTCCATCAGCCGGCGGCCGTACCCGCCGCTGCGCGCGTGGGCGTCGGTGACCAGGTCATCGACATACAGGTGCTGGCCGACGATCAGGTTGTCGGCCAGCCGGTAGCCGGCCAGCGCCACCAGCGCGCCGTCGTCCCACAGGCCGGCCAGGTGGTAGCCGTCGCCGGTCTGGCGGCGCCAGCGCGTGACCAGTTCGGCGGCGTCCGTCAGGTGCGGGCGTAGCTGGTGCATCAGCGGGAAGGCGGCGGCAACTTCCTCGGCCGTTTCCAGCCGGCGGATTGCGATGCGGTCGGCGATGCGGTCGCTCATTGCTGGCCTCCGCGCGGTGCCTCGGCCGGCGGCGGAAAGTGCAGGCCGACGGCGATACGGTTCCAGGCGTTGATGGTGGCCACGGCGGCGGCCAGGTTGACCAGTTCCTTCTCGTCGAACACGGCGCGCGCGCGGGCCAGGGCGGCGTCGCGGGGGCCGGGGGTGCCGGCATCGGCCAGCCGCGTCAGCGCCTCGGCCCAGTCCAGCGCGGCGCGCTCACGCTCGGTGTAGAGGTCGGCGTCGCGCCAGCCGGCCAGCAGGTCGAACTTGCGCGGATCGATATCGAGCTTGCGCGCGATGTTCAGGTGGAATTGCAGGCAGAACGCGCAGCCGTTGATTTGCGAGACGCGCAGCTTGACCAGTTCGACCAGCGCCTTGTCCAGGCCCGAGGCCGTCACCGCCTTGCTGACGCCACCCAGCGACGCGTACACGTCCGGGGCGAGCTGCGTGAAATTCTGAAAGTCCATCGGGGGCTCCTGGAGTAAGATGTCAGAGCTCGAAGATTAATGTAAGAACTCTGACAACATGGCAAAGACCCCTGCATCGAAAGGGAAAACAACCGGCGACACGCCGCCGGAGGTGGAAATCCCGGCACCCGGCGAGGGCAAGCGTGGCGAAAGCGGCTACCTGGCCTATCTGCTGCGCCAGGCCAGCGCCGCCAACCGGCTGCGGATGGAACGCGCGCTGGCGGACCTTGGCGTCACGCTGCCGCAGTTCTTCGTGCTGACGATGCTTGGCGCCTACCCGGGCGCGTCGGGCGCCGACGTGGCACGGCTGGCGCTGCTGACGCCGCAGACGGTCAGCGTGATCATGGGCAACCTGGAGAAGATGGGCGCCATCGCCCGGCAGCCGCACCCGGTGCACGGCCGCATCCAGACCATCGCGCTGACCGACGCCGGCACGGCGCTGCTGGCGCAGTGCAAGGTCCGCGCGAGCGCGGTGGACGGCGAGTTGCGCGCGGGGCTGACGCCCGACGAGGAGCAGGTCGTGCGGCGCTGGCTGGTCAGCCTGGCCGTGCCCGGCGACGCCGTGGCCGAGTAGCCGGCGCCATGAAAAAAGGCCCCCCGGCGGCATGCCGGGCGGGCCATCGTCACAACCAGGAAATCAGCGGATTCGCGGCGGGCGCGAACCCTGGGGCGCTCAGCCCATCAGGTCCGACAGCGCCAGCGCCACCACCTTCGTGGCACGGTTCAGGTCGTTCAGACGCAGGTTCTCATCGGAATTGTGGCCGCGCGCTTCCATCAGCGTGCGCGGGCCGGCGCCGTACAGCACCGTGGGGATGCCGCGGCTCGTGTAGTGGCGCGCGTCGGTGTACAGCGGCACGCCCTGCACCGGGATGTCCACGCCGAACACAGCCTCGGCGCGGGTCTTCAGCGCGCCGATCAGCTTGTCGACGCCGGGCAGTTCCGACAGCGGCTCGGCCAGGATGATCCGCTCCACCTTGACCTCGATGCCTGGGCGCTCCTTCGCGGCCTTCTCCACCACGGCGCGCAGTTCGCCTTCGGCATCGAAGCCGATTTCTTCCGGAATCATGCGGCGGTCAACGCGGAACGTCACCAGGTCCGGCACCACGTTGGTGTTGATGCCGCCCTTGATCAGGCCGACGTTCAGCGTGGCGGTGTCGATGCCCGGCACCTTGCTCTTGCGCGTGGCCAGCTCGGCGCGCAGGCCGTAGATTGCCTGCAGGATGTGCGTGGCGGCCTCGATGGCGTCCACGCCCGTGTGCGGCATGGCGGCGTGGCCCTGCTTGCCCTTGACCGTCACTTCCACGTGCAGGCAGCCGTTGTGGGCCGACGTGATGCCGTACGAGAAACCGGCCGAGATCGCGTAGTCGGGCTTGGTCAGGCTCTCGTCGAGCAGGAACTTCGGGCCGATGTCGCCGCCGGTTTCCTCGTCGTAGGTGAACTGCAGCTCCACCGTGCCATTCAGCTTCGCGCCCTGCTTCTCGGCTTCCATCAGCGCCAGCACGGCGTACGTGTAGGTGGCGAAGTCCGACTTGGACACCGCCACGCCGCGGCCGTACATGACCGGGCCGTGCTCGCTGTCGGCAATCTCGCCGCCGTACGGGTCCTTGGTCCAGCCCAGCCCGGGCGGCACCACGTCGCCGTGGGCGTTCATCGCGATGGTCGGGCCGCCGCTGCCGAACGTCTTGCGCACCAGCAGGTTCGTGGCGCTGATCATGCCCGCCGCCTTGACCTTGTCCTCGGGCACCTTGTGGGCTTCCACCTTGAAGCCCAGCCCTTCCAGCAGCGCCTTGGCGCGCAGGCCGTGGGCCTCGCAGTCGCCGGCCGGGTTGTCGGACGGCACCTTCACCAGCTCGGCCAGGAACGCCTCCTGCTCCGGGCGGTGCTGGTCGACGTACTGGGTCAGCGTGGTCTCGATCGGATTCATGTTGTCTCGTGCGGTCATCTTGGTCTCTCGGATTGTCTGGATGTCTGGCGGCGCCGTGGCCGCGTCTTACTGCGGACGGTGGAAGTGTTCGACGAAGCTTGCGAACACCCGCGCGGCGATCTGCGCGTCTTCGGCCGTCATGGTTTCGGTGGGGTGGTGGCTGATGCCGCCGTTGCCGCAGCGCACGAACAGCATCGCCACGTCGGCGATGGCGGCGATGGCCATGGCGTCATGGCCGGCGCCCGACGGCAGGTGCCGCACCGGCACGCCCTGGCGCTCCACGGCTGCGGCCCATTGCGACTGCAGCCACGGCGCGCACGGCACGCTGGCCGCCTCGTGCGTCTTGCGGATCTGGGCGCGCACGTTGCGGCGGGCGCAAACGCGCTCGATCTCGGCCAGCACGTCGTTGACAGCGGCCTCGCGCTCGGCGTCGACGCCCGCGCGGATATCGATCGAAAACGTCGCGCGGCCCGGCACCACGTTGGTGGCGCCGTTGGGCACGTTGAACTGGCCCACCGTGCCCACCAGGCCCGGCTTGCCGCCGCAGCGGAGCTCGATGTACAGGCCGATCTCGGCGCCAGCCATCGCGGCGTCGCGGCGCATGTCCATCGGCACGGTACCGGCGTGGCCGGCCAGCCCTTCCAGCTCGACGATGAAGCGCGTGGCGCCGGAGATGGCCGTCACCACGCCCACGGGCAGCCCTTCGTTGAGCAGCACCGGGCCCTGCTCGATATGGACCTCGACGAACGCCAGCACCTGGCTGCGGTCGTGGCGCGCGGCGGGCAACTGGGCGGCGTCGAAGCCGGCGTCGCGCATCACGTCGCGCATGGTGCGGCCGGCGTCGTCCACGTTGTCCAGCACGTTGGTATCGAACGTGCCGGCGATGGCGCGGCTGCCCAGCAGCGTGGCCTTGAAGCGCACGCCCTCTTCCTCGGCAAACCCGACCACCTCGATGGCGAACGGAAAGCGCTTGCCCTGGCGGTTCCACTCGGCCACGCAGGCGATGGGCAGGATCACGCCCAGGTTGCCGTCGTAGCGGCCGGCGTCGCGCACGGTGTCGAAGTGGGACCCGGTCAGCAGCGCGGGCGCGCCGGGCGACGTGCCTTCGTAACGGCCGATGACGTTGCCGGCGGCGTCGCGGCGCACGGACATGCCGGCCGCCTGCATCCATTCGGTCAACTGCGCGGCCGCGCCGTGGTGGGCGTCGGTCAGGTAGGTACGGGTGAGCAGGCCGGGCTGTTCGGTATGAACGGCCAGGGCGTCGGCCCAGGACATGATGCGGGTGCCGGTGTCGGCCGACAACGGCGGAAGGGTTGCTGCCATGTGCGTGTCTCTCCTGCTGGTGGTGCGGAGCCGGTTCTGGGCGGGGATGACGGGCGGGCGCCCGCTGCCGTGGCTCTATTCTGTGCGATTCATGTTAGCACAGTGAATTCAAAAATTGCATACAAAAATGATATGCACTATATTGGCCTGCACGCACCGACAATCCGCCGCGGACAATCCAGTCCGGACAAGCGGGTAGCGCGGATTCCGCCTCAACAGGGAGGCTTATCCAGCGCGGGCAACGCCGACATGGCGTCTGCCGGCGGTGCCATGCCAGCCCGGCGTCTGCAAGGCACGTGACGGCGGGCACCCCTGAACCAGATCAGGGCCGGACGATGTGCGCCACCAGGCGCCACGGACCAGGCCCGGCACGGAGACAACGATGCAGCATGCCGTACCCCCGCAGCCCGCCAACCGCGCGCGCCTGCACATCCGCTTCACCCGTTCCCTGTTTGGCCAAGTGCTGATCGCACTGGCGCTGGGCACCCTGCTGGGGCTCGCCTTTCCCGAATTCGCCGCCAAGCTGAAGCCGCTGGGCGATGGCTTCATCAAGCTGATCAAGATGCTGATCGGGCCCGTGGTCTTCTGCGTGGTGGTGGGCGGCATCTGCGGCGCCGGCGAGCTCAAGAAGGTGGGCCGCGTCGGCATCAAGGCGGTGGTCTACTTCGAGATCGTCACGACCCTTGCGCTGGCGCTGGGCATCGTGCTGGCCTATGTGTTCCAGCCCGGCGTGGGCATGAACGTGAACCCGGGCAGCCTGGACGCGTCGGCCATGGCCGCGTACGTGGAATCGGCCGACAAGGTCAAGAGCGCGGGCACGGTGGACTTCCTGATGAAGCTGATCCCGAACACGATCATGGGCGCCTTTACCAGCGGCGACGTGCTGCAGGTGCTGCTGGTGTCGGTGCTGTTCGGCTGCGCGCTGTCCGTGGTGGGCGAGCCCGCGCGGCCGGTGGTGAGGCTGATCGACGCGTTCTCCAGCGCGCTGTTCAAGATGATGGGCTTCATCATCAAGCTGGCGCCGCTGGGCGTGCTGGGCGCCGTGGCGTTCACGGTGGGCAAGTACGGCATCGGGTCGCTCAAGCAGCTTGGCTTCCTGGTGATCCTGTTCTACGGCGCCGTGGCGGTGTTCGTGTTCGGCGTGCTGGGCGTGGTCATGCGCCTGTGCGGCTTTTCGGTGCTCAAGCTGATCCGCTACCTGCGCGCCGAGCTGCTGGTGGTGCTGGGCACGGCGTCGTCCGACAGCGTGCTGCCGCAGGTGATGAAGAAGCTCGAATTCATGGGCATCCGCAAGTCGGTGGTCGGGCTGGTCATTCCCACGGGCTACTCGTTCAACCTCGATGCCTTCTCGATCTACCTGACGCTGGCGGCGGTGTTCATCGCGCAGGCCACCAACACGCCGCTGGCGCTGGGCGACCTGCTCGGCATCCTGGCCGTGGCGCTGGTCACGTCCAAGGGCGCGCACGGCATTCCGGGCTCGGCGATCGTGATCCTGGCCGCGACGCTGTCTGCCCACCCGGCCATTCCGGCCATCGGGCTGGTGCTGGTGCTGTCGGTGGACTGGTTCATCGGCATTGCGCGCGCCGTGGGCAACCTGATCGGCAACTGCGTGGCCACGGTGGTGGTGGCCGCCTGGGAGCGCGATATCGACCGCGACCGCGCGCACGCCGTGCTCAACGGCACGGTGCCGGCCGGCGAGCTGGACGAGGGGCTGCCCGCGCTGCCGGAGGCACCGGGGGAAGTCCCGGTGCCGGCGCCGCTGCCGGGCACGGCCCCAGGGCGGTAGAATCGCGCATCCCAGTCAACGCGCAGGTCCGGCAAGAGACGCGCGCTCACCATGCCCGAGCATATCGATCCCGACATGACCGCCGAGGCGATTGCCGACGACATCGTCGCCGCCATCGTCTCGCACCGTCTGCCGCCCGGCACCAAGCTGCGCGAGGAAGCGCTCGCCAGCGTGTACCGCGTGAGCCGGACGAAGGTACGCGCGGCGCTGCTGATGTTGTCCAAGGACAAGGTCATCCAGATCGTGCCGGACAAGGGCGCCTTCGTGGCCAAGCCCAGCGCCGAGGAAGCGCGCGAGGTCTTTGCCGTGCGCCGCATCCTGGAGGCCGCGCTGGCGCGCGAGTTCGTCGCCCGCGCCACGGCGGCCGACTACAAGCGGATCGAGAAGCACCTGGTGGCCGAGCGCAAGTCGCTGGCCGGCAACGACGCGCAGACGCGCACGCGGCTGCTGGGCGACTTTCATATCGTGCTGGCCGAAGTGGCGGGCAACAACGTGCTGACCGAGATCATGCGCGAGCTGTCGATGCGCAGCGCCGTGATCACGATGCTCTATCAGAGCCGTCGCGATGCCACGTGCTCGTCGGACGAGCATCGCGCGTTCATCGACGCCGCCAAGGCCGGCGACGCCGACCGCGCCGTGGCGCTGATGGTGGAGCACCTGAACCACGTGGAAAGCGCGCTGCATTTCGAGGAAGCCCCGGCCGCCGCGCGCGGCAAGGACCTCGTGGCCGCGCTGCTGGCCTAGGACAGTGCGATCGGCTTGATCGCCATCAAGGACGAGAACGGGGTGGGAGGCGCATCATTCCTCTCGCCATGGAGTTGCGGGGGCGCACTTCATGAGCTCTCCCCGTCCTTCGCAAGAAGGACTGCCCGCAGACCGCAATGGCTGCGGGCTTTTTCTTTCGGGCGTCCGGTTCCGGCCGGGCGCCCATCCCCTTTCCCGATCCCCCTTTCCCGATCCCCCTTTCCCGATCCCCCTTTCCCGATCCCCCATACCCGATAGCTATCCGTTCCCATGCCGGCGCGTGCTGCCCGGCGTCCAGCTACTGTCGCGCTCGGTCCAGTAACCGGGCTTGCCGAACGCCTGCTTCAGGTGCTCGATGAAGAAGCGGATCTTGGCCGGCACCGGGCGCTGCTGCGGGTACACGGCCAGGATGTCGTAGTCGGGCAGCGCGAACTCGTCGAGCACCGTGATCAGCTCGCCGCTCTCCAGCTGCGGCAGGATTTCCCAGGTCGATCGCCAGCCCAGCCCCAGGCTCTCGCCGGTCCAGCGGTGCAGCAGTTCGCCGTCGTTGCAGTCCAGGTTGCCGCGCACGCGCACGGTCACGGTCTTGCCGTTCTGCTGGAAGTACCAGCCGCGCTGCTGGCCGCCCTGCAGGTTGAACGCCAGGCAGTTGTGCTTTTCCAGGTCTTCCAGCGTGTGGGGCACGCCGTGGCGCGCAAAGTAGGCCGGCGTGCCGCAGACCACGCGCTTGTTGGTCGCCAGCTTGATCGCCACGAAGTTGGGGTCGATGGCGCCGCCGATGCGGATGCCCAGGTCGTAGCCCTCGCGCACCAGGTCCACCACGCGGTCAGTCAGGTTGAACGAGATCTGGACTTCGGGGTTGGCCGCCAGGAAGGCCGGCGCGTGCGGCGCCACGTGCTTGCGCCCGAACGCGGCCGGCGCCGACACGATCAGGTGCCCGGTGGCCTTGTGCTTGCCTTCGGCGATCAGCATCTCGGCCCGGTCCAGGTCGGACAGCGCCTTCTTGCACTGTTCCATGAACGCGGCGCCCTGCTCGGTCACCACGATGCGCCGCGTGGACCGGTGCAGCAGCTTCACGCCGATGCGCGCCTCCAGCGCGTTGATCCGCCGGCCGATCATGACCGGCGTGACGTTCTGCGTCAGCGCCGCGGCCGCCATGCTGCCGTGCTCGACCACGGCGATGAATGCTTCGATTTGTTTGAGTTTGTCCATAACGCCATTTGTCTCCTGCCGCCACATTGTGAGGCATTGGCGCCGCCATGCGGTATGCCCGCCCGGCGATGCCGCCCATGCGCGGGCGGCCATGGACTGAGGCCCGCCCGGCCCTAGCGGGCCAGTTTCTCGCTGATCTCCGCCGCCTCGCCCAGCACGTAGGCCAGCCGCCGCAGCGGCGCGCTGCACTGTAGCTGGGCGAACAGCGCCAGCGCCGCGCCCAGCACCAGCACCACGCCGTAGATGGCCACCACGGCCGGCGCGTGGCCCGGCTTGACCACGGCCATGCCGTCGGCCAGCACCACCGCGGCCGGGACCAGCGCCAGCACCAGCGCCACCGTACGGGCGCTGCCTTCCCAGATGCGGGCCTGCAGCAGGATGCGCCGCTGCCGCGCGCGCAACTGCAGCGCTGGAATCCGGCCCAGCCGCCGCAGCAGCGCGTTCTCGACCTCGTTCTGGCTATCGACCCGGCGCGACAGCCAGTGCCGCGGATGCCGCCACACCTCGCGCCCGCCCAGCAGCCGCGCCAGCCATGCCGCCACGTAGAACACGCCGCTGACCGCCAGCAGGATGTGGAACGCCTGCGGCAACCAGCCCGGTGGCGGCTGGAGCAGGACCTGGTGCCACCAGACCAGCGCCCCGCCGGCCACCAGCGTGGGCACCAGCGCCAGCACGAAGCCGGCCCACAGCACCGCGCCCAGCCGGCTGTCGGGCCGCTTCTGGGCCGGCGCCGTCTGGAGCGCTTCCATCAGTTCGAAGGTGGTGGGCAGCCGCGTGTACATGGCAAGGCGATGGCAATTCCAAACCCGCTATTCTGGCCCGAGCCCCTTGCGCGCGATAGTGCGGCGTGACCCTCTTTTGGTCTGGGGTGGAGGTTGGCCTGGAATGGGTCGCGTCGCGGGTTGGGCGGCAGGCTCCCTCCCCTGGGCCGTCTCCCGATCGCGGGAGAGGGGAGCAAACATCGGCGAATTGGCCAAGCGAGAAGTGCGCAAAGCGCCATAAATCTCCATCTTCCTCGCTGCCATTGCAAACCCCACGTATCGAATCAACTGATCCCCCTTCCGTTTATCCACAGGCTGCAGCGGCATAGCATCAACTCCAGAACGAATCCCACCCATTGTTTTTGAGCGTACTGGAGAGAGACATGCCGAAAATGAGAGCAGTCGACGCGGCCATTGCCGTGCTGGAAAAGGAAGGCATCACCACCGCGTTCGGCGTGCCCGGCGCCGCGATCAATCCGTTCTACTCGGCCATGCGCAAGGCCGGTTCGATCAAGCACCTGCTGGCGCGCCACGTGGAGGGCGCGTCGCACATGGCCGAGGGCTACACCCGGGCCGAACCCGGCAACATCGGCCTGTGCGTGGGCACCTCGGGCCCGGCCGGCACCGACATGATTACCGGCCTGTACTCGGCCTGGGCCGATTCGATCCCCATCCTTTGCGTCACCGGCCAGGCGCCGCGCGCGCGGCTGTACAAGGAAGACTTCCAGGCCGTCGACATCGAGTCGATCGCCAAGCCGGTGACCAAGTGGGCCGTGACCGTGCGCGAACCGGCGCTGGTGCCGCAGGTGTTCCAGCAGGCGTTCCACCTGATGCGCTCGGGCCGTCCCGGCCCGGTGCTGATCGACCTGCCGTTCGACGTGCAGGTGGCCGAGATCGAGTTCGATCCCGAGACCTACCAGCCGCTGCAGCCGTACAAGCCGGCCGCGTCGCGCGCGCAGATCGAAAAGGCCATCGCGATGCTGAACCAGGCCGAGCGCCCGCTGATCGTCTGCGGCGGCGGCGTGATCAACGCCAACGCCAATGCATTGCTGGTGGAGTTTGCCGAGCTGGTCAACGTGCCCGTGGTGCCCACGCTGATGGGCTGGGGCGTGCTGGCCGACGACCACCCGCTGCAGGCCGGCATGGTCGGGCTGCAGACGTCGCACCGCTACGGCAACGCCACGCTGCTGGCGTCGGATTTCGTGATGGGCATCGGCAACCGCTGGGCCAACCGCCACACGGGCAGCATCGACGTCTACACCAAGGGCCGCAAGTTCGTGCACGTGGACATCGAGCCCACGCAGATCGGCCGCGTGTTCGGGCCGGACCTGGGCATCGTGTCCGACGCCAAGGCCGCGCTGGAGCTGTTCGTCGAGGTGGCGCGCGAGATGAAGATGGCCGGCCGCCTGCCGTGCCGCAAGGGCTGGGTGGCCGACGTGCAGAAGCGCCGCCGCACCATGAAGCGCAAGAGCGACTTCGACAACGTGCCGGTCAAGCCGCAGCGCGTGTACCGCGAGATGAACCAGTACTTCCCGCGCGACGTGCGCTACGTGACGACGATCGGCCTGTCGCAGATCGCCGCCGCGCAGTTCCTGTCCGTGAACCAGCCGCGCCACTGGATCAACTGCGGCCAGGCCGGCCCGCTGGGCTGGACCATCCCGGCCGCCATCGGCGTGAAGACCGCCTCGCCCGATTCGGACGTGGTGGCCATCTCGGGCGACTACGACTTCCAGTTCATGATCGAGGAACTGGCCGTGGCCGCGCAGTTCAAGGTGCCGTACATCCACGTGGTGGTGAACAACTCTTACCTGGGCCTGATCCGCCAGGCGCAGCGCAACTTCGAGATGGACTACTGCGTGCAGCTGGCCTTCGACAACGTCAACGCGCCCGAGCTGGAAGGCTACGGCGTGGACCACGTCAAGGTGGTGGAAGGGCTGGGCTGCAAGGCGATCCGCGTGTTCAAGCCCGAGGACATCGCCCCGGCCTTTGCCGAGGCGCGCGACCTGATGGCCGAGTTCTCGGTGCCGGTGGTGGTGGAGGTAATCCTGGAACGCGTGACCAACATCGCGATGGGCACCGAGATCGACAACATCAACGAGTTCGAGCCGATCGAGGACATCGAGGACGCCGACGAGGCCATCCTGGCCGAGGAAACCGCCACCGCCTGAGTTTCGCGGCAGTCGTAATCCCACGAGTTTTCCGCAGCAAGCCGCCCCTGCCCCGCCCCCTTGCGGGCAGGTGCGGTGCTTTTTCCCCAGACACCTAGAGAGACAACACAATGCCAAAGCTCGCAGCCAACCTGACGATGCTGTTCAACGAGGTGGGATTCCTGGACCGCTTCGAGGCCGCCGCCCGCGCCGGCTTTCGCGGCGTGGAGTTCCTGTTCCCGTACGCGTTCCACGCCGACCAGATCGCCGACCGCCTGAACCGCTTTCAGCTCGACCTGGTGCTGCACAACCTGCCGGCCGGCAAGTGGGATGCGGGCGAGCGCGGCATTGCCTGCCACCCGGACCGCGTGGGCGAGTTCCAGGACGGCGTGGGCGAGGCCATCAAGTACGCCAAGGTGCTGGGCGTGCGCCAGTTGAACTGCCTGGTCGGCATCGTGCCGCCGAACGTGCGCCGCGAGCAGGCCGGCGAGACGCTGGTGGAGAACCTGCGCTTCGCGGCCGGCGCGCTGGCCCGCGAGCAGATCGACCTGCTGGTGGAGCCGATCAACACGTTCGACATCCCCGGCTTCTACCTGTCCGGCACGCGGCAGGCCGTGGACCTGATCGGCCAGGTCAACGCGCCGAACCTGTACGTGCAGTACGACATCTATCACATGCAGCGCATGGAGGGCGAGATCGCCAACACGATCCGCGCCAACCTGCCGAAGATCCGCCACGTGCAACTGGCCGACAACCCCGGCCGCAACGAGCCCGGCACCGGCGAGATCAACTACCAGTACCTGTTCCGCTTCCTTGACGAGATCGGCTACGACGGCTGGATCGGCTGCGAATACAAGCCGAAGACGACCACCGAGGAAGGCCTGGGCTGGCGCAAGGCGCACGGGGTCTGAGCGGCGCTGGCTTGTTGCGCCGGTTTCCCATGGTGTGGGAGCCCCCTTGCCTGCTCACCCGCCCGCGCAGTGGGCGGCCCTGCTTCTCGCTCCCCTGCCTGCGCTGGGGGAGCCCCCGCTTCTCGCTCCCCTCTCCCGCGCAGTGGGAGAGGGGTTGGGGGTGAGGGCAAGGCAGTTCTGCTTGCCGACCTTGGCAACTTGAACCGCCGGCCCTCTCCCCCGGCCCCTCTCCCGCATGCGGGAGAGGGGAGAAAACCAGCTTCAAAACATTTCATTCATCCACCGGAGACAAACATGGCAAATCAACGAAACATCGGCTTTATCGGCCTGGGCATCATGGGTGCGCCGATGGCGGGCCATCTGCGCGCTGCCGGGCATACGCTGTTCGTGCATGACGTGAACCCGGCGCCCCAGGCGCTGGTCGATGCCGGCGTGACGGTCTGCACGAGCGCCGAGGAAGTGGCCAAGCGCGCCGACATCGTCATCGTCATGGTGCCGGACACCCCGCACGTCGAGGCCGTGCTGTTCGCCGACAAGGGCGTGGCCGCCGCGTACAAGGCCGCCGGCAAGGAAGCCACCTACGGCAAGATCGTCGTCGACATGAGCTCGATCTCGCCGATCGCCACCAAGGATTTCGCGGCGCGCATCAACAAGCTCGGCGCGTCGTACCTGGACGCCCCGGTGTCGGGCGGCGAAGTGGGCGCCAAGGCCGCGTCGCTGACGATCATGGTCGGCGGCCCGTCGGAGGCATTCGACGAGGTCAAGCCGCTGTTCGAACTGATGGGCAAGAACATCACGCTCGTGGGCGGCAATGGCGACGGCCAGACCACCAAGGTGGCCAACCAGATCATCGTGGCGCTGAACATTCAGGCCGTGTCCGAGGCGCTGCTGTTTGCATCGAAGGCCGGCGCGGACCCGGCCAAGGTGCGCCAGGCGCTGATGGGCGGCTTCGCGGCATCGCGGATTCTTGAAGTTCACGGCGAGCGCATGGTCAAGCGCACGTTCGACCCGGGCTTCCGCATCGAACTGCACCAGAAGGACCTGAACCTGGCGCTGCAGGGCGCCAAGGCGCTGGGCGTGGCGCTGCCGAACACGGCCACCGCGCAGGAACTGTTCAACACGTGCGCGGCCAACGGCTTCGGCAAGCAGGATCACTCGGCGCTGTGCCGTGCGATCGAGATCATGTCGAATCACGAAATCGCCAAGAACGCGAAGTAAGCCGCACCGCCGCCGCCCGCGCCGGGCGGTGGCCCCGTTTTTCCGCACCCGCCTTCCAGGACCCGCATGTTCGCCACCGACGCCAATGCCGCGCTGCTGTCACCCCAGCGGCCGCCCGATTACCGCCACCCCGCGCAGGCCCGCGCGCTGCTGCGCGACCTGTTCGACACGGCCGTCGCGGCCGTGAGCGCCAGCCACTGCCTGCCGCCGCACCTGCCGCAGCCCCCGCGTGGCCGCACGGTCGTGATCGGCGCCGGCAAGGCCGCCGCCGCGATGGCGCAGGCCGTGGAATCGCACTGGCAGGGCGAACTGTCGGGCCTGGTCGTCACGCGCTACGGCCACGGCGCCGCGTGCCGGCGCATCGAGGTGGTGGAAGCCGCGCACCCGGTGCCGGACGCCGCCGGCCAGCAGGCCGCGCAGCGCATGGTGCAGATGGTGCAGGGGCTGACCGCCGACGACCTCGTGCTGTGCCTGATCTCGGGCGGCGGTTCGGCGCTGCTGGCCGCGCCCGCGCCGGGGCTGACGCTGGCCGACAAGCAGGCCGTGAACAAGGCGCTGCTGCGCAGCGGCGCCAGCATCGGCGAGATGAACTGCGTGCGCAAGCACCTGTCGGCGCTCAAGGGTGGCCGGCTGGCGCTGGCGTGCGCCCCGGCGCGCGTGGAGACGCTGCTGATTTCCGATATCCCAGGCGACGACCCGACGCTGATCGCCAGCGGCCCGACGCTGCCCGATGCCACCACCTGCGCCGACGCGCTCGCGGTCATCGCCAAGTACGGCATCGAGGTGCCGGCCGCCGTGCGCGCCCATCTGGAATCGGGCGCCGGCGAGACGCCCAAGCCCGGCGACCCGCGCTTCGACGGCCACCGCAGTGTCACGCTGGCCAGTGCCCAGCAGTCGCTGGAAGCCGCCGCCGCGCGCGCCCGCGAGCTGGGCCTGACCGCGCACATCCTGTCCGACAGCATCGAGGGCGAGGCCCGCGACGTGGCCGAGGTGCACGCCGCCATCGCCCGGCAGGTGGCGTCGCACGGCCAGCCGTTCCAGCGGCCGTGCGTGATCCTGTCCGGTGGCGAGACCACGGTCACGGTGCGCGGCAACGGCCGCGGCGGCCGCAATGCCGAATTCCTGCTGGCGCTGGCCGTGGCGCTGGACGGCCTGCCGGGCGTGCACGCCATCGCGGGTGACACCGACGGCATCGACGGCTCCGAAGACAACGCCGGCGCGCTGCTGGACCCCGACACGCTGACCCGCGCCGCCGCGCGCGGCCTGTCGGCCCGGGCGCACCTGGACAACAACGACGGCTACGGGTTCTTTGCCGGGCTCGACGACCTGATCGTCACCGGCCCGACCCGCACCAACGTCAACGATTTCCGCGCGATCCTGATCGTCTGACCGACGCGCGACCCCGCATAAAAGAGGATGGAGAAGGAGACACACATGAGACGCCAGCGCAAAGCCAAGATCGTCGCCACCCTGGGTCCGGCCAGCTCGGACATCGCGGTCATCCGCCAGTTGTTCGATGCCGGCGCCGACGTGTTCCGGCTGAACTTCAGCCACGGCAACCACGAGGACCACCGCGCCCGCTACGACGCCGTGCGCCAGGTAGAGGCCGAGACCGGCCGCCCGATCGCGATCCTGGCGGACCTGCAAGGCCCGAAGCTGCGCATCGGCACGTTTGCGGCCGGCAAGGTGGCCGTGCGCGCCGGCGACCCGTTCGTGCTCGACAGCGACCCCACGCCCGGCGACGGCACGCGCGTGCACCTGCCCCACCCGGAACTGTTCAAGGCCGCCAGCGCGGGCCAGTCGCTGCTGATCGACGATGGCAAGGTGCGGCTGAACATCGAGTCGGTGTCCAGCGGCAGCATCATCACGCGCGTGGCCAACAACGGCACGCTGTCCGACCGCAAGGGCGTGAACGTGCCCGACGCGGTGATCCCGATCCCGGCGCTGACCGACAAGGACCGCCGCGACCTGGCTTTCGCGCTGGAGCTGGGCGCCGACTGGATTGCGCTGTCGTTCGTGCAGCGGCCGTCGGACATCGTGGAGGCGCGCGAGATCATCGGCACGCGCGCCGGCGTGCTGTCGAAGATCGAGAAGCCGGCCGCGCTGCAGCAGCTGGAGGAAATCGTGCGTGTCTCCGACGCCGTGATGGTCGCGCGCGGCGACCTTGGCGTGGAACTGCCGCCCGAGCGCGTGCCCGGCGTGCAGAAGCGCATCCTGCGCATCTGCCGCCAGCTCGGCAAGCCAGTGGTGATCGCCACGCAGATGCTGGAGTCGATGATCGACTCGCCGGTGCCCACGCGCGCCGAGGCGTCGGACGTGGCCAGCGCCATCTACGACGGCGCCGACGCCGTGATGCTGTCGGCCGAATCGGCCAACGGGCGCCATCCGGTGCCGGCCGTGTCGATGATGGACCGCATCATCACCGAAGTGGAGCGCGACCCGCTGTACCGCAACATGATCGATGCGCAGCACGAGGTGCCGCTGTCCACGCGCCAGGACGCCATCTGTGCCGCGCTGCGCGAGGTCACGCACATCATCGGCGCGCGGGCCACGGTCACCTACACGTCGTCGGGCGCCACCGCGCTGCGCGCCGCGCGCGAGCGGCCGGGTGCGCCCATCGTCAGCATCACGCCGAACCTGGACATCGCCCGCCGGCTGGCCATTGCCTGGGGCGTGCATTCCACCGTGAGCCCCGACGTGCAAAGCGTGGACGAAATGGTGGAGGCCGCCGCGCGCGCCGCGTTGGTGGAGGGCTACGCGTCGCCCGGTGACCAGATCACCATCGCCGCCGGCATGCCGTTCGGCCAGGGCGGCACCACCAACCTGCTGCGCGTGGCCGAGGTGGGCACGGAAGTGGGCGCGCTGGCGCTGGGCAGGTCGCCGGCGGCCGCGGCGGTCTGACCGGGGGACGGAGGGACGACGGCCGGGCCAGCCCCGGCCTCCGGCGCCCCGTGCCCCGTTGCTATACTCCCTCGGACACCCCAACAAACCCGACGGAGCCCCCAAATGCGTCTCGACGACGAAGCCGAAAGCCAGAACGTGGAAGATCGCCGCGGGGGCGGCTTTGGCGGGGGTGGCTTCCCGCTGGGCGGCAAGTCGATCGGCATCGGCACCATCGTCATCGCGCTGGCGGCGTCCTACTTCTTCGGCATCGACCCGATGCTGATCCTGGGCGGCGCGTCCAACGTGCAGCAGCAGCCGGCGCCGTCATCGCAGGCCCAGCGCGCCCCGGCCACCGACGAGCTGACCGTCTTCACGCGCAAGGTGCTTGGCAACACCGAGCGCACGTGGTCGCACATTTTCGAGACCGACCTGAACCGGCGCTACGCGGCGCCCACGCTGGTGCTGTTCTCGGGCGCCACGCCGACGGCCTGCGGCACGGGGCAGTCGGCCATGGGTCCGTTCTACTGCCCGGCCGACCAGAAGGTCTACATCGACCTGTCGTTCTACAACGAACTGCGCCAGCGCTTTGGCGCCAGCGGCGACTTTGCGCAGGCGTACGTGATTGCGCACGAGGTGGGCCACCATATCCAGAACCTGCTGGGCGTGTCGGGCAAGGTCGACGCGGCGCGCCGCCGCATGGGCGAGGCGCAGGCCAACCAGTTGTCGGTACGCATGGAGCTGCAGGCCGACTGCCTGGCCGGTGTCTGGGCCGCCACGGCGCAGAAGATGAACCAGCAGCTACTGGAGCCGGGCGACATCGAGGAAGGGCTGAAGGCGGCGGCGGCCATCGGCGACGACCGGCTGCAGCGGCAGTCGCAGGGCTATGTGGTGCCCGAAGCCTTCACGCACGGCTCCAGCGAACAGCGCGTGCGCTGGCTGCGGCAGGGGCTGACGAGCGGCGACATCCGCAAATGCGACACGTTCGCGCAAAAGCAGCTTTAGGAATTCAGGGGAACGACCAGGGGAGAAGACCGGGGCGGGGCAAAAATCACCTGCGCGACGTGAGAGAGAAGGAGGAGGTCGGTCGCGCAGGTGGGAGAGAAACCGGAAATCAGGATCGGCGGCCAGCGTGTGGAACGGGGCCGCCGATTTGCGTTCTGGCCGGCTGACGGGTCATCAGACCTTGTAGCCGTACAGGTCGCCGTTGCGTGCGTTGTCCAGCGCCGAGCCCGAGATCTCGCCGCTGAACGCGCGCGAGCCTTCGCTGAAGCTGTCGAACTTGCCGGTGCGGGCACCTTCGCTGAACGTGTCGAACGAGCCCTGGCGGGCGCCGTCCGTGAAGGTGTCGTACTTGCTGATCTTCGAACCTTCACTGAACGTGTCGAACTTGCCGGTGCGCGCGGCGTCGGCATACACGTCGAACTTGCCGACCTTCTTGGTGGCGGCGGGCGCGGCAATCGCTGCCGACGCGGCAAACGCGGCGAGCACGAGGGCGCCGCCAACGAAACGTTTGGCGTTCATCTGGGACTCCTTCAACTGATTTACGACTTGTTATGGGTGCTGCCGACTGCTGCCCGCCGACGCTCTCTGTGTAGCGATGCGAGCACGGAGTGAAGGTTAGTGGCTCGTAGTTCTACGAGAAATACCGCTGCGACGAATGGTGCGTTGCACGCCGTGAAACGCTGGGTCTGTGGACGAACGGTAGGGGTAGCCGGCCGAATGGAAAAGCGGCCGTCATTCTGCGGAGCGGAATGGGCCACCTACCGGGCGGTACGGGGAGGCGGTCTACGGGAGGAGGCGGTCTACGGGGAAGAGGTTGGGACGGGCTGGTGGTTCAGCTCCCCCCTCCCGCGGTTGGGACGGCTGGTGGTTCAGCTCCCCTCTCCCGCGCGCGGGAGAGGGGTTGGGGGAGAGGGCCAGCGGTCCAATCCGCGACAGGTCGGCAAGCAGCACCTCAACACCCTCACCCCCGGCCCTTCTCCCGCGCTGCGGTGAGAGCGGCAGCCAGACATCGCCGGATACAGGCCAACCATGCCCGCCAGCCCGGCCAGCCTCACAGCGTGAACTGCCCGCTGGCCTCCGGCTGGAACGCGATGCTGACGATGGTCACGCGCTGGGCGCTGCCGTTGGGCAGCCGGTAGTCCACCGTCTTGCCGGCGCGGGCGCCCAGCAGCGCCTGGCCGATCGGGGACAGCACCGACAGACGGCCGGCGGACAGGTCGGCGTCGTCGGGGTAAGCCAGTGTCCACTCACGCGGCGCGGGCTCGCCCTCCAGCGTGCAGACGACGCGCGAATTCATCGTCACGACGTCTTTGGGGATGGCGTCGGGCGACACGATGGCCGCGCGGGCCAGCAGCGCGTCGAGCATCTCGTCGAGTTCGGCGGTGCCGGCGCGGCTGGCAATGCCTTCCAGGCGCGTCACGTCGAGTTCGGTCAGGTAGAGGGTCGGGTTCTGGGTCTTTGCCATGACGGGTGTCTCGCAAAAGCGGCGGCGTGGCGTCGGGGCGACGCGGACGGCAGCCAGGGAAAAATCGGTCGGCGCCAGCGCGCAGGCGCGCGGCGGTTCTACAGCTGCGATGCGGGGTGGCTGGGGCCCGGTTCGGCGCCGGACCCGTGCCGTTCAGGCGTGGGGGCGGTCAGGCCGGGACCGGGCGGGATCAAGCGGGGCGTCGATCCGGCGGCTGGCGGTGATGGGCTGCGCCACCGCCATGCGCGCGCGGGCCGGCCGCATGGAGCGGACCCGGGCCAGTACGGCGGACGGAAGGTGGCGAGACATCATGAGAATGTTCTGGGTAGCGAAGGAGCGTCATGGGTGACGCGAACGGCCATGCTAGCACAGGCCCGGCGCGGCGGCGGCGGGCCGGGTGCTAGTGCCGCGGATGGCATTCGCAGCCGGCGCCCTCGGCCGCCTGCTGCAGGTTCTGCAGGATGCCGCACTCGCTGGCCGGGTGCGGGTCGGGGTTCTCGCAAGTATGGCGCAGCGCCCGAAGCTGGACTTCAAGTGCTTCCAGCGCCACGCGCTGCGCGTGGATCTGTTCGATCTGGCGGTCCAGGAGCATGTTGATGTCGTCGCAGGCCAGCGACGGATTGCGCTGGAAATCGCGCAGCCGCCGCACGTCGGCCAGCGTCATGCCGAGCGAGCGGCAATGCCGCACGAAGTTGAGCTGCACGAGGTGGCTGTCGCCATAGCGGCGATAGCCGTTGTCCTCGCGCTGCGGGGCGTCCAGCAGGCCCTCGCGCTCGTAATACCGGATGGTTTCCACGTCGCAGCCGCTATGGCGCGACAGTTCGCCGATTCGCATGGTCAATCTCCGCGATGGCCGGCCGCCGTGACGCGCGCCGTGCCGCTATCTCTGTAGTGACTACAGGGTTAAGCGGCAGTGTAGACCTGTCTGCCGCAGCGCGCAAAACCCGGCCGCGCGCAGGGTCTGGCGGCGAGGCGGCAGGCAGGCAGGCCCTTGTGCCGCCCGGCCATCGCCCCATATGAGAATCGTCGGATAGTGCGGGCCCCGCCCTGCCGGCCCGCGCGCCATCCTGTAGAATCGGCGCATCGTTTTTTGGTCTTCCGCGTCACCCGCCCCCGTGCACCCGTTTCGATTCCTGATGATGATCGTGCTGCTTGCCTTCCTGCCGCTGCAGGCGTGGGCGGGCATGGGCGCGTCCGCATCAGTGGCCGGGATGGCGCGCGCGGCGCACACGGTGACCGTCGCGCCGGCAGCCGCCAGCGCAGAACGTGCCCACCCGGCCGACCTGGCCGCGCTTGCCGATGTGGCCGGCCACGCCGACGCCGCGCCGGACACGCCCGACCCTTCCCTGCCCGGCGACACCGCCGAGCCGACCCCGCCGGGCGCCGATTTCGCCGAGCAGTTGCTGCCGGCGCCGCTGCCCCGCGTGGCAACGTCGGGCGCGCGCGGCACCGTGCCGCGCTATGCCGCCGCGGCGCTGCCCGATCCCGACCTGCCCCTGCCGCCGCGCCCACCGCGCGGCTGACCCGTCTCGCGCGCGCCCTGGCGGCCCGCGCCTGCCCTGAACGCCTGGCACGCGCATCGCGTGCCGCGCGCCCCTGCGGCCACGGCCGCGCCTTTACCCGTATTGCCCCACAACCATGAAACGCATCTTCCTGTTCCTGGCGACCAACCTCGCCGTCATGCTCGTCCTCAGTATCACGGCCAGCCTGCTGGGCGTGAACCGATTCCTGACCGCCAACGGGCTGAACCTTGGCATGCTGCTGGCCTTTGCGGCGCTGATGGGCTTTGGCGGCTCGTTCATCTCGCTGCTGATGTCCAAGACCATCGCCAAGTGGTCCACCGGCGCGCAGGTCATCACGCATCCGAGCACCAGCACGGAGCTGTGGCTGATGCAGACCGTGGAAAAGCTGGCCACGCGCGCCGGCCTGCCGATGCCCGAAGTGGCCATCTACGATGGCGAACCCAACGCCTTTGCCACGGGCGCGTCGAAGAACAGCTCGCTCGTGGCGGTGTCCACGGGGCTGCTGCAATCGATGTCGCATGACGAGGTGGAAGCCGTGCTGGCGCACGAGGTGGCCCACGTGGCCAACGGCGACATGGTCACGCTGACGCTGATCCAGGGCGTGGTAAACACGTTCGTGATCTTCATGGCGCGCGTGGTCGGCTACTTCGTCGATTCGTGGCTGCGCCGCAACGACGAGGAATCGAGCGGCCCCGGCATCGGCTACATGATCACCGTGGTGATCTGCGAGATCGTGTTCGGCATCCTGGCCAGCATCATCGTGGCGGCGTTCTCGCGCCACCGCGAGTACCGCGCGGACGCCGGCGCGGCCGGCCTGATGGGCACCCCGACGCCGATGGTGGCCGCGCTGCGCCGCCTGGGCGGCCTGGACGCCGACGGCCTGCCGCAGAACATGCAGGCCATGGGCATCTCGGGTGGCAAGTCGTGGCTGGCGCTGTTCTCCAGCCATCCGCCGATCGAAGCCCGCATCGCCGCGCTGCAGAACGCACGCTGACCGGCAGGCGCCGCGCGGGACGGGTTCAGTTGAACACGTCCTGCCGGTACCGGCCCTGCCGGACCAGGGCCGCGAACCAGTCGGACGCGGCCTCGGGCGCCATGCCGCCCTGGTCCGCGCCGATGTCGATCAGCGTCTGCCGCACGGCCGGCGCCATGCGGCGGCCATCGCCGCAGACATAGACCGTGGCGCCCGCCTGCAACTGCGCCCAGACGTGGGCGCGGCGCTGCCAGAGCAGGTCCTGCACGTAGCGCGCCGCGCCGGGCACCACCGAGTACGCGGTGTGCACCTCGGCCACGCCCGCCGCCGCCCATCGGGCAATCTCGTCGTGAAACAGCCAGTCGTGGCGCGGATGCCGGCAGCCGAAGTAAAGCTGCACCGGCGTCACGCGCTCGCCGGCCGCCTGCTGGGCCGCGCGTTCTTCCAGGAAGCCCCGGAACGGCGCGATGCCGGTACCGGGCCCGACCAGCAGCATCGGCGCCGACGGATCGGCCAGCGGCGCGAACGGCGGGTTCGGCGTGCGGATGGACGCCGACACCGTCGCGCCGGGCGCCAGCCCCTGCAGCCACGTGGACGCCACGCCCCGGAACTGGCCACGCCCCGACAGCGCCGGCGCCCAGACCGTACCCACCAGCAGCGTCGCCACGTCCGGCGACACGCGCGGCGACGACGCGATCGAATAGAAGCGCGGCCGCATCGGCACCGTGCACGCCAGCAGTTGCGGCAGCGTCGGCGTGACGGCCGGATGGGCCGCCAGCACGTCGCACAGGTTCAGGCGGCGGGCCGCCACCTGCGTGGCGTAGCCGTCGGCCTCATCGTCCGATGCCAGCCGTTCCAGCGCCGCGCGCGTGGCCGGGCAGCGCGTGGCCTGCGCCAGCGCGCGCAGCGTCTGGCGCGACACCACGTCCTGCAGTTCGACGAAATGCGTCAACACTTGCCGCAGCGGCAGCGGCTGGCCGATCGGCAGCCCGCGTCCGGCGCCATGCGGGGCGGACAGCGTGACCATCGCGTCGGCATCGAGGTCCAGCCGGGCGCACAGGTCATCCACCAGGGCGTCCGCGTTGCGGGGCCAGACCGCCACGTGATCGCCGGTCTCGTAGGTCATGCCCGGCGGCAGTTGCAGGCGGATGGCGCGCGTGGACGTGCGCGGCGGCTCGACGGCGAAATCCCACAGCCCGGCCGGGTCGCCGACCAGTTCCTCGTTGGCCAGCACCGTGAAGGTCCGGGTGCCGGCCGGCAGCGTGTCCGCGCGGATCGCCGCCACGCTGCGCACGTCGACATCCACCCCGATGCCGCCCGCGCCGGCGCCGTCGGCCTGCAGCGCCTGCCAGAGCGCGGCCAGCCAGCGCTCGGCCGCCTGGTCGAAATCGCCATTGCCGTCGGCCTCGCCGCGCGGCAGCAGCGGCACCGCGCCGGCCTGCGTGAAGACGTCGAACACGCGGCGCGGAAACGCCTGGTACGTCGCCCACTGCGAATTGCCGCAGCCCAGCAGCGCCAGCCGCAGGCCGTCCGCGCGATAGCCGTCGGCGCCGCCCGCGTCGAGCATGGCCTCGAAGCGCCGGCCCGAATCGGGCGCGTGGCCGTTGTAGGTGGCGGCCACCACAACGAGCAGGCCCGATGTGGGCAGCGCGTCGGCCACATCGTCCAGGTCGGCCAGCGTGGCGTCGAAGCCCGCCGCCACCGCGCCGCCGTGGATCTGCTCGGCCAGCTCGCGCGCGGTGCCCAGGCTCGACGCGCAGAGCACCGTCATGGGCTGCCCGTGGCCGCGCACGTCGGCCTGCGCCGCATCGGTCACGGCCGGCGTGGCGGCCTGCGCGGCGATGCGCTCGTGCGGACGCCGCCGGCGCGCGCGCAGCACCAGGTTGTCGGGCTTGATCGTCAGCGTTTCCTTGAGCCGGAACTGGTAGTCGTAGGGGTCGTGGAACGCAAAGTTGCGCAGCATCAGCGCCAGCGCGAGCTTGGCCTCGGTCAGCGCGAACTGCCGGCCGATGCAGGCGCGCTCGCCGTGCCCGAACGGCAGGTAGGCATGGGCGGGCAACTTTGCCTCGTGCTCGGGCAGGAAGCGGTCGATGTCGAACCGCTCGGGGTGGTCCCAGACCGCCGGGTCGCGGTGCAGCGCGGTAAGCACCACCGAGATCCGCCGGTTCTGCCGCAGCCGGTAGCGGCCGCCGAGCACGACGTCCTCGAACGGCGCCACCGCAAAGGCCGGCGCGGTGGGCCAGAGGCGCAGCGTTTCCTTGAGCACGCGGTCCAGCACCGGCATGCGCGCCAGGTCGGCATGGACGGGCGGCGCATCGCCGGGCAGCACGGCATCCACTTCGGCGTAGGCCTGGGCCAGCACGGCGGGGTTGCGCAGCAGTTCGTACAGCGTGAAGGTCAGCAGGCCGCTGGTGGTCTCGTGGCCGGCAATCAGGAACGTGATGACCTGGTTGCGGATGTTGGCGTCGTCGAGCTGGCGGTCGGTCTCGGGGTCGCGCGCCTCCAGCATCAGGTTCAGCAGGTCCATGCCGGGTCGGGGCGTGGCGCGCCGCTGGCGGATCACGTCGTCCACGAGGTTGCGCATGGTCGCCACGTCGTCGGCGAAGCGCCGGTGCGCGCGGCCCATGAAGCGGTCCTGGATCGGCAGTCGCGTGAGCTTGCGCATGGCCTCTTCGAGCGCGCCGACCATCGCCACGATGAACGGGTCCGGCGCGTCGCTGGCGAACGACCGGAAGTCGTAGCCGAAGCCGGCCAGCGCGATGGTGTCGAGCGTCAGCCGCGTCATGTCGTCGGCCACAGCAATGTCGGCGTCGGGGCCGTTGCGGTCCCATTTTTCGACGAGCCGGTTGGCCACGCGCAGCATCACGACGAAATAGCCCTTCATCGCGCGCTGGCTGAACGCCGGCATCAGGATGCGGTGCGCGCAGCCCCAGTTGGGCTCGTCGCTGTGGGCCGTGAACAGGCCGTCGCCGGCCATGTCGCGCAGGTACGACAGCGGCGGGCCGATGATCTTGCGAAAGCGGGCCGGGTCGCAGACCTCGGCCGCCAGCGCCACCGACGACACGAACGGCACGCGCCGGCCCGCGAAATCGAGTTCGAAGATGCCCTGGTGATGCCGGCTGCGCGCCAGCAAGTGCTGGCCGACCTCGCCCGGCGTGATCTGGAACAGGTTGCCGACGATGGGCCAGCCCGGATCGCGCGGAATCGGTTCGAGGGCGTCGGGGGCGGGGACGGATGACATGGCTGGGGGCATTCCTGGTCGTGGGCGGACGGGCGCGTGGCTCCACAGCATGCCCGCCCGCCGCCGCATTGTCCCGCCCCCGCGCCGGGCGTTTGAAATCTTTGTTCGGATTTGCGCGGGGCGCTCAGTCGGTCACCCGGCCGCGCAGCGCCTTGATCTGGCCGCGCTGGACCTTGGCGTCCACCCGGCGCACCTTCGACGCCCGCGTGGGCCGCGTGGCGCGCCGCACGCGCGGCGGCTCGGCCACGCTGCGCACCAGGTCGTGCAGCCGGCGCACGGCTTCCTCGCGGTTCATCTCCAGGCTGCGATGCTGCTGGGCCTTGATGACGATCACGCCGTCGCGCGTGATGCGGTGATCGTGCAGCGCCAGCAGCCGGTCCTTGTGGTCGGCGGCCAGCGACGACATCCGCACGTCGAACCGCAGGTGCACGGCGTTGGACACCTTGTTGATGTTCTGCCCGCCCGCGCCCTGCGCGCGGATGGCGGTGATCTCGTACTCGTGGTGGGGAATGAACAGGTCGTCGGCCATGCGCCGCATCATAGCAACGCATGGCCGCCGGGAGTGTGCCGGATGGTCTCCGGCACGCACGCCCGCCCGCCGGCCGTCAGGGCGCCGGCTGGATATTCTGGTTGGTGCAGAACAGGTTCTGCGGATCGTAGGTGCGCTTGGCGCGGGCCAGCCGGTCGAAGTTGTGGCCGTAGGCCGCGTTGACGCGCGCGGTCTCATCCTCGGTCATGAAGTTCACGTAGACCCCGCCCGTGGCGTACGGCGCCGAGGCGTTGAAGAAGTCGCGCGCCCAGCCGATGCAGGTGGCGTCCTCGTCCGCGCGGTCCCAGCGCGAGTGCACGTTCATCACATAGCGCGCGTCGCGGTGGTGGTACGCGGTGGCGTCCGGCGCCACGCGGTTGGCCACCCCGCCCACCTGCCCGATGAAGATCTCCGCATTGGCCGACGGGCCGCGCGCGGCGTAGTCGGTCATCAGGTCGATGGCGGCATCGTCCAGCCGCGTGAAGTTGTGCGATTTCCAGTAGTTGCGGGCGCCCGGCGTGAGCAGCGGGTCGAACGCCTGCTGCCAGGCCGTGTAGGGCACCGGGCCCACGTGCTCGCCGATGGCCTGGCCAAAGCCGCGCAGCGGGTCGATGGCCTGCGCGGCCGCGCCCGGATCGCCGGCATGGAACACCGCCAGCACCACCACGTTGGCGCCGTGGGCCGACGACGGCAGGAACGGCAGCGGCGGCGCCTTGCGCAGCACGACCCAGACGTTCATGTCGTCCGGCATCGCCGATTCCGTGTACGCGCGATACTGCCGCAGCACCGACTTGCCCTCCACAGCCGGGAAGACGATCAGCCCGGCCGTGACCATCGGCCCCACCCGGTGCAGCCGGAACTGGAACAGCGTGACCACGCCGAAGTTGCCCCCGCCGCCGCGCAGCGCCCAGAACAGCTCGGGCTCGTGGTTGGCATCGGCCCAGCGGCGCTGGCCGTCGGCCGTCACCACCTCGCAGCCCAGCAGGTTGTCCACCGTCATGCCGTACTGGCGCGTCAGCCAGCCAAAGCCGCCGCCGAGCGTCAGCCCGGCCACGCCCGTGGTGGAGTTGATGCCGAGCGGCGTGGCCAGCCCCAGCGCCTGGGCCTCGTGGTCGAAATCGCCCAGCGTGGCGCCCGGACTGACCCACGCCACGTTGTCCTGCGGATCGACGTGGACGCTGCGTAGCTGGGACAGGTCGACCACCAGCCCGTTGTTGCAGATCGCGCTGCCGGCGATGTTGTGCCCGCCGCCGCGCACGGCCAGCGTCAGGCCATGGTCGCGCGCGAAGTTGACGGCCTGGATGACGTCGGCGGTGCCGGTGCACTGCACGATGACCGCGGGCCGTCGGTCCACCGTGGCGTTCCAGACGGTGCGTGCGACGTCGTACCCGGCGTCTTGCGGCAGCAGCACCTTGCCGCGCACGGCGTGGCGCAGCATGTCGAGATGATCGGCGGAAAGCGTGGGCATGGCAGGTCCTCCCCTTCTGCATCGGAATCCGATGGGCGAAGGAGCGTCGATGCAAGGCACGCGCCAGCGGCCGGCAAGCGGCCTCGCATCAACGTTGGCCCGCGGCAGCCGCTGGCCGCGTCACCCGGATCGGCACGAAAGGTTGCAACGGTGAGGCGGCGGACGCGAGACATGGGGCGGCCGGCCTGCGTGGCGGGACGATCGAGGGGGAAACGACGGAGGAGGAAAACCAGGAAGGACTTGGCGCGCCCGGCTGGGATCGAACCAGCAACCCCTGCCTTCGGAGGGCAGTACTCTATCCATTGAGCTACGGGCGCGACGTGTACGGCGTTGACTCCGGCGAGTGCCGGCGTCGGAAAGTCGCATAGGATACCCGAGTTGTCCGCCGGCGTCCATGCGGGATGGGCCGGGGCCGGCGGGGTCGGGGTTTCCACAGGTCTCTGAGCCGTCGCATTTGGCCCCTGTGCCGAAGTCTTGGGTCTATAATCGGCAGCTATTTGCGTCGTAACAGAGACGCGAGCGGGGTGGAGACAGCCCCGGACGCAAAGACCGACAGATTCATCCCCGAAAACAGGGCCAGACAAGCAAGCCGCCCCCACGTGCTGTGCACCAGGTTTCCCGCAAAATCGAGAGTTCTGTATGAGTGACGTCCATCAAAACGACCACCACGAGTCGCCAATCAAGACCCCTAAGCAACTAATTGCCGTGGTGATCGCCGCCTTTCTGGTGCCGATCATCGTCATCATCCTGCTTGTCAATTTTGTCGGCCACGGCACCCGTGACGGGGACGGCACCGCGTTCAGCGCGGAAGCCGTGAACGGGCGTATCGCGCCGGTGGCCTCGCTGGAAATCAAGGATCCCAACGCGCCGCGCGTGTTCAAGACCGGCGAGCAGGTCTACAAGGAAGTGTGCGCGGCCTGCCACGCCACGGGTGCCGCGGGCGCGCCGAAGTACGGCGTGGCTGGCGACTGGACGGCGCGTATCGGCCAGGGTTTCGACGGCCTGCTCAAGGCCGTGCTGCAAGGCAAGGGCGCGATGCCCGCCCGCGCCGGCACCTCGCCCGACGACATGAGCGATTACGAACTGGCGCGCGCCGTGGTCTACATGGCCGACGCCAGCGGTGCCAAGTTCCCCGAGCCGGCCGCACCGGCCCAGGGCGCCACCGCGCAGGCGGCTGCCTCCGCACCGGCGGCATCGGCCCCGGCCGCCGCTGCGGCCCCGGCTCCGGCCGCTCCCGCCGCCGCCGCGCCGGCAGCCCCTGCTGCCGCACCGGCTGCAGCCGCCGCACCGGCCGTGGCATCGGCCGAGACCGGCAAGAAAGTCTACGAACAGGTCTGCGCCGCCTGCCACGCGGCTGGCGTGGCCGGTGCGCCGAAGTTTGGCGACAAGGCCGCCTGGGCGCCGCGCCTCAAGGAAGGCATGGACGTCGTCCACAACTACGCGCTCAAGGGCAAGGGCGTGATGCCGCCCAAGGGCGGATACGCCGGCCCCGATGCCGACGTGATCGCCGCGTCGGACTACATGGCCAACGCCGCGAAGTAAGCTGCGAACCAAGCCCCCGGTTCAGCGGCCGAGCCGGCCGCTCCGGAACGAAAAAGCCCGCGATTCATCGCGGGCTTTTTGCTTGTGGGGCCGGACAGTCCTGGCCTGACGATCAGGCTCAGACCACGCGCGAGTAGCGCACCAGCGGAATCACCTTGCCATCGTTTGCCGCCGGGGCCGGCTGCGGCCGGGCCGCGTCCTCGCGCAGGTAGCGGTCGAACACCATTGCCACGCGGCGCACCAGCAGGCGGCCCAGCGGCGTGATCTCGATCCGTTCGGGGGTGCGGCGCACCAGGTGGTCGGCGGCCAGCGTGTCCAGGTCGGCCAGCTCGGCCGCGAACGTCGATGCGAAGTCGATGCCGTGCTCGGCCTCCACCATGGCGATGTCCAGCGTGCCGTTGCACATCAGCGCGCCGATGATCGCCTTGCGCAGGTGGTCGTCGGCGGTCATTTCCAGCCCGCGCACGATGGGCAGCCGGCCGGCATCGAGCGCGGCGTAGTAGGCATCGGTCGTGCGGGCGTTCTGGACATAGTGGCCCGCCACGGCGCCGATGGCCGACACGCCGAGCCCGATCTGGTCGTAGCCGGCATGGGTGGCATAGCCCTGGAAGTTGCGCTGCAGCCAGCCCTCGCGCTGGGCCACGGCCAGGTCGTCGTCGGGCAGCGCAAAGTGATCCATGCCGATGTAGACGTAGCCTGCGGCAGTCAACCGCTCGATGGTCGACACCAGGATGTCGAGCTTCTCGGCGGCCGGCGGCAGCGTCGCGGCGTCGATGCGGCGCTGCGGCTTGAACACGTGCGGCAGATGGGCGTAGCTGTAGACCGACAGCCGGTCGGGGCGCAGGTCGAGCACGCGGTCCACCGTGGCCGCAAAGCGTGCCGTGGTCTGGTGCGGCAGGCCGTAGATCAGGTCCACGCTGACCGACTGGAATCCCAGCCGCCGCGCGGCCAGCACGATGTTGCGCGTTTCCTCGTACGACTGCACGCGGTGCACGGCCTGCTGCACCTCGGGGTCGAAGTCCTGCACGCCCAGGCTGATCCGGTTGAAGCCGAGTTCGGCCAGCAGGTCCATCCGCGCGTCGGTCACGCGGCGCGGATCGATCTCGATCGAGTGTTCGCCCTCGGGCAGCAGGTCGAAGTGATCGCGCACCGCCGCCATGACGCGGCGCATCTCGTCCGGGTCCAGGAACGTCGGCGTACCCCCGCCCCAGTGCGACTGCATCACCGCGCGGCGCTGGCCGAGCCGGCCGGCCACCATCGCCATTTCGCGCGCCAGATAGTCGACGTACTGCGCGCTGCGGCTGTGATCCTTGGTGATGATCTTGTTGCAGCCGCAGTAGTAGCAGATGTTTTCGCAGAACGGGATGTGCAGGTAGAGCGAGAGCGGGGCCGGCGCGTTGGCGCGGCAGTCCTGCAGCGCGCGCAGGTAGCCGGCGTCGCCGATCTCGTTGTGGAAGCGGTCGGCGGTGGGGTAGGAGGTATAGCGGGGGCCGTTGCCGTCGATGCGGCCGGCCAGGCTGCGGAAATCGGCAAGCGCGCGGCGGTCGAAGGCGGTGCCGGCGACGTCGGGATTGGGGGCGGACATGGCAAAACTCTGGGTTCGCGTGGGGGGACAAACGATCCTATGCCTCGCCCGATCGCCAAACCTTGATGCCAATCAAGGTCACGGCAACCGTACGCCTGCCAGCCCCGCCGACGGGGGGCGCCAAGTCGGGTAAAAGTCACGGAAGCGTCATGAAGGGCCGATAGTCTCGCTTCCGGCCCGGTGCCGGCTCGCTTTATGGCGATGTCCGCCGGCCGCCATTGCACCGCCTTCGCACCCCCGCTCCACCGTCACTTGCCTACTGCCATGCGCCAAGCCTTGCCGCAGTCGATCCCCTCTTGCGCCCCCGCCCAGGCCGGCCGCCGCACCGCGCTGCGCACGCTGGGCGCGCTGGCGTCCGCCGCGATGGTGCCCGCGTTCGCGCAGCCGGCGGGCCCGGCGGTACGTCGCCAGCTGGTGGTGGCGCATCTGGTCGATCGCGCCGGGCCGCAGGCCGACCAGGCGCGCGACTACCTGGCCGGCGCCAAGGTCATGTTCGATGCCTGGAACGCCTCGCCCGGCGCCGGCGGTGGCCTGCGCATCGTCCACGTGGTGCGCGATGCCGACGCCGCGAACCCGCGCGGCGCGGCCGCACAGGCCGTGGCGCTGGCCGACAACGAGCGCGCCGAAGTGTTGTTCGGACCCGGAGACAGCCTGCTGCCGACGCTGGCGGGCGCATCCGAACTGACCCGGCGCGGCGTGCAGATCGTGGCGCCGCTGTCCGGGCTGGCGCTGTCCGCCGACAACGTCTGGTTCACGCGCGCCGACTATCAGTCCGAACTCGATGCGGCGGTCCGCCAGTTGCGCAGCTACGGGCTCGGCAGCATCGCGCTGGCCGTGTCGCCCGACTTCGCGGCCGGCACGCTCGGCACCGGCACGCCGTGGCTGGCGCGGCTGGAGAAGGACATGGGCACGCGGGCCGTCGCGCTGGACGGCAACCTCGACGACAGCGCGCGCCGCATCGCGGCGGCGCGGCCGGGCGCGGTAATCGTGGCCGGTGACACGCTGGCCTACGGCAGCCTGGGACGCGCGCTGGCGGCGCGCAACTGGTATGGCTTCCTGGTCGGGCTGTCGGCGGTAAGCCCGTCGGCCGCGCGCGAGATCCTGGGCAGCGGCTACGCCGGCGGCATGGTCGTGACGCAGATCGCGCCGGGACCGCAGGAATCGACGCTGCGCGTGGTGAAGGAACACGTGGCACGCATGAAGCAGTATCTCGACGAACCGCCCTCGCCCGCCACGCTGGCCGGCTACATCGGCGCGGCGTGGCTGGTCCGCGCCGCCGCCGGCATGAAGGCGCCCGGCACCGCCGAGCTGCGCCGCGCGCTGCAGGCCCGTATCGACGTCGGCGATTTCACGCTCGATTTCACGCGCGGGCTGCGCGGGTCGCAGTACGTGCAGCTTGCGGCCATCGGGAAAAGCGGGTTGCCGCAGCGGGCTTGAGGGGGCTGGATGCTGGTGGCTGGGTCCCCTCTCTCACGCGGTGGGATAGGGGTTGGGGTGAGGCATGGTGGTTGGATTTGCGACATGCGCATCTTGAGACGCCGGCCCTCTCCCCCGGCCCCTCTCCCGCAGGCGGGAGAGGGGAGCAAACCGACGCCGGCCCTCGTGCCGGACATCTCTCGCGCGGGCGGCAGCGGGGAGCAAACCGGCGCCGGCCCTCGTGCCGGACATTTCTCGCGCGGGCGGCAGCGGTGAGCAAACCCGCGCGGTTTATCCCCTGGGCAGCGTGATGCTGACGCGCAGGCCGCCTTCGGGGCGGTTGGACAGTTTCAGTTCGCCGCCGTGGCGCGCCACGATGTCGGCGGCGATCGCCAGGCCCATGCCGACGCCGCCCGTGGCGCGGCTGCGTGACGACTCCACGCGGTAGAACGGTTCCAGCACGCGCTGAAGTTCGGCGGGCGGGATGCCCGGGCCGTTGTCGCACACGTCGATGGTCACGCGCTCGGGGCTGTCGGCCAGCACGATGTGCGCGGCGCCGCCGTAGCGGTGCGCGTTCTCGACCAGGTTGACCACGGCGCGGCGCAGTTCCGCCGGGTACGCCAGCAGCGGCGCGGCCTCGCCGGAGAGCCGGACGTCCTGGCCGATCTCCTGCGCGTCGTCGACGACGGCCTGCAGCAGCGCCAGCACGTCCACGCGCTGGCGCGGACCGGTGGCGTCGTCGCGCTCGCGCAGGTAGTACAGCGTGGCGTCGATCAGCCCGTTCATCTCGGCCAGGTCCTGGCGCAGCCGGTAGCGCACGTCGTTGTCCTCGATCCGCTCGATGCGCAGGCTCATGCGCGTGAGCGGCGTGCGCAGGTCGTGCGACACGGCCGCCAGAAAGCGCGACTGCTGCGCGAGCTGCGTGCGGATGCGCTGCTGCATCAGGTTCAGCGCGTGCGTGGCGTCGCGGGCCTCGGCCGGGCCGGTGTCCTCGTCCAGCGGCGGCGCGTGTACGTCCTGCGCCAGCCGGTTGGCGCCGCTGGCAAGCTGCTGCACCGGCCGCGCCAGCAGGCGCGCGCCCACCCACGACGCGATCAGGATGGCGGCGAGCTGGAACAGCAGCCCCAGGTGCGGTGGCCAGATGCCGCGGATGTGGAAACCGTCGGGCCGGCCCTGGGGGCGGCCGCCGGGGCGTTCCATGAAGGCGTCCGGCCGCAGCGGCGGGCCATCGAAATCGAACGGTTCGTTGCCACGCATGCCCGGTGGCGGGCCGGCGGGATGGCCGGGCATGAACACGCCTTCGAGCGGACGCGCGGGCGGGCCGGACAGCAGCTTGCCGGCCACCTCGGCGTCGGACGCGGCGCGGCGCATCCGTTCCATGTAGCGCTCCGATCCCGGGCGCGGAAACACGCTCTCGATCACGGTCACGCCCAGCACGTGCACGGCCAGCATGATGGCCGTCATCACGAAGAACAGGCGCGTGAACATCGAGTTGAACCGGCGGCGGCGCACCGCTTGCGGGGGCGCTGCCGGGGCGCCGGCAGCGGGCGGGGGCGTTGCGGCCATGCGCTCAGTGTTCCACGTTGACCGTGAACACGTAGCCCTCGCCGCGCACGGTGCGGATCAGCGACGAATCGCGCGGGTCGTCGCGCAGCTTCTGGCGCAGCCGCGACACCAGCAGGTCGATGCTGCGGTCGAACACGTCCAGGTCACGCCCGCGCGCGTTGTTGATCAGCATCTCGCGGTCCAGCACGCGGTTCGGGTTCTCGATGAACGTCAGCAGCAGCCGGAATTCGGCGTTGGACAGCGGCACCACGGTTTCCTCGGCATCGACCAGTTGCCGCAGCGTGGTGTTCAGCCGCCAGCCGCCGAACCGCATCTCGTGGCCCGCGGCGGCGGCCGGCGCGCGGCGCGTCTCGCCCCGGCTGCGGCGCAGCACCGTGTGGATGCGCGCCACCAGCTCGCGCATTTCGAACGGCTTGGTCACGTAGTCGTCGGCGCCCACTTCCAGGCCCACCACGCGGTCGGCCAGCTCGGCGCGGGCGGTCAGCATGATCACGGGCAGGTCGCTCTGCTCGCGGATCTCGCGGCACAGCGTCAGGCCGTTTTCGCCGGGCAGCGACAGGTCCAGGATGACCAGGTCGTACGTCTGCCGCCCCAGCGCCGCGCGCATGGCCGCGCCGCCTTCCACGCCCTCCGCCTCCATGCCGAACGTGGCCAGGTATTCGGCCAGCATGGAACGGATCTGGGGATCGTCATCGACGATCAGCAGACGGGTGGGCAGGTTCAGCGACAGGTCCATGGCAAACGGGGAAAGCGGGAAACGGGAGGGTGGAACGCGGGAAATCCGAGCGGCCAATGTACCAGCCGCGAGATTACAGGCGATGCCCGCTTTGTATCAGCGCCGATACGTGCGGCATGCGGCACCTGGGGGCCGCCATCGACGATGATCGACGCCGGGTGCCGAAAAATACGCTCCCGGTGCTGCCGCAGCCGGGAGCGTTCAACAGGGAAGAAGCCGGGCTCGCATGCGCCCAGCCACACCGCAACCGAAGGGCTGGCGCGGCGTGTCGGAGAAACGCCGAGACGTTTCCACGCGATGTCCATCGTAGTGAGACGACCCGGCCGAATCTTGTCGGCCTTGTATCAGCGTCAGCCGGCGGCGGGCTTGTTGAGCAGCGCCTTCAGGCCGGCCAGCCGGTCCTTGGGGCTCATGGCCGGCATGGCGTCCTGCGGCGCCGGGGCTTCTTCCAGCTTCATCTCGGCGATGAAGCGCGACGGCTCGACCGAGTAGGTCTCCCGCGCGCGCTTGCGCTTCTTGCACCAACTGATCTGCAGGCTGCGCTGTGCGCGCGTGATGCCCACGTACATCAGCCGGCGCTCTTCCTCGATCTTGTCGTCGCCCAGGTCCTCGTCCTCGCGCGTGTGGGGCAGGATGCCCTCTTCCACGCCCACCAGGAACACGTGCGGGTATTCCAGCCCCTTCGAGGCGTGCAGCGTGGACAGCCGCACGGCGTCCGGGTCCTCCTCGCGGCCTTCGAGCATGCTCATCAGCGCCACGGTCTGCGTCAGTTCCAGCAGGTTCTTGCCCTCGTCGCCAAAGCCGTCGGCGTTGTCGAAGCCGGTGGCCTCGCCCTCGCCTTCCGGCTCGGGCCGGGTGCCCTTGCGCTTGAGCCAGTCCAGGAATTCCAGCGTGTTGGTCCAGCGTGACTGCGCCTGGCGTTCGTCGAAGGTGTCGTACAGGTACGCCTCGTAGTGGATGCCTTCCATCAGGTCGTCCAGCACCACGGTGGCGGGGTCGCGCGCGGCGCGGTCGGCCAGCCGCACCATCGACTCGCAGAACACGCGCAGCGGCTCAAGCTGGCGCGGCTGCAGCTTTGCCTCGATGCCGCCCATCATCGCCGCCTCGAACAGCGACACCTTGGCCTGGCCCGCGAACGTGCCCAGCACCTCCAGCGTGGTATTGCCCACGCCCCGGCGCGGCGTGGTGATGGCGCGGATAAACGCCGGGTCGTCGTCCGGATTGGCAATCAGCCGCAGGTACGCGCAGATGTCCTTGATCTCGGCCTTGTCGAAGAAGCTCTGGCCGCCCGACAGCACGTACGGAATCCGCTCGCGCCGCAGGATCTGCTCGAACAGCCGTGCCTGGTGGTTGCCGCGGTACAGGATCGCGTAGTCGCGGAACTGCGCGCGGCGCTCGAACTTGTGGGCCGACAGCCGGAACACCACGGACTCGGCCTCGTGCTCCTCGTCGTTCATGGGATGCACCGCGATCGGATCGCCCATGCCGTGCTCGGACCAGAGCTTCTTGTCGAACAGCTTGGGGTTGTTGGCGATGACCGCGTTGGCCGCTTCCAGGATGCGCACCGTCGAGCGGTAGTTCTGTTCGAGCTTGACGACCTTGAGGTCCGGGAAATCCGTTTGCAGCAGGCGCAGGTTGTCGAGCGTGGCGCCGCGCCAGCCGTAGATGGCCTGGTCGTCGTCGCCCACAGCCGTGAACGCCGGCGCGCGCAGGTGCGAGCCTCCGGCCAGCAGCTTGAGCAACTGGTACTGGCACGCGTTGGTGTCCTGGTACTCGTCGACCAGGAAGTAGCGCAGCCGGTTCTGCCACTTCAGCCGCACGGCCTCGTCGCGGGCGAACAGTTCGGCCGGCAGCCGGATCAGGTCGTCGAAATCCACGGCCTGGTAGGCGTGCAGCGTGGCCACGTAGTTGCGGTAGACCATGGCGGCCTGGTGCTGGTCGGCATCGGCGGCCTGGGCCAGCGCGGTCTCGGGGTCGACCATGCCGTTCTTCCAGAGCGAGATCGCGTTCTGCACGCTGCGGATCAGCTTCTTGTCGGTGGTGCCCAGCTGTTCCTGGACCAGCCCGAAACAGTCGTCCGAATCCATGATCGAGAACTGTGGCTTCAGCCCCACGTGCTCGGCTTCCATGCGCAGAATTTGCACGCCGAGCGAGTGAAACGTACAAACCGTGAGCTGCTTGAGTGGAATGCGCTTCCCTTCGCGCGTGGTCTTGCCCTCCATGAGCTTGGCAATGCGCTCCTGCATTTCCTTGGCCGCCTTGTTCGTGAACGTGACGGCGGCAATGTGACGCGGCTCGAACCCCTTGTCCTCGATCAGGTGGGCGATCTTCTGCGTGATCACGCGCGTCTTGCCCGATCCGGCGCCCGCCAGCACAAGGCAGGGGCCGTCCAGGTAGCGAACCGCTTCGGATTGCGCGGCGTTGAGTCCGTGGGTCATGGGCAGGGGGGAAAACGGGTGCGGCCGGGATGGCGCAAGGCGCACGTGCGGGCCGGGCGCGAAAGGCGTCGATGTTAACACGCGGGCCGGTGTCGGGCGGCGTCCGACAAGAGGCGTTTCAGGCTGGTAACAATCGTAAAGCGGGGGCACCCGCGGCATGGAGATTGCCTCTTACCGTGCACGACCGCGCGGGTTTTGCGCCAGGCGCGACCGGCTCGGGAGACCAGGCCAACGGCCATCGCAACCATGACAATCCATTGAAAAGAAGGAGCCCATCATGAAGACGCTTCGCACCATTTCCAAGGTCGTGCTGATCGGTGCCACGCTGGCAGGTTTCGCCGGCTGCGCGGACATGACCCCGAAACAACGTAATACGGCCATCGGCGCGGGTGCCGGTGCGCTGGGCGGCGCCGTGCTGACCGACGGCAGCGCGCTGGGCACGCTGGGCGGCGCGGCCGTCGGCGGCGTGGTCGGTAACGTCGTGACCAAGGACCGCCGCTGATCTTGCCGGCCTGGGGGAAGACCGGGCTGCCCGCGCAAAGGCGCCGCCGGCGCGTTTGACAAAGGCAGACCGGTCCCGTACATTCTCGCGCATCCGGCCGGGAGAGCGCGCAGCGACTGCGCCGCCGAAGGGGAACTACCCAAAAACTCTCAGGCACCATGGACCGACCGGATCGGCATGCAACATGCACACGATGCATGCCGCACTCTGGAGAGCGACATCCGCCGCGGCACAGGCCGGGCGAGCATGTCCACCGAAGGGGCGCACGACGCCGGCGCACGCAAGCGCCAGGCTTCGTAATCTCTCAGGTATCGAGGACAGAGGGGTCATCGCCGTGACACGGGTCACGGCGATGACCCTTTTTTCGTTTTCGAACCGCCCCGAGGGAACTCCATGACGCTTCAGGCCACGCCTCTCAACGCTATCCACCGCGCCCTCGGCGCCCGCATGGTCGACTTCGGCGGCTGGGACATGCCGGTCAACTACGGCTCGCAGATCGAGGAACACCACGCCGTGCGCGCCGACGCCGGCATGTTCGACGTCTCCCACATGTGCGTGGTCGATCTCCACGGCGCCCAGACCCGCGCCTTCCTGCGCGGCCTGCTGGCCAACAACGTCGACAAGCTCCAGACCCCGGGCAAGGCGCTTTACTCGTGCATGCTCGACGAAAAAGGCGGCGTGATCGACGACCTGATCGTCTACTTCTTTGCCGAGGACCATTTCCGCCTGGTGGTGAACGCCAGCACGGCGCTGGGCGACATCGAATGGATCCAGCAGCGCAACGCGGCCACCGGCAGCGACGTGACGATCACGCCGCGCCGGGGCGACGTGGCGCCGGACGGCGCCGGCAAGCTGGCCATCGTGGCCGTCCAGGGCCCGAACGCGCGCGCCAAGGTCTACCAGGCCTTCCCGTCCACGCAGCCGGCCGACGCGCTCAAGCCGTTCAACGCGCTGGTGGTGCAGGACCCCGAGATGGGCGAGCTGATGGTGGCCCGCACCGGCTACACCGGCGAGGACGGCTTCGAGCTGGTGGTGCCGGCCGAGAACGTCGCCGGCATCTGGGAAAAGCTGTCCGCCGCCGGCGTGCGCCCGGCCGGCCTGGGCGCGCGCGACACGCTGCGCCTGGAAGCCGGCATGAACCTGTACGGCCAGGACATGGACATCCACACCTCGCCGCTGGACGCCGGGCTGGCCTGGACGGTCGACCTGCAGAGCGAGCGCGACTTCGTCGGCAAGTCGGCCCTGGTGGCCGGGGGCCAGAAGCAGACCTTCGCGGGCCTGATCCTGCGCGACAAGGGCGGCGTGCTGCGCGCGCACCAGAAGGTCGTCACGCCCGCCGGCGACGGCGAGATCACCAGCGGCACCTTCAGCCCGAGCCTGCAGCAGTCCATCGCCTTCGCGCGGCTGCCGAAGGACGTGGCGCCCGGCACCGACGTCCAGGTCGAGATCCGCGACCGCAAACTGACCGCGACTGTGGTTAAACTGCCGTTTGTGCGCAATGGCAAGGCACTCGTGAGCTGAGGCATCGCCCGGCTTCACCCAACGGTCGCCCCTTCCACCCGTCCGCGTCGAGCCCAACCTGCTGCGGGCCGGGTGATTGAAACAAGAAACACACTGCATTGACGGAGAACCTCATGAACTTCCCCGCTGACCTGAAGTACACCGAGTCGCACGAATGGGTGCGCGTCGAGTCCGACGGCACGCTGACGATCGGCATTACCGACCACGCGCAGGACGCGCTGGGCGACATCGTCTTCCTGGAACTGCCCGAGGTGGGCAAGTCGGTTGGTGCTGGCGACGCGCTGGCCGTGGTGGAGTCCGTGAAGGCGGCCTCCGACATCTACGCCCCGGTGGCCGGCGAGGTGGTGGCCGTGAACGACGCCGCCTCGGCCTCGCCGGAATCGGTCAACGCCAACGCGTTCGACGCGTGGCTGTTCAAGATCAAGCCGGCCAACGGCGACGACGTGAACGGCCTGATGGACGCCGACGCCTACAAGGCCAGCGTCGGCGCCTGAGCCCGCCCGTTTGATGCCGCGCGCGGCGCGCCGGGCTGACCACCCGGGCGCCGCCCGCTCCTCGAGATCCTTGCCATGAATGCCCCGCTTCCCATGAACGCAGCCGCCCAAGCCCGGCCCACGCTGGCCGAACTGGAGGCGCGCGACGCCTTCGCCGCCCGCCACATCGGCCCCGATTCCGCCGAACAGCAGCACATGCTCAAGGTACTGGGCTTCGACAGCCGCGCCGCGCTGATCGACGCCGTGGTGCCCGCCGCCATCCGCCGCCGCGACGGCATGCCGCTGGGCGAATTCACCGCCCCGCTGACCGAGGAAGCCGCGCTGGCGCGCCTGCGCGGCCTGGCGGCCAAGAACCGGGTGCTCAAGAGCTTCATCGGCCAGGGTTACTACAACACGCTGACGCCGGGCGTGGTGCTGCGCAACGTCTTCGAGAATCCCGCCTGGTACACGGCCTACACGCCATACCAGCCCGAGATCTCCCAGGGCCGCCTGGAAGCGATGCTGAACTTCCAGCAGATGGTGACGGACCTGACCGGGCTGGACATCGCCAATGCGTCGATGCTGGACGAAGGCACGGCCGCCGCCGAGGCCATGACGCTGCTGCAGCGCGTGAACAAGCATGCGTCGAACACGTTCTACGTGGCCGACGACGTGCTGCCGCAGACGCTGGAAGTGGTGCGCACGCGCGCGCTGCCGATGGGCATCGAGGTCAAGGTCGGCCCCGCCGCCGACGCCGCGCAGGCCCACGCCTTCGGCGTGCTGCTGCAGTACCCCGGCGTCAACGGCGACGTGTCGGACTACCGCGCGATTGCCGACGCCGTGCACGCCGCCGGCGGCCTGGTGGTGGCCGCGGCCGACCTGCTGGCGCTGACGCTGATCGCCGCGCCGGGCGAATGGGGCGCCGACGTGGCCGTCGGCAACTCGCAGCGCTTTGGCGTGCCGCTCGGCTTTGGCGGCCCGCACGCCGGCTACATGGCCGTGCGCGACGACTTCAAGCGCTCGATGCCGGGCCGGCTCGTGGGCGTGACCATCGACGCGCAGGGCAACCGGGCGTACCGCCTGGCGCTGCAGACGCGCGAGCAGCACATCCGCCGCGAGAAGGCCACGTCGAACATCTGTACCGCCCAGGCGCTGCTGGCCGTGATGGCGTCGATGTACGCGGTCTACCACGGCCCGCAGGGCCTGAAGCGGATTGCCCAGCGCGTGCACCGCCTGACCGCCACGCTGGCCGCCGGCCTGCAGGCGCTGGGCCTGCCGCCGGTCAACGCCACGTTCTTCGACACCCTCACGCTCGAAACCGGCTTCAACACCGACGCCTTCCACGCCACGGCCACGCAGCGCGGCATCAACCTGCGCCATGCCGGCGCCACGCGCATCGGCATCTCGCTGGACGAGACCGCGTCGCGCGAGGACGTGGTCACGCTGTGGGAAATCTTCGCGCACGGCAAGCCGGTGCCCGACTTCGACCACATCGAGGCGCAGGTGGGCGACGGCTTTCCGGCCGCGCTGGCCCGCCAGAGCGACTACCTGACGCACCCGGTGTTCAACACGCACCACGCCGAGCACGAAATGCTGCGCTACCTGCGCTCGCTGGCCGACAAGGACCTGGCGCTGGACCGGACGATGATCCCGCTGGGCTCCTGCACGATGAAGCTGAACGCCACCAGCGAGATGATCCCGGTGACGTGGCCCGAGTTCAGCAACATCCACCCGTTCGCGCCGCTGGACCAGACCGTGGGCTACCGCGAGATGATCGACCAGCTCGAAGCCATGCTCTGCGCGGCCACCGGCTACGCGGCGGTCAGCCTGCAGCCGAACGCCGGGTCGCAGGGCGAGTACGCCGGCCTGCTGATCATCCAGGCCTACCATGCCAGCCGGGGCGAGAGCCATCGGAACATCTGCCTGATCCCGTCGTCGGCGCACGGCACGAACCCCGCGTCGGCGCAGATGGCCGGCATGCGGGTCGTGGTGGTGGCCTGCGACGAGAACGGCAACGTCGACCTGGACGACCTGGCGAAGAAGGCCGAGGCGCACAGCCAGAACCTGGCGGCGATCATGATCACGTACCCGTCCACGCACGGCGTGTTCGAGCCGGGCGTGCAGCAGATCTGCGACATCGTGCACAGGCACGGCGGCCAGGTCTACGTGGACGGCGCCAACATGAACGCGATGGTAGGCGTGGCCGCGCCGGGCCAGTTCGGCGGCGACGTGTCGCACCTGAACCTGCACAAGACCTTCTGCATCCCGCACGGCGGCGGCGGCCCGGGCGTGGGCCCGGTGGCGGTGGGCCCGCACCTGGCGGACTTCCTGCCGAACCAGGACAGCGTGGGCTATCGCCGCGACGACAACGGCATCGGCGGCATCTCGGCCGCGCCGTTCGGCTCGGCCAGCATCCTGCCGATCTCGTGGATGTACATCGCGATGATGGGCTCGGCCGGCCTGACCGCGGCCACCGAGAACGCGATCCTGACGGCCAACTACGTCGCCCGGCGCCTGTCGCCGCACTACCCGGTGCTGTACGCGGGCCAGGGCGGGCTGGTGGCGCACGAGTGCATCCTGGACCTGCGGCCGCTGCAGAAGAGCACCGGCATCACCAACGAGGACGTGGCCAAGCGGCTGATGGACTACGGCTTCCACGCGCCGACCATGAGCTTCCCGGTGCCGGGCACGCTGATGATCGAGCCGACCGAGAGCGAGGCGCTGGCCGAGCTGGACCGCTTCATCGACGCGATGATCGCCATCCGTGGCGAGATCGCCCGCGTGGAGGACGGCAGCTTCGACCGCGAGGACAACCCGCTGCGGCACGCGCCGCACACGGCCGCCGTGGTGGTGGGCAACGAGTGGACCCACAAGTACACCCGCGAGGAAGCGGCGTACCCGGTGGCGTCGCTGCGCACGCAGAAGTACTGGCCGCCGGTTGGCCGTGCCGACAACGTCTACGGCGACCGCAACCTGTTCTGCTCGTGCGTGCCGATGAGCGAGTACGCTGAAGGGGAATAAGCCCTTCAGCGAGCACCCGTTCCCTGCGTCACGCATCCGCCCCGCCGGGCGGTTCTGGCGGCGTGCCATGGGGCACGCCGTCTTTGCATCTGGAGTCAGCCGTGGCAGTCAGCGTTTTCGATCTGTTCAAGGTGGGTATCGGCCCGTCGAGCTCACATACCGTCGGCCCGATGCGTGCCGCCCTGATGTTCGCGCACGGCCTGGAGCGGGACGGCCTGCTGCCGAAGGTGGCCAGCGTGCGCGTGGAGCTGTATGGGTCCCTGGGCGCCACGGGCAAGGGCCACGGCACCGACAAGGGCGTGATCCTGGGGCTGATGGGCGAGGCGCCCGACACCGTCGATCCCGACACCATCGACGCCCGGCTGGCCGCGCTGCGCGCGAGCCGGACGCTGTCGCTGCTGGGCCGGCACGCGGTGCCGTTCGTCGAGCGCGAGCACGTGGCGTTCTACCGCCGCGAGGCGATGGCCGAGCATCCCAACGGCATGAAATTCCACGCCTACGACGCGGACGGCACGCCGGTGCGCGAGGCGCGCTACCTGTCGGTCGGCGGCGGCTTCGTGGTCACGGCCGGCGCCCCGAACACGCAGGTGCTGGCGGCCGAGAAGCAGTTGCCGCACCCGTTCCGCAGCGGCCGGGCGATGCTGGACATGGCGCACGGCAGCGGCAAGTCGATCGCGCGGCTCATGCTGGAGAACGAGCTGACGTGGCGCACCGAGAGCGAGGTGGTCGACGGCCTGCTGCACATCTGGGACGTCATGCAGCAATGCGTGGCGCGCGGCTGCCGCACCGAGGGCGAGCTGCCCGGGCCGTTCAAGGTCAAGCGGCGCGCGCCGGAGCTGTACCGCAACCTGACCCAGCGCGCCGAGCGGACGCTGTCAGACCCGCTGTCGGTCATGGACTGGGTCAACCTCTACGCGATGGCCGTCAACGAGGAAAACGCCGCCGGCGGGCGCGTGGTGACGGCGCCGACCAACGGCGCGGCGGGCATCATCCCGGCCGTGCTGCACTATTACGACCGCTTTGTGCCGGGCGCGAACCGCGCGGGGGTGGTCGACTTCCTGCTGACGGCCGGCGCCATCGGCCTGCTCTACAAGCTCAATGCGTCGATCTCGGGCGCCGAGGTGGGCTGCCAGGGCGAGGTGGGCGTGGCGTGCTCGATGGCGGCCGGCGCGCTGGCCGCCGTGCTGGGCGGCACGCCCGGGCAGGTCGAGAACGCCGCCGAGATCGGCATGGAGCACAACCTGGGCCTGACCTGCGACCCGGTGGGCGGGCTGGTGCAGATTCCGTGCATCGAGCGCAACGCCATGGCATCGGTCAAGGCGGTCAACGCGGCCCGCATGGCGCTGCGAGGCGACGGTACGCACTACGTGTCGCTGGACTCGGTCATCAAGACGATGCGCGAGACCGGTGCCGACATGAAGACCAAGTACAAGGAGACGGCGCGCGGCGGACTGGCCGTCAATATCGTCGAGTGCTGACGCGCCGTGCGCGGCTTGCCGGCCCGCGCCGGCGACGTATGATGGAAGCACTTTTCCGGTTTGCCAGAAAAACACCGCCATGCAGACCTTTCACCAGCTGTTCGACGATGTCTCGTCCACGTTCACCTACCTGCTGATGGACGCCGCCACGCGCGACGCGCTGCTGATCGACCCGGTGGACCGGCAGTCCGCGCGCGACCTGGCGGTGCTGGAGCAGGCGGGCGCCCGGCTGGTCTGGATCGTGGAAACGCACGCCCACGCCGACCACATCACCTCGGCCGGCCATCTGGCCCGGTTGACCGGCGCCGGCACGGCCGCCCCGGCCGGCTGCGACATCAAGCCCGCGCTGAAGCAGTTGATCGACGGCGACACGCTGGCCTTCGGTACCCAGGTGCTGCGCGCGATCCACACACCCGGCCACACGGCGGGCAGCATGAGCTATCTGTGGGAAGAAACCACGGCGGAAGGCACCACGCGCCGCATCTTTACCGGCGACGCGCTGCTGATCGACGGCTGCGGCCGTACCGACTTCCAGTCCGGCGATGCCGGCACGCTGTTCGACAGCCTGACGCAGAAGCTTTTCCGGCTGCCGGACGACACGCGCGTCTATCCGGCCCACGACTACAAGGGCCAGACCGAATCGACCATCGGGCGCGAACGCGCCACCAACAGCCGCGTTGCCGGGCGCACCCGCGACGAGTTCATCACGATGATGCGCGGCCTGAACCTGCCGCGTCCAAAGCTGATCGACGTCGCCGTGCCGGCGAACCAGCAGCTTGGGCTGGTGACCGGCCGGGACGGGGAAAGCGTGCCGCACGGGGCCTGACGCACCGCGCGGCTACGACTCCCACTGCTCGCAGGTCCGCCGCACCGTGTCGCGCAGGCTGTGCGCCTCGTCGTTGACGGTGCGCACCATGCGCGCGTCGTTGTCGCGCGCCGCCGCCTGGGCGCGGATGTTCGCCAGCGCCTGGAGCGACCCCAGCGCCTCGGCGTGCGGCTCCAGCGCGTCGCAGATCGACAGGATATGGTCAGCAATCGGCATCCGCGTCAGCTCGTTGGGATGCACGTACTCGCCCTCCAGCCCGAAGCGGCACGCCTGGAAGCGGTTGAATGTGTACACGAGGTAGTCGTCTTCCTGGGGCATGAACGGCCGCGACAGCAGCAGGTAGCGGGCCAGCGCCTGGATATAGGCGGCGATGTCGCAGGCGCGCTGCACCGTCAGCGGCGTGTCCATCACGCGCACCTCGATCGTGCCGAACTCCGGCTTGGGACGGATATCCCAGTAGAAGTCCTTCATGCTCTCGATCACGCCCGTGGCGTGCATCTTGTCGAAGTACGCCCGGAAGCCCTCCCACGTCAGCACATGCGGCGCCCGGCCGCTCATCGGGAATGCGGCCACCGAATTGAGCCGCGCCGAGGCAAACCCGGTGTCCACGCCCTGCACGTACGGCGACGACGCGGCCAGCGCGATGAAGTGCGGCACGTAGCGGCCAATGGCGTGCAGCAGGAACAGCGACTCGTCGGCGCTGGGGCAGCCGATATGCACGTGCTGGCCGAACACCGTGAACTGCTTGGCCAGGTAGCCGTAGAGCTCCGAAATGTACTGGTAGCGCGGCGAGTCGGAGATCGTCCGCTCGGACCACACCTGGAACGGGTGGGTGCCGCCCCCGCAGATGCCCAGGTTCAGGCCGCGCGACGCATTGACCATCAGGTCGCGCATCACGGTCAGCTCCTCCAGCGCCTGCGCGTAGTCCCGGCAGATGCCGGTGCTGATCTCGATCATCGACGGGCTGATTTCCGGCTTGATATCGCCGGCGTGCTGGGCGCCCTTCAGCGCCCGGATCAGGTCGGGCGCGAACGGCGCCAGGTCGTAGTCATGACGATTGACGAGCTGCAGTTCCAGCTCGACGCCGAAGGTCAGTGCCTCGGAATGCTTGAACGGTTCGAGCGACATCAGCGCCCTCCTCCATTGACCCGTGCCTCGCCCGCGTACCGCAGCGCCCACGCGGCGATGATGGGCCCCAGCAGCTGCTCGATCGCCAGCGCGCACAGGATGATCGATGCCAGCGGCGCGCCCGTGCCCGGATACAGGCGGGCGACGTCGCTCATCAGAAGATAAGCCAGCCCCGACATTGGCGCCAGCGCCAGGCCCAGCGCCATGCACTGGCGCAGGCTCAGGCCCGAGAACGAACCCAGCGACACCACGCCGGCCAGCTTGGCCACGTGGCGGAAGAACACCAGCGCCACGGCCAGCGTGCCGCCGATGACCCAGTCCTTCGCGGTCAGCGGCAGGCCCAGCGACACCACCATCACGATGATCAGCAGGCTGCCGGCGCTGCCGAAGTGCGTGGGCCAGACATGCGGCTGGCGGTCCTGGTGCTTGAACACGATGCCCGCCAGCATCAGCGTCAGCGGCATCGACAGCTTCAGCACGCGCGTCAGCGCCAGCGTGAACAGCACCAGCCCCACCAGCACCAGGAAGCTGTAGTGATCGTCAGCCGACATCCGGGCGTAGATCGCATGGCCCACCTTGCCCACCACCCACGCCAGCAGGCTCGACCCCACCAGCAGGTACAGCGGATGGAGCAGCGCGGCGCCGATGTTGCCGTATTCCGAATGAAGCCAGCCCGTGGCCACCTGGACGATCGCCGCGGCATAGATCGAGTTCAGCGCGGCCATCGCCAGCAGCCGCTCGGTCACCTGGCCATCCGCCCGAAGCTCGTTCTTGAGCTGCAGCACGATGGTCGGCGACGTGCTGACCGCGATACCGCCGGCCAGGATCGCCACGCCAGGCGAGGCGCCCAGCCATTGCAGCACCGTGGACACCAGGCCCCAGGTCAGCAGGCTTTCCGCCGCGCTGGTGATCAGCAGCCACGGGTTGGCCCGCAGCCACGACAGCGACACCCGATGCCCGAGCTCGAACAGCGCCAGGGCCAGCGCCATGTCGATCAGCACGCGCGTCTGCGCAATCATGTTGTCGTCGACGATGCTGCGGCCGAGCATGCCGGCAAACAGCCCTACCACCGCGTAGCCGACGATACGCGGGCACCCCAGCCAGCGGCGGCAGACCTCTCCGGCCAGACCCGCGCCAACCAGCGCAAGGCCCACCCAGAACAGTCCGCCCGGCGCCAGCGGCAGGGAGGGGAAAAGTTGGCTCAATCCGTTCATGCGCGACATGGTAACGGAAGGACACGTCGGGAAATGTAAGTGCTTGTCCGACACTTTCTCGAACATGCGCGCAACTCACGCCATCCACAAACAAAAACCGCCATCGTCTCCGATAGCGGTTTTGTAGGTCTTTCAAAATCAGAATCGTCGCATATGGCGCCGCGTGCGGTGGCTCACATGGCGCGGCGCCCGGTTCACACGCCCCAGAGCTTCCACTTGGGACGGGTGGCCTTCAGCGACGCCTCGACCTTGGCGAACAAGCCACGCGTGCTGCCCTTTTCGGCATCCTGCCCACGGGCCCGCTCGAACCACGCCAGCGCCGATTCGCGCTGACCCATGCCGAGGGCCGCCTGCACGGCCACCAGCCAGGTATGGGCGTCCCAGTCGTCGCGTGCGGCAAACGCCATCTGGAAGTCGGTCAGTGCCTCGGGGTAACGCTCCAGATCGACCAGCAGCCGGGCACGCTGCACCCGCGCCGTGGCCTGGGCGCGGGGATCGGCCTGCGCCAGCGTCACGGCCTGTTCCAGCAGTGGCAGCGCGCGTTCGTGGTCGCCCAGGTCCCGCCAGAGCTGGCCGAAACGGCCCGATACCCAGGCGTCGTCGACCAGCAGCGACCGCCGTTGCAGCGCTTCCAGCTCGGCCACCGCGTCGGCCTTGTCGTGCTCATCCATGGTCGCCATGCCGGCTTGCAGCAGCGCGGCATAGTGGGCGCGGGCATGGGCCATGGCGTGGGCGCCCTCGGTGCGGGCCTCCACGGGCAGCGCGTCGAGCCGCATGTCCATGTGGGAAAGCGCGGCGCTGGCCGATTCGGTGGCATCGCGGCCGCCGATCGCCGCCCAGGCGGCCACCAGCCGGCTGAACGCCCAGCTCACGCGGGCCGGATCGCGCTCGACCGGATACCGGTTCAGCACCTCGCCGGCCAGGTCCACCACCTGCTGGTGCTGGCCGGCCGCGGCGTGGGCGTCGAGCAGGTCGATCCAGTGGTCGATGAACTCGCTGGCGGCCATGCCTTTCTGGTGCAGCGCGACCTTCTCTTCCAGGTGTGTGGCGTCGGCCGGCAGCGTGCGCGCCAGCAGGCGGCACAGCAGCGAGTACAGATGCGGATCGGCGTTGCCGCCGTGGCCGTGGGCGTCGCCCTCGCCGGTCTCGAAATACGACTCGAAACAGGCCAGCCCCTTGCGGCACATGGCCTCCAGCATCGGCTTGAGCGCGGCCTGCGAGGCGGGCACCTCGTCCAGGAAGCTGCCGAGCGCCGTGGCGGCGTGGAAGTACAGCGCGCCATCGTCGGCATCGGCCGTGACCGCAAAACCGGTCCAGGCAGGCTGGGCCGGCGCGCTGGCCCCGGCGGCCACGTGCGACTGGTGGCGCCACGTCAGCGCGCGCACCTGCGCGAGCGGATCGGGCCGCTGGCGCAGATAGGTCTCCAGGTCGTCCAGCGCGGCAGCCGGCTCCGAGCCTAGCCGCAGCGGGGCCCGCAGGCGGCGCGCCTCGGGATGGTCGGGCTGCTCGGCGAGCACGCGTTCGGCCTGCGCCGCGGCCAGGGCATCGCCCTGCGCCGGCGTGAGATCGAGCAATTCCGGCGAATCGAGCGCGATGCGGCCAAAGCAGATCCGCAACAGCGGCTCGCCAAGCTGCGCTGCGGCGTCGCTACGGGCCACGTAGTCCTGCACCAGCGGCAGGATGTCGCCCGCGCCGAGATCGGGCGCCCGGTACAGCAGGTCGTGCCAGTACCGGCCGGCCAACGCAAAATCGTTGAGCCGGAACGCGACAAAGCCGGCATAGAAATGCGCGGCCCACTCGCCAGTAGCCAGCCCGTTGCGCCGCGCCGCCTCGTGCAGCCACGGCTGCGCCTCGGCGTCGCGGCCTTCGCGCATCAGCAACGTGCCATACATGTGCGCCAGCGCCCCGCGCGACGCCCAGCGGTGCATCGGCGCCAGCGACAGCTCCGGCAGCCGGGCCATCGCCTCGTCCAGCGCAGCCAGCGCACCAGCCACGTCGCCCCGGTCGGACTGGATCTGCGCACGCAGCGCGGCGTAGTCGACAACCTCGGGATGCGCCGCCCAGAGCTGGTCGGCTACCTGCAAGGCATCGTCATGGCGCCCGGCGTTCGCAAGCGCAATGGCTTGGTCGTAACGGACATCCTGCAAGGCCCGCTCCTTCATCAGAATTCAGCAAAAGCGGAATTATGCGCCAACGGCGCGACATGCTCCCGGGAGAACAGCGGAAGAATGGGGGTTGATCGGGGTTGACGGGGGGATTTTGGGGGTGGGTGGAGCTTGAAGACGAAGCCGAAGCCGATATAGAACGCGAGCCATGGCGAGACCTGTCGCAGCCACCGGAAGCGCATCCATGGTCAATAGCAAAGCCGATGGAAATCGCTCATCCCCGCGTCCGTCGGGAGATGCAGCGTGGCTTGAGGTTTGTTGAAGATATGGACCTCGGTGCCAAACCACCACGGCCCACCTTCGGTGTTGAGCGCGCCATCCCATCGATGCACGAGATTGCCGTACTTGTCGTAGATCAGCACCCAACCCTCCCGGTCTTCGTGTCGCCACGTCCACGAGGACACCAGCGATTCCTTGCGCACCATGAAATATTCGTGATTCGGGCTCCAACAATCGTCGTCGTAGGGAACGCCGCGCTCGAATTTGAAGACGACGAAGCCGAAGCAGATATAAAACACGAGCCATGGCAAAACGCGTAGCAGCCACCGGAAAAAACGCCTCATGGTCAATAGCAGAGCCGTACCAAATCAGTCCGTCCCGCGTCGGTCGGAAGATCGAGCGTGGCTTGGGGCTCATTGAAGAAATGGATAGCAGTGCCCGACCACCACGGCCCGCCCTCGGAACTGAGCCCGCCGTCCCACCGATGTAGCAACTTGCCGTACTTGTCGTAGATCAGGACCCAACCGTCCCTGTCTCCATGCCGCGAAGTCCAGGAGGACACAAGCGACTCCCTCCGCACCATAAAGTACTCATGATTCGGGCTCCAGCACTCGTCGTCGTAGGGAGCGCCGCGCTGGAACTTGAAGACGGCGAAGCCGAAGCAGATATAAAGGAAGGCCCAGGGAAGAAGCCTCCTAAGGTAGCGCCACATGACCGTCAGCGGATCCAGCTATCGAATTGCAGAGAGACATCCAGCGGATCACCCTCCACCGCCGCGTAGAACATCGCCATCGTTCCCCCTGTTTGTCGAAGCTGACGCAGCAGGCTAGTAGGCGTGGGCGATAGGCCGCAATCGGTGTTCCCTGAAATGCGCGGCCAATAAAAAACGCCACCGCGGGCCGATGCCCGGGTGGCGTCAGTTCTGCCTGCGCGCCGGCCGTAGGAAAGCCGTCCGGCGCGCGTTGGGGCGGGATTACTTGCCGCCCACGGTCTCCAGCACGGTCCACTTGCCGCCTTCGACCTTGTAGACGGTGATGCCGCCGTCCTTCAGGTCGCCGCGCGCGTCGTAGGCCAGGGTCTTGGTGGTCACGCCCTGCATGTTCGTGGCGGCCAGTACCGGCAGGTAGCGTGCCGGATCTGCCGAACCGGCCTTGATCATGGCGGTCATCATCGCGGTGGCGCCGTCATAGGCGTACGGCGAGTACGTCTGGACCTTCGAGCCAAAGCGCTTCTCGTACTTCTTCTCGTAGGCGGCGCCGCCGGGCATCTGCTCCAGCGGCAGGCCGGCCAGCGACACCACCGTGCCGTCGGCGGCCGTGCCGGCCAGCTTCAGGAAGTTGTCGGTCTTGGACATTTCGCCCGAGACGATCGGTGCCTTCAGGCCCAGTTCCTTGACCTGCTTGGCCATCGGAGCCGACTGCGTCTCGGCGCCGCCGTAGAAGATCACGTCCGGGTTGCTGCGCTTGATGTTGGTCAGCACGGCCTTGAAGTCGACGGCCTTGTCGTTCGTGAACTCGCGGCGCACGATCTTGCCGCCGGCGGCCTTGGCGGCCTTCTCGAACTCGTCGGCCAGGCCCTGGCCGTAGGCAGTGCGGTCGTCGACGATGGCGATGTTCTTGGCGCCCAGCTTCTTCACCACGAAGGCGCCGATCACCGAACCCTGCTGCGTGTCGGACGTCATCATGCGGAACGTGGTCTTGAAGCCCTGGCGGGTGTATTCCGGGGCCGTCGCCATGGCGATCTGCGGAATGCCGGCGCGGTTGTAGACCATCGACGCCGGGATGCTGGTGCCCGAGTTGAAGTGGCCGAGCATGCCCTGGATGCCGGCGTCCACCAGCTTCTGGGCCACGACGGAACCGGTCTTCGGGTCAGCCTGGTCGTCCTCGGAGACCAGGACGAACTTGACTTCCTTGCCGCCGATCTTCGGCTTGGTGGCGTTCATGTCGTCGATGGCCAGCACGATGCCGTTCTGCATGTCCTTGCCGTACTGGGCCTGGCCGCCGGTCAGCGGGCCGGCGTAGCCCAGCTTGATTTCCTGCGCCTGCGCAAAAGCGGCCGAGGCGGCGGTCAGGCCTGCAACGGCCATGGCGACGGTCATGGCCGTCTTGCGGAATGTCGAGCTCATCAGTTCTCCTTGGGTCCCATAGGGTGCCATATGGTGCCGGTGTCGGCATATTTGCGGGCCGGCGTTGGCAGCACCGGCCCGTTCCTGGGTTGCGCGGCAGGCTCGGGATCGCCGGCCCCCGCCACGCGCTTCATGTGACCACCCGCGTGAGGCCGGAGCCTCAGCCGATCGTCATCAGACTTGCGTTGCCGCCCGCCGCCGCCGTGTTCACGGACAGCGAACGCTCGATCAACAAACGCTCCAGCGCGATATTCGGTTCACCCTGGGCCAGGCCCTGGACGCCGACGATCGGGCCGGGGCGCGTGGTTACCTGCTCGCAGACGGTGCGGAGCTGGTCGGAATCGCCGTGGTGCAGCACCGCGTCGAAGCCGATATCCGTGCCCTGCCAGTCGGAAACCACGCGGACGCGCGATTGTACTGCGGCAGGCAGCCGCGCCAACAGGGCCTTGGCCACCGGTGTGTCAGTCCACAACGCCTCGGAGCCCACCGCCAGCACGGCGGCAAGCTGCAGCGCCAGGTCGGCGTCGGTCTGGGCCAGGCACAGCACCCGCTCACGCGGCAGCAGCGAGTAGGTGTTGCGCTCGCCGGTCGGGCCCGGCAGCGTCACCGACATGCCCGAGGCCGAGGCGGCGGCAAAGCGCTCGCAGGCGTCGGCCACGTCCGGCAGGTTGCCCTGCGCCCAGCCCTTCAGCGCGGCCAGCGCGGCGTTTTCCGGGGCCGGCGGCGTGGCGCCGCCCATGTCGGACGTGCGCACGCCGCGCACCACGGCGTCCTGCGGGCAGACCGACAGCAGGCGGTGCAGGTACAGCGGGCCGCCCGCCTTCGGGCCGGTGCCGGACAGGCCCTCGCCGCCAAACGGCTGCACGCCCACCACGGCGCCCACGATGTTGCGGTTCACATACAGGTTGCCCACGTGGGCGCGGTCCACGATATGCGCGATGGTCTCGTCGATCCGGGTGTGGATGCCCAGCGTCAGGCCGTAGCCGGTGCTGTTGATCTGGCCGATCATCGTGTCCAGCGCGGCCCGCGGGAAGCGCACCACGTGCAGCACGGGGCCGAAGACCTCGCGCTTGAGTTCGTCGATCGAGTCCAGTTCGATCAGCGTCGGCGGCACGAACGTGCCATGGCGGCACGCCCCCGACTGCACCACGTTCGGATCGGCTTGGTGCACGCGGCGCCCCTTGGCGCGCATGGCCTCGATATGGCGGACGATGTTGCCGCGCGCTTCCTCGTCGATCACCGGGCCCACGTCGGTCGACAGCCGGTCGGGGTTGCCCAGCGTCAGTTCGCCCATGGCGCCCTTGAGCATCTCGACGATGCGGTCGGCCACGTCTTCCTGCAGGCACAGCACGCGCAGCGCGGAGCAGCGCTGGCCGGCCGAATCGAAGGCCGAGCTGACCACGTCGCCCACCACCTGCTCGGCCAGCGCCGACGAGTCGACGATCATCGCGTTCTGGCCGCCGGTCTCGGCGATCAGCGGGATCGGCCGGCCGGCGGCGTCCAGCCGGCCGGCGACATTGCGCTGGAGCAGGCGCGCCACTTCGGTCGATCCCGTGAACATCACGCCCTTGACGCGGGCGTCGCCCACCAGCGCGGCGCCCACGGTCTCGCCGCGGCCCGGCAGCAACTGCACCGCGCCGGCCGGCACGCCCGCCTCGCGCAGCAGGCGCACGGCGGCGGCGGCGATCAGCGGCGTCTGCTCGGCCGGCTTGGCCAGCACCGGGTTGCCGGCGGCCAGCGCGGCCGCCACCTGGCCGGTGAAGATCGCCAGCGGGAAGTTCCACGGGCTGATGCAGACCACGGGGCCCAGCGGGCGGTGCGTATCGTTCGAGAACGTCTCGCGCACCTGCACGGCGTAGTAGCGCAGGAAGTCCACCGCCTCACGCACTTCGGCAATCGCGTTAGAGAACGTCTTGCCGGCCTCGCGCATGATGATGCCCATCAGCGACTGCATCTGGGCTTCCATCAGGTCCGCGGCGCGTTCCAGCGCGGCGGCGCGCACCTCGGGCGGCGTGGCCTGCCAGATCGGCGCCACGTTCACGGCGGCCGTCAGCGCGGCTTCCACCTCGGCGGGCGTGGCCTCGCCCACCTGCCCCACCACGTCGCGGTGGTCGGCCGGGTTCAGCACCGGTTCCAGCTTGGCGTCGCCGCGCGGCACATCGGCGCCCAGCAACGGCTCGGCGCGGTGCGTCTCGCTGGCGCCGGCCAGCAGCGCCGACGACAGCGACGCCAGGCGGTGCTCGTTCGACAGGTCGATGCCGGCCGAATTGGCGCGCGCCTTGCCGTACAGCGTGCGCGGCTGCGGAATGCGCGGGTGCGGCAGGCCCAGCGCGCCCTCGGTCTTGTGCATCTGCTCGACCACGGCCACCGGGTCCGCCACCAGCTCGTCGAGCGGAATCGTGTCGTCGGCAATCCGGTTCACGAACGACGTGTTCGCGCCGTTTTCCAGCAGCCGGCGCACCAGGTACGCCAGCAGCGTCTCGTGCGTGCCGACCGGGGCGTAGATGCGGCACGGGCGGCCGAACTTGCCGTCCGCCTTGGTGCCCACGATCTGGTCGTACAGCGGCTCGCCCATGCCGTGCAGGCACTGGAATTCGTACTGGCCGGGATAGTAGTTCTGGCCGGCGATCTGGTAGATGGCCGACAGCGTGTGCGCGTTGTGCGTGGCGAACTGCGGATAGATCGCGTCCGGCACCGACAGCAGCTTGCGCGCGCAGGCCACGTACGACACGTCGGTGTACACCTTGCGCGAATAGACCGGGTAGCCTTCCAGGCCGTCCACCTGGGCGCGCTTGATCTCGCTGTCCCAGTACGCGCCCTTGACCAGGCGGATCATCAGGCGGTGGCGGCTGCGGCGGGCCAGGTCGATCAGGTAGTCGATCACGAACGGGCAGCGCTTCTGGTAGCCCTGCACCACGAAGCCGATACCGTTCCAGCCGGCCAGCTCGGGCTCGAAGCAGAGCCGTTCGAGCAGGTCCAGCGAGATTTCCAGGCGGTCGGCTTCCTCGGCGTCGATGTTGATGCCGATGTCGTACTGGCGCGCCAGCACGGTCAGCGACTTCAGCCGCGCGTACAGCTCGGTGATCACGCGCTCGTGCTGGGCGCGGCTGTAGCGCGGATGCAGCGCCGACAGCTTGATCGAGATGCCGGGGCCTTCATAGATGCCGCGGCCGCGCGACGCCTGGCCGATCGCGTGGATGGCCTGCTCGTAAGACGCCAGGTAGCGCTGGGCATCGGCCTCGGTCATGGCGGCCTCGCCCAGCATGTCGTACGAATAGCGGAAGCCTTCGGCCTCGTACTTGCGCGCGTTGGCCAGCGCCTCGGAGATCGTCTCGCCGGTCACGAACTGCTCGCCCATCAGGCGCATCGCCATGTCCACGCCCTTGCGGATCAGCGGCTCGCCGCCCTTGCCGATGATGCGCGTCAGCGCCTTCGACAGCCCGGCCTCGGTGTGCGTGGCCACCAGCTTGCCGGTCAGCAGCAGGCCCCAGGTGGCGGCGTTGACGAACAGCGACGGGCTCTGGCCCAGGTGCGACTGCCAGTTGGCGCCGCTAATCTTGTCGCGGATCAGCGCGTCGCGCGTGGCCTTGTCCGGAATGCGCAGCAGCGCCTCGGCCAGGCACATCAGCGCCACGCCTTCCTGCGACGACAGCGAGAATTCCTGGATCAGCCCCTGCACCAGGCCCTCGCGGCCGGTGCCCACCTTCTGCTCGCGCAGCTTCTGCGCCAGCGCCTTGGCCATCTTGATGGCGGCCTCGGCCTGCGCCTGCGGCAGCCGGGCCTGCTCCAGCAGCACCGGCACGCATTCGGTCTCCGGGCGGCGGTAGGCCGAGGTGATGGCCGCGCGCAGCACCGACTGGGGCTGGATGCTCTGGGCGAATTCCAGGAACGGCTGCGGCATCGCGTCGGCCTGGGCGGTGTCGCCGGCGTCGGCGCCATCGCCATCGGCCAGCGCGGTGGCGCCCGCTTCGTGCGGCATGTGGCCGCGTTCCACCTGTTCCAGATACGTGAAGATGGCCTGCTTGATCAGCCAGTGGGGCGTGCGGTCGATCGATTGGGCGGCGCGTTTCAGGCGTTCGCGCGAAGCATCGTCGAGCTTGACGCCAAGGGTGGTGGTGGCCATGCGGGCAGTTCTCCAGCGGATCTCGGGAAAGTCGGGAGGCAGCCTGGGCGATGCGCGCGCGCAAGCCGGCCAGGCTGCCGGATTGGCGCGATCTTACTCTCGCTGAATTACTAGGTGCAACCTAGTGCAACCCCTAATCTCCGAGCGGCGCGGGCAGGTTGCACTGACGCAACATTTCAGATGCGCAGCGGGTCGATTTCAAGCTGCCAGCGGACGCCCTTGACCCGCGTGGCGACGTCGTCGAAGGTGGGTACCCACTCGCTGACAAAGCGTTGCAGCACCGGGCGCGACGCCGCTTCCACCAGCATCTGGGCGCGTTCCTTGTTGAACAGCCGCACCATCGACATCGGCACCGGATCGTGCAGTTGCACCTCCAGCGCCATCGGACACGACTCGGCGTGCTCGCGCGCCGCCTTCAGGAAGTCCAGCGCCCGCTCCAGTTGCCCATGCTCGGCGGAGATCAGCACCTGGTACGCAAACGGTGGCAGGCCGGCCTGCCGGCGCTCGCGCAGCTGGCTGGCCGCGAATCCATCATAGTCATGCCGCGCCAGCGCCTGCAACGCGGGGGCGTCCGGATAGCGGGTCTGGATCATGACCTCGCCGCCCAGCCCGGCGCGGCCCGCGCGCCCGGACACTTGCATCAGCGACGCGAACAGGTGCTCGGCGGCCCGGAAGTCGTGGCTGAACATCGCCGCATCGGGGTGGACGATGCCCACCAGCGTCACCCGCTGGAAGTCGTGGCCCTTGGCGACCATCTGGGTGCCCACCAGGATGTCGACCTCGCCGGCATGGACGTCGTCGAACATGGCCTGCGCGCTGCCCTTGCGGCGCGTGGAGTCGGCGTCGATCCGCGCGATCCGGGCCTGTGGAAAACGTGTGGACAACGCTTCCTCGATGCGCTGCGTGCCGCGCCCGAGCGGCGCGATATCCACATTTCCGCAATCGGGACAATGGTGCGGCACCGGCGATTCCAGGCCGCAGTGGTGGCAGCGCAGCCGCCGCTCCGGACGGTGCAGCACCAGGTACGCCGAGCAGCGCGGGCAGCCCGACAGCCAGCCGCAGCTATCGCACGCCAGCACGGGCGCGTAGCCGCGCCGGTTCAGGAACAGCAGGCTCTGCTGGCCACGGTCCAGCCGCTGCTGGATCGCATCGAGCAGCGGCACCGACAGCCCCTCGAACAGCGGACGCTGGCGCTGGCGCTCGTGGTTGAGATCGATCAGCCGCACCACGGGCAGCGCGGCATCGGCCTGCGCGCGCTCGCGCAGCACCAGCTTGCGATAGGCGCCCTGCTCGGCCCGCTGCCACGTTTCCATCGACGGCGTGGCCGACCCCAGCACCACGGGAATCCCGAGCTGGTTGGCCCGCCACACGGCGAGGTCGCGGGCGGAGTAGCGCAGTCCCTCCTGCTGCTTGTAGGACGTGTCGTGCTCCTCGTCCACAACAATCAGCGCCAGGTGCGGCATCGACGCCATCACGGCCATGCGGGTACCCAGCACGATGCGGGCTTCGCCACGATGGGCGGCCAGCCACTGCAGGCTTCGCTCCTGGTCGGCCAGGCCGCTGTGCAGCACGGCCAGCGGCATGTGGGGGAAGCGCTCGGCGATCCGGGCCTGCAACTGGGGGGTGAGATTGATCTCAGGCACGAGCATGAGAACCTGCGCCGCGGGGTCGGCCGCCAGCCGGGCGGCGATGGCGTGCAGATAGACCTCGGTCTTGCCGCTGCCGGTCACGCCATGGAGCAGGAAAGCTGTGTATCCGGCTGCGGCGCCGATGGCATCGACCGCCTGCTGCTGCTCGGCGTGGAGTGCGGGCGACGGCGACGGGGCCCGGCTGGCGTCGGGCTCCAGCAGCGGCCGGTCGGCGTGGCGGCACACGATCCAGCCGGCGGCCAGCCATTCCTCCAGCCGCTGCGGGGCGGCGGTGCACAGCGCGCGGGCGTCGGCCAGGCGTACCCAGTCCTGCGTGCCAGCGGTGGCCGCCAGCGCGTCAGCCAGCGCGCGGACGCTGCGCGCCCGGGCCGGCACCGATTCGACCAGCGCCTGGGCGTGGTCGGCGTGAACCTGATACTGCGTGGTCCGGGCCCGCTGGCCCAGCCGATCCCAATGCTCGGCCTCGCGCAGCGACGGCGGCAGCGACGGCAGCATCACTTCGCCGAGCCGGCGGTGGTAATAGCGCGCGGCAAAACGGGCCAGCGCCATCCACGCTGTGCTGAGCGGCGGCATCCAGCCGATTCGGGATGCGATAGGACGAATCTTGTCCGCGGGCACATCGGAGTGGTCGGCCAGCGCCACCGCTACCCCGACGGCCTGCCGCTTGCCGAACGGCACGACCACCAGTTCGCCGGGCTGGATGTAGATATCGCCAGCCAGGTAATCGAAGCAATCGTCGGCCGGGGTATCGAGCGCGACACGAACGATAGCCGGGCGCTGATCGGGCGCAAGGTCGGTCGTCGGGCCGTTCGTTGTCTGTAAGGTATTCGCCACAGTGGCGGCGTCCGTCGGACCCGCGCTCATGGCCGCACCCCGAGCTGGTGCAGCGCTTTTGCGCCGGCGTTGTGCACGCGCGCAGGGGGCGAAAGAGGGGCGAAAGACGGTGTGCGGCGCAGCATCAACTTAAAGTAAAACTTCAAATGTGACCCTAAGTCGATGATCCACGGACGGTTTTCCAACCCTACCATCGGGCCTGTGGATAACTTTGTTGAAAAGTCGCATCGACTTCCCGCCAAGGCGCTTGACACAAGGCTTTCATCGACCTTGCACCCTGTGTTGCAGAAGATTCAAATCCTTATGAATCAACAACTTGCAAACACCCCCCAACTGAGTTAAGGGGTAACCCGCTCGTGCAGTGCCGCAAACCTATCGGTGTGCATAAGTCAAGCCTTGACAACAAGCCCCGGGCACCTTTTTGGCGAAAAGCGGTGAAATAGTTTACTTGACAGCGCGCCCGCAGCGCCTTTCGCGACACTGCGGCGCCCGTACCCATCACATCGCTGCGGCGCGGGGAAACCGGTTCAGGCGGCCATGCCGCGCAGCCGGCGGCTGTGATTGTGGACTTCGTCCACCAGGACCGACACGTTTTCCGGCGGCGTGAACTGCGAGATACCGTGGCCCAGGTTGAAGATGTGACCGTCACTGCCCCCGCCGGCGGCGTAGCTGTCCAGCACGCCGCGCACTTGTTCGCGGATGGCGGCTTCGGGGGCGAACAGTACCGTCGGATCGATATTGCCCTGTAGCGCCACCCTGCCCTCGGTGCGGCGGCGCGCCTGGGTCAGGTTGACGGTCCAGTCGAGGCCGATGGCGTCCGGTTCGATCGCGGCGATCTGTTCGAGCCAGATGCCGCCGCCCTTGGTGAAGACGATGACCGGGATCTGCTGGCCGTCGTGCTCGCGCTTCAGGCCCTGCAGCACGCGGCGCATGTAGGCCAGCGAGAACGTCTGGTACATGCCGTCGGCCAGCGCGCCGCCCCAGGTGTCGAACACCATCACGGCCTGCGCGCCCGCTTCGATCTGGGCATTCAGGTAGGCCGACACGGCCTGGGCGTTGATGTCGAGGATGCGGTGCATCAGGTCCGGGCGGCCGTACATCATGGCCTTGACCGTGCGGAAGTCGTCCGAGCCGCCGCCTTCGACCATGTAGCAGGCCAGCGTCCACGGGCTGCCCGAGAAGCCGATCAGCGGCACGCGCTGCTTGCCGTCCTGCACCAGCGCACGGCGGATTTCGCTGACCGCATCGAATACGTACTGCAACGACGACATGTCGGGCACCGCCAGTTTGGCCACGTCGCCCTCGGTGCGCAGCGGATGGGCAAAGCGCGGGCCCTCGCCCTGCGCGAACGACAGCCCCAGGCCCATGGCGTCGGGCACCGTGAGGATGTCCGAGAACAGGATCGCCGCGTCGAGCGGGTAGCGGTCCAGCGGCTGCAGCGTGACTTCCGTGGCGTACGCCGGGTTCTTGGCCAGGCCCAGGAAGCTGCCGGCGCGGGCGCGCGTGGCGTTGTACTCGGGCAGGTAACGGCCCGCCTGGCGCATCAGCCACAGCGGCGTGTATTCGGTCGGTTGCCGGCGCAGCGCGCGCAGGAAGGTGTCGTTCTGCAGTACGGTCATGGTCATCCTCGTAAGACCGCCATTCTACGGGAAGGCCGCTGCATGCAGCCGTCCACGGGGATGATGGCCGTCATATCCGTGCCGGCTTTCGGCGGTGCCTCGCCGGGCTGGATTTCAGGCGTCGTCGAAGCTCGCCACGAACGCCTGCGCGGCGCGGCGCATCCATTCGCGGGCGCGCGGCGCTTCCGGTTGCAGCCTGGCAAAGCCGTGGGTCATGCCGCTGGCTTCGATCGTGATGACCGGCGCGTCGTGGCGGACCAGGAAATCGGCATAGGCCAGGCCGTCGTCGCGCAGTACGTCGTTCGACGCCACCATCACCACGCTGGCCGGCGGCAGGCAGGCGGGAGGCGTCGCCATCAGGCAGATGCGCGGGTCGGACTGGTCGGCGCCCAGCGCCAAGGCATCGGCGCCGATGTACTGCGTCCAGAACCACGCCATCTCGTCGCGGGTCAGGCCGGGGCCGTCCGCGAAGGCGCGGTAGCTTTCGGTGGTCAGCACCGGCGCGGTCACCGGGTAAATCAACAGTTGCGCGTTGACGATGTGACGGCCGGCGGCGTCGTTGATATGCCGCGCCGCGGCGGCTGCGAGGTGACCGCCGGCGCTGTCTCCGGCCACGGCCAGGAAGTCGGCCGCCATGCCGAGCGATGCGCGCGCATCGGCCAGCCATTGCACGGCGGCGATGGCGTCATCGCAAGGGGTCGGGAAAGGCATTTCGGGCGCCAGCCGGTAGTCCACGCTGGCCACTGCGCACCCGGTATCGGCTGCCAGCAGCGCGGCCACCGTATGGTGTGTGGCCGGCGATCCGACCACCCAGCCACCGCCGTGGAAGTAGACGATCAGCTTCGGGCTGGCTTCCCCGGCGGGGCGGAACAGGCGGACGGGCAGCGACGCGCCGCCGGCCGGGATGGCGAGATCCTCGACAGTCATGCCGTCCGGATCGGGTAGCTGGGACAGGGCCGCCACGTCCTCAAAACGTGCGCGGCGTTCGGGCGCGGTCACGGCGGCGGGCTGGCCGGCATAACGGTCCGCCATCTGGCGGTAATAGGATTGCAGCTGGGGATCGATGGCCATGAGATGCGAGCTTGGGTGCAAACGTCCGCCAGTGTAGCGGCGGCCACCCTTGTCCGCGATCAGAAACGGCTGGCGCGCCGTTGCGAGTCACCGTTTCAAATCGTAACGCTGAATGCGCTACCGAACACACTTCTGCAAAACACGTTTCTGGCATCCCACGAAAGTAGGGAATGACTTAAGCGGACACGGAAAAAACGTAATGTATTCAGTACACTACGAATTAAATGTCTTAACATTTCGACTGTAACCGCCGGCGAACTCTCGCCGTGAAAACGCTTTCAAAATCGAATAAATGTGTTCAAAACGCCGGCCGCTTACTCGCCGGCCTTTCATCTACTTGCAAAACGATACATTTTGTTACTGCCACGCCCGGAAGTTTCCCCCACAATGCATTGACAGACCAGCGCTTGGTGTGAGGCACCCCCGCCGCTAAAGCCTTAAATAATAAGGGGTGTGGAAGAAAGCCTGAGCAGTGCCCCGATTAACCGGATCAGACAGTTCGTAAAAATGCCTGATCCGGCACCAGGAAGACCCGTAGCGCGTGGCTTGAGTTTCCGAGCATGGAATCTCGCCAGAATATACGGACGCAAAGTTCCGTTGCGCTTGTAAGTGAATCCTGGACCGAACCCGTTCCTTCGAATTGACCCCTCGAAGGGATTTTCCCGTCCGCGCGGAGCCTCCCCGGCCCGCGCGCTTTTTTTTGTGGTCCAGGCACAGAAATATAGCGTTTGGAAAATAAAAAAGGCAGCCCGTTGGCTGCCTTTTTTAATGCCTCGCCGAAAAACAACAGCGCGGCGGGCCTGCGTGACGCGCTTACTTCTTGCGGCGCAGGCGGGCGATTGCGGCGAGCTGGGCAGCGGCGACGGCCAGTTCGCTCTGCGCGCGCGCCAGGTCCAGGTCGCTGCTCTGGTTCTGCATCAGTTCTTCCGCAGCACGCTTGGCTTCCTGAGCCTTGGCTTCGTCCAGGTCGCCGCCGCGAATCGCGGTGTCGGCCAGAACGGTCACGTGCTGAGGCTGGATTTCGAGAATGCCGCCGGCAACGAATACGAATTCCTCGCTGCCGTCTTCCTTCTCGATGCGCACGGCACCCGGCTGGATGCGCGTGATCAGCGGCGTGTGGCCGGGCAGGATACCCAGTTCACCCGTCTCGCCGGGCAGCGCCACGAACTTCGCCTGACCGGAGAAGATCGACGCTTCCGCGCTGACGACGTCTACAAGAATGGTTGCCATATAAGATCCTTTCTCCAGAAAGCGTTGGCTCCCTGCACATCAGGAAGCCTGTGTCCCGCCTTCACGCTGGCCGCGGCGCCGTGCCTGGGCACGACCGCCGCGACGCCGCGCGAAAGCGAAAGACGCCGCTTACTGAAGCTTCTTGGCCTTCTCGAAGGCTTCGTCGATCGAACCGACCATGTAGAACGCCTGCTCGGGCAGGTGATCACACTCGCCATCGACCAGCATCTTGAAACCACGGATGGTTTCCTTCAGCGGCACGTACTTGCCCGGCGAACCCGTGAACACTTCGGCCACGTGGAACGGCTGCGACAGGAAACGCTGGATCTTCCGGGCGCGGGACACGGCCAGCTTGTCTTCCGGCGACAGTTCGTCCATGCCCAGAATCGCGATGATGTCGCGCAGTTCCTTGTAGCGCTGCAGGGTCTGCTGCACGCGACGGGCCACTTCGTAGTGTTCCGTGCCGACGATCTGCGGATCGAGCTGGCGCGAGGTCGAGTCGAGCGGGTCGACGGCGGGGTAGATACCCAGCGCGGCGATGTCACGCGACAGCACGACGGTCGAGTCCAGGTGCAGGAAGGTGGTGGCCGGCGACGGGTCGGTCAAGTCATCGGCAGGCACGTACACGGCCTGGATCGACGTGATCGAGCCAGTCTTGGTCGACGTGATCCGCTCCTGCAGCTTGCCCATTTCTTCAGCCAGCGTCGGCTGGTAGCCCACGGCCGAAGGCATACGGCCCAGCAGTGCCGACACTTCGGTACCGGCCAGCGTGTAGCGGTAGATGTTGTCGACGAAGAACAGGATGTCGCGGCCTTCGTCGCGGAAGCGCTCGGCCATCGTCAGGCCGGTCAGCGCCACGCGCAGACGGTTGCCCGGCGGCTCGTTCATCTGGCCGAACACCATGGCCACCTTGTCGAGCACGTTCGAGTCCTTCATTTCGTGGTAGAAGTCGTTCCCTTCACGGGTACGCTCGCCCACGCCGGCAAACACCGACAGACCGCTGTGCTGCTTGGCGATGTTGTTGATGAGCTCCATCATGTTCACGGTCTTGCCGACGCCGGCGCCACCGAACAGGCCCACCTTGCCGCCCTTTGCGAACGGGCACACCAGGTCGATCACCTTGATGCCGGTTTCCAGCAGGTCCACCGACGGCGACAGTTCGTCGAAGCGCGGGGCCTTCTGGTGAATCGCACGCTTTTCATCGGCGGCGATCGGGCCGGCTTCGTCGATCGGGCGACCCAGCACGTCCATGATGCGGCCCAGCGTACCGTGGCCAACCGGCACCGAGATGGGGGCGCCGGTGCTCTTCACCGACATGCCGCGGCGCAGGCCGTCCGACGAACCCAGGGCAATGGTACGCACCACGCCGTCGCCGAGCTGCTGCTGCACTTCGAAGGTCAGACCCTTCTCGGCGAACGACTTGTCGTTGCCCTCTTCGAGCACGAGCGCGTCGTACACCTTCGGCATTGCGTCGCGCGGGAACTCGATGTCCACCACGGCGCCAATGCACTGCACAATATTTCCGATACTCATTTCGTATCTCCGATAGCTTGAATTCTTGACGCCTTAGACCGCCGCTGCGCCGCTGACGATTTCCGACAGTTCCTTCGTGATCGCGGCCTGGCGGGTCTTGTTGTAGACCAGCTGCAGTTCGCCAATCACGTTCTTGGCATTGTCGGAAGCCGCCTTCATGGCCACCATGCGCGCCGACTGTTCCGACGCCATGTTCTCGGCCACGGCCTGGTACACCAGCGCCTCGACGTAGCGGACGAGCAGCTCTTCCACAACCGTCTGGGCGTCGGGCTCGTAGATGTAATCCCACGAGTAGGCGCGCTTTTCATCTTCGGTCTGGTTCAGCTTGTCTGCCGCCAGCGGCAGCAGTTGCTCGACCACCGGCTCCTGCTTCATCGTGTTGATGAACCTGGTATAGGCCAGGTACACCGCGTCGACTTCGCCGTTGGTGAAGGCGTCGAGCTGGACCTTGATGGCGCCGATCAGCTTTTCCAGATGCGGGGTGTCACCGAGGTGCACAACGTTCGAGACCACCTTGGCGCCGATACGGCCCAGGAACTGCATCCCCTTCGTACCGATCGCGGTGGCCTGGACGGCCACGCCACGGTTCTGCAGGGTCTTCAGCTCGTTGGTCACCGCACGCAGCACGTTCGTGTTCAAGCCGCCGCACAGGCCCTTGTCGGTCGTCACCACGATCATGCCGGCGCGCTTGACGTCGCGGCCAACCATGAACGGATGCTTGAACTCGGGGTTGGCGGTGGCCAGGTGCGCGGCGATATTGCGCACTTTCTCGGCGTACGGGCGGGCGTTGCGCATCCGTTCCTGCGCCTTGCGCATCTTGGACGCGGCGACCATTTCCATCGCCTTGGTGATCTTGCGCGTGTTCTGCACGCTCTTGATCTTGGTTCGAATCTCTTTCGTTCCGGCCATATCTTTCCTCTCCATTCGTGCCGCGCCGTCAGCCTTGCGGCGTCACGGCGCGGTCCGTGGAATCACGCGGTTAGAACGCGGCGGACTTCCTGAAATCCTCGATCGCGGCACGCAGGGCGGCTTCGTCGTCCTTCGACAGATCCTTGGTCTCTTCGATGCGGTTGACGAGGTCGGCGAACTTGGTCTTCAGGTGGTCGTGCAGGCCCTTTTCGAACGGCAGGATGTCCTTCACGTCGACGTTGTCGAGGAAGCCATTGTTCGCGGCGTACAGCGACGCGGCCAGTTGCCACACCTGCAGCGGCTGGTATTGCGGCTGCTTGAGCAGTTCCGTCACGCGGCGGCCGCGCTCCAGCTGCTTGCGGGTGGCATCGTCCAGGTCCGAGGCAAACTGCGCGAACGCAGCCAGTTCACGGTACTGGGCCAGGTCGGTACGGATACCGCCGGACAGCTTCTTGATGACCTTGGTCTGGGCTGCACCACCCACGCGCGACACCGAGATACCGGCGTTGATGGCGGGACGGATACCGGCGTTGAACAGGTCGGTTTCCAGGAAGATCTGGCCGTCGGTGATCGAGATCACGTTGGTCGGCACGAACGCGGACACGTCGCCGGCCTGCGTTTCGATCACGGGCAGCGCGGTCAGCGAACCGGTCTTGCCGGTCACGGCGCCGTTCGTGAACTTCGACACGTAGTCCTCGTTCACGCGCGCGGCGCGCTCCAGCAGGCGCGAGTGCAGGTAGAACACGTCGCCCGGGTAAGCTTCGCGGCCCGGCGGGCGGCGCAGCAGCAGCGACACCTGGCGGTAGGCCCAGGCTTGCTTGGTCAGGTCGTCATAGACGATCAGCGCGTCTTCGCCGCGGTCGCGGAAGTACTCGCCCATCGTGCAGCCGGCGTAGGCGGCCAGGTACTGCATGGCGGCCGAGTCCGAAGCCGAGGCGGCCACGACGATGGTGTATTCCATCGCGCCGTTTTCCTCGAGCTTGCGCACGACGTTCGAGATCGTCGAAGCCTTCTGGCCGATTGCCACGTACACGCAGAAGACGCCCTTGCCCTTCTGGTTGATGATGGCGTCGACGGCCACGGCGGTCTTGCCGGTCTGGCGGTCGCCAATGATCAGCTCGCGCTGGCCACGGCCGATCGGCACCATCGCGTCGATCGACTTCAGGCCGGTCTGCACCGGCTGGCTCACCGACTGACGCGCGATCACGCCCGGGGCGACCTTCTCGATCACGTCCGTTTCCTTGGCGTTGATCGGGCCCTTGCCGTCGATCGGCTGGCCCAGCGTGTTGACCACGCGGCCCAGCAGTTCCTTGCCCACGGGCACTTCCAGAATGCGGCCGGTGCACTTGACCGTATCGCCTTCCGAAATGTGTTCGTACTCGCCCAGCACCACGGCACCCACCGAGTCACGCTCGAGGTTCAGTGCCAGGCCAAACGTGTTGCCCGGGAATTCCAGCATCTCGCCCTGCATCACGCCGGACAGGCCGTGCACGCGGCAGATACCATCGGTCACGGAAATCACCGTGCCGGTGTTGCGCACTTCAGCGTCGGCGCCAAGACCCGAGATGCGGGACTTGATCAGCTCGCTGATTTCTGAGGGGTTCAGTTGCATCACAATGCTCCTAATTCTTCAATCCGTCGGCCGTTGCGGTCAGGCGGTCAGCGTGGCTTGCATGGCAGCCAGGCGCGCGCGCACGGAGGTGTCGAGCACTTCGTCGCCGACCTTGACGCTCACGCCGCCAATCAGCGACGGGTCCACCGCCACCTTTGCGTACAGCTTGCGGCCGAACTTGCGTTCGAGTGCGGCGACCAGTTCCTTCGTCTGCGAATCGTCCAGCGGGTAGGCGCTGGTGATCTCGACGTCGGACGAACCCTCGCGGGCGTTCTTGAGCGCATGGAACTGCTCGGCGATTTCCGGCAACACCGTCAGGCGGTTGTTTTCCACCAGCAGCTTCACGAGGCGGCGAGCCTCGTCGTTGACCGGGCTCTTCAGCACCGACAGGAACACCTGCTCGAGCTTGTCGCCCGGCACGTTCGGATCGGTGGCGAGCGCCTGCATGTCGGGGTTGGCGGCAACCTGCCCCATCTCCGACACCAGTTCGGACCATGCACCCAGGTTGCCTGCACCGGCTTCGCTCGCGACGCGGAACAGCGCCTCGGCGTAGGGACGGGCAATGGTTGCGGTTTCAGCCATGATTAAAGCTCAGCCTTGAGTTGATTGAGCAGGTCGGCGTGCACCTGCGCGTTCACTTCACGCTTGAGGATCTGCTCTGCACCCTTCACGGCCAGCACGGCAACCTGGTCGCGCAGCGTTTCGCGTGCGCGGGTCACCTGCTGCTCTGCCTCGGCCTTGGCCTGGGCGATGATGCGTGCGGCTTCTGCCTGGGCGTTCTGCTTGATCTCGTCGGCGGCGGCCTGGGCGCGCTTTTCGGCGTCGGCCACGCGCTGTGCGCCTTCGGTGCGGGCTTCGGCCATGGCCTGGTCCACACGCTTGTTGGCGAGTTCAAGCTCCGCCTTGCCCTTTTCGGCAGCGGCGAGGCCATCGGCGATCTTCTTTGCGCGTTCGTCGAGCGCCTTCACCAGCGGCGGCCAAATGAATTTGGCAACAACCCACCACAGGATGAAGAACACGACCATCTGCGCAAGAAACGTTGCGTTCAGATTCATGGTGTGTTCCTTTCGGTAATCAAACTACAGATAAATGCACAAGGGCGGCCAGGCCATCGGACTGAGGCCTGCGCCGCCCGTCAGCATCATGCAGACCGAAAAGACTTACTGAATGACCGACAGCAGCGGGTTGGCGAATGCGAACAGCATTGCAACGCCCACACCGATCAGGAATGCAGCGTCGATCAGGCCAGCCAGCAGGAACATCTTGGTTTGCAGCGGGTTCATCAGCTCGGGCTGACGTGCGCAGGCTTCGATGTACTTGCCACCCATCAGGGCGATACCCAGGCAGGCGCCGATAGCGCCCAGACCGATGATGATGCCGATACCGATAGCGGTCAGACCCTGGATGTTGGCGAGAAATGCTTGCATGATGACTCCTTTAATTTAGAGAGACTTAGAACCAAAAAACCAAAAAACGAAGAACCGGAAAATCAGTGGTGATCGTGAGCCTGGCCGATGTACACCAGCGTCAGCATCATGAAGATGAAGGCCTGCAGCAGCACGATCAGGATGTGGAAGATGGCCCAGACGGCGCCAGCAATCACGTGACCGACGAAGCCCAGTGCGGACAGGTCCGCGCCGAACGTCCAGATCGAACCCAGCAGCGCGATCAGCAGGAACACCAGCTCGCCGGCGTACATGTTGCCGAACAGCCGCATGCCCAGCGACACGGCCTTGGCCAGGAACTCGATGATGTTCAGGACGAAGTTGAACGGCGCCAGGTACCACTTGGCACCGAACGGGGCCGAGAACAGCTCGTGCGCGAAGCCGCCGACACCCTTGATCTTGAAGCTGTAGTAGATCATCAGCACCAGCACCGAGCACGACATGCCCAGCGTGCCGTTCAGGTCGGCCGTGGCCACGGCGCGGTGGTGCGGCAGGTGGATGTGGAAGATGCCCAGCACGTGGTTCAGGCCGGTGACCCAGTCCACGGGGATCAGGTCGATCGCGTTCATCATGGTGATCCAGCAGAACACCATCAGCGCCAGCGGGGCGATCCACGAGCGGTCGCCGTGGATGATGCCCTTGGCCTGGTCGTCGACCATCTCGACGATCATTTCCACGAAGGCCTGGAAGCGGCCCGGCACGCCGGCCGTGACGCGGCGGGCGGCCATGTAGAGGAACAGCAGTGCGATGACGCCGCACAGCACCGACCAGAACACGGTGTCATAGTTGATGACACTGAAATCGACCACGGACTGCTGCTTGCCGCCGACCGAATTAAAGTTCTGCAGGTGTTCGGCGATATAGCCTGAGGGTGTGAGCACGTGCCCTGCGCCTTGCGTAGCTTCAGATGACATGTTGAAACGATCGGTATATTGCGAAATCTGCGTTGCCGGAGACCGCCCTGGCGGCCTACCGGTATGAGACTTGCCTGGGCCTTCGGTCACATGACCGGTCACCGCCGCGGCAAATCCTTCGTATTGTTCCGGGCAAAACCTTGCTCACGCAGCGCTGCACCGTTGTGACGCCCTGCGCGTTGAAACCTTGATATTCCGGATGGGTGCCTCATCTGAGACCGAACCCCAAGCCGTGGCCCTGCCTTGCGGCGTGGCCCGGGCGACGGGATTCGCGACTCTCCGCCTAGCGGATCGCGAGCGCCACCCAGTAAGTCTTGAGCGCCAGCAGGAACGTGACCAGCAGCGGCACCCATCGAAGCTCGCGGTACAGCACGATCACCAGCACCAGCAGTGCCACCGTGCCGAAGACCTTGATCGCCTCGCCGGCCACCAGGCCGCCGACCGACGGCTGCGCGCGCGACATGTACAGCCGCAGCGCGAAGAAGCCGCTCGGGACGAAACACGCCATGCCGCCGAAGAAGGCCGACCAGCCAGAAGGCCCCGGCGCCCCGGCGAACATCGCCCAGGCCAGGGCCGACAGCAGCGTGACCACGATCTGGGCCACCACGACCTTGCCCGGTGTCATCCGCGACGGGCGCAACGCGCGCTCGCCCAGCAGCCGCACCGCCTCGGCATGCGACAGCGGATCGACAGCTTCGTCCTCGCGCTCGGCGTTATCATCCCAGTCGTCTCGCCAATCGTCGTGACGACGACTGCCGGGGGACGCCGGGCCGGCTTGCGAATGTTCCTGCTGACGGTCTCGAACCACCACCTGCCTAGCCTCGTTCCAGGCCGGAACTTTTCGTCGCCGGCCAGAATTCAAACCGCACGATTCTATTAGCAATCGCCAAGACGAGTCAATCTGCTTTCAGTTAGCTTGCAGTGAATTTCGCACAACGGTTGCTATCACGCCTTCATGATGGATGGTGGGATATTGCGCGGCAATGACGCGCAACGTAATCGGATTGCGCGCGCCCGAGCGGGCATGATGGTGAATCGGCCGTCACTGGACCCGGCCCCGGCGTGCACCGCATTGCGACACGCGCCGGGCGCCGTTCGGTTATCGCGCAGATTCATGCCGCGGCATGGTGCACGCTGGCGTGCCTGTCGCGCCGGGCCGACAGGCCACCGATTCCACCTGTAAAACGATTGCCGTATACCGTGGAAACGGCTAGGCGTTGGCCGCCGGCTCGCGCAGCCGCGTCAACACGCCGTCCAGCGCGTCGTTGTTGTTGAAGTGGATGGTCAACTGGCCCTTGCCGCGCGCGCCGAGCTTGATCTGCACGGCCAGCCCCAGTGCGTCGGACAGTTCCTCTTCCAGCCGCGCCACGTCGCGCGTGCCGTTGCCCTGCTTCTGCTTGAGCGACTTCAGGTCGAACGGCTTCAGCGTCGAGGCGACCAGCTTTTCCGTCTCGCGCACCGACAGCCGCTTGTTGACGATCTGGTTGGCCAGCGTGATCTGGTTGGCGCCGTCGACGGCCAGCAGCGCCCGTGCATGCCCCATGTCCAGGTCGCCCGCCATCAGCATGGTCTGCACCGGCGCGGCCAGGTTCAGCAGCCGCAGCAGGTTCGACACCGCGCTGCGCGAGCGGCCCACCGACTCCGCGGCCTGCTCGTGCGTGAAGCTGAATTCGCGGATCAGCCGCATGATGCCCTGCGCCTCTTCCAGCGGATTGAGGTCCTCGCGCTGGATATTCTCGATCAGCGCCATGGCGGCCGCGGCCTCGTCGGCCACGTCCTTGACCAGCACCGGCACCTTGTCCAGCCCGGCAAGCTTCGACGCGCGGTAGCGGCGTTCGCCGGCGATGATCTCGTAGCGATCCGGCTCGGCCACGCGGCGCACCAGGATCGGCTGCATCAGGCCCTGCGCGCGGATGCTGGCGGCCAGCTCCTGCAGTGCGCCCTCGTCCATGCGCGTACGCGGCTGGTACTTGCCCGGCTGAAGCTGATTGACGTTGAGCACCGACGGCAGCCCTTCCTGCCGCGCCGTCTCGACGATCTCGGCCGGCCCGCCGAGCAGTGCTTCCAGTCCCCGGCCCAGCCCCTTCTTCTTAGCGGTCACCATGCTCGCCACCCTTCCCTGTCAGTTCGTGCCGCTCAACCGAGCTGGCGGACGCGCGCGATCATCTCCGCGCCGAAATCGAGATACGCCTTGGCGCCCTTGGAGGACGCATCGAATGCCACGCCGGGCATGCCGTACGACGGCGCCTCGGCCAGCCGCACATTGCGCGGGATCACGGTCTTGAAGACCTTCTCCGCGAAATGCGCCTCAAGCTGGGCCGACACCTGCTGCTGCAGCGTCACGCGCGGGTCGAACATCACGCGCAGCAGGCCAATCACCTTCAGGTCGCGGTTCAGGTTCGCGTGCACCTGCTTGATCGTGTTGACCAGGTCGGACAGCCCCTCCAGCGCGAAGTACTCGCACTGCATTGGCACGATCACGCCGTGCGCCGCGCACAGGCCGTTCAGGGTCAGCAGCGACAGCGACGGCGGGCAGTCGATCAGCACGAAGTCGTACTGGTCGTCCACCTCGGCCAGCGCCTGCTTGAGCCGGCGCTCGCGCTGGTCCAGATCCACCAGTTCGACTTCGGCGCCGGCCAGTTCGCGGTTGGCCGGCAGCACGTCGTAGCGTCCGGCTTCCGACCGCTGGCGCGCCTGCGGCACCGACGCCAGCCCCAGCAGCACCTGGTACACGCTGTGTTCCAGCGACTGCTTGTCGATGCCCGATCCCATCGATGCGTTGCCCTGGGGATCGAGGTCGACCAGCAGCACCCGCTGGTCCTGCGCGGCCAGACCGGCGGCCAGGTTCACCGTCGTGGTGGTCTTGCCCACACCACCCTTCTGGTTGGCGATCACGAATACCTTGGCCATAAGCGCTAGCAGCTCCTGTTTGCCCAGTTTCCGCCACTCATATTCATCAGATGAATGGCGTTTTCCAATTTACAGCTTTGACGATTCAACGTCGTGATATGGCGACGATATGCCGCTCCGCATCCAGCTCTGGTACGTTGAGCTTGGTCACGGCGTCCACCTGCCACGTTTCCATCAGCCCCGCCGCGGCCATGCGGTCGATCTCGGCCTGCGGATAGACGCCCTTCATCGCCAGCAACCGGCCCCCCGGTGCCACCAGATGGCCGGACAGGTTCACGAAGTCGGTCAGCTCGGCGAACGCGCGCGACGTAATCACGGCGTACCCGGCGGCATCCTCGATCTTCTCCACCGGCCCCCAGTGTGCAGCCGCATTGGTCAGGTGCAACTGGGCGCGACACTGGGTCAGGAAAGCGGTCTTTTTCTGGACGATGTCGACCATCAACACCGACACGTCCGGGCACGCGATGGCCAGCGGCATGCCCGGCATGCCGCCGCCCGAACCCACGTCCAGCACCCTGCCCCGCGCAGCGTCGGGAACGGATGCGACGCGCGCGGCGTCGGCCAGCGCCGGCACGGCAGCCAGCGAGTCCAGCAGGTGGTGGGTCAGCATCTCGTCAGGATGACGGATGGCGGTGAGGTTGTAGACGCTGTTCCATTTGCGCAGCAGCGTCAGGTAGGCGAACAGCGTGTCGACCTGGGCGGGCGACAGTGCCAGCCCGATCGCATCGAGCCCCGCTTCAAGACGCTTGCGCTGCGCCGCCTCGTCGGTCACGGTGTAACGGTAGCCACCCACTCAGGCAGCCTCCTGACCGTCACCGGACTTTGCAGCCGCCGGCGCGGCGCGCCCCATGCCCTTCTTCTTCAGGTGGACCAGCAGCAGCGAGATCGCCGCCGGCGTCACGCCCGAGATGCGCGAGGCCTGGCCCAGCGTTTCCGGCCGATGCTGGTTCAGCTTCTGGCTGACCTCGAAGCCCAGCCCGCGCACCTCGGTGTAGTCGAAGTCCAGCGGCAGCCGGGTGGCCTCGTTGGCTTCCAGCTTGTCTACCTCGGCTGCCTGGCGCGCGATATAGCCGTGATACTTGATGCCGATCTCGATCTGCTCGCGGATCTGCTCGGCCAGCATGGCATCGTCGGCCAGCGGTGCCTCGGGGGCGTACTTGCCGTCCTGCATGGCGACCAGCGCCTCATAGCGGACTTCCGGGCGGCGCAGCAGATCGGCCAGCGAGTATTCACGCTCGATGGCCTTGCCCAGCAGCGGCACGGCGTCGGCTTCCGGCAGCAGCGTCGGGTTGACCCAGGTGCTCTTGAGCCGCTCTGTTTCACGTGAAACAGCGTCGCGCTTGCGGTTGAAGGCGTCCCACCGGACGTCGTCCACCACGCCCAGCTCCCGGCCCACTTCGGTCAGGCGCATGTCGGCGTTGTCTTCGCGCAGGCTCAGGCGGAATTCCGCCCGGCTCGTGAACATGCGGTACGGCTCGGTCACCCCGCGCGTGATCAGGTCGTCGACCAGCACGCCCAGGTATGCCTGGTCGCGGCGCGGTGTCCAGGCATCGCGCTCGCGCACGTAGCAGCCAGCGTTGATCCCGGCCAGCAGCCCCTGCGCGGCAGCTTCCTCGTAGCCGGTGGTGCCGTTGATCTGGCCGGCGAAGAACAGGCCCGAGATCGCCTTGCTTTCCAGCGACGCCTTGAGCCCGCGCGGGTCGAAGTAGTCGTACTCGATGGCGTAGCCCGGGCGCAGGATGTGCGCGTTCTCCATGCCTCGGATCGAGTGAACGAGATCGAGCTGGACGTCGAACGGCAGGCTCGTCGAGATGCCATTCGGGTAGAACTCGTTGGTCGTCAGCCCTTCCGGCTCCAGGAAGATCTGGTGGCTTTCCTTGCTCGAAAAGCGATGGATCTTGTCCTCGATGCTAGGACAGTACCGCGGCCCTACCCCTTCGATCACGCCCGTGTACATCGGCGAACGGTCCAGGCCGCCCCGGATGATGTCGTGCGTACGGCTGTTGGTATGGGTGATCCAGCACGGCAGTTGCTGCGGGTGCTGGGCGGGGTTGCCCAGGAAGGAGAACACCGGCACCGGGTCCAGGTCGCCCGGCTGCTCTTCCATCACCGAAAAGTCGATGGTGCGGCCGTCGATGCGCGGCGGCGTGCCGGTCTTCAGGCGGCCTTGCGGCAGCCTCAGCTCCTTGAGCCGCGCGGACAGCGAGACGGCTGCCGGGTCGCCGGCACGTCCGCCCGTGTAGTTGTCCAGCCCGACGTGGATCTTGCCGTCCAGGAACGTACCGGCCGTCAGCACCACGGCGCGGGCCCGGAAGTCGATGCCAGCCTGGGTACGGGCGCCGACCACGCGGTCGCCCTCGACCATCAGGTCATCCACGGCTTGCTGGAACAGCATCAGGTTCGGCTGGTTCTCCAGCCGCGTGCGGATGGCCTTGCGATACAGCACCCGGTCGGCCTGGGCGCGCGTCGCGCGGACGGCCGGCCCCTTGCTGGAATTCAGAATCCGGAACTGGATGCCCGCCTCGTCGGTGGCGGCAGCCATCGCGCCGCCCATGGCGTCCACTTCCTTCACCAGATGCCCCTTGCCGATGCCGCCAATCGACGGATTGCAGCTCATCTGGCCCAACGTTTCGATGTTGTGCGTGAGCAGCAGCGTCTGGCAGCCCATCCTCGCGGCAGCAAGGGCGGCTTCGGTGCCGGCGTGACCACCGCCGACGACTATGACGTCGAATTCTTTCGGGTAAAGCATGGGACACCTCCTCCGGGAGGCTGGGCGGGAAAATACGGGATGCCGAATTATAGCGGCAATCGATTTGGGATCGTCGGCCGTGGCAAGTGTTTCACGTGAAACATGGGGGCCAAGGTATGCTGGCGGCACAAAGCGTGTTCCACGTGAAACACCATCCGGATACAACAAGGCCCCGCTTGCACTGGGCCCTACCCTACCGCCGATGTTTCACGTGAAACGTCTCGCTATAGCTGCGCGCGGATATAGGCGGCGAGCTGGCCGGACAGCGTAGCCAGGTCACGCTGCAGCGCAGCGAAACCGGCATTCGGCACCTTGGTCGCTTCGTCCATATAGAGCGGCCGGCGAATCTCGATCTGCAGGCTGTTGCGCCGCTCGGCCGGACGACCCATCTGGGCAATCAGTTGCACACCCTTGTACGGGTCGTTGCGCGCCACCGTGTAGCCCATGGCCTTCAACCCGGTCTCGACCACATCCACCAGCCCCGGCTCGCAGGTGGTGCCGTCCCGGTCGCCCAGCACGAAGTCCGCCAGCGGATGCGGGCTGTCGATCTTGAGCCGCGCGTAAGCGTTGTTCGGCATCGAGTGCAGGTTCAGGTGCCAGACCGCGCCAAAGCGCCGGTGCGCCGCCTCCACCGCCTCGGACAGCGCGGCGTGATACGGCCGGTAGTAGGCGTCGATCCGGCGCTGTACCTCGGCTACGGTCAGCAGGCGGTCGTAGATCGGCGTGGTCGCGTCCAGTCGACGCCAGATCAGGCCGTAGCCCAGCCGCGTCTTCTCGCCCGGCGACAGCAGCGTCGGCCACGGCGACACCAGCAGCTCGGGGTCCAGGTCGTCCAGCGTCCGGTTCGGGTCGATGTAGACGCGCGGGAAGGTGGCGCCGATCAGCGTGCCACCCACCTGGGGGATGGCGGACCACAGCGTGTCGATATGGGTATCCTCGCCGCCGCGCAGCCGCTCCAGCGGCACGGCCGCGCCGAAATCCAGCGGATAGTGGGTGCCGCTGTGCGGCGAGTCGCATACCAGCGGCAGCGCGTCGGCTTGCGGCAGGGCCAGCGTGAACGGGCCGGCCGGGGCGTCGCCCTGCACCGCCTGGGCTTCGATTATCGTCATCGCTCAGTCCAGGCGGATATTGGCGGCCTTGGCCACGCGGGCGTAGCGGGCCATCGCCTGCTGGATCTGCGCCTTGAACTGGTCCGGCGTGGTCGGCACCAGCGTACCGCCCGATTCCTCGATCTTGCGCTTGAACTCGGGGTTCAGCATCGCCTTGTGGATGGCGGCGTTGAGCTTGTCGACCACCGGCTGGGGCGTGCCGGCCGGCGCGACGATGCCGAACCAGCCGCCGTCGCCCATGTCCTTGTAGCCCAGCTCGGCGTAGGTCGGCACGTTTGGCAGTTGCGGAGACCGCTGCGCGCCCAGCACGGCCAGCGCGCGCAGGCGGCCGGCCTTGACGTGGGGCAGCGTGGTCGACAGGTTGTCGGTGATCGCGGTCACCTGCCCTGCCAGCGCGTCGTTCAGCGCCAGGCCGGCGCCCTTGTACGGCACGTGCAGCAGGTCGATCTTGGCCAGCATCATGAAGTTCTCGATGTTGGCGTGGCCCAGCGATCCGGCGCCCGGCGAGGCAAACGTGTACTTGCCGGGGTTGGCCTTGGCCAGCGCCACGAATTCCTGCATCGTCTTGGCCGGCACGCTCGGATGCACGGCGAACACGCTGGGGATAGCCGCCACGTTGGTGATCGGCGCGAAATCCTTGACCGGGTCATAGCCGAGCTTCGGATAGACGGCCGGGTTCGAGCCGTGCGTGCTGACCGTGGCCATGCCGATGGTGTAGCCGTCCGGCGCGGAGCGCGCCACCTGCTCCATGCCGATGGAGCCGCCCGCCCCGCCCTTGTTGTCGACCACGATGGTCTGGCCCAGCTCGCGCCCGGCGTACTCGGCCACCAGGCGGGCCGACAGGTCGGTGGTGCCGCCGGCCGCGAACGGCACGATCAGGCGGATGGGCTTGGTCGGGTAGTTAACCTGCGCCGCAGCCGGCAGGGCCACACCGCCAAGCGTGGCGATCACGGCTGTGGACAACACTGTGGAAAACACCAGCCGGCGACGCTGCGCGCGGCAATTCTGGGCTCGCTTCATGGCAAACACTCCTCGATTTATCGTTGTCGAATCTGGGTATCGAGCAGCGAGTGTCGGAGAGTTTACCGGTCCGGCACAAACGACTATATTGCACGCTTCCATTACCAAAGATCATGCTCGGCGGCTATGCGTATACGGTCTCCTTCGATGTCGGAACTGCACGCGTTTGCAACGGCCGCGCGGCTGGGCAGCTTCACGCGGGCGGCTGAAACGCTGTGCGTGACCCAGGGCGCCATCAGCCGCGCCATCGCCCGGCTGGAGGCCCATTTCGGCCAGCCGCTGGTCCATCGCAATGCCCACCGTCTGACGCTAACCGAGGCGGGGCGCGCCTATCTGGACGCCATCGCCGATCCGCTGGCCGCCGTGGAGACCGCCAGCGCCGCCATGTTCGGCGAGGATCGGCGCCACCATCTGACGCTTTCTGCCGTGCCGACGCTGGCCAGCGTATGGCTCGTGCCCCGCCTGCCCGACTTCCATCGCCAGCATCCCGACATCCAGCTGGACTTCGTCCCGTACCGCCGCGAGGAGGATTTTTCGGGTGCCCGGCCAGACGCCGCCATCCTGACCGGCGAGGCCAGCCAGTGGTCGGGCTGGCAGGTGGACTACGTGATTGGCCGCGAAATGGTGCCGATCTGCCACCCTGCCCGCGCCCACGCACGGCAGGCCGCGCATCTGTGGAAAACTCCGGCCGACCTGATGGCCGAACCGCTACTTTTCCACACAACTGCCCCCAGGAACTGGCAGCACTGGCTGCAGGCCGCGGGCGTACCCGACGCTGCGCCCACGCTGGCGCGCGGCTTTGACCAGGTGTCGATTTTGCTGGAGGCCGTGAAGGCCGATATGGGCGTGGCCGTTTTGCAGCGATGCCTTGTCAGGGATGCGTTGCAGGCCGGTCAGGTGGTGGCGCCGTTCGACCTGCCCATCACGCTGAGCCGGGGATATTTCCTCTGCGCGCCGCGCGAAAAGCGTGACCATCCAGCCCTGGCGGCCTTCCGTTCCTGGCTGCTGGGAGTCGCGGCCACCGATATCGCCGCGCTGATGCGCTGAGACTTATCCACACTGTGGATAAAAGTGTGAACAAGATCGGCTGCATGAATAGAAAACGGCGCCAAGATGGCGCCGTTATTTTCATAACGTATACGTAGCCGGTTCAGGCGGCCCGTTTCGCCAGCCCCAGGTACGTTTCGATCACCTTCGGGTTGCTGGCCAGCGCGGACGCCTCGCCTTCCATCGCCATGTCGCCGGTCTCGATCACGTACCCGTAGTCCGCCACCTGCAGCGCGGCCCGCGCGTTCTGCTCGATCAGCAGCGTCGCCACGCCGGTCTGGCGCAGGTTGCTGATGATGTGGAAGATTTCCTTCACGATCAGCGGCGCCAGGCCCAGGCTGGGCTCGTCCAGCATCAGCAGTTGCGGCTTGGCCATCAGCGCGCGGCCGACGGCCAGCATCTGGCGCTCGCCGCCGGAGAGCGTGCCGGCTTCCTGCCGCGCACGCTCCTTCAGGCGCGGGAACAGCGCGTAGACCACTTCCAGCTGGTCCAGGTAGTTGCGCTCGCCGGCGCGCTTGCGGCGGAAGGCGCCAAGCTGCAGGTTGTCCTCCACGCTCATCGTCGCAAACAGCTCGCGCTTCTCGGGCACCAGGCACATGCCGCGCGCCACCCGCCCTTCCACGGGAATGCCGGCCATGTCGTGCCCCAGGTATCGCACGGTGCCGCTGGCCGAGCCACTGACGGGCAGCGCGCCCATGATCGCGTTGAGCATCGTCGACTTGCCCGCGCCGTTGGGCCCGATCACGGTGACGATCTTGCCGGCCTCCACCTTCAGGCTGGCGCCGTGCACCGCCTCGACCTTGCCGTAGCGGACGTGCAGGTCGCCCACCTCCAGAATCAGACTCATCTCCGCTCCTTACTCCACGCCGCCCAGGTACGCTTCCAGCACGGCCGGGTCCTTCTGCACGTCGGCCGGCACGCCCTCGGCGATGCGCGTGCCGAATTCCATCACCACGAGCCGGTCGGTCAGGTTCATCACGAAGTCCATGTCGTGCTCCACCAGCAGCACGCTCATGCCTTCGCCGCGCAGCTTGCGCAGCAGGTCGGCCAGCGCCTGCTTTTCCTTGTAGCGCAGCCCGGCAGCCGGCTCGTCGAGCAACAGCAGCGCGGGGTCGCAGCACAGCGCGCGGGCGATCTCCAGGATGCGCTGCTGGCCCAGCGCCAGGCTGCCGGCTTCCATGTACATCGCTTCGGCCAGCCCCACGCGCTCCAGTTGCCGGCGTGCCTCGAACAGCAGCTTCTGCTCCTCGGCGCGGTTCATGCGCAGGATGGCGGCCGATACCCCGCCCTGCGCGCGGAAGTCGCCGCGCAGGTGGGCGCCGATGGCCACGTTCTCCAGCACGGTCATCGTCGGCAGCAGGTGCACGTGCTGGAACGTCCGGCCCACGCCGCGCTTGACGATCTCGCGCGACGGCAGCCCCGAGATGACCTCGCCGCGATAGCGCACTTCCCCGCCGGTCAGCGGCAGCACGCCGGTCACCAGGTTGAACGTGGTGGACTTGCCCGCACCGTTCGGCCCGATCAGCCCGATGATCTCGCCCGCGCGCACCTGGAAGCTCACGTCGTTGACGGCCACCAGCCCGCCAAACTGCTTGCGCGCGGCGCGTACGTCGAGGATCAGCTCGCCGGCCGCCGGCTTCTCGCGCACCGGCAGCGGGTCGGCCTGGGTGGGCGCCAGCACCGGCGGCCCGGACGGCATCAGCCGGCGCAGGAACGGCCAGATGCCGTCGCGCGCGTACTGCAGCAGCAGCACCAGCAGCACGCCGAACACGATGATCTCGAAGTTGCCGGTGCTGCCCAGCAGCCGCGGCAGCAGGCCCTGCAGCACGTCCTTGAGGATGGTCAGGATGCCGGCGCCCAGCACCGCGCCCCACACGTGGCCCACGCCGCCCACCACGGCCATGAACAGGTACTCGATGCCGTAGTTGAGCCCGAACGGGGTGGGATTCACCGCGCGCTGCAGATGGGCGTACAGGAAGCCCGACACACACGCCAGGATCGCCGCCACGACGAAGATCACCACCTTCATCCAGGCCGTGTTCACGCCCATTGCCTCGGCCATCGTGCCGCCGCCCTTGAGCGCGCGGATGGCGCGCCCAGGCCGCGAGTTCAGCAGGTTCTGCATGGCCACCACGGCCAGCAGCACCACGGCCCAGATCAGGTAGAACATCGACCGCCCCGACTGCAGCTCGATGCCCAGGAACGACAGCACCGGAATGCCGTTCAGGCCGTCGTACTTGCCCAGGAACTCCAGGTTGCCGAACAGGAAGAACAGCGACAGGCCCCAGGCAATGGTCGCCAGCGGCAGGTAGTGGCCGGACATCCGCATCGTGATGAGCCCGATCACATAGGCCGACGCCACCGTGATCAGCAGCCCCACCAGCAGCCCGAGCCAGGGCGACAGCCCGAACTGCGTGGTCAGGTACGCGGTGCTGTAGGCGCCCAGCCCCACGAACGCCGCCTGCCCGAACGACGTCATGCCGCCCACGCCCGTCAGCAGCACCAGGCCGATGGCCACGATGCCGTACAGCCCGATGTAGTTGCCCAGCGTGATCCAGAACTCGGGCGTGGGCAGCACCGGCAGCAGCGCCAGCACCGCCACGAACACCAGCGCCACCACGCGGTTGCGCGCGGCCCCCGCCACGCGCGGCGTGGCCTGCGCGGGCACATCCTTCTGCAGCGGCTTGTTGGTCAGCATCGTCATGGCTTACTCCTCTTCCTCGACGTGCTTGCTGGTCAGCGACCGCCACAACAGCACGGGAATGATCAGCGTGAAGACGATGACCTCCTTGAACGCGCTGGCCCAGAAGGACGAATACGACTCCAGCAGCCCCACCAGCAGCGCGCCCAGCGCCGCCACCGGATAGCTGGCCAGGCCGCCGACGATGGCGCCCACGAAGCCCTTGAGCCCCACCAGGAAGCCCGACTCGTAGTAGACCGTGGTCAGCGGCGCGATCAGGATGCCGCACAGCGCGCCCATGGCCGCCGCCAGCGTGAACGACAGCCGCCCGGCCTGCGTGGTGCCGATGCCCACCAGCCGCGCGCCCAGCCGGTTCACGGCCGTCGCGCGCAGCGCCTTGCCCTGCAGCGTGCGCTCGAAATAGAAGTACAGCGCGGCAATCAGCAGCCCGGACACCGCCACCACCCACAGGCTCTGGCCAGACACGCTCAGGCTGCCCACCTCGAAGCGCGCGTCCGAGAACGGGTTGGTACGCGACCCTTCTGCGCCGAACATCACCAGCCCCAGCCCCACCAGCGCGAAATGCACGCCGACGGACACGATCAGCAGCACCAGCGTGCTGGCCTCGGCCAGCGGCTGGTAGGCCAGCCTGTAGAGCATGGGCCCGAGCGGAATCACGATCAGCAGCGTCAGCGCGATCTGCGCCGCCATCGGCAGCGGCAGGCCGCCGTACTGCTGCACCAGCATGTGCACCGCGCCGGGGAACAGCAGGTACTTGCCGGCCAGCACCAGCACCCGGCGCGGCGCGGTCAGCCGCAGCTCGGGGCTGCGCAGCACGGCCACGCCGTCGTAGAGAAAGGTCAGCACGCCCATTGCCAGCAGCAGCCACGTGGTCTGCGGCGCGTGGCCGGCCTGCATCGCGGCCAGCGTCAGCGCGCCATAGGCCACGAATTCGCCCTGGGGAATGAAGATGACGCGCGTGACCGAGAACACCAGCACCAGCGCCAGTGCCAGCAAGGCGTAGATCGCGCCGGAAGTGATGCCGTCCTGCGCCAGGATGGCGGCAATCGAAAGGTCCATTGTCTGCCCGTGTGATGTGCGGATTCGCGGTGCCAGCTTATCGGCTGCGCCGCACGGTGCCTAGGGACGGCGCGCGGCAGCGGAGGCGAAAAAAAGGCGCATGGATGTCCATGCGCCCTCCGTGTGCTGCGTCTGCCCTGCGCGGCTCCCGCGTGCCGGTGATGAACGCCGGCTTACTTCTGCAGCTTCCACTTGCCATCGACGATCTGCACCATCACGCGCGCGCGCTGGTCCATGCCGAGGTGGTCGGTGGGGCTCATGTTGATGATGCCGTGCGATACCGGCAGGTTCCGCGTCTGCTCCAGCGCGTCGCGCAGGGCCTTGCGGAATTCCCGCGTGCCGGGCTGCGCCTTCTTGAGCGCCTCCGGAATCGCGTTCTGCAGCAGCAGGCCGGCATCCCAGGCATGGCCGCCGAAGGTGGACACCTGCCCGCCGAACGCCTTCTCGTAGGCCGTCTTGTACGTCATGGCCGGCTTCTTGACCGGATTGCTCTCGGGCAGTTGCTCGGCCACCAGCAGCGGGCCGGCCGGCAGGAACGTGCCTTCGCAGTCCTTGCCGCACACGCGCAGGAAGTCCGGGTTGGCCACGCCGTGCGTCTGGTAGACCTTGCCCTTGTAGCCGCGCTCCTTGAGCGCCTTGACCGGCAACGCCGCGGGCGTGCCCGAGCCGGCGATCAGCACCGCGTCGGCGTTGGCGCCCATCATCTTGAGCACCTGGCCGGTCACCGAGTTGTCGGTGCGCGCAAAGCGCTCGTTGGCCACCACCTTGATCTTGCGCATTTCCGCCACCTTGGCGAATTCCTGCGCCCAGCTATCGCCGTAGGCGTCCGCAAAGCCGATGAACGCCACCGTCTTCACGTTGTTGCTGGTCATGTGCTCGGCCAGCGCGGTGGCCATGTGCGAATCGTTCTGCGGGGTCTTGTAGACCCATGCGCGCTTGGCGTCCATCGGCTCGATGATGCGGGCCGAGGCGGCCATCGAGATCATCGGCGTCTCGCTCTCGGCGGCCACGTCCACCATCGCCAGCGAATTCGGCGTGACGGTGGAGCCCACCACCACGTCCACCTTGTCCTCGCTGATCAGCTTGCGCGTGTTCTTGACCGCCGTGGTCGTGTCGGTGGCGTCGTCGAGCACGATGTACTCGATCTTCTTGCCGGCGATTTCCTTGGGCAGCAGCGTGAACGTGTTCTTCTCGGGGATGCCGAGCGACGCGGCCGGCCCGGTGGCCGAAACCGTGACCCCGACCTTGACCTGGGCGCTGGCCGCACCCGCGAACAGGCTGGCGGCGGCAAGCGCCAGCAAGCTGGCGCGCTTGAACGTCATGGCTTGTCTCCTTCGATTCCAAAACGGAAAAAGGCACCCGCCGGCTTCCGGCCGGCGGATGCCTTCAGTTTGTTTGTCGGCCCGCTCTGGCAGGCTCTCTGGCGGATGCAGCGCTGGCATCCGATCTGGTCGGGCACCTCGAAGTTCGTCCCGTTATTTTCCCGTCCTGCGCCGTTACCCCCGGATTGCGCAGTTCATTCGCCGACCGCTCGGTCGGGAATGCGAATCGAGTCTAACACAGCGATGTGATACGAAAAGGCGGGATTAACCCGCAGCGGCACGGGCGCAACAGGCAAGGGTTTCCCGGCGCGCTAGCGCAGGAACGCGTCGTAGGCCGTCTTGACGATCAGCGCGCTTACCACGGCGATGAACACCTTGCGCACGAAGCGGCTGCCATGGCGCAGCGCCAGCTTGCTGCCCACCTGGCTGCCGGCCACGTTGGCCACGGCCATCACGATGCCGAGCTGCCACCAGACGTGGCCCTTGGCGGCCAGCAGCAGCAGCGCCGCCAGGTTGGTGGCCAGGTTGACGATCTTGGCCGACGCCGACGCATGCAGGAAGTCGTATCCGAACACGCGCACGAAGACGATCATCAGGAAGCTGCCCGTGCCGGGGCCGAACACGCCGTCGTAGAAGCCGATGGCGGCACCGGCCAGCAGCGCGGCCAGCCGTTCGCGGCCGCCCGACAGCGCCGGCGCGTGGTCGGTGCCCAGGTCCTTCCTGGCTACCGTGTAGGCCAGCAGCACCAGCAGCACGAACGGCAGCGCCTTGCGCAGCGGCTCGGCCGGCATCATGGTCAGCGTCCACGCGCCGGCCATCGAGAAGATGAACGCCGCCAGCGTGGCCGGCCCGGTGGCGCCCCAGTAGATCCGCACCTTGCGCGCGTAGCGCAGCGCCGCGTTCGACGTGCCGGCCAGCGACGCCACCTTGGTCGTGCCGATCAGCGTGGCCGGCGACATGTTCGGATAGGTCGAGAACAGCGCCGGCACCTGCACCAGGCCGCCGCCACCGGCCACCGCGTCGATCAAGCCGGCCAGGAAGGCGGCCGCCGCCAGAAAAACGAACTCCATGGATCTACCGTGCGAGGGGGTGAAAGGTCAAAGGGGATGGGCCGGAGCGGACGGTCGATGACGATGACGGGCCGGTCAGCCGAGTTGCTTGGGCGTCGGCAGGAGGCTGCGGGTCCAGAGGCCGTCGGCATCGCGCCGAAAGCCGTCGGGTGCCTGCGCGGCGTCGGCCACCAGCGTCGGGGCCAGCCGGATATGGCGGATGCCATGGGCGCGGCACCAGTCGGCCAGCTCGGCGCAGCAGGCGTCGCGCCATGCCTCGGCGGCTTCCGCCGGATCGGCGGGCGGCCACCATTCGGCCACCATCGCCACCCGGCCCCCCAGCGCCAGGCTGTGGACCAGCGTGACCGGCATCAGGCAGACCGGCTGCCCGGAACTGGTGCGACCCACCAGGCACAGCCCCTCACCGCCCTGCGCCAGCAAGGCGTCGAGCGACAGCCGCCGGGCGCGCGCCTCGGGCACTGGCAACGGCGCGCGGGCCTGCAGCCAGGCGTCCAGCAATGGACCGTCGGCGCCAGTCGCGGGATGTACCCGATACGGCACTTGATGGGATGGGGAAACGTCGGATGGGGTGGACATGGCCGGGCCGGAAGATGCAGCCGGGCATTGTCGCACGCGGGCTGGCGGCCGGTCATGCCGAAGATGCATCGGCGGCACATGGGGCGGAGGGGTGGCGATGCGGGGCGCCGGAAATGAAAAAGGCGTTGCCAGGGATCACCCAGCAACGCCTCTTTATCGTATTGGCTGCTGCTACCCGACACCGGGTGCGCGCCTGTCGTCTCCTCGCTTCCGCCTCCAATTAACCTGCGAAAACCGTATATGCAATGTAACGAAGCGGTGCGTATGAAACAAGTCAGCAATAACCCTAGCCCCAAAATCGGGCATGTCGCCCCATCTCCACTCGCCGCCAGCTACTTGTGACCCGGCTTGCGGCTGGTCAGGGCGATCAGCTCGCCCATGATGCCACGCCGGAACGTCAGCACGCAGATCACGAAGATGATGCCGGTCACCATGGTCACGGACTCGCCCAGCGAATTGAACCAGGACACGCCGGTCAGGTTGGCCAGGAAGGCGCCGATGTCGCCGAGCTTGTTCTCCAGCGCCACGATCACGAACGCGCCGACGATCGGGCCCGACAGCGTGCCCAGGCCGCCCACCAGCGTCATCAGGATCACCGAGCCCGACATCGACCAGTGCACGTCGGTCAGCGTGCCAAAGCCCAGCACCAGCGCCTTGATCGCGCCGGCCAGGCCCGACAGCGCGGCGGATATCACGAAGGCCAGCAGCTTGAAGCGGTCCACGTCGTAGCCCAGCGAGATGGCGCGCGGCTCGTTCTCGCGGATCGCCTTCAGGATCTGGCCGAACGGCGAGTGCACGGTGCGCACGATCAGCGCGAACGCGGCCACGATGATGACCAGCGCCACGTAGTACAGCGTCATGTCGTCAGACAGCGGCAGCACGCCGAACAGCTTGCCGCGCGGCACGCCCTGCAGCCCGTCCTCGCCGCCGGTGAACGGCGCCTGGAGGCAGACGAAGAACAGCATCTGGGCCAGCGCGAGCGTGATCATCGAGAAATAGATGCCCTGGCGGCGGATGGCCAGCCAGCCCACCACGAGCCCGATGACCGCGCCGGCCAGCGTGCCGAACAGCAGGCCCAGCTCCGGCGTCACGCCCCACACCTTCATTGCGTGGCCGGCCGCGTAGCCCGCCCCGCCGAAGAATGCCGCGTGGCCGAACGACAGCAGCCCGGTAAAGCCGATCAGCAGGTTGAACGCGCACGCGAACAGCGCAAAGCACAGCACCTTCAACACGAACACCGGATACGCCCCGGCCAGCGGCGCCACGATCAGCCCCAGCAACAGCAGGCCGTACAGCACCTTCTTCTGCACGCCCGTCCCTTCCCTGAAGCCCTTGGCCTCGACTGCCACGGCAGTCTGTCCCGTCTGCCCGCTCATCACTTTTCCCTCCCGAACAGCCCGGCCGGGCGCAGCATCAGCACGATCACCATGATGAAGAACACCACGGTCGACGATGCCTCCGGATAAAACACCTTGGTCAGCCCCTCGACCACGCCCAGCCCCAGGCCGGTGATGATCGATCCCATGATCGAGCCCATGCCGCCGATCACCACCACCGCGAACACGATGATGATCAGGTTCTGGCCCATCAGCGGCGATACCTGGATCACCGGCGCGGCCAGCACGCCGGCAAACGCAGCCAGCGCCACGCCGAAGCCGTAGGTCAGCGTCACCATCAGCGGCACGTTGACGCCGAACGCCTCCACCATCTTGGGGTTCTCGGTGCCGGCGCGCAGGTACGCGCCCAGCTTGGTCTTCTCGATCACGAACCACGTGGCCAAGCACACCACCACCGACGCCGCCACCACCCACGCGCGGTAGTTCGGCAGGATCATGAAGCCCAGGTCCGTGGCGCCCTGCAGCGCGTCCGGCGGCGAATAGGGCAGCCCCGACACACCGTAGATCGACCGCAGCACGCCCTCGATGACCAGCGTGATGCCCAGCGTCAGCAGCAGGCCGTAGATGTGGTCGAGCTTGTAGATCCAGCGCAGCATCGTCTTCTCGATGATCACGCCGATCACGCCCACCACGATGGGCGACAGCGCCAGCATCACCCAGTAATTGAGTCCGGCGTACTCCATGCCCGCCCAGGCCAGCACGGCCCCGAGCATGAACAGCGCGCCGTGCGCGAAGTTGATCACGTTGAGCAGGCCGAAGATCACGGCCAGCCCCAGGCTCAGCATCGCGTAGAAAGCACCATTGACCAGCCCAAGCAGCAGCTGGGACAGCATGGCGGGTAGCGGAATTCCGAAAATGTCCATGGGCGTCGATTGCCTGTCTGTTTCTCCCCGCTCCCTGAGGGCGCGGGGTCGGGGGCGAGGGCCGGCGGCTCAAATGGCGACAAGTCGCACCCAAACCGCCCTGCCCTCATCCCCAGCCCCTCTTCCGCGTGGCGGGAGAGGGGAGCCACACCTCACGCCTTACTTCTTCAGCACCGAGCACTTCGACTCGGCCACGGTGGTGAAGGCCTGGTCGCCCGGGATCGTGGTCACGACCTTCATGTAGTCCCAGGGCTTCTTGGAGTCGGCCGGGGCCTTGACCTGCATCAGGTACATGTCGTGCACGTAGCGGCCGTCGGCGCGGATCTGGCCCTTGCTGTAGAAGTCGCTCAGCTTCATCTTCTTCAGCTCGGCCATGACCTTGTCCGGATCGTCGGTCTTGGCGGCTTCCACGGCCTTCAGGTAGTTGCTGACGGACGAGTAGTCGGCGGCCTGCAGGCTGCTCGGCATCTTCTTCATCTTGCCGAAGAACCGGTTGGCAAACTTGCGCGTGTCGTCGTTCATGTCCCAGTACCAGCTGTCGGTCATCAGCAGGCCCTCGGTGTTCTTCAGGCCCAGGCTGTGCACGTCGTTGATGAACATCAGCAGGCCGGCGATCTTCATGTTCTTGGTGATGCCGAATTCCTTGGCGGCCTTGATCGAGTTGATCGTGTCGCCGCCGGCATTGGCCAGGCCCAGGATGTCCGCCTTGGACGACTGCGCCTGCAGCAGGAACGACGAGAAGTCAGACGCCGACAGCGGATGGCGCACCTGGCCCACCACCGTGCCGCCGTTGGCCTTCACCACGGCCGCCGTGTCGCTTTCCAGCGAATGGCCGAACGCGTAGTCGGCGGTCAGGAAGAACCACTTCTTGCCGCCCTGCTTGACCACCGCGCTGCCGGTGCCCTTGGCCAGCGCCACCGTGTCATAGGCGTAGTGCACCGTGTACGGCGAGCATTCCTCGTTGGTCAGGCGTGCCGTGCCGGCGCCGATGTTGATGTAGACGCGCTTCTTTTCCTGCGCCACCTTGTTCATGGCCAGCGCCGTGGCCGAGTTGGTGCCGCCGATCAGCACGTCCAGGCCCTGCTGGTCCATCCATTCGCGCGCCTTCGACGCGGCGATGTCGGCCTTGTTCTGGTGGTCGGCCGAGACCAGCTCGATCGGCTTGCCCAGCACCTTGCCGCCGTGGTCCTCGATCGCCATCTTGATGGCTTCCAGGCCGCCCGGGCCGTCGATGTCGGCGTACAGGCCGGACAGGTCGGTGATGTAGCCGATCTTGACCGTATCGTTGGTTACCTGCGCCGAAGCGCTGCCCGCGAATGCACCAAGGACAGTTGCCGCCACTGCGACGGCCAGCCGAGTCATCTTCATGTTGTGTCTCCTGAGTTGCGGCGGCGCGCTGCGCCACCCGTTCCTGCCAATCGTTGACGACGACAAATCGTGCGACCCTGGCGCGGGATGCGCGCAGTGGGTCAGACCCCTAGCAGTTCATTGAGCACAGGCATCTTGGCCTGCAGCTCGCTGGCGGCAAAGCGCTCGACGATGGCGCCGTGCTCCATCACGTAGAAGCGGTCGGCCAGCGGCGCGGCAAAGCGGAAGTTCTGCTCCACCATCACCACCGTGTAGCCCTTCTTCTTGAGCATCAGGATCATCCGCGCCAGCGCCTGCACGATCACCGGCGCCAGCCCCTCGGATATCTCGTCGAGCAGCAGCAGGTTCGCGCCCGTGCGCAGGATGCGGCCCACGGCCAGCATCTGCTGCTCGCCGCCTGAGAGCCGCGTGCCCTGGCTCTGCCGGCGCTCGCGCAGGTTCGGGAACATCTCGTAGATCTCGGCCTCGCTCATGCCCGGCGTGTCGCCGTTGCCGGACCCCTTGAGCACCGGCGGCAGCAGCAGGTTTTCCTCGCACGACAGCGACGAGAAGATCGCGCGCTCTTCCGGGCAGTAGCCAATGCCGTAGTGGGCAATCTTGTGCGTGGGCAGGCCGATGGTTTCCTGGCCGTTGACCTTGATCGATCCCTTGCGGGTGCCGGTCAGGCCCATGATCGCGCGCAGCGTGGTGGTGCGCCCGGCGCCGTTGCGGCCCAGCAGCGTGACCACTTCGCCACGGTTCACGGTCAGGTCCACGCCGTGCAGGATGTGCGACTCGCCGTACCAGGCGTGCAGGTCCTTGATTTCCAGTGCGGGAGTGTTGGCCGTCATCAGTGCGCTCCCTGCAGTTCGGCGTCGACGGTGCCCATGTAGGCTTCCATCACGCGCGGGTCTTTCGACACGTCGGCGTACGGCCCCTCTGCCAGGATGGCGCCGCGCTGGAGCACCGTGATGGTGTCGGCAATCGACGACACCACGTTCATGTTGTGCTCGACCATCAGGATGGTGCGCCCGGCCGATACCTTCTTGATGAGCTGCGTCACGCGGTCCACGTCTTCGTGGCCCATGCCCTGCGTGGGCTCGTCCAGCAGCATCAGCTCGGGCTCCATCGCCAGCGTGGTGGCAATCTCCAGCGCGCGCTTGCGGCCGTACGGCAGGTTGACGGTGGTGGTCTCGGCGAATTCGGTCAGGCCCACCTGGTCCAGCAGCTCCATGGCGCGCGCGTCGAGCACATCCAGCGACCGCTCGCTGCGCCAGAACTGGAACGCGGTGCCCAGCTGGCGCTGCAGCCCGATGCGCACGTTCTCGCGCACGGTCAGGTGCGGGAACACGGCGGAGATCTGGAACGAGCGGATCACGCCGCGCCGGGCAATCTGCGCGGGCTTCTCGCGCGTGATGTCGACGCCGTTGAAAAGGATGGTGCCCGTGGTGGGCTCCAGGAATTTGGTCAGCAGGTTGAAGCAGGTGGTCTTGCCCGCGCCGTTGGGCCCGATCAGTGCATGGATCGAGCCGCGACGCACGCGCAGGTTGACGTCGCTCACCGCCGTGAACCCCTTGAATTCCTTCGTGAGGTTCTTCGTTTCCAGGATGATTTCCTGAGTCATAGTCTCCTGCCCGCCCTCTTGCTGCATGCCGGGTTGTGCCCGGCTACTGACAATGGTTCGAACTCCGGCGCTTTGTCGCCATGGTTGCCGCGTTATAGGTGTGTGGGAACGGTGCGGCTGCCGTGTCGGCCGGTGCGCCAAGTGAAGGTGGCGGCACCGTATACCGGCGACTATTGTGTGCGCCTGCTGCGTCGCAAAACATCGGGGTTTGCACTAGGCTTAATACATTCCCGATGCCGCGCGAATCCGGTGTGCGGAGCCGCACCGACGCCCCCCGCGCTGCCTTGCGCCGGGTATCGTGGAAGACCCCTAGGCCGACACCGGCGCGACGATTTCGGGCGCATTTGCTGCACCGCTCGCGCGCGCCTTGCGGTCGGCGCGGATCATGTCGCTGGCGCGCTCGGCGATCATGATCGTGGGCGAGTTGGTATTGCCCGACGTGATCAGCGGCATGACCGACGCATCCACCACGCGCAGCCCGGCAATGCCGCGCACGCGCAGGCGGCTGTCGACCACTGCGTCGGCGTCATCGGCGGCCCCCATGCGGCAGGTGCCCACCGGGTGGAAGATCGTCGTGCCGATCGCGCCGGCCGCCTCGGCCAGCTGCTCGTCGGTCTGGAACGCGGCGCCGGGCAGCCATTCCGACGGCTGGTACGGCGCCAGCGCCGGCGAGGCGACGATGCGCCGCGTGAGCCGGATCGAGTCGGCCGCGACCTTGCGGTCCGCGTCCGTGGACAGGTAGTTCGGCGCGATGCGTGGCGCGCGCCGGAAGTCGGCATCGTCGATATGGACACTGCCGCGCGACGTGGGCCGCAGGTTGCAGACGCTGGCCGTGAACGCGTTGAACGCGTGCAGCGGATCGCCGAACTTGTCCAGCGACAGCGGCTGCACGTGATATTCGACATTGGGACGCGCCTGGCCCTCGTCGCTGCGCGCGAACGCGCCAAGCTGCGACGGCGCCATGCTCATCGGCCCGCTCTGGTTGAACGCGTACTGCAGCCCGATGCCGAGCTTGCCCCACCACTTCGACGCGCGCGTGTTCAGCGTCCGCACGCCCTGCACCTTGACCACGGTGCGCAACTGCAGGTGGTCCTGCAGGTTCTCGCCGACGCCGCGCAGCGCATGGCGCACGCGGATGCCCAGCGCCTGCAGCCGCTCGGGCTGGCCGATGCCGGACAGCTCCAGCAACTGCGGCGAATTGATCGCGCCGGCCGCCAGGATGACTTCCTCGGTGGCGCGCGCCTCCAGCGGCTGGCCGCCGCCCACGTACTGCACGCCGGTGCAGCGGCGGCCGTCGGGCGTATCGAACACCAGCCCGCTGACCTGCGCGCCGGTCACGATGGTCAGGTTGGGCCGCTCGGCGGCCTTGCGCAGGAACGCCTTGGCCGTGTTCCAGCGGATGCCGCGCCGCTGGTTCACCTCGAAATAGCCCACGCCGAAGTTGTCGCCCCGGTTGAAGTCGTCGGTGCGCGGAATGCCGGCCTGCTCGGCGGCGTCGATGAAGCGCTCCAGGATGTCCCAGCGCAACCGCTGCGCCTCCACGCGCCATTCGCCGCCCGCGCCGTGGTACGCGTTGGCGCCGCGGTAGTGGTCCTCGCTGCGCTTGAACAGCGGCAGCACGTTGTCCCAGCGCCAGCCGTCGTCACCGGCAATGCGCGCCCAGTCGTCGTAGTCCTCGCGCTGGCCGCGCATGTAGATCATGCCGTTGATCGACGAGCACCCGCCCAGCACGCGCCCGCGCGGGTAGCCCAGCGAGCGGCCGTTCAGGCCCGCTTCCTCGACCGTGCGGTAGAGCCAGTCGGTGCGCGGATTGCCGATGCAGTAGAGATAGCCGACCGGGATGTGGATCCAGTGGTAGTCGTCCTTGCCGCCCGCTTCCAGCAGCAGCACGTTGACATCGGCGTCCTGCGTCAGGCGGTTGGCCAGCACGCAGCCGGCCGAGCCTCCGCCCACGATGATGTAGTCGTACGTCTCCATGTCCCTAGCTTCCTTTGCCGGCCCTGAGGGCCCCGGATTTTTCTTGTTGGAATGCCGGGCATCATCGCACGTCTGGCGCGCCGCTGTCGTCAGGGCTTTGCCGGAGCCTCCAGGTGGCGCCGCAGCCAGTCGGCCAGTGCCGCAAGCACCTCGCCACGCAGCGGCTCGGCCTCGTTGAAGATCTCGTGGTAGCCGGTGTCGAACCAGACCATCTCGCGCAGGTCCTCGGGCGTGCTGGCAAAGAAGCTGCGGCTGCCCTGCGGGTCGACGATGCGGTCCGCGCCGCCCACCAGCATCAGCATCGGCGCCTCCAGCCGTGGCGCGTCGGCCTGGGCCTGCGCCATGCCGCGGATCATCGACTCCAGCACACAGGCGCTGATCGTGCCCTGCACGAGCGGGTCGGTGCGATAGGCGCGCGCCACTTCCACGTCATGCGACAGCAGCCGTGCGTCGATGGGATTCGGCACACGAATATTCGGCGCCAAAGCCAGCAACACACGATGCATCGTGAGCATACTATTGGAAATCTTCAGCGCCAGCGCCGGCGACGACAGGATCAGCGCGCGGATCGGCCGCACGCGCGCCGTGGCAAAGCGTCCCGCCACCAGCCCGCCCATGCTGTGGCCCAGCAGGATCGGCAATTCGTGCCACTGCCGCACCGCCGCGTCGTGGATTTCGGCCAGATCGTCGAGATAGCTGTCCGGGCCCGGCACCACCATGCGCGGGCCGCCGCTGGCGCCATGGCCGCGATGGTCGTAGGCGCGCACGCGCAGGCCCAGCGCCAGCAGCGCCGCCGCCACGTGGGCGTAGCGCCCGCTGTGCTCGGCCAGCCCATGCACCAGCAGCACCGTACCGAGCGGCGCCGGATAGCGCTGCGGATCGGGCAGCCAGGTGCGCAGCAGCAGTTCGGTGCCGTCGCGCATGCGCTGGCGCGACTCCACGGCGGCGGGCGCGGCCGGGGCGGTATCGGACGGGTGCGTGGCCATCACAGGTTGATCCATGCCGGGGGTCTCCTCGTGGTCCCTGCTTGCGGTGCGGGGTAAGGCAAGGTGCCGGTGCGGGCTGGCGCGGCCTAGCGGTGGCAGGACGGACAGTCCGACGCCATGTCCGACAGGATCGGGCAGTCGGGCCGGTCGTCGCCGCTGCACGCCTCGGCCAGCGCGCGCAGCGTGTCGCGCATCGCGGCCAGTTCGGCAATCTTCACTTCCAGGTCCGCCACGTGCCGCAGCGTCAGCGCCTTCACGTCAGCGCTGGCCCGGCCGCGGTCCTGCCAGAGCGACAGCAGGTTGCGGATCTCGTCGAGCGAGAAGCCGAGATTACGGGCGCGCCGCACGAAGCGCAAGGTGTGCACCGCCCGGTCGTCGTAGCGCCGGTAGCCGCCCTCGGTGCGCGGCGGCGCCGCCACCAGCCCGATCGATTCGTAGTGCCGGATCATCTTCGCGGACACGCCCGAGGCGTCCGCCGCTTCGCCGATATTCATCGCGTCTCCCTGGTATCCGCCGGATGCCAGCGCCGCAGCAGCAGCGCGTTGCCGACCACGCTGACGCTGGAAAACGCCATGGCGGCGCCGGCCACCACGGGGTTGAGCAGGCCGGCCACCGCCAGCGGAATGCCGATCACGTTGTAGATGAAGGCCCAGAACAGGTTCTGCCGGATCTTGCGCACGGTCCGGTGCGACACGGCCAGCGCGTCGGCCACCAGCGCCGGGTCGCCGCGCATCAGCGTGATGCCGGCCGCGTGCATCGCCACGTCGGTACCGGTGGACATGGCGATGCCGACGTCGGCCGCCGCCAGCGCCGGGGCGTCGTTGATGCCGTCGCCCACCATCGCCACGACGGCCGCGCCATCGCGCCGCAGCGCCGTGACGCGCGCCGCCTTGTCCTGCGGCAGCACCTCGGCCTGCACGTCGTCCAGGCCCAGGGCCTGGGCCACATGCGCCGCCGCCCCGGCGTTGTCGCCGGTCAGCATCACGGTGCGGATGCCGGCCGCGCGCAGCCGGGCGATGGCAGCCGCCGCGCCGGGCTTCAGCGCATCGCCAAACGCCACGAGGCCCAGCAGCACGTGCCGCGCCGGATCGACCAGCCACGACACGGTGCGCCCCTCGCCGCGCAGGCGGTCGGCCTGGGCCTGCAGCGGCCCGGCCGGCGCGTCCAGCGACACGCGCAGCGCCTCGCTGCCCAACTCCAGCGGCTGTCCGTCGACGATACCGGCGATGCCACGGCCCGGCAGCGCGCGCACATCGCTGGCAACCGGCGCCGCCACGCCGCGCGCGGCGGCCAGCGCCACCACGGCGCGCGCCAGCGGATGCTCGCTGCCCGCCTGCAGCGCCGCCAGCCGCGCCAGCAGGCCGGCCTCGTCGCCATCCGCCGCGTGCAGTGCGACGACCTCGGGCCTGCCAACGGTCAGCGTGCCGGTCTTGTCGAACGCCACCACCGACACGCGATGCGCCACTTCCAGCGCCTCGGCGTCCTTGATCAGGATGCCGGCGCGCGCGCCGGCCCCAGTACCGGCCATGATCGCCGTCGGCGTGGCCAGCCCCAGCGCGCACGGGCAGGCAATCACCAGCACGGCCACGGCGTTGAGCAGCGCCTGGCTCCAGTCGCCCGCCACCACGCCCCAGCCCAGCAGCGTGACCAGCGCGATGCCCAGCACCACGGGCACGAACACGGCACTGACGCGGTCCACCATGCGCTGGATCGGCGCCTTGGCGGCCTGCGCGTGTTCCACCATGCGGATGATCCGCGCCAGCACCGTCTCGGCGCCCACGGCCACGGTGCGCGCCACCAGCAGCCCTTCGAAATTGATCGCGCCACCGGTCAGCCGATCTCCCGGCTGCTTGGGCACCGGCACCGATTCGCCGGTCAGCATCGATTCGTCGGCGTGGCTGGTGCCCTCCACCACTTCCGCATCGACCGGAATCCGCTCGCCGGGCCGTACGACGATGGCGTCGCCCACGCGCACGTCGGCCAGCGGCACCGTGTGTTCCACACCATCGCGACGAACCCGCGCGGTATCGGGCCGCAGCGCGGCGAGCGCGCGGATGGCGTCGGCGGTCTGGCGCTTGGCGCGGACTTCGAGCCATTTGCCAAGTCGCACCAGCGTGATGACCACGGCGGCGCTTTCGAAATAGAGATGCGGCATGGCGTCGCCGGCCTGCAGCAGTTGCCAGACCGACAGCGCGTACGCCGCCGACGTACCCAGCGCCACGAGCAGGTCCATGTTGCCCGCGCCGGCCCGCACGGCCTTGTAGCCGGCCTTGTAGAAGCGCCAGCCGAACACGAACTGCACCGGCGTGGCCAGCACCCACTGCACCCAGCCGGGCAGCATGGCGTGGATGCCGAACCAAGCAAGCACCATCGGCGCCACCAGCGGCAGCGACAGCGCAGCGGCGATGCCCACCGGCCACGGCCCGGACCAGAAATCGACACGCGCTGGCGCCTCGCCCTGCCCCGGCGCGGCCGGGTCCACCACGGGCCGGGCGCCGTATCCGGCGCGCGTCACCGCCGCCGCCAGCTGGGCCACATCGGCCGTGCCGCGCAGGACCGTGACGGTCGCCCGTTCGGTCGCCAGGTTGACCTGGGCCGCCTGCACGCCGGGCACGGCGCTCAGCGCGCGCTCCACGCGGCCCACGCACGACGCGCAGGTCATGTCGGCGATGTCCAGTTCCACTTCGTCGCGCGGCACGTCGTAGCCGGCGTCGGCCACGGCCTGGGCCGCTGCCGCCAGCGCGGCGCCGTCACGGGCGTGCAGCGTGGCCTGCTCGGTGGCCAGGTTGACGGCCACGTCTTGCACGCCGGGCACCTTGGCCAGCGCGGTTTCCACGCGGCGCACGCACGACGCGCAGGTCATGCCCTCGACAGGCAGGCGCCATTCGGCAAGCGGTTCGGCCGCGGCGGGGGCGGATTGCAGGGTGGATGCGGAAGTCGACATGGAAGCGGTTCGGCAAGGGCGCGGGGCGCGATGCATGCACTGTGGACCTTACCATCATTGGAAGGTCAAGGTGCGCGGCGGGACGACGGCGGGCTTGCGCTTCCCATGGTGGGAAGGTTCATACTCCGTTGCGTTACCTTCTTCCCTATCCACGTCACCAAGGAGTCACACGATGATCCAGTTCCAGGTCGAAGGCATGTCCTGCAATCACTGCGTCGGCGCCATCACGCGCGCGGTGCAGGCGGTGGACCCGGCCGCGCAGGTCTCGGCCGACGTGCCGTCGCAGTCGGTCAAGGTCGAATCGGCGGCCGACCGCCACGCGCTGCAACAGGCCATCGAGACAGCCGGCTACCCGGTCAAGTCGGCGGCATGAAAAAAGGGCACCCTCGGGTGCCCTTCCTGTTTCTGGTCCCGGCCGGGATCAGAACTTGTAGCCGACGTTCAGGAACGTGACCACCGGATCGATCTTGATCTTGGTGTGCGACTCGACCTTGGCGCCGTTCGGCAGCGTGGTCGTGAAGTGGGCCGTGCTGGAGATCGGCACGTACGACACCGAGAAACCGACGAACCACTTCTCGTTGATGGCGTAGTTGGCGCCGACGTTGAACACCGGGTTCCACGACGAGCTGGCCGTGGCCGACATCCGCGCGCCCGGCGCGAATTCCGCGTTCACAAAGCCCTGATTGGTCACCGTCTCGCTCGTAAACCACGTGTAGTTCACGCCGATGCCGACGTACGGGCGGAACTTGGTCTTGGCGTCGAAGAAATGCCACTTGGCGACGATGGCCGGGCTCCACTGGCGCACTTCGCCCAGCTTGCCGTACTTGGCGTAGTCGCGGTCGCCGCTGACGTCGTGCTTCGGCGGAATGCCCAGCACGAACTCGGCCGAGATGTTGTCGGTGAAGAAATGCGCGAACGTCAGGCCGGCTGTGTCGGCCGTGTCGATCGATGCGCCCGTGTTGGGACGCTGCACGCCGCCGGTGGGGCGGCCCGCGATCGAGTCGATCGTCAGGAATTGCGAATCGCCGGTGGGCATCACCCGCATCCAGCCCAGGCTCACGATGTTGCTGCCCGCGGACTGGGCCTGTGCGGCGCCAGCCAGTGCCATGGCGGCGCCCGCCATCAGCATCTTCTTATAGATCTTTTTCATTGTTCCTCTTACTCCATCCTCTTTGGAATACCACCACTGCAGGCGGCAATTATCCTGCCTGGCTCTCTCGGACTGTTTCAAACACGGGACGCGATGATAGAAGAAATGCCCTAAAGGCAGGGTTAACCCAAAAGATGGCGAATGAATTTCGCCAATTTGCATGCAAAACGACGCGCCGGCGCAACGGTCGCGTTTCACAAATGAAAAACCACTCGTCAAGAATGGTTTTGTTGCTGGATACCCGGCGCTGAAACACCCGTTCGGAATGGTCCGAAAGCCGGTTGGGCGTCACCTGCCGCTGGCGAGGATGCAGGCGGCGAGGTCCCAGAGCGCATAGCCGACGCTCTTGAACACCAGCGGACTGCCGGCGCGCGCCCGCAGCGCGTCGGCCTGCAGGATGGCGGTCTCGAACGGCTGCACGGTCTGCCAGTCGATGCCAGCCTGCAGCAGGTCGCCCGCCTCGTCCTCGATGCCGAACAGCGTGTCCGCAAGCAGCCGGCCGGCGGCCGAAGCGGTGCGACACAACTGCGGCGGCAGCTCGCACATGTCGGGCCGGAACGCGCCCACGGCGGCCACGAAGTGCCGATCGCTCCACAACCCGCTATCGAGGTCCGGCAGCACCGGCGACCGGCTCGACGTCACCGTGACGACCATCGACACACGCGGCAGCACGGCCGCCACATCGTCCACGACCTCGGCAGCCACGCCCAGCAGCCGGGCCTGCGCGGCCAGCGCCTCGGCCTTGTCGCGCGTGCGCGATTGCAGCCAGACCTTGCGCACCGGCAGCCCGGCGATGAACGCTTCCAGATGGGTTTGCGCCTGCACGCCGGCGCCGACGATCAGCAGTTCGCCGTCGAGATCCGGCGCGAACGACTGCGCGGCCAGCAGCGACACGGCGGCGGTGCGCCGGCCCGTGACGGTCGGGCCGTCCAGCATCGCCACGCGCTGGCCGGTATGGGCGTCGGCCACCAGCACTTCGCCCAGGATGTTGGGCAGGCCACGCGACGGGTTGTCCGGATGGACCGTGATGTTCTTGGTCATCACGATGTCGCGGTTGCAGGCCGGCATCACCAGCAGCGTGCCCTGCCCCTGCGCGGCGTCGCCCACCGGCAGGGCGATGCGCGGCGGCGCCATGGCCGTGCCGGCGCGCAGTTCGCCGAGCATCGACGCGATGGCCCGGGCCAGTTCGGGATACGGCAGGCGGGCCGCCGTGGCGGCGGCATCGAGGACTAACAACTGGGCAGTCATGGGCGTCGGACGTGAGCGGTTGGAAGCGCCATTGTCGCGCACCGCTCAGCGCACCGGCGCGCGCGGCGCCGACACCTTCTGCAGGGCCGGCTTCGGCGCCACCCCGTCGCGCACCGTGGCGCCGCGCACCTCGATGCCGATCTCGTGCACCACCTGCCCGCGCGCGTCCACCAGCGCCACGCGATGGCGCCCAGGCCACGGCAGCCACGCCACCTGCCCGCCCTTGCCCAGCGGCTGGCCGTCCAGGCGCCAGCTCACGGCGTCGGCGGTCTGGCCGGTCAGCCCGTCGGCGTGGAACCACACGCGCTGCGCCGCTGGCGGAATGTCGGGATCGAGCGCGAAGATCGTCCCGTCGGCGGGGCTGGCGATGGCTGGCGTGCCCTGCGACTTGCCGGGCTTGCCCACGCCCACGCGCTGCATCGTCGTGCCGGCCAGGAACACTTCCTCGCGCGCCGGCTCCAGGCCGTCTTCGAACTGCAGCGTGACGCGCTCCACGCCCCCGGGCATGGCCGGCGCCCGGCTCGGCGTGCCGCGATGCAGCGCCTCCATGACCTCGTGCCACACCGGCGCCGCGCCAGAGACGCCCGACACGTCGTGCATGGCCGCGCCGCTGGCGTTGCCGACCCACACGCCCACCGTGTACCGCTGCGACCAGCCGACGCACCAGTTGTCGCGCATGTCCTTGCTGGTGCCGGTCTTCACGGCGGTCCAGAAGCGCGTGGTCAGCGGGCTGTCGAGCCCGAACGTCCGCGCCCGGGCATGGCGATCGGCCAGCACGTCGCCAATCACGTACGCCGCCGCCGGCGACATCACCGCGCGCGACGCCGGCCGCGGCCCATCCATCGCCATGCGCGGCGGTGCGTAGGTGCCCGCATTGGCGAAACTGCGATAAGCGTTGGTCAGCGACAGCAGCGACACATCGGCGCTGCCCAGCGCGAGGCTGTAGCCGTAGTAGTCGCCCGACTGCGTCAGCGGCAGCCCCAGCGACACCAGCCGCCGATGAAAGCGGTGCGGCGTGACCATCACGAGCGTGCGCACGGCCGGCACGTTCAGCGACGACCCCAGCGCCGCGCGCAGGCTGACCCAGCCCGCGTAGCGATGATCGTAGTTCTGCGGAATGTAGAGACCGCCGCCGGTGGGCAGGTTCACCGGCCGGTCGTCCAGCAGCGACGCCGCCGTCAGCCGCCGCTCCTCGATCGCCTGTTCGTAGAGAAACGGTTTCAGCGTCGATCCGGCCTGCCGCAGTGCCGCCGCGTGGTCCACTTCCGCCGCCGCCGACAGCGCGCCCGACGAGCCGACATAGGCCACCACGTCGCCGCTGGCGTTGTCGATGACCACCACGGCGCCGTCCTCGACATTGCGCCCGGCCAGTTCGCGCAGGTGGTGCGCCAGGCTGTCGGCGGCTACGCGCTGCATGGCCGCGTCCAACGTCGACACGATGCGCGCCGGCGGGGCCGTGCCAGCCGGCGTGGCCGCCCGGGCGCGCGTCACCAGCAGCCGTGCCAGATGCGGCGCAAGGTTGGCGTCGCGGCGCGCGTGCATGCTGTCGGCGCCCGCCCGGGTCGACTTCGCCAGCACCAGCGCGGTGAAGCCGTCGAGCCCGTCGCACTCGCGCGGCTGCCGCATCTCGCGCAGGATGCCGCATGCCCGGCGGGCCACCTGCTGCGCCGACGCATTCGGACTGCGCACCAGCGCCACGGCCACCGCCGACTCGCGGGCATCGAGACCGCTCGGCACCTTGCCGAACAGCGTCTGCGACATCGCCGACAGCCCTACCAGTTCGCCGCGGTACGGCACGAGGTTCAGATAGGCTTCGAGGATCTGGTCCTTGCTCCAGCCGCGTTCCAGCGACGACGCGCTGATGGCCTGCCCCACCTTCTGCCCGAAGCTGCGCCCGCCACGGGCGCGCAGGTCGTCGTCGAGCAGCCCGGCCAACTGCATCGTCAGCGTCGACGCGCCGCGCGTGCGCGTGTTCCAGAGGTTGGCCCACGCCGCCGCGGCCACGCCCTGCCAGTCCACGCCGCTGTGCGCGTAGAAGCGCCGATCCTCGGACAGCACGATGGCGGTGCGCAGCGCGGGCGATGTATCGGCCAGCGTCACCCAGTCGCCGCGCCGTGCCTGGAAGTCGTCGCGCACGCGTGCCACGGGCTGCCCGTGCCGGTCGGTCACGACGATGTCCGCGCTGCGCCAGTTGCCGCGCACCTCGCGGAACGTGGGCACGGCCTGGGCCACCGCCGCCCACAGCAGCAGCACGCCCGCCAGTGCCCAGGTGCCTCGCTTCATGTCACACCCTCACTCGCCGCGCCCCGCCACCACGCCCGCCACCAGCAGCACCTGCGCGATGGCATAGGTCCACCAGATGCCAAGCTGGTACGTGTCGAACGGCGACAGGAAGCGCGCCGTGCCGATCAGCGCATCGGACATCACGAAGCACAGCGCCCCGATGGCCGCCAGTGGCGTGGGCAGCCGCGCCAGCAGCGCCGCGCACGCCATGGCCGCCAGCACGCCGATGTAGGCCACCACGGGCCACGTCAGCGGGCCCAGGTTCGGCCAGAAGCGGCCCAGCAGCGCACCCGCCGCGCCGATCACCAGCCCGCAGCCAACCAGCCGGTGCGGCCGCAGGTCGGCGCCGAGCGGCACGAACAGCCGCAGGTAGGCCAGGTGCGCCATCAGGAAGGCGCCCAGCCCGCCGATGAACGAGATCCTCAGGCCCGGCATCGCCAGCAGGAAGTCGCCCAGGCCCGAGAACACCAGCGCGGTCACCAGCCAGCGCCGCTCGGGCCGGGGCCGGTGGAACCACGCCGCGCGCGCCAGCAGCAGCGCCATCGCCGTCTTCCACACCGGCTGGTAGGCAATCTGGCCGGTCAGCGGCGTGCCGGCCGGCAATTCGAGCGACACCTGGAACAGCAGCACGCCGTAGGTCACACCGGCCAGCACACCGGCGAACCACCATTCGCGCACGCGCGGGGGCATCCGCATGGCGATCCAGTTCACTTGGCGGCCCCCACGGTCAGCCTGGCGTTGGGCGTCTCGCCGAACACGTCGGGCGCGTACATCGCCTCCACGCGGCTCGGCGGCAGCGCGAACTCGCCGGCATTGTTGAGCCGCACCGTGTACTCCACGGCCAGCGTCCCCTTCGGCACGAAGCCGAAGTACTCGCGATACGCTTCCGGCGTGCGTTCGACGAAGTCCGACCATGCCGACTTCTGGTCGCGCGTGGCGATGACCGAGTCGCGGCCAAGCCCGCTGCCCAGGATCGTCGCGCCGGTCGGCACCGGGTCGCTGACCACCACCATCGTCATGTCTGCCTGCGCGTCGATGTCGAGCCGCACGCGGTACGTGTCGCCGCGCGACCACTTGCCCGCCACCGCCTGCTCCACCGGCGTCACGGTGCGGCGGATGCGATACCCGGCTGCTACCGGTTCGCGCAGCGGCACGGCGGCCAGCGCGCGAACCGTGGCCCACGGCCGGCCCGCGCCCTGCTGATCCACCTGCAGCGAGGCCGGCGCACCGGGCGTACCGGAAGCAGCCGCCGGCCAGGGCAGGTCGACCATGCCGCTGGCCACGCCGTCCTGCCGCGCGGCCTTCGCCCAGTCGAAAGTGCGCGAGGCATCGCCAAGCGTGGCGTGCACCGTGCCAGCCACCGGCGTCTTCTCGTAGACCTGCGCGTAGCGGCGGATCGCCATCACGCCCCAGGCGTTGGCCGTGGTCGTCATCCACGCGCCGCGCGTCTGGCGGCCCAGCAGGCCGGTCACCAGCTGCGGCACGTCGTCCTTCCACGCCGGGAGCTGCGACGCCAGCGCCAGCAGCTTCGCCGCGTTGACGTCGCCGCCCGACATCAGCCACCACCAGTTGTCGCTGCGCTCGGTGGAGAACACCAGCCGCGTGCCCTGCACGGTCAGGCGGCTGCGCAGCAACTGCGTGGCATCGGCCATGCGCTTGTCGCGCTCGGGGATGTCCTGCACGCGCGACAGGATGCCGAGCCAGTCGATCAGCGCCGACGTGGGCCACTGCTCGGGCAGGATCTGGATCGACCCGAGCATGCGCGCCTGGGCCTTGCCGGTCCGCGACAGCGCCTCGATGGCGGCCAGCTTGCGCACGTCGAGGTCCATCGACGCCGACGCCGGCGCCCAGCGCGGCGGCGCGATGCGGCCCTCGACAAAGGCGGCCAGGCCGCGCTCCATCTGTGCGCGCTGCGCGTCCGGAATCCGCATCGGCAGGCCCGCGCGCGACGCCTCGTCGGAGATGGCCAGCAGGTAGGCCGTCAGCACCTCGCTGCCGCGCGCGCTGTCGCTCGCCAGCGGGTAGTACGCGGCCAGCCCGTCGGTGTCCAGGTACGACGGCAGCTGCGCCATCAGCGCATCCCACGCGGCCGCGTCGCCCATGCCGAGCGATTTCGACGAGCGCTGCTCCAGGCAACTGTACGGATAGACGCGGAACCATTCGCGCACGCCCGGCATGCCGCCGGCCAGCGACGACTGCACCGACACCTGCATGCCGCCGCGCAGCCGGCCCGACGGATCGGCCAGCGCGCCGGCCGGCGCCTGCACCGGCACCGACAGGTTCGGCGTCAGTTGCGCCAGCGTGGCCTGCTGCACGGTCACGGGCACGGCCGGCACGATCTGCTGCGCGATCTTGAGCTTGTCGCTGGCGCCGCCCGTGCCCTTCTCGGCCGCGGCTACCTCCCACATCACGGTCCCGGCGCGGCTGAACGCCAGCAGCGCGGGCGCGGTGACGTCCCAGCCAATCTCGCGCGCCTCGCCGGCCGGAATCTGCACGGTCTGGGCCGGCAGCGCCTGGGCGTCGACCAGCGTGGCGCGCGCGGTGGCTTCCACGGTCATCGCGCGCTGCGTGGTGTTGCGCAGCGTGAACATCGCGCGATAGCGGTCGTCCTCGCGCACCAGCGGCGGCAGGCCCGAGATCATCTGCAGGTCCTGCGTCGCGGCAATCGTCGCGCTGCCGCTGCCAAAGCGGTTCACGCCCAGGTCGGCCACGGCCACGATGCGGAAGCTCGTCAGCGAGTCGTTGAGCGGCACCTCCAGCGTGGCCTTGCCCTCGGCGTCGAGCTGCACGCGCGGGTTCCACAGCAGCAGCGTGTCGAACAGTTCGCGCGTGGGGCTCTTGCCGCCGCCGCCGCCGGCCGGCACGGCCTTGCGACCATAGTGGCGGCGCCCGATGATTTCCATCTGGGCCGTCGACGTCTCCACGCCGTAGCTGCGCGGCCAGACCATCGCGTCGAGCAGGTTCCAGCTCGCGTTCGGCATCAGCTCCAGCAGCGCCTGGTCGACGGCGGCCAGCGCCACTTCGCCATTGGCGGCCGGCTTGCCGTCGGGCAGCTTGACCTGCACCGTCACGCGGGCGCGGCCGCGCACCGGATAGCTGGCCTTGTCCGGCGTCACCGAGACGTCCAGCCGGTAGGCGTCGCTGCCGACGCGGATCTGCGCCAGCCCCAGGCGGAACGCGGGCTTGGACAGGTCCACCAGCGGCGACGGCGCCACGTACTCGCGCCCTTCGCTGCGGAACGCGCGCCACCAGTCCATCGGCTGGCGCCAGCCCCACTGGAAGAACGAGTACCACGGCACCTCGCGCAGGCGTCCGCGCAGGCTCAGCACCGACACGTAGACGTTCGGCCCCCACTCGGGCTTGACCTTGAGCTTGATCGTCGGGTCGCTGCCGTTCAGTTCGACGACCTGCGTGTCGAGAATGCCTTCGCGCTCCACCGCCACCAGCGCCGTGGCGCGGCGGAACGGCATGCGCACCTGGAACACGGCGGTGTCGCCGGGCGCGTACGACTTCTTCTCGGGCAGCACGTCCATGCGGTCGTGGTTCTCGCCGCCGAACCAGAGTTCGCCCTGGCGCGTGACCCACACCGTGGTGGCGGCCTGCGCCGCGCGGCCGTCGCTGTCGCGCGCGCTGGCCACCAGCTCCACCTCGCCAGCCTGCGACAGCGCCACGTCGCAGCGGGCCCGGCCCTGCGCGTCGGTGCGCGCATCGCACACCACGCCCAGGTCCTTGGTCTCGCTGCGGTTGTCGTAGCGGTAGAAGCCCCCGACCACGCGCTTGCGCGCCGACGTGGTGATGCGCGCGCGGGCCTTGATCTGCACCGGCGACTCGGCCACGGGCTTGCCCTGCGTGTCCAGCACCACGGCCTGCACGGCCAGCTTCTGGCTGACCGATACCCAGTTGGCCGCGCGGATGCCCACCACCACGGCCGACGGCCACAGCGGCACGGTCTGCCGCAGCGTCTGGATCTCGCCGTTCGGATCGGCAAAGCCGGCCTCCAGCACGAGGTCGCGCGGCGCGTCCACCTTCGGCAGGTCCTTGACCGTCAGCTTGCCGTTGCCGTCCTTGTCCAGCGTCAGCGGCAGCTTGTCGGCCACCAGCTTTTCGGATGCGTCGGGCGACGACGCCTCGTCTTCTTCCTCGTCGCCGCTGCTGCTCTGCTGCGCCGCGCGCGGGACGTCGAACGAGAACTCGTCGTAGTCGGCAAAGTTCACCGACTTGTTGCGCATCAGCGCCGACAGCCGCACCGGCAGCCCGGCCGCGCCGCCGCCGTTCAGGTAGTGGATCTCCACGCCCACCGGCACCTCGGCCGGGGCGACCAGCGCGTTGCCTTTCGCCTTCGGGTCCTTGGCCACCGACAGCGTGCCGGCCAGCACCGGCAGGCGGAACGCCTCCACGCGGAAGCCGCCGCTTGCGAGCGTGCGGCCGTCGCCGTACACCAGCGCCACGTCGTAGACGCCGAGCTTGGCCGATGCCGGCACCTGGAACGCGTTCTCGGCACTGCGTCCGCCCGTGGCCGTGGTGCGCCACGCCAGCGGCATCTCGTATGTCTGGCCGGTGCCCTCGTGCGTGATCACGAGCTGCGTCGGCATGGCCTGCGGCAGCGCAAAGCCCTGCGAGGTCTCGTTGCGGATCAGGTGCTTCATCGACACGGTCTCGCCCGCGCGCAGCAGCGTACGGTCGAACACGGTATGGGCGCGCACGGTCTGCTGCGGGCTCAGGTCGGTGGGCACGTTGAAGCGCCACGTCTCGATGCCGCGGTTCCAGTTCGACATGACGAACGCCATGTCGGCCTTGCCGCGCGCCTGCGGATGATCGGCGCCGATGCGGGCCGACACGAAGTAGCCCTCCATGCCGTTGTCGCAGTCTTCGTAGCGGCGGTCCGGCAGCTTCGCAAAGCGTGCGACGCCGGTGGCATCGGTGGTGCCCTGGCCCAGCAGCGTGCCGTCGCAGCTACGCACGGCCACGCGGGCGTTGGCAACGGGCTTGCCGTCGTCCAGGCCCGTCACCCAGGCCAGGCCGCTCATGTCGCCGTCGCCCTCGCCGCGCGCCAGCTTGAAATGGACGCCCAGATTGGTGACCAGCGCGGCGGTGCGCACGTACATCGGCACCGGCTTGCCGAGCAGCGCCGCGCCCAGCATCGGCGAGGCGATTTCCACGACGTGGAAGCCCGGTTCGGGCAGCGGGATGCCGACCACCTCGAACGGGCGCGGCGTGGTGTCCGTCGATTTCGGGATGGCCAGCTTGCCGGCGCCGGGCACGCCTTCGAGCAGCGACACCGAGCGCGTCTCGATGGCCGGCGCGTTGCGCGGCACGCGTACCTTGTACGGCGGCTGTCCGGCGCGGATGGCCGCAAGCTGCTCGCGCGTCCAGGTGTTCTCGTGCATGCGCTTGACCATGCCGAACCAGCGCAGGATGGCGCCGTCGTCATCGACCTTGAGCCGCGCCACGGTGCCCGGCTGCGCGCGCACGGCCAGCGCCGGCAGGTCGGCTTCGACATTGCGCAGCGTCACGGGCAGCAGCGGTGGATAGTCGTTCGGCGACTTGCCGCGCGGCAGGTCCGCAAAGCGCTCGACCACGCCGAACGGCGCGGCGGCGAACTTGGCCAGCGGCGGCAGCGCGGCCGTGGTCAGCTTGATCGGAAACAGGTCGGCATTGGCCAGCGCGCGGCCGCTCTCGTCCTTGAGATCGCGCGGCGCCTCGATGGTCAGGCTGGCCTTCTCGGGAAACGGACCCTTGAACGTGACGCTGGAAACGGGTGCGTCGTCGGCGTCGTCGGGGTCGAAGGCGGGCGCCTGGCTGCCGGACGGTGTCTTGAGCACGATCTGCGCGGCGGCCTTGCGTGCGATGGGCGCCGTGAACGTGACGGTCATCGGCCGCAGCGGGGTGCAGGGGGCCTCGGCCCGCTCGCGCTCGCAGGTGAAGCCGGCGGTGAACGGCTCCCGCACCTGGAAATCGAAGCGGCGCGCCGCCGTGGTGGCCAGGCCGGAAGGCGTGGCGATGCCGGCGTCCAGCACGAGCTGCATCCGCGCGCCGGCCGGCAGGCGCTGCTGGCAGGCCAGCAGGTGCACGGCGTCGGCGTCGCGCTTGACCACTTCCTTCCAGTGCAGCGCCTCGATCACGCCGTCGCGCTCCTTGCCGGTCAGCAGCCGCACGGGGATGCGCTCGCCCAGGCCCTCGGCCTGGCACCAGGCGTGGCTGCGGATCGATCCGGCCGTGGCGGCGCCATTGAAACGCAGCGCAAACACCTGGTCTTCCTCGATCTCGCCGCCCGACGGCCGCGCCGAGATCACGACCGGGCCGCCGGTCTCGAACCGGTACTCGCCCTTGCCCGCGTACGCCTTGCCGGCCACGCTCTTGAGCCCGGGCACCACCTGCACGGCGCAGCGCACGCCGGGCGGCAGGTCGCGCTCGAAGTCGTAGACCCAGTTGCTGGCGTTGACCCAGCGGCCGCTGCCGCCCACCGCGCCGCCGGTGCAGGACACCGTGGCCGGCGCCTGGGCCTTGAGGTCGCCCATCGGCACCATCGGTTCGTCGAAGCGGATGGCCACCTGACGGACCTGCGGATTGACCCCCTCGGGCGAAAAGCGCGTGATCTGCGCGGCCGTGGCGGCCGGCGCCCATGTCAGTGCGCTGAAAACGAGTCCTGCTGCGGCGGCCGCGGCTACCGTGGCGATCCTCCCGATCATGCTGCCTTCTCCCGAATTGGCTCCGCGCGAGGGTGACATGCGCCCGTGGCAAGCGCAAGCCTCTGCACATTTCGGCAGAACGAACCGCCGATCTACCGCAAATGGGCCAGCGGCAGCGGTCCCTCCTTCTTGAGCGGGGTAAGCACGATGTTGGACCGGATGCTCTCCACGCCCGGCACCCGCATCAGCCGCTTCATCGTGAAATCGGCCAGCATCGGCAGGTCCTGCACGACCACGCGGATCAGGTAGTCGGCCTCGCCGGCCACGGCGTAGCACTCCTGCACCTCCTCCAGCAGCATGATTTCCTCGCCAAAGCGCTCGATGATCGTGTCGCCGTGGTGGGCCAGCTTGACGCTGATGAACACCATCACACCCAGCCCCAGCGCGGGCAGCGACAGGTTGACCCGGTAGCCGGTTATCACCCCGTCGGTCTCCAGGCGGGCCAGCCGGCGCCCGACCTGGCTGGGCGACAGGTGCACCCGCTCGGCCAGTTGCTGGTGGGTGGAACGGCCATCGGCCTGCAGCGCGGCCAGCAGGGCCAGGTCGTAGGGGTCGAGATGGGCGGTAGGCATGGCTGCAAGAATCCTGCATGGGTGGATGACGGTACGCGGATTATATGCACGGCATGGCGCCAATACCCCAACTTTGCGCGCATTCTGCGCGGCTGGCTGGCTAGACTATGCAGGAAATCCGCAACGGATCGACAAATCAAACGGAGACGCCGCATGACCCCCTCGGCCACCACGCCTCGCGCCGACCAGCCTGCGGGCAACTTTGCCGGCACGCTGACCGCCAAGCTCAAGGAACAGTTCGAGGAAGGACTGCTGTCCGGCCAGGAGCTGCGCCCGGACTTCACCATCGCCCAGCCGGTGCACCGCTACACCGACACCGACCACGCGACGTGGCGCAAGCTCTACGACCGCCAGGCGGCGATGCTGGAAGGCCGCGTCTGCGACGAATTCCTGCAGGGGCTGGCCACGCTGGGCATGGCGCGCGACCGCGTGCCCGATTTCGACCAGCTCAACGAGATGCTGATGCGCGCCACGGGCTGGCAGGTGGTGGCGGTGCCGGGGCTGGTACCCGACGAGGTGTTCTTCGAGCACCTGGCCAACCGGCGCTTTCCGGCAAGCTGGTGGATGCGCAAGCCCGAGCAGATCGACTACCTGCAGGAGCCCGACTGCTTCCACGACGTGTTCGGCCACGTGCCGCTGCTGATCAACCCGGTCTTTGCCGACTACATGGAGGCGTACGGCAAGGGTGGCCTGAAGGCCGCGCGGCTGGGCGCGCTGGACATGCTGGCGCGGCTGTACTGGTACACGGTGGAATTCGGCCTGATCCGCACGCCGCAGGGGCTGCGGATCTTCGGCGCCGGCATCGTCTCCAGCCAGGGCGAATCGATCTACAGCCTCGATTCGGCCAGCCCGAACCGGATCGGCTTCGATTTGCGCCGTATCATGCGCACGCGCTACCGGATCGACACGTTCCAAAAGACGTACTTCGTGATCGACAGCTTCGAACAACTGTTCGACGCCACGCGCCCGGACTTCACCGACCTGTACCCGACGCTGCGCGCGCTGCCGACGCTGGGCGCCGGCGACATCGCCGAGGGCGACCGGGTCATCCACGCCGGCACCCGCGAGGGCTGGGGCGACAGCGACGACATCTGAGCCGCCGCCCGCCCCGCCATCCCGCTTTGTGAAACAATGCCTGCCATGCCCCGCGGCCACGCCGTGGCCCGGGGCGGGCCGGCTTTTGTTGCGCTCCCGCAGACAACCCTTCAGATCGAGCCCAATCATGACCCCTCTCTCGCAAGACGCCCGCAAGCCCCTGCTGGCCACGCTGCCCGGCTGGACGCCCGTCCAGGACCGCGACGCGATCCACAGATCGTTCCGGTTCGCCGACTTCAACGCCGCGTTCGGATTCATGACGCGCGTGGCGCTGCACGCGGACAAGGTGGATCACCATCCCGAGTGGTTCAACGTGTACAACCGCGTGGACATCACGCTGTCCACGCACGACGCCAACGGCCTGACGCAGCGCGATATCGACCTGGCGACGTTCATCGAGCAGGCCGCCGCCGGGCTGGCCCGCTGACGCCGCCAGCGCGGCCCGCGCTGTAGGCCAACTGAAAGGCAGGCCGCGGGCCCGGCCTGTACAATCGGCGACATTGTTTCCGTTTCCATGTCACCGGTATCACCATGCGTATCCTGCTGATCGAGGACGACCGTCAAATCGCCAGCGGCGTGGAGGCCGGGCTGTCCCGCGCCGGCCACCAGGTGCGCGTGGTGCATGACGGGGTCTATGCCACCGACCACCTGCTCAAGGAGCAGCACGACCTGGTCATCCTGGACCTGGGCCTGCCCGGCATCGACGGCATGACGCTGCTGGCCCGCTACCGCGCCCGCAACCGCACCACGCCCGTCCTAATCCTCACCGCGCGCGACGAACTCGAAGACAAGCTGTCGGGCCTGAACGCCGGCGCCGACGACTACCTGGTCAAGCCCTTTGCGCTGCCCGAGCTGGAAGCGCGCGTGCGCGTGCTGCTGCGCCGCAGCCAGCATGGCGAGGCCGCGCCCGAGCGCGACGTGCGGCTGGGCCGGCTGCGTCTGTCCGGCAACGACCGCCGCATGTTCGTCGATGGCCGGCCGCTGGAGCTGTCGCCGCGCGAATTCGCCGTGCTGGAGCTGCTGCTGCAGCGCCAGGGCCGCGTGGTCAGCAAGGCGCAGCTGCAGGACCACCTGGCCACGTTTGCCCATCCGGCCGGCGAAGGCGGCGACACGGTCGGCGATACCGCCATCGAGGTCTACGTGCACCGCGTGCGCAAGAAGCTGGAGGACGCCGACGTCGAGATCGTCACCGTGCGCGGCTTTGGCTATCTGTTGCAGATCCGGGCCGGCCACTGAGCCGGCACCCCGCGGCCGGCACCTGCCGGACCGCCTTTCGATGACCCCCTGAATCGCCATGTGGCCGCGTTCGCAATCCTCTTCCGCCCCGCCTGGCGACGCGAGCGCGCCGGGCCGGCGCCTGCGCGGCGGCCTGGGCCGCGGGCGCCAGCGCGCCGCCACCCAGCGCGGGACGTCGAACCCGAGCCTGCGCATCCACCTGCTGCGCGCGCTGGCCACGCCGCTGTTCGCGCTGGTGCTGACCAGCGGCTCGCTGTCGTACTGGCTGGCGGCGCACTACACGACGCAGGTGTTCGACCGCGCGCTCTATGGCGTGGCCAACAACATCGCCCAGCAGATCCGCATTGCCGGCCCCCGGCTGGAGCAGGACATCCCCGTCATCGCCCAGACCCTGGTGGAAGCGGAGGGATCGGACCGCATCTACTGGCGCATCCACGGCCCGGACGGGCTGATCGGCGGCATGGACACGTGGCTGGGCTACGGCACGGGCCAGACGTCGCTGCACGACGCGCGGCTGTTCTACGCGTGGTTCAGCGGCCGCCAGGTGCGCGCGGTGCGGCTGCCGGTGAGCCTGCCGAGCGCGGCCGCCGATGAACTGGGCACGACGGGGGCCGAGGTGCAGGTGCCGCGCGGGCCGATCGTGGTCGAGGTGGCCGAGCTGCTGGACCGGCGCGAGACGGCGGCCAACGAGATCCTGCTGTCGGTCTCGGTGCCGCTGATCCTGCTGCTGCTGGTGGGCAGCCTGATCCTGTCGCACGTGCTCAAGGAAGAGCTGGTGCCGCTGCAGATCCTGACCGACAAGCTGAACCGCCAGACCGCGCGGTCGCTGGCGGCGCTGGACGAAACCCAGGTGCCGGCCGAGGTGGAGCCGCTGATCCGGGCGCTCAATGCGTTGCTGTCGCGGCTGCGCGACGCGCTGGACGCGCAGCGCAAGTTCATCGCCGACGCGGCGCACCAGCTTCGCACGCCGCTCACGGCCGTCAAGCTCCATGCCGACCGCGCAGTCGAGGCCGATTCGCTCGACGTGGCCCGCCACGCGCTGCGCGAGGTACAGACCGCGGCCGACCGCGCCGTGCGGCTGTCGAACCAGTTGCTGTCGCTGGCGCGCGCGGAGCCGGGGCTGTCGCTGGAACGGCTCGGGCCGGTCGAGCACTTCGACCTGGCCGAACTGGCGTTCGAGACCGGCGCGGAATGGGTGCCGCAGGCGCTGGCGCGGCGCGTGGACCTGGGGTTCGAGGTGTTGCCGGGCCCGACCTTCACGGGCGGCGCGCCGGCCATGGTGCGCGGCAACCGGCTGCTGATGCGCGAGGCGCTGTCGAACCTGATCGACAACGCGGTGAAGTACGTGCCGGCCGGCGGACGCATCACCGTGCGCGCCGGCGGCGAGACGATGGGCCACCGCGGCATGGCCGTCGTGATGATCGAGGACAACGGGCCGGGCATTCCGCCCGCGCGCCGCGAGGAAGTGTTCAAGCGCTTCTTCCGGGGCGACCACACGCCCGGCGCCCCAACGCTGCAGGCCGCGCCGGGCGGCGCCGGCCTGGGGCTGGCCATCGTGCACGAGATCGTGACGCTGCACCAGGGCACGATCCGGATCGAGGACGTGCCGGCGGCCACCGCTTCCGCCAGCTCGTCGGCCACCTCGTCGACGACCGCGCCGCTGGCCATGGCCGGCGGCACCGACGAGCCCTCGGCGCCCGAGGCGCTGGCCCGGCGGCCCTCCATGCGCTTCGTGATCCGGATCCCGTGCGAGGCGCCGGGCGTCGCCGCCGGCTAGGCCGCGCCTACTTGCCCTGCTTGTCCTTGGGCGCCAGCATCGTGCCCCGGCACTTGGGGCTGCCGCAGCGGCACTCGTATTCCTTCTTCAGCTTCTTGGTATAGCGCGCGTCAATGACGAGGCCGTAGTCATAGAAAAGCTCCTCGCCCGGCGCGATGTCGCGCAGCGCGTGGATGAAGACGCGGCCCTTCTTCTCGCGTGCCTCGCAGTTCGGGTCGCACGCATGGTTGATCCAGCGCGCGCGGTTGCCGCCGTACTTGGCGTCGATCACGTTGCCGTCGTCCAGGCTGAAATAGAACGTGTGGTTCGGGTCGGCCGGATCGTGCGGATGGCGCTTGAGCGCCTCTTTCCAGGAAATGTGCTCGCCCTTGTATTCGATCACGCGCTCGCCTTCGGCAATCGCGCCGATCGCGTAGACGCCCTTGCCATGCACGCCCGACTGGCGCACCTCGATGCGATCGCTGGCGGTCTTCTTCCCCTTCTTGGCGTCCGTGGCCTTGTCCGACATAGGTTCCCGTGTGCGGTTGATGCGCGCCGGCCCAGTCCGGCGCGAACCGGATGATACCCGCGCGGCCGTGGCAGGTATACGCATCGGGCACGTATACCGATGTGGATAACCGGGGCGATTTTTGTGGATAAGCGCGCGGGTTTGGTGTGGGTTGCCTGGGGCTGGCGTGGGGAACGTATACGAACAAGTCGGCCGGTATACGTGCCTCAACCCGTCCGGAAGGATGAGTCATCCCGCGCCGCCAACAATCCGTCCCCGGGGTTTTGGTATACGTAAACGCTTGATTGCGTTGACGTATACGCGGTTATCCACAGAAACGGGCGTGGCTTACCTGTTACTACTATTCGTATACATAAAAGAAAGATGTAAACCATACGGAGGAGGAAGGCAGTCGGCCCGGTATACGCCAACCCGCCACGCCGGGCGGTGGATCTGGCGCAAATCGATCGCGATGAAAATTTGGGCAGGCCGGAACGTGATTGCCCGGTCGGTCGGCGGTACACCCCGCCCGGCTCCCTGCGCAGCGGTATACGCCCCTTCTGCGGGCCCTCCAGGGGCGTATACGTCTCTGGACACCCTCCGGGCTGTCGCAAGCCCTCAAACGCGCCAGGGGCCCTTTACGGGCGTATACGGGCGTCCCGGTGATGCCGGGGCGTCTCCCCCACCCTGCCGACGGACCCGGCCGAATGGCTGGCGCCACCCCCTCGCGGACCGTGCCGATGCCCGCCAAGCCAGCGCTGAAGCGGGTTCGCGGCGCGTACCCGTAACAAACTGTTCCCGGTGCGGCGTGTCCGACACGGTATGATGTGGCCCGCGGCGTCTTTGCCGGGGCGGCTTCCAGCGGGAGCGCCCGGGCAGGACGTCAGTGTTTTTTTCAACTCGAGACGGAGTGAAGCATGACGAAAACCGAACTGATCGACGCGATCGCAGCCGGTGTGGACGGTCTGACCAAGGCCAAGGCCGAACAGGCCCTGAACGTGACCCTGAACGCCATCATGGATGCCGTGGCCAAGGGCGAGACCCTGAGCCTGATCGGCTTTGGTACCTTCAGCAAGGGCGAACGTGGCGAGCGCATGGCCCGCAACCCGCGCACCGGCGAAGAAATCAAGGTGGAAGCTGCGAAGACCGTGAAGTTCAAGGCAGGCCAGAAGTTCAAGGACGCTGTGAACCAGTAATGGCGACGACGGGCACGCCTACGCGCCCGCCTCGCATGACCCCGCCGTGCCGCCGCCCGGGCCCTGAAGCGGCGCAGGTGTGCAGCGCGCGGGGACGTTATCCACACGATTTCCCGCCCAGCTCCGCGCGCGGAATCGCACAGCCGGCAACGCCACGCTGCACGATCCCGGCCACCGCGCGAGAATGTCGTTCACGCTTGGCTACTCAAGGCCTTGCGCCAGATCAGGATTCACGGGCCTGACATGTTGCACCGATTGCTCGCGCGCAGATTTCCACAGCCTTATTCACAGCGCTTTCCACACAAGCTTCCACAGCATTCTCCACAGGCGCCGATGCGTCGCTGGCAGACGCTGACGGCCGCGGTTGCCCTGGCCGTGCTGTGCGGTTGCACCACGGCGCCGCCACGTACCGCGCGGCCGCAGGCCCCGGCCCTGCCCGACCCCGAGCGCGTGGTCACGCCCGCCGGCGCAACGCCGCGCGAGCGGATCGTCGATATCGCGCTGCAGGAGTGGCGCAAATGGGGCAGCCAGGTGGTCCATATCGGCCGCGACGATTCGGCCTGCGTCACGCACAGCCCGCTGCCGGCCCCGGCACCCGCCGTGGCGGCCAATGGCCTGGGCATTGGCGCGGGCGCGCAGCCGTCGGCCGACGTCGACATGGAAAACGATGGCGACGCGGAATGCCTGCGATTTCCCGATGGCACCGGCATGGAAGCCACGCCTCAGGGCTGCCGCATGGCCCAGCGCTACTGGGGCATCGTCGGCGAGGCGCCCGACTGCCGGCAGGTCACGCAGGGCGCGTGGGCCTGGTCGGCCGTGTTCATCTCTTGGGTCATGCGCAAGGCGGGGCTCGACAACGACCAGTTCCTGACCGGCCAGTCCCATTCGATGTACGTGGTGGACGCGCGCGACGGCATTTTGCCGCGCCCGGCGTTCCACGTCGAACCGGTGCCCGGGCTGCCGCGTCCCGGCGACATGATCTGCGCCGGCCGCGGGCGCGACAAATACCTGTCGGATCCGTCCGAGATCGGCTTCGGCACCACGCCGATGCATTGCGACATCGTCGTCGAGGTCGACCGGGCCGCCAACGTGGTCAAGGCGATTGGCGGCAATGTGCAGCAGTCGGTGTCGATGGACGTGATCGACCTCAACGACGCGGGCCAGCTCGACGGCTTCACGAATTCGCACATGCCGTGGCTGCTGATCCTGCGCAACGACCTGCAATAGCCGGGCCGATTCGGTACCGGCGGTCGCTTCTCAACATCGTCCCGCTGCATTGACGGGGGGTTGCCCGCCACGGAACACTGCGCGATCGCTTTTCGACGATTTCCCGCATGTCCACCGCTGTCGCCCTGCCCGTTTCTCCCGACCCCCTTCCCGGTGTACCGAACCTGCCGCGCCGGCTCGTGGCCGAAGCGCTGGGTACGGCCCTGCTGGTCGCCATCGTGGTCGGGTCCGGCATCCGGGCCGAGCGGCTGGCCGCCGGCGATACGGCGCTGGCCCTGCTCTGCAACGCGCTGGCCACCGGTGCGGGACTGGTGGCGCTGCTGGTGTCGCTGGGGCCGGTGTCCGGCGGGCACTTCAATCCGGTCGTGAGCCTGTCGCAACTGGTGCAGGGCCGCCTGCCGGCGCGCGAGGCGGCCGGCTACATGTGCGTGCAACTGGCGGGCGCGGTAGCGGGCGTGATTGCCGCCCATCTGATGTTCGGCCTGCCCCCGCTGGCGTTGTCCACGCAGCCGCGGACCGGTATGCCGATGTGGTGGAGCGAATACCTGGCGTCGTTCGGGCTGGTCGGGCTGGCCATGGCCACCGGGCGCTTCCGGCCCGGCCTCGTGCCCGGCGTGGTGGCCGGCTATATCACCGCTGGCTACTGGTTCACGTCGTCCACGTCATTTGCCAACCCGGCCCTGACGCTGGCCTGCGCGCTGACCGATTCCTTTACAGGTATTCGTATGATGGATGTTCCGGGATTCATCGGCGCCCAGATATTTGGTGCGATGAATGCCACGCTGCTGTTCCACTGGCTGTGCCGGCCGGCGGCGACGCGGGAAAAGCAGCGTCCGGCAGCGCCCGCGCGGCCGTGGCGCCGCCGTGCCGGGGTTACCAGCGCCGATTAAGCTGCACGCCGAAGATCGACCCGGTGGCCTGCGAGGCCCAGGCGTCGGCGGGGGCGGCGAACGTGATGCCGTCCACGTCGTTGGCGCGGCTGTAGGTGTAGAACGCGCGCAGGTTGGCGTTGCCGGTGGACTTGCCCAGCGTCAGCGTGGGCGCCACGGTAAAGGCGGTGCGCTGCCCGCCAACGCCAAACCCCGACGAGATCTGGTCGTGCGCCACCTCGAAGGTCAGCTTGAACTGGTCGTTGGCGACAAAGGCCGGCCGTACGCGCGTGGCGGCCCATTGCAGCGTTCCCATCCCGGAGCGGTCGAGCTGCAGGCTCGATTCCACTGAGCCGGCCAGCCCCGAGCGGCCCTTCCACTCCATCGATTCCGACACCCGCACGCGCGACAGCTCGTTGCCCATGCCCGAATAGCCGGTCATGGCCGTACGCGACCCCTGCCCGTACTGGAAGCCGAGCCGGTTGGTGCCGTAGAGCACGCCCTTCTGCTCGTGCATGGCCGATGCCCACCACGCGCTGCCGGTGTCCTCGATCTGCGACAGCGGCTCCACGCGCGTGAAACCGAGCCGCACCGAGCCGTCATCGTTGGTGCCGATCGGGGCGGTCAGCACTGAGTGGTAGCTCGGCAGCTTGGCGCCGTTCAGGTCGTTGCGGGCGGTGTACTGGTAGCTGAGCCCGAAATCGCCGAGCCTGGCGTTGTCGATGCCGAATCGCATCGACGAGGAATTGGGCGGCAGCAGGCCCGACGACATCAGGAACGGGCTGCTGTCGCGGCGGCCGGCCCAGACGCTGGCGCCGTCGAGCACCGACAGGCCGGACAGCCCGCTGACCGACGTGTAGAAATTCGGCACCAGCGCGTACGGGTCGACCGCGGCCGCGTTGCCGTTGACCGACGTCGCATTGGTGCCCTTGGCCTGCGCCACGAGTTGCACCTGGGCGCCGCCGCCGATGTCGGCCACCGATTCGCGGATCTTGACCTCGCCCGAACTCGTGCACGCCAGGCCCTGGCCGAAGCTGGCCGACGGCGTGCCGCCGCCGGGGCAGGCGCGCTGGGTGCCCGACCGGTCTTCCACGGCGGCCCGGCCGCTGTAGCCGAGGCGCCAGACCGAGTCGCCTGCCGGATCGTCGGCGGGCAACTGGGACCGCAGCACCGGTGGGGCGTCGGAAGGCGTGGCGGGTGGCGTATCGGACGCACCGGAGGGATCGCTTGCCGCCGCGGTGGCGTCCGCACTGTCGGTCCGGCGTGCCACGAAGGGCTCCGGCTGCGCCGGGAATTCGCCGAGCCGGTTCGGGAACAGCACCAGCGGCGGTGGAGGGGGCGGCGGCGGGGCCAGCGCGTCGGGCGGGCCGACGAAATCCGGATTGGCGTCGGCCGCAGTCTCCGGCGCTGCCTGGGCCACCGTGGCCGGGGCGGCATCGACTGCATCGATTGCGCTCGCAGCCTGGATCACGTCGGCCAGCGGGTCGGCCGGCGCAGCGGTGGGTACGGCGGCCGTCGCCACGGCGGATGCCACCGGGCTGACCACGGGCGCCGCCGAGATCAGCGGCGGCCGCGTCAGGGCCGTGGTGGCCGGGCCGCCGGTCTGCGCGCACGCGGCCACGCCCCACGCGGCCAGGATGGCGGACGCAAGGCGGCGGCGGGGCAGCAGGCGGTCGGGAAGCAGTACGGATTCCAGCATCGAAACAACGGTCAACGGCGTCGGCGCGATCGGACGGAGGATCTGGCGGTGCGATCGAAAGCCGGACGAGGGCTCCGGTTTTAACAGGCGAATTTTTTGACCGCAAGCCGGGTTACAAAATCCCGCCAGGTCGTCACAAAGCGTTGGAAAAGCGTTGGAAATCCCACATTGCGAAACTGCCGGCGCACCGTTTGCGGGCATCGCCCGGCCCGGGGTGCAAACCGTTGTGTCCGTGCCGAATTCCTAGCGAAAACCCCCATCCCGAAGGAAAGCCGTGCCCAAAAGGCCACCGCTATAATCGTCCGACCTGTCGGTTGGGCAACACATTGGCGCCCAGGCAGTTCCGCATACATATAAGAGAGGAGATGTCCATGGAACGTCGTTCCTTCCTGTTGAAGGCCTCGGCCGTCGCCGCTACGGGTGCGCTGGCTGCCTGTGGCAAGGAAGACAAGCCCGCGGCGCCGGCCGCATCGGCCAGTGCCCCGGCCGCGCCCGCCGTCGTCGGCAGCAACCCCGCCGTGGAATGGCGCCTGGCGTCGAGCTTTCCGAAGTCGCTCGACACGATCTACGGCGGCGCCGAGACTCTGAGCCAGCGCGTGAAGGAACTGACCGACGGCAAGTTCAACATCAAGGTGTTCGCGGCCGGCGAAATCGTGCCGGGCCTGCAGGTGCTGGACGCCGTGCAGAACCAGACCGTGCAGATCGGCCACACGGCCGGCTACTACTACTTCGGCAAGAACCCCACGCTGTGCTTTGACACCACCATCCCGTTCGGCCTGACCGCGCGCCAGCAGAACGCCTGGATGCTGCAGGGCAACGGCATGAAGCTGATGCGCGAGTTCTTCAAGGAATACAACGTCGTCAACTTCATGGGCGGCAACACCTGCGCCCAGATGGGCGGCTGGTTCCGCAAGGAAATCAAGACCGTGGCCGACCTGCAGGGCCTGAAGTACCGCGTGGCCGGGTTTGCCGGCGTGGTGCTGTCGCGCCTGGGCGTGGTGCCGCAGCAGATTGCCGGCGGCGACATCTACCCGGCGCTGGAAAAAGGCACGATCGACGCGGCCGAGTGGGTGGGTCCGTACGACGACGAGAAGCTCGGCTTCTACAAGGTGGCGCCGTACTACTACTACCCGGGCTGGTGGGAAGGCAGCGCGCAGCTGTCGTTCTACGCGTCGCAGCCGGAATTCGACAAGCTGCCGGCCCTGTACAAGCGCGCGCTGGAAACGGCCACGATCGAGGCCCACACGAACATGATGGCCAAGTACGACACCGTGAACCCGCAGGCGCTGGCCCGGCTGCTGGAAAACGGCGTGAAGCTGCGTCCGTTCTCGAAGGAGATCATGGAGGCGTGCTTCAAGGCCACCCAGGACGCCTACGCCGAGGAAAGCGGCAAGAACGCGTCGTTCAAGAAGATCTACGACGACTGGCGCGTCTTCCGCAACAACGAGGCCGCATGGTTCAACGTGGCCGAGCAGGCGTTCTCGCAGTTCAGCTTCGCCCGCAAGCTGTAAGCGCTGGCTGCCCGCCATCCGAAAGACCCGGCTCCGGCCGGGTTTTTTCATGGCAAGGACCCTGCCCGGCGCCCGGCGCCACACCCCGGTAGAATCCGCCCCACAACGGGACACTACCCGGGAATCCTCCTCATGCAACTCGGCATTTTCTACGCCCTGCTGGCGTACATCATCTGGGGCCTGCTGCCCCTCTACATCAAGTCCCTGCACGGCGTGGCGCCGCTGGAAATCCTGCTGCACCGGATGGTCTGGTCGCTGGTGTTCCTGGGCGCGATCGTGCTCTGGCGCCGCCATTTCGGCTGGCTGCGCGAGGTGGCGGCCCGGCCGCGTCTGATCCTGAACTTCGCGGCCAGCGCCGGGCTGCTGTGCGCCAACTGGTTCCTGTACATCTGGGCCGTGTCCGCGGACCGCGTGGTCGACGCCAGCCTGGGCTACTTCATCAACCCGCTGTTCAGCGTGCTGCTGGGCGTGCTGCTGCTGCACGAGCGGCTGCGTCCGGTGCAGTGGCTGTCGATCGCCATCGCGGCGGCCGGCGTGTTCTGGCTGACGTGGACGGCCGGCCATCTGCCGTGGATCGCGCTGGGGCTGGCGGCGTCGTTCGGCGGCTACGGGCTGCTGCGCAAGACCGGCGCGCTCGGGGCGCTGGAAGGGCTGTCGCTGGAAACGCTGATCCTGTTCCCGGTGGCGGCCTCGGCGCTGGCGTTCCTGTTCCTGACCGGGCAGGACACCACGCGCGCCGCAGCCACGGGTACGCAAATCCTGCTGCTGCTGGCCGGGCCGGTCACCGCGGTGCCGCTGCTGCTGTTCGCGGCCGGCGCGCGGCGCATTCCGCTGTCGCTGCTCGGCCTGCTCCAGTACGCCGGGCCCACCATCCAGCTCGGGCTCGGCATCTGGCTCTACCACGAGCCGTTTCCGGCGCAGAAGCAGATCGGGTACGCGCTGATCTGGATTTCGCTGGCGATCTACGCAACGGAAGGCGTGCTGGTCAGCCGCTTCGGCCCCAAGCGGATCATCGATGTGAAAAATGAAGCGGCATGAAGATGGTCGTAGATCATTGATGATGGGAATGGTCTACCCGCGCCGCGCCCTATTCCTGAAACCAGGCCGCCGCACTATACTGTACGTTTATACAGTATAGCCGCGCCCCCCAATGTCTTCCACCGTGCCCCGGCGCATCGCCCATCTCGACATGGACGCGTTCTATGCGTCGGTGGAACTGCTGCGCTATCCGGACCTGCGCGGCCAGGCGGTGGTGATCGGCGGCGGCCGCAACGCCATTCCCGAGACCCTGCCCGACGGCTCGCGCCGCTACGCGCGGCTGCGCAACTACGTGGGCCGGGGCGTGGTAACCACGTCGACCTACGAGGCCCGGGCGCTGGGCGTGTTTTCGGCCATGGGCATGATGAAGGCCGCCAAGCTGGCGCCCGACGCCATCCTGCTGCCGACCGACTTCGACGCCTACCGCCGGTACTCTGGCCTGTTCAAGGCGGCGGTCCGAACATTCACCGGACAAATAGAAGATCGCGGCATCGACGAGATCTATATCGATCTGACTGATGTCGACGGCGACGCGCGCGATGTGGCGGCGCGCATCAAGGCGGCCGTCCACGACGCCACCGGCCTGACGTGTTCGATCTGCGTGGCGCCCAACAAGCTGCTGGCCAAGATCGGTTCGGAACTCGACAAGCCCAACGGCCTGACGATCCTGACGCCGGCCGATATCCCGCTGCGGATCTGGCCGTTGCCGGCGCGCAAGGTCAATGGCATCGGCCCCAAGGCGGCCGAAAAGCTCCAGGCCATCGGCATCGAGACGGTCGGCCACCTGGCCGAAGCCGACCTGGGGCTGCTGCAGGCCCACTTCGGCCGCAACTACGCAAGCTGGCTGGTCGAGGTGGCCCACGGGCGCGACGAGCGGCCGGTGGTGGTCAGTTCCGAGCCGAAGTCGATGAGCCGCGAGACCACGTTCGAGCGCGACCTGCATCCGCGCGGCGACCGCCCCGTGCTGTCCGAGCAGTTCACCAAGCTGTGCATGCGCGTGGCCGACGACCTGCGCCGCAAGGGCTACGTGGGCCGGACGGTGGGCATCAAGCTGCGCTTCGACGACTTCCGCACCGTCACGCGCGACCTGACGATGACCGCGCACACGGCCGATGGCGGCGAGATCCGGCGCGGCGCCACCGAATGCCTGAAGCGCATCCCGCTGGAGCGGCGCATCCGGCTGCTGGGCGTGCGCGTCAGCGCGCTGATGCCGGCCGCCGAGCAGGGCGACAACCCCGCGCCGGTGCAGGAGGCGTTCCGCTTCGACGATGAGGACGAGCTGGACGAGTAAGAAACCCCGCCGCCAGCACATCTATCTATCTCCCGGTAGAATCGGCGGCGCTCCCGGCCCGATGCCGGGACATCATCCCGAGCCGCCCCCATGACCTCCACCACCGCCGTGCGCCCCGCCGCCCCCGCCGCCTGGATCACCCCCTTGCTGGCCGTGGCCTGCGGGATGATCGTCGCCAACCTCTACTACGCCCAGCCGCTGGTCGGGCCCATCGCGCAGGCGCTGCACCTGTCGCCGGAAATCGCCGGGCTGATCGTCACGCTGATCCAGATCGGCTATTGCGCCGGCCTGCTGCTGCTGGTGCCACTGGGCGACATCGTCGAGAACCGCCGCCTCGTGCTGGTGCTGGTGGCCGGCTGCGCCGTGGCGCTGGTGGCCGCCGCGCTGGCCACGCACGCGGGCGTGTTCCTGATCGCCGGCTGCATGATCGGGCTGTGCTCGGTGGCCGTGCAGGTGCTGGTGCCGTTTGCCGCCCACCTGGCGCCCGAGCACGCGCGCGGGCGCGCCGTCGGCAATGTCACCAGCGGCCTGCTGATGGGCATCATGCTGGCGCGCCCGGTGTCGAGCCTGGTGTCCGACGTGTTCGGCTGGCACGCGATCTTTGCGGCGTCGGCCGTGGCGATGGTGCTGCTGGGCGTCGTGCTGGCGCGCAAGCTGCCCCGGCGGCAGCCCGCGCCGGGCCCGAACTACCTGCAGACGCTCGGCTCGATGGCGCACCTGCTGCGTACCCAGCCGGTGCTGCGCCGCCGGGCCGCGTACCAGGCCAGCATGTTCGGCGTGTTCAGCCTGTTCTGGACCACCACGCCGCTGTACCTGGCCGGGCCGGCCTTCCACCTGTCGCAGACCGGCATCGCGATCTTCGCGCTGGTAGGCGTGGCCGGGGCGATTGCCGCGCCGATGGCCGGCCGCTATGCGGACCGCGGCCACGGCCGCCAGATGACCGCGCTGGCGCTGGCGCTGGGCGCCGGATCGTTCCTGCTCAGCCGCGTGGGCGCCGAGGGGTCGATGCTGTCGCTGCTGTCTCTGACCGTGGCAGCGGTCTTGCTGGACTTTGCCGTGTCGACCAACCTCGTGATCGGCCAGCGCGCGATATTCTCTCTGTCGGCCGAGCACCGCAGCCGGCTCAACGGCCTGTACATGGCGATCTTCTTCGTGGGCGGCGCCATCGGGTCGTCGGTCGGCGCCTGGGCCTATGCGCGCGCCGGCTGGCCGCTGGCAAGCTGGATCGGCTTTGCCCTGCCCGCGCTGGCGCTGGTCTACTTCCGCACCGAGCCGCGCTGAAGTCGTCGGCTTACTACGTCTCCCTGCACCGCCACGCCGCGCCGTGACGCCGGCTTGATCGCCGGCAGGTGCCGGCGATGGCACGCGCGCATCGGCTGCACTACACTTGGCCGCTGAAGTTCCGAGCAGCAGTCGTCGTGCCATAGCCCGCCAGCGGCGGCGGGCCTTGCCGGGGAGACGTTCGATGACGTGGCGCAAAATGCTGCCGCGGCCGCGCTGGCTGCCGCGTGCGGCGCTGATGCATCCGCAGCGCGTGGTGGTGGTGGGCTTCGGGCTGGCGATGCTGATGATGTTGATCGTCGGCGCGCGCGACCTGTACCAGTTGCGCGAACGCGTGCTGTCGCTGCGCCAGCACGAGTTGACCCTGCGCGCGCTGGGCGTGGAGGCCGTGTTCGCGGCCGAGCGGTCCAAGCTGACGTTCGTGCGCGACTACGCGCAGCAACTGATCTCGATCCACGAGGCCGGCCTGGCCGAACCCGACCCCGCCGTGGAGCGCGCCTTTGCCGCGCGCAACACGCCGGTCTGGCAGATGGACGTGCCGCTGGGCGACGCGCCGGTGGTGGGCGTCGCGCCGGCGCTGCTGGAACCGCTGGAAGGCTTCGAGCGCCGCGACGCGGACCTGCGCGCCGACCTCTACGCGGCCCGCCAGCTCAGCCACGTGCTGGGCCTGAGCCTGCACAGCACCGAGGACCGCGACGGCACGGTCACCTTCATCTCCAGCAACGGGCTCTACGTCACCTACCCGCCGCGCGGCCCCGACAAGGCGCCCGCGCTGTTCCAGCGTTTCAGCAACATCGCCTACTACCGCGAACTGCTGCCCGCGCACGATGCCTCGCAGGACCTGCGCTGGACGCGCCTGTACACCCAGTTCGAAAGCACCGAGCTGCGCACCACGCTGAGCATCCCGGTCTATGTGTCCGGCCGTTTTCGCGGCGTGGTGGCGGTGGATGTCAAGCTGCCGCGCCTGCGCGCGCTGATCGGCACGCCTGATGAGGCGCAGGTGTCGCGCCTGCTGATGGACCGGCGCGGCGCGATCATCGCGGCCAGCCAGCACAGCATGCGCGTCGACATGCGCTGGCCCGAAGACGTGGACCCCGCCTGGCGCCGCGTGCCGCCGCAGGACCTGTTCGACAAGGGCGCCGGCCGGCGGCACGCGGACGACGCGTACCTGCTCTACCAGCCCGTGGGCGACCAGGGCAACTGGATGCTGCTGGAAACGTTGAGCGACGCCGACCTCGCGCGCGCCGTCATGCAGCGGATCAGCGTGCCGCTGCTGGCGATCTGGCTGGCGCTGCCGCTGTTGATGTTCGTGACGCTGCGCGTGGTGACGCTGCTGTTCAACCACTACCTGGCCGCCGGCGAGAAAATGCAGCGGCTGGCCGAGACCGATCCGCTCACCCAGCTTGCCAACCGCCGGCACTACAGCGAGCAGTACGGCAAGGCCGCGGCGCGGCGGCGGCGCGACGGCTCGCCGCTGGCCATGCTGATGCTGGACATCGACTTCTTCAAGCGTGTGAACGACCGCTGGGGCCATGCCAGCGGCGACCTGGTGCTGGTGGCGCTGGCCGGCGCGCTGCGCGCGAACCTGCGCGAGCCGGACCTGCCCGCGCGGCTGGGCGGCGAGGAATTCGCGGTGCTGCTGCCCGACACCACGCTGGCGCAGGCCACCGAGACGGCCGAGCGCCTGCGCCGCGTGGTGGAGGCCACGGTGGTCGCACCGGCCGCCGACGCGCCGCCGCAGGCGGACGGTGACGGCCGCATCCGCTTTACTGTGTCGATAGGCGTCGCAGAAGCCGGGACCGACGCGTGCCCGACACTCGATGCCATGCTGGCGACGGCCGACCGCCGTCTATATGCCGCCAAGCAAGCGGGCCGCAACCGGGTGTGCGCGGCTGATGCGCCGGCCGGCAATGCACCGGTGCCGCCTGTCCAGGGATGAGGCAGTTCATGGCCACTCCTTCGGCTGGGGTCAACGCAACAGGAACGCGATGTCGTCGGCCGTGATGACCGACACCGGTATGCCCTTGCGCCGCTGGAACAGGATGTGCTGCTGCACGCGGCTGCGCTGCTCGGCAAACGTGGCCGGGTCGATCGGCGTGCCGCTGCGCGCGTAATGCTGCACCAGCAGCTTGTAGGCACGGTGGCGGATCTGCAGCGTCTCGTTGTCGGCGCGCAGGCGCTGCCATTCGGCGGGGCTCAGGTCCAGCGTGTGGTTGAGTTCGTCGACGGTACGCGCGTGCAGGTCGCGGTAGAGATCGCGCTCGGCTTCGGCGCGGTGCAGCTCGTCGCGCAGCGCCATGATCTTGTGCTGCAGCTTGAGCGTCTGCCCGACGGCCGCCTGCATGCCCTTGGCGGCTTCCAGTGCCTGGCTGGCGGCGGCCATGGTGCTCTTCCACAGGCCGCGGTCGGCGTTGGCGTCGAGCTCCGGCGGCCAGCCGTCGGCGGGCTTGATGGTGGTATCCATTGAATGACCCCTGAAACGTCTTTTTCTTGACTGCACCCGAAAGCCGGTCTCCCGGCAGGTCCCGAAACGGCCAGCGCCTCATGGTGCGCCGGTCCTTGTCATGGCGTTGCACTGTCCGGCCGGCAAGTCGGTGCGACAGGCAACTGAAACCAATCGTAGTGAGATGTCAGACGTGCGCCAAGTCAAAGATGTGCAGATCTGATTTGGTCGCTGCGACGATGCCAAAAAACGACAGGGCGGCCGGCTACCCCACGTAAACCCCGATCGCCGGACGGCCGTTTTGACAGGGTTTTGACAGTTTCGCGCTTCTAGAATCCGGGCCATGGCCGCCGTTGTGTCCGCACGGCAACCACCGAACATTCCAAGAACAGACAGGAGACCGCGATGCCCCGCACGCTTGCCCGCTTGACCCACGCCCTCGCCGCATCGGCCGCGCTGGCCGCCGCCGTGGCGGCCGCCCCGGCCTACGCGGTGGACAACCTCAAGGTGATGATCGGCGCCAACCCCGGCGGCGGCTACGACCAGACCGGCCGCTCCATCGGCGCGGCCATGGTGGCGGCCGGCACGGCCAAGACGGCGTCCTACGACAACAAGGGCGGCGCGGGCGGCACCATCGGCCTGACCCAGTTCGTCAACACCGACAAGGGCAACCCCAACGCGCTGATCGTGACCGGCGCGGTGATGGTGGGCGCCATCGAGACCAACCGCCCGCCGGTGACGCTCAAGAACGCCACGCCCATCGCACGCCTGTTTGCCGACACGATGGTCATCACGGTGCCGGCCAGCTCGCCGATCAAGTCGATGAAGGACCTGACCACGCAGCTCAAGGCCAACCCGGGCAGCGTGAGCTGGGGCGGCGGCTCGAAGGGTTCGATCGACCACATCCTGGCCGGCCTGATCGCCAAGGACGTGGGCGTGGACCCGAAGAAGATCAACTACGTGCCGTTCCAGGGCGGCGGCGAGGCGTCGGCGTCGATCCTGGGCGGCCACGTGACCGTGGGCATCGCCGGCGTGTCCGAATTCCTGCCGTTCATCAAGACCGGCAAGATGCGCGCGCTGGCCGTGACGTCGAAGGACCGCACCGCCGACATCCCGACGCTCAAGGAACAGGGCGTCAACGTGGAAATCTACAACTGGCGCGGCGTCTACGGCGCGCCCGGCATCAGCGCCGACCAGCGCAAGGCCCTGATCGACGCGGTGGTCAAGGGCACCGAGAACAAGGTCTGGAAGGACGCGCTGCAGAAGAACGACTGGACGCCGTTCCTGCTGACCGGCGACGAGTTCGGCAAGTTCGTGGACGCCGAGTCCGCGCGCCTGGGCGCCACGCTGCGCGAACTGGGCGTGGCCAAGTAACGATCGCGCCCGGCCGGGGGACCGGCGGCCTGCCCGCGCCGGCCGGCCGCCCCCCAAGCCCGAATCACCCTGTCGCCCTGCCCCGCGGCCGCCGCCTGGCCCGCGCGGGCGACGGGCGCCCTGAAGAGTCCCACCACGAAACCATCCCACGTCTGCATCGGCGTCGCCGTCCTGGCGCTGTCCGTGTTCTTCTTCGCCGGCATCCCGGGCATCTCGGGCGACGAGGGCTACGCCGGCCTGTCGCCGCGCTTCGTGCCCACGCTGGTGGCCATCGGCCTGGCCGTGTGCGGCGCGCTGCTGCTGTGGCAGGGCGTGCGCGGCGGCTTCCGCAACATGCCCGAGGAAGACGCCGAGCTGCCGTCGGCCCCGCACAACTTCAAGGGGTTGCTGTGGGTGGCGGCCGGCCTGGTGGCCAACATGGCGCTGATCGGTACGCTGGGCTTCGTGTTCTCGTCGACGCTGATGATGGTCTGCGTGGCGCGCGGCTACGGCAGCCGACGCATCGTGCGCGACGCGCTGATCGGCCTGCTGCTGACGGTGCCGATGTGGGCGCTGTTCGATTTCCTGCTCGGCATCAACCTGCCGCTGCTGCCGGTGGCCGGCTTCTGAGCCGCCGCAACTACGGGAGGACCCTGACATGGATACCCTGAACCAGCTCATGCACGGCTTTGCCGTGGCCATCACGCCGATCAACCTGATGTGGGCGCTGGTCGGCTGCTTCCTGGGCACCGCCATCGGCGTGCTGCCCGGCATCGGCCCGGCGCTGACCGTGGCCATGCTGCTGCCGCTCACGGCCAAGGTGGAACCCACCGCCGCGCTGATCATGTTCGCCGGCATCTACTACGGCGCCATGTACGGCGGCTCGACCACGTCGATCCTGATGAACACGCCGGGCGAGTCGTCGACCATGGTCACGGCGATGGAAGGCAACCTGATGGCCAAGAACGGCCGCGCCGGCCCGGCGCTGGCCACGGCCGCCATCGGGTCGTTCGTGGCCGGCACGATCGCCACGGTGCTGCTGTCGATGTTCGCGCCGGTGGCGGCCGACGTGGCGCTGCAGTTCGGGCCGGGCGAGTACTTCATGATCATGCTGCTGGCGTTCACGACGGTATCGGCCGTGCTGGGCTCGTCGCTGCTGCGCGGCATGACCAGCCTGTTCCTGGGCCTGGGCATCGGGCTGATCGGCATGGACTCGCTGTCGGGCCAGACGCGCTACTCGATGAACATCCAGGAGCTGTACGACGGCGTGGACATCGTGGTGGTGGCCGTGGGCCTGTTCGCGGTGGGCGAGGCGCTGTTCAACGCGTTCTTCCCGCAGCCGGACGGCACGTTCAACCGGCTCAGTTCGGTGCACATGAACAAGTCCGACTGGAAGCGGTCGATCCCGGCGTGGATCCGCGGCACTTTCATCGGCTTTCCGTTCGGGCTGATCCCGGCCGGCGGCGCGGAGATCCCGACCTTCCTGTCCTATGCGGCCGAGAAGAAGCTGTCCGACCACAAGGACGAATTCGGCAAGGTCGGCGCCATCGAGGGCGTGGCCGGGCCGGAGGCGGCCAACAACGCGGCGGTGACCGCCACGCTGGCGCCGCTGCTGACGCTGGGCATCCCGACGTCGAACACCACGGCCATCCTGCTGGCGGCGTTCCAGAACTACAACCTGCAGCCGGGGCCGATGCTGTTCCAGACCTCGGGCGACCTGGTCTGGGGCCTGCTGGCGTCGCTGTACATCGGCAACGTGATGCTGCTGGTGCTGAACCTGCCGGCCATCGGCCTGTGGGTGCGCATGCTGCGCGTGCCGACGCCGCTGCTGTACGGCGGCATCCTGATCTTCGCGGGGCTGGGCGCGTACGGCATCCGCCAGTCGTGGTTCGACCTGCTGCTGCTGTTCGTGATCGGCCTGCTGGGCATGGCGATGCGCCGCTTCGACTTTCCCACCGCGCCGGTTATCGTCGGCCTGATCCTGGGGCCGATTGCCGAGAAGCAGCTTCGCAACGCGCTGTCCATTGGCCAGGGCGACTGGAGCCTGTTCGTCAAGCAGCCGATCTCGGCCACGATCCTGGCGATGACCGTCGGCGTGGTCGTGATCCCGCGCCTGCTGCGCTGGCACGCCGGCCGTACGGCCGCGCGCGCCGCGGCCGACAACGCGGCGTAGGCCGCCGCCGGCTGATCCCGTCGGGCGCCTCCCCGGCCGCGTGGCCGCCCGGAGGGCGCGGGCGCGTCCGGCCCCTGTATCATTGGCGCAAACCATATCCGCGCGCCGAGGAGACCGGGACGTGCCTGCCAACACCTTCACCCTTGCCGACATCGACGCCACGCTCGACCACGTGCTGGCCCCGTGGGTGCGCCAGCTTGGCCTGCGCGCCGAAGCCGTGGACGCGCAGGGCGTGACGCTGCGCCTGCCGTTCCAGGAATCGTTCCGCCACGCCGGCGGCGTGGTGTGCGGCCAGGTGCTGATGTCGGCGGCCGATACGGCGATGATCGTCGCCATCTCCGCCGCGCTCGGCGCGTTCCGGCCGATGACCACGGTCAGCCTGACCACCCACTTCATGCGTCCCGTGATCGACGGCGACGTGCAGGTGCGGGCCAACGTGCTGCGCCTGGGCAAGACGGTCGTGTTCGGCGAGATCGAACTGACCGGCCAGGACGGCAAGCTCGCCGTGCAGGCCACCACCACCTACGCGCTGCTTTGAATCCCGCGATGTCCACGTCCGCGCACCAGCCCTTCGACCAGATCGTCTTTGCCGGCGGCGGCAACCGCTGTTGGTGGCAGGCCGGATGGTGGGACACGGTGGCGCCCGAACTGGGACTGCGACCGCGCGTGATCGCCGGCATCTCGGCCGGGGCCGCCACGGCCTGCATGGTCTATGCGCACGATTCGCACCAGACCATGGCCTACTACCGCGACGTGCTGGCCAACAACGCGCGCAACGCGTACTGGGGCAACCTGCTGCGGCGCGAGCGCGTGTTCCCGCACTACGGCATCTATCGCAACGCGCTGCTGTCGCTGTTCGGCGACAACCGGCTGCAGCGGCTGCAGCAGGCGCCCGAGATCCGCATCGGCGTGGCGCATATCCCGCGCTGGACCGGCCCGCGCCTGGCCGTGGCGGCCGGGCTGCTGGCGTACAACATCGACAAGCACCTGCTCAAGACGCTGCATCCGCGGCTGGGCCGCAAGCTGGGATTCCACCCCGAATTCGTGCTGGCGCAGGATTGCCGCTCGCCCGAGGCGCTGGCGGACCTGCTGCTGCAGTCGGCATCGACGCCGCCGTTCACGCCGGTGCTGCGCCGTAACGGCCGCGCGGTGCTGGACGGCGGGCTGGTGGACAACGTACCCGTCGATGCGCTCGACGCCACGCCGGGCAACGTGCTGGTGCTGGTGACGCGGCTCTATCCGCGCCCGCGCCGCTTCGTCATCGAAACCGGCGGCCAGCGGCGGCTGTACCTGCAGCCGTCGCAGCGCGTGCCGATTTCGAGCTGGGACTACACGCGGCCCGAGGCCATGACACACGCCTACGAGCTGGGCCGGCGCGACGCGGCGACGTTTCTGCGCGAGTGGCCCGACATCCAGAAGGAACTGCTGCCGGCGACATAGCGGGAACGCGCCCCCGGTGGCGCCGGTCGATTGGTTGGCAAGCGGCGGTATCGTCCTTTCGCGCGATACGCCGGACAGGCAAGGAGGATTGAATGGCAAGACGTCAGGCATCAACCGAAACCCCAACCCCGGCACCGGCCACCAAGCCGCGCCGCCGTGCCAGCGAGGCCAGCGCCGAACCGGTGGTGGAGCGCGTGCCGCGCCGGCGCGACGCGAAACCGAAGGCCCGCCAGGCAGACCTCGTGGTCATCGGCGCCGGCTCGGGCGGCGTGGCCGCCGCGCGGCGCGCCGCATCGCTCGGCGCCCGCGTGATCCTGGTGGAACGCGACGCCATCGGCGGCACCTGCGTCAACCGCGGCTGCGTGCCGAAGAAGATGCTGTCGTACGGCGCCGGGTGGGCGTCGATCCTGTCCACATGCCTGTCGCACACCGGCGGCAAGGAAGACTGGCGCGACGCCATCGTGCGCGTGAACGCCGAGGTGGCGCGGCTCAATGCCTCGTACAAGCAGCGGCTCAACGAGGCCGGCGTCGAGATCTGGCACGGCGCGGCCACGTTCAACGACCAGGGCGACGTGCTGGTCGGCAACGAGGTGGTGCGCGCCGGCAAGGTGCTGATCGCCACGGGCGCCAGCCCCATCGACCTGCCCGTGCCGGGCGGCGAACTGGTCAGCTCGTCGGACGACCTGTTCACGTGGCAGACGGTGCCGGCATCGATCGTGGTGATCGGCGGCGGGTACATCGCGGTGGAAATGGCGTCGATTCTGTCGCGCTATGGCGTCAAGGTCGACCTGCTGGTGCGCGAGGACCGGCTGCTGCCGAAGTTCGACCACGACATCGCCGCCGCGCTGGCCGAGGCGCTGGTCGCCAAGGGTATCCGCGTCCACTTTCGCGCGGAGGTGTCGATGGTGTCGCAGTCCAACGGCGCCTTCGAGGTGTGCTACACGCAGGCCGACAATCCCGGCCGCCAGCAGACGGTGCGCGCGCAGGCGGCGCTGGCGGCCATCGGGCGCAAGCCGAACGTGTCGGGGCTGGGGCTGGAAGCGCTGGGCGTGAAGCTCGACCGCAAGGGCGGCATCGTCGTCGACCGCCAGTTCCGCAGCAGCGTGCGCGCCATCCACGCCATCGGCGACTGCATGGCCGACAACGTGCACCTGACGCCGGTGGCCGTGGCGCAGGGCCGGTGGCTGGCCGACCGGCTGTACGGCAAGCGCGGCGACCGTGTCGACTTCGATTTCGTGCCGACGGCCGTGTTCTGCGAGCCGGCCATCGGCGCCGTGGGGCTGACCGAGGCGCAGGCCATCGAGGAAGCCGGCGGCAAGGCCGACCGCGTGCGCACGGAGATCCGGCGCTTCGTATCGCTGGAAAACCGCTTCGGCGGCGTGCCGCAGCCGTCGGTGTTCAAGCTCGTGTTCAACGCGCGCAACGACCGCCTGCTCGGCGTGCACCTGATGGACGGCGCGGCACCGGAAATCGTCCAGACCATGGCGCTGGCGCTGCGGCTGGGCGTCAAGGCGTCGCACCTGAAGACGACGATGCCGCTGCATCCGAGCGTGGCCGAGGAACTGTTCGGCTGAGCCTTCGGATGCCGGAATTCGTCGATTTACGCAAAGCGTGACAGCGCCGTTGCATTGCTAGGCGACGGGACGGGGAGTGCTTAGAGTGGCCGCCAGAAAGCATCCTGGCGTATCCCCTCGACCATGAAACCGTTCCGTCTCGTCGCGGCGCTGCCGCTCGGCATCGCCGTCCTGCAAGGCTGCGGCATCCAGCCCGCCGCCGCTCCCGCACCCACCCCGCGCGCGGCCTCCGCGGCCGTGTTGACCCTGCCCATCGCACGCGGCGAGCGCTGGATCGCCGACGCCACCGACGCCAGCGGCCAGCCGCTGCGCATCCTGCTGGACACCGGCACCACGTTCGCGCTGTTCGATGCCGATGGCCCAGTCGCCACCCGGCCGCTGGCGCAGGCAGACCGCGACCGCCTGCTGGCGCAGGGAGCGATCCTGCGGCCCGTCGATGCGTCGGGCCTGGAAGTGGAGACGCCGACCGGATCGACATGGATGCCGCTGGGCCTGGCGCCGGCGCTGCGCATCCAGCACTGGTCCATCCCGGCCGGGCAGCTCGCGATGGTGTCCGATCTCGACGGCTTCAACGCCCGCGCGAACCGGCCCATCGACGGCATCCTGGGCATCGAGGCCATGCGCCAGTTGACGTGGCGTGCCGACCATGTGGAAGGCCGCCTGACCGCATACGCCGACGCCCCGCCCGCGCACAACTGGCAGCAGTGCACGTTCCTGACGCTGGAAACGTCGCAGCGCATGCCTGTGATCCCCTACGCCCTGCCGCCGGACCGCGGCGGCTTCCTGGGCATCGACACCGGCTCGAACGGCGAACTGACGATTCCGGCCGACGATTTCGACCGCATGGCCGACGCCCGCGAATTCGACGGCCTGGGCTGGACCTGGGGCCACGGCCTGTCCGGCGAGCCTGCGTTCGCACGCGAGGGCCTGCTGGCCGGCATGCAGATCGGCCGCCAGCGGCTGCCGAAGCTGTCCGTGGAACGCCGCGACATCAGCCCCCAGATCGGCCTGGGCGTCCTGGCCCGGATGGACCGCTTCGAACTCGACTTCCGCCACTACCGCTTCTGCTTCGACATGACCCCCGACGCGCGCGACAGCCACGTCTCCACGCTCGGCGCGGCCCTGACCCGCACCGACGCCGGCATCCGCGTGCAAGCCTTGACCCCGGAAGGCCGACTCGGCCGCAGCGGCGCACGCGAGGCCGACATCATCGTCACGATCGACAAGACGGACGTGGCAACGCTGACCAGCGCGCAGATCGAGGCACGGCTGGAAGACCCGAAAACCGCGGAGATCGGCGTGCGGCGGGCGGGGAAGATGGTGGGGGTGGGGTTGGTGAGGATGTAGCGTGTCTTGCGCATCCCGCGTAGCGCCTTGCGCGCTACGCAATCCAGACGCCCAAAACAAAAACGGACGCCAAAGCGTCCGTTTGCGAATTCTGGTGGCCTGGGACGGAATCGAACCGCCGACACAAGGATTTTCAATTCAAATCCGGGGGTCTTGGGGCTCCGCTGCCGACCGCAACGGTCATAAAAATCAGGCGCTTAGCCGCACTCAACCGCAGTGGAGCGCAGCCAATCTACGTTAGCAGTGTCAGAAAAGTGTCAGACGCTGCTGCCGCCAACTATAGCATTCGTCGCTACTCATGGGTCATCGACGGACAATTTCGCTCAAACACGCTTTCATGAACCTCGCGCGGAGCTATATCTCTATATGCCCACTTTGAGAAAGCAAGCCATGCCGGAGCATGCCGCGTCGAGTACCACCCTGTCATTTCCGCAACTTATCAACAAGCAGGAACTCTGCGAGCGTCTGTCCGTGTCCGAGCGGACCATCGAGAATATGGTCAAGGCTGACGCGTTCCCACCGCCTGTGCGCATCGGCAAGCAAGTCTTCTGGTCGGAAACTGCGGTCCGTCAGTGGCAGCGGGCCTTGTTTGCCGCGCAGGAAAACTGGAGCCCGAGTGTGACCCCAAGTCGCTGCCGCCTGGACCAATTTGTCCCGCCAGCAAGCAGCTCAGGACGGCGCCATCGCTTCGGGTCACAAACCTAGCAGCGAAACGCGGCAGCGGACCGAGGACGTCGCCGGCAGATGTGCTGCCCTCGCGACCAAGGCACTCGGTCTGTAGTGCGCGTCGGTGGCCTCCTTCGAAGCTGACCAAAGGGCATCAGAAAGTGTCCAACTTGGACACTTTGAGTCGTCTTCCATGGTCAGCATTGGCTAAGTGTTCCCACTACTAGGAACACTCGAGCCTCCACAGCGGGAGCAACAGCAACAAGGTGTGCAACTTGCACACTTGGCTGGCGACCCCGCCGTACCTGCCACTCGTCGACAAGGGCGGTAGCAAAGTGTCCGACTCGGACACTTCGGATATTGCCTTGGTCAGAGTACCCAATCGTTCCGTCGTTCTCCCCTGCCGGCCGCATAGGAGAGCGGTTCAAATCCGGATGCCTCAAGGCAGCGAAGGTATCTGCCGATACACAGTAGGTCGTCAACAAGGCAAAAGACAATAGCAATGGCACAGAAGAAATCGGCAGGAGCCGAAGCATTTCTCTCCCCCCTTATCAGCCTCTATTTCACCGAGAAGGTCACCCCCACATCTAGCGAACTTGCCGTCAAGAGCTTGCCGCCAAATGAGGCGCTAGTCCTCGGTCTGATGTGTTTGGAGGGTCATTACAATGCTAAGGGCATTCGAAACCGGCTTTGCGAAAAATATGGAGCGCTGGACCCACGGGAATGTGACGTGGTGACTGAAGCAGGCATTCTGGGGCTTATGGCTCTTGGATATTTGCGCCCGTCCTCCAAGGCAGCAGAGAAAGCTCTTAACGAGCGCGACATGGCATTCTGGGGTCTTGGGGATGTGGCGTTCATTGTGACCGCTAAGGGAGCAAAACGTATCTCATACGTGGTGGGAAGTGTTGTTGGCGAAAACGCCAAGGACGTCGCCAAGAGAGTGCAGGCTGAGTCTAAGGAACAAGGCAAGCGGTGGGCCGAGAGTCACGCTAGTTGAGTGCGGGGATAGTGTCTGTAGGACGCTATCGATGCAACGCCCCGCCTCTGCGGGGGCGTTGCACCAAGCCCCAAGCAAAGAGGTGGCCTATGAGGAAATCATTACCGCGATTCTTGGGCCGAATTTCCATTCCGGATGGCAGCTTCCCGCGCCCATAGGCTGTACACGGTTGAGCGTGACACCTTGAATTGCCGGCATATCTCAGTCACTGACATCTCGCGGTCTCTCATCATCGCCAGTACAGCTTTCCGCTGGCTCGGTGCCAGGCAGGGCGGTCGCCCTCCATTTCGTCCTCGGGCCCTGGCTGCCGCAAGCCCCGCTACCGTTCGTTCGCGGACAAGTTCACGTTCGAATTCGGCGAGCACAGCAAACATATGGAACACCAGCTTACCAGCGGGTCCCTCCGTATCAATGGACTCTTTCAATGACCTAAGCTTTACTCCGCGATGGGCTAGGTCATTGACGATGCGGATGAGGTCTTGTGCATTGCGCCCGAGACGGTCCAACCGCCAAACGACTAAGGTGTCGCCTTCTCGAATCGCTCTCAGACAATGCAGCAGTTCTGGCCGGTCGGCGTTCTTGCCGCTTGCCTTGTCCTCGTAAATGTCAGATGCCCCGGCGGCCCGCAACGCGTCTCGTTGAAGGTCCAGCGTTTGGTCCACAGTGCTGACCCGCGCGTATCCAATAATCTTCAAACTTGCCCCCTTTTCTGTGCATTGATTGATGATGTAGATGTTGGACATCTAAGAGGGTATAGCGCGAGGATTGGGCGTCGAATGGGGCTGTGTCAATTAATCCATCGTTTTTTGGAATACGCTAGCGCTTGATGCTGACACCCGAGGTTTCGTTGGGTGGGCACTACCTATCAGCGGCACGCCTTTATGCAATCCGGCTAGACAGATGGGTTGTCCCGAGCGGCCAATTTCTGATGCCGATGAAGATGCTCTGTCATGTACAGGGAGAAGCGACGCTCTTCAGAAGGGCTCAGGTGACTCGTATTTAGCGTCATACCTTCGCGAATTCCCATCGGCGAGACCTCTCCTTGAATCCTGGGATGTAGAACGCTGCGGAAGGTGCCGCGTGTCATTTCAAAACTCATCAGATACCTGTCGAACAGGCGGTCAGCATGTGCTATCAGAAGCAGTCCGTTCATGGGGTCAAGACGTTCGCGGTTGGAACTCTCGCGCCAAGGTTTGATGTGAGATGCATTCAACAGTTCAGGAATGGCTAGTCCAGTAAGCGTGCAGACTTCCCCTCTTCCCCAGGCCTGTGCAACATCCGCGCGGAATCGACCTTGTCCCACTCGAGCCTTGGCCAAGATACGTCGCTCCGTTTCGTCTGGTACATCTCGGTCCAGCTCCGCGAGGTCAGCCAATAGGTCATCAGCTTCCCCAGAACCATTCGCGACCAACATCAAATCCAGGCGGTCCTTGTACTCCGCAGGAATTGGATTGAAATTTTGGCCACTAGAAAAGTAGCGATGCACGTCAGCCCGGGAATACCAATCTTGCGTGCTCAAAGGGATTGGAGATTCGGGTCGACGAAGGGGTACCATAGAAAGACGATACCGGTAGTCCTTGTCCTCGCCAATAAGGTTCGGCAGCTTCCAAGGGCCGAGATGCCTGCGGTGAATCCGAAAGATTCCTTCCAAGAAGTAATCCACTCCTTGGGTGCCATAGACTTTGTCTCCCGATAGCACATAGACGAAGTCGCCTTCCTGAGGCTTCTCGCTGTTGGTATGGTAGCTTTCGAGCCCGAAGGGTCCAAACACATGGCTCAGATGGTATGCGAAGTAGGTGGTAGGCACAGATTTAGTAAGTTGCGACATGCTCCAGAAGAGCCAGCTTTGGATACAGGCACATCATCCTCTCACCACCGACCAACGGACCTGGCATCGGATTCGTGCTGCTCTGCGGCAATGTCGGCCGACAGTGCCTTTGCGAGCCTCTTCGCCCATTCCCGCACCTGCTTGAGTTGATGGTCGGAAAGCTCAGTCAGAATGCTAATGATGTCCTGCCAGAATGCGGTTCGAGGCCCCGCGAACACGCCGGACCGAAGGTTCGCCGTAATGGAACTCAGGACGTCGGGGTCTCCGCCAAACTCGTCGATAAGCAACCGACCTAATCTTGTCCACGCGATTGATTCATCCTTGACCTCGATGACTCTCAGCATTCTGGCCGCCAGTGCCGGTGCACCAGAGCTTTGTTGAAACCAATTTTCCAAGACATCTTCCGGAAGGTGCGCCAAGGGAAAATCTGTTTCTGTCGCATTGCCGCGCAATCCTCTCCCAAGAAACGAACTCAATCTGTAGGTGAGCAAGCGGTGGTTACCCATGAGCGCGCCCGCGAAAACTGGCCAAACCACAGCTGAGTGAGAGCGCAAGAGCTTTTTTGCAACTTTGTCTGGCAATTCAGTCGATGATGAGCCCTGCGAGGCTGCTGTGACAAGTTGCTGCGCAATACTCAAGGCGAAACTGTCATCGACATCGTCTAGTAGCTTGAGCACGGTTTCTTCCCAGCTATGCATGTAACGCGACCGACCACCCCGAGGCAACAACAACCGCCCCGAGACATGAATGGCTCGAATCGTTGCTCGTAGTTCTGGCCACATTTCTTCGGTACGACCAAAGTAGGACATGTAGCCTATCTCTAAGGCTACCCACGCGGCGTCATCGCTAAGAGAGGCAATTTCCAGCACGAGTTCTGAAATCTCGCTTGCAGATAGGTGACGCAATGCTTGACCGTACGCCAGTCGCTGCAGCGAAAGAGCTCCTATGAGGTCCTGCTTGGCCAGGACAATTAGCTTGCGCAGGGTTTCAATGTCCGGGGAAACATAGCTCAATATTTCCACCGCAAATTGGTGGAGCTGTGTCTCTGAAAAAAGGGCTGCTACGAGCTGGCCTGTCCAAGCACTGTCACGGAGATGAGCAATGCTTGCAAATCCACACATCACGTTAAGGTCGACGACGGCGTCTTTGGAATTCCTCAAGACTTCAAGAGCAACGTGCAGGAATGCATCAGGGTGCAACATACTGCTAGCTAACTGCTTTCCAAACTCGAAGCCTGCGCGTTGTTCGCCCGTGAAGAGAGTGCGAACGTACGGCGCCCACTTGTCAAAGTCGGCCGCACAGTGTTGCGCCAACTCTATTAGTTTGCTGCTCAACGGTCCGGTTGAGCCATCGGACGGTTCGTGCGCGACAACAGACCATCCTGGACGGCTGACGTAGAGGGCAAGTTGGCCGGCAATATCGTCCACCGATGGCGACAGCTTCTCTATCAGTGCCTCTATGGCTGCGGCCCGTGTTTCATCGGCCCCAATGTCATATCGCGTCGCATCACGGAGTGAGTCAATCCCGTCTTCCCATGGCCGCTTGTGCCAGCTAATCGCGTAGTCAACGACTAACGTCGCCAACTCGTCAGCGTGAACACGAATGAATCCGCGCATATGTCCGGCGAGCAGTGGTAGAACATCATCAGCACGGCATCTTCCAGCTTCGACGGCCTCCTTCAAGTGCTCAAGCACCTGACGCCAGTACCCAATAACCTCTTCGAACGATTCGGGCTCATAGTCACGCAGTACAGGCCCGCTCCCTTGTTCTTCCGCGCCGCTCGTTCGGGTGAAGTATTCCGAGCGTAAGGCGATATCTACAGCCTTGAGGCCTAGCGCAACGGCTGTCGCTTCACTGGATGAAAGGAGGGCCGCTAGCCTATCGACCCGCTTTTCAAGCGAGACCTCGGTTCCAGGCAGATGAACCTGGAAAGTCTGGAGCAATGTGCCCGTCGCATTGTTTGAATACTGTTCATTCTCTGCAAGAGAGAGCTTGACCAGCGCGTCGGTGGCGCCTGAATAGGTATTGGCGCGAAAGATTAATTTACTTAATGCCCATACCCAATCCCGACGGCTGTTCCGAGCTCCACGCAGTGTTTCGATGTCAGTGTCTTCAATGATAAGGCCAAGACTCTTGCATGCGCTCTCGGGGTTCACTTCAGCAAGTGCGCGGAAGATGCGAGCGCCCCGGACGCTAAAGAGCACTTCCGCTTGACCAAAAGGGGCAGCTTCTTCGCAAAGCTGTGCCGTGACATTTCGCGCCTCCGGAAGAGTGTCTAGCATTCGAAGGCGTTCGCATAACGAGTCGACCATTGACTCTGGGATGCTCTCGAAGATTTGCAACGCGCGTTGAGGGGCAACCCCTTCCCACCAGTTACGGCACAGGCGCAGCGCAAGGGGATGGGGACGTACCCGAATGAAGCGACCGGTTGCTTCGATGACTCCGCGTCTGACGAACGAACGCACGTGTCGGTAAAAACGATGGGGGTTTACTTCTGAAATGCCAATGACCGACGCTGCCTCGGGGCCGTTGCCATCAGCAAACTCCAAGCTCTCGAATATGGAACATGCTTCGATTGTCCTTAGCGCGTCGTCGTCGGGCGCGCCGGCCGCACGACCCAGGAATCTGAATAGTGCTTCGGAGTCGACAAGTATCCCGTCAATGCCTTGCCCATTTGTGTAAGCGTCACACAGCAGATAGGCGAAGAATATGAACCCGCCTGCCAAGTGAGCAATCTTGCTGGCGTCTGAATCCGGCAGACCATTGATGTATTGTCGCGAGGCATCTGCAAGCTCGGTGGGAGCGCAAGGTTGCAAAATGAGCCGAGCAGCAACGGATAAATCTTCGGATGGATTGGCGAAGATGGATATCAAGCTTAGTTTTGAGGTCGATGCTAGCACTTCCCTTTCGAGCTGGGTGTGGACTTCCGGTAGGCAGTTGTCCACAACTAACACGCCAGATAGCCCATGCCTAACCCACTCGATGACCTGATTTGGCAACCCAGTTGAGGCATGGGCCGCGTTATAGTAGACCGTTCGAGGCGCTAGTCCCGGATTGGTTTCACTTGGCCCTAGTGCCTCAAGAACTAGACGGGTCTTCCCAAGACCAGGTAAGCCATTAAGCCTGATGGAACGACGCGGCTCGGACAGCGTGCGGCGAATCTCATCTAGCAGCTTGGAGGCGGTGCTTGTTTGGTGAAATGGCCATTGCCCGGCGTCGCTAGCATTCCATTCAGTCCAAGACTTCAGGCCTGGTACTATCGAGAAGCCGGTAACCGCCTGCACGTAGGCAACGGCGGGTAAATAGGAGTTCGCCCATCGAGCAATATCTTCTGCAGAATAAACAACAAACTGTGCAGATGCCGCGTGTGGATTTCCAAGCTCGGTCAGCTTTTCGCGCATAGCCTCGACACGCTTCAGCTTCATCTTCGCGTTCACCATTTCAGTGGTGAACAGAATATACGTCGCTGCCTCTGCAATTGCTTGGGCAACCAAGGGCTTTAGTGCTCCGTCCTCGGCAACCAACTCCGACGCGCATTTGGCTGGCGACATCTTTTCTGCCTTGCACTGGAACACTTGGAATCGTGAAGGGAGAAAGCTTGTTGCCTCTACTCCTTCGGTCCAGCGTATTGACGCATCGACCCCCCCATCTCCAGCTCGAATATTTAGGCCCACTTCGATAGAGTTCACCGGAATGCAGGCGGCCTCCGCTTCTAAGATTAGCAAGCGGTTGAGCAGGCTAGTCAGTTGGGCGTCGTCCAACTGGTTGACCTTTGCGGCGTTCGTTTCGAAGATGTGCATGTTCTCGTCTTGTACCTCGGCAAAGTGCCGGTGGATGTGGGATGACGTGGAGTCGGCTTGAATGGCACGCCGCACTGGAACGCGTGTCCCTCGTGTCTCAAAACTTCGGGGGGGTTATGCCAAAGAATTTTACTAATAATACGAGTTATCAGTAACAAGGAGTCCAGATGCCGCTGTCGCTCAGGAAGCAAGCCAGGGCAGACAGCACACTAGATTTTCCGCCGTTGTTCTCACCAATCAGTACAAGGGGCTCGTCCCATTCTATGTTGGCTTGGGCGATGCCCTTGAAGTTGGCGATGTCGAACTGGCGCAGTGCATGGCGTTTTCTTTCTATCCTTTCGGACGAGATGGCGTCTCTCTCGGAGCCAGTCACGGAACCCGAACTGGTCTAGGAGCGCGCGCCAAACTGCCGCTTACACTTTGTCTTCATTTCCGCAAGCACGGCGCCAGACGCAATACCCTGCTCAGGGTCGGCGCGAACAACGCAGTCGAGCGCCCATGCGGGCCACTCCTCTGGGCAATCGTCAATCGCTATCCAGCGTGATGGTTGTCGCCTCTTAACGTTCAGGATGACTTGGTCAGGCCGCGACATGCTCTCGAACCAAGCTTTACGCATTTCGCGTCTGTGAAATGTTCCGCCAATGCATCGTTCTTGTAGGCCCGCAGGGAGCTTCGACTTCGCGTGTTCGTAGCCGCCCTTAATAAGTTGCCATGAGGTCGAGAGAACAATCTTGACGTCGGGATAGGGTTGCAGCTCCTCTTCGAGGAGCGAAACATGCTCAAACAAAGTGTGCCCTGGACGATGCAGGAGTTCGATGCCATTCCTGGTCAGATATACAGAGTCTGGATGCAGCACGCCGTCAAAGTCTAAGTAGAGCACGTGCAGCGGACGGACCGGCGATACTTCTAATGTAGTCAACGCCACGACGCTCTCTTCTGGTGCACTCCGCGTGCAGATATCCCAGCACGCTACGGTGGTAGCTCATGCCCCAGTATTGGTGTCAGGGGAATTTTTGGCAATAGAAAAATACGTAAGAAGCGACGGCTTTCTTTAGGGTGATACATAAATCATTGAAAAAATCTTACCTGATAATATGCGTTATCAGGTAAGAAGACATCAATACGTTGCTATCGACAAAGGGCGAGCAGAGAGGCGAAAAAACTGGGCAAGGACAGGCTGTTTTTCCCGTGTTTCAATAAAACAACGAAGGTCGTATAGCGTCAAATTGGCAATCTGCCAACTTTTTGGCCTCGACATGTCGCGAGTGTTGACGATGCCCGAAATTCGTTGCTACCGTGGGCTCTCAGCATAGATTGAGAGGCGCGTCATGAGCCCCTACGAGGTACCGGAGGATTTCCCCAAGAATGATTGGTTGGGAGCTGTGTCGGGTGCTCAACCAAAGGTTCTGGTCCGCCAGAATGGCGACCGGTACGAAGTGTCTTCTGAGGAGGCCCGTTGGGCAAGGTATGACATATGCGAAGACCTGGCGCAACAACTGGTCCCCTACACCACGCGGAAAATGTCCGAGAACTCCTGGGCATTGGAAGATGCATTGCCGCGTATCGAAGCCGGGGTCGCCAAGAAGGTTCATAGCTGCCAATGGGACTTTTCTGCAGCGGAGGTCGTCTGGATTATGAAACGTGTCAGGGAAGTGATGGCGGCTCCGGCGCCTGGCCTGAAGCACTCGCCCCAGTGACGACCTTCAAATGCCTCAGCAATTCTCCGAGGTGGTCAATTTACTGTACAAGCCTCCTGCCGGTAGACGTCAGGTCTTCGCATTGTCTCGCCAGCAGGCTGAAAGGCTTCCGCGCCTGCAGTCCATTGCAATCATATCCATCACCTCCCCGGAGCGGCCACTGGCGAGCCTTGAGGGCTTCAATCACCTATTGCGGCTACGATTCGCCGACGTCGATTTTTTGAATCCGAACATCTCGAAGCGAGCGCAGAGCAGACTCTCCGATTCATTCCGTGCAGACCAGGCAAGGGAAATTCACGCGTTTGTTCGAGGATTGCCAGACAACGTGCCATCCGTAGTCGTTCATTGCGAAGGCGGATTTTCGCGTTCTTGCGCGGTTGCACTATCAATACATCGTTTGTATGGCTACGACACAGAAGTCCAGCATCTGACGGAAGCAAATCCATCAATTTTGAAGACAATGCTCGCAGCTTCTTAATTGCCGTCGAGCTACACTTACTAGAGGAGCGCAAGGTGATGATGTATGAGTCAACTGTCTCCCAGGACGGGCACCTCACCGTCCCTCCCGATGTTCTGAAGCTGCTTGGAGTAGGCCCAGGCGATACCGTTTGTTGGTATCAGCAATGGCCCGAGCTCAGAAGACTGACAGTACTCCGCAAGCGGCCGAACCCTTCGAGGGAAAAAATGACTGCAGCCCTTGCACTTTTAGTCGAATACCAAGCCGAAGTGGGTTCGGACAAGTCCTGCGCCGCAGATTTTCTTTCAGAGTCTCGGGAAAAGAGAGGTAGCCCCAGGTAAGACGCACCTATACTTAGTGCAGTCATGTGATTGCGCAACTGGTACGTGACACTGTGGAGCACCTGCTTTCAGCCAAAGCGCTCGCCGCCCGTTTGGGCGTCGCCGAGCAAACCATCTACAACCGCCATTGTTCTGGCGGTGACCTCCCCCCTGCTGTGAAGCTCGGTCGCCTGCTTCGATTCAGAGCTTCTGACGTCGAAGCCTGGTTGCAAGCTCTTAGCGGGTCCACGTCCGTGCAGTCAAAGCGCGCGCGTGGCGTCGGCGAGATGCCCTGAGGTCTGCAACCTCTCTCGAAGTACCTAGCATCGCATCCAGCGAAGAAATCGCCCCCGGCTGGAACCGGGGACGGATGCGCCAGCAGCGCGCTTACTCAGTGGATATCTGAGTATAAGCGCGGCAGTCGAATAGCCGCCGCTCAGCATGCGGAGGACAGATATTTTTCGAAGTAGTAGCGAGGACACAGCGAGTCAGCTGATGCGGCACACACACGAGGTGTGCCAATGTCTTTCAATTTCCCATCGGTCGAGAGCCGACCGCACTTTGATTCAGCGTCCGTTTCCCGGTTCGCTGAACTTGTCAAAAAGACCGTAACAAGTCCGAAAACGGCATGTCGGAAACGAAAAAGCGCAGCGAGAAAGAAGCTCAATCGCGTCATTACAGAGCAGAAGCGAATTGCAAAGGTCGCAGGGCTGTACGCAGTTGCGCTAACCTTGACGTACGAGGATTCGGAAGATTTCTCCTCGAAGCACATCAGCGGCTTCATGGACCGAGCGCGGAGGGAACTCAAAAGCTTGGGCCATCTCCTGCCTTACGCTTGGGTCCTGGAATCAGCAAGCCGGTTGCATTACCACCTCATCCTGTGGCTTCCAAGAGGCTACAAGCTTGATTCGGCCAAACTTCGCAAATGGTGGCCTTGGGGAAGTACATGGATGGAAGCGTGTCGATGCGTTAAGGCTTGGGGCCGATACCTCGCCAAGTTCAATAGCGTCGCGAAGTTGCCAAAGCGAGCACGTTTCCATGGCTGTGGCGGTCTGGATGAAGCTGGAAAGACTGCGGTAGTGCGTGCGGGATTTCCCCGCTGGCTCAGTGCTTTGATTCCCGCCGCTCATCGTGCGCGCCGGTGTGCGGGCGGCGGATGGGTGGATTTGATGACGGGCGAGATTTTCAGGTCCCCCTACGTTTGGACGCCATGGGGACCTAAGCTGCTATCCGGCCGGTCGCCGAGCTGCATTCCAGATAAAATCGCCGGTTACTTGGCACGGGGCGTAACGCCATGGGCCATATTTTGAAAATTCTATGCGTGCGGATACTTGATAGCCGATGCTTGACGACATCAAACGAACACTCTGGGCCACGGCCGATAAGCTACGCGCCAACATGGACGCTGCTGAGTACAAGCATATAGTGCTCGGCCTCATTTTCCTCAAATACATCTCCGACACATTCGCCGCCCGGCGTACCGAGCTGACTCGGCGCTTCGCCGATGAGAACGACGAGTATTTCCTGCACGATTGCGACGAAGAGTTGCTCACCGAAGAGCTGGAGGACCGCGACTACTACCGTGAGGTCAACGTATTCTGGGTCCCAGAGACCGCGCGATGGGAGCAACTGCGCGGCGCGGCCAAACAGACCGACATCGGCAAGCGCATCGACGAGGCGTTGGCGGAAATCGAGGCGGAGAACTCCAAGCTCAAGGGCATTCTGGACAAACGCTACGCCCGCGCTCAGTTGCCGGATGGCAAGCTCGGCGAACTGGTTGACGTGGTTTCCACCATTGGCTTCGGCGAGGACGCCAGCCGAGCGCGTGACGTACTCGGGCAGGTGTACGAATACTTCCTCGGCCAGTTCGCAAGTGCTGAAGGCAAAAAGGGCGGCCAGTTCTACACTCCTGCGTCCATCGTCAAGACCCTGGTCGCGGTGCTGGCGCCGCACCACGGCAAAGTGTACGACCCGTGCTGCGGCTCGGGCGGTATGTTTGTCCAGTCGGAAAAATTCATCGAGGCCCACGGCGGCAAGCTCGGCGACGTGTCCATCTATGGCCAGGAATCCAACCCGACCACCTGGCGACTAGCGGCGATGAACCTCGCCATCCGGGGCATCGACTACAACCTCGGGCGCGAACCGGCCGACACCTTCTTGCGGAATCAGCACCAGGACCTGCGCGCTGATTTCGTGCTGGCCAACCCGCCGTTCAACGTCAGCGACTGGTGGCACGGCAGCCTGGAGGGCGACCCACGCTGGGTCTACGGTACGCCACCGCGGGGCAACGCCAACTATGCTTGGTTGCAGCACATGCTGTATCACCTGAAGCCAAACGGCCGCGCTGGCATCGTGCTCGCCAACGGCTCAATGAGTTCCAGCCAGAACAGTGAGGGCGACATCCGCCGCGCGATGGTCAACGCTGACGTGGTAGAGGTGATGGTGGCCCTGCCGGGCCAGCTGTTCTTCAACACGCAGATTCCCGCCTGCCTCTGGTTCCTCGCCAAGCAGAAGAGCATGCGCCAAGGCGAAGTGCTGTTCATTGACGCGCGCAAGCTCGGCAGCATGATTAGTCGCGTGCAGGCGGAACTGACCGACGAGACCATCGAGCGCATCGCCGCTACCGTCGCCGCTTGGCGTGGCGAGGAAGGCGCCGACGAATACGCCGACCTCCCCGGCTACTGCCGCAGCGTCAAGCTCGCCGAGATTGCCGAGCACGGCCACGTGCTCACGCCGGGCCGCTATGTCGGCGCCGAGGAGGTCGAGGATGACGACGAGGCGTTCACCGACAAGATGCGGCAACTGACCGAAAAGCTCGGCGAGCAGATGGCCAAGGGCGCGGAACTCGACCAGTTGATTCGGCAGAAGCTAGGGGGGCTGGGGTATGAGTTCTAGCAAAGTGCTGCTCAGAGGCCTCTTGGTCGAGACGAAGGACGGCGAGTGGGGCAAGGATGCACCGTTTGACGGTAGCGTGGAGATGCACGTCATTCGCGGAACAGATTTCGACACAACCAGAGGAGGAGCGTTTGACGGTGTGCCTGTCCGCCAAATCGCCGGGAAAGCCGCTGCCAGGAAGTCACTTCAACCCGGTGACATACTCATCGAGACGGCAGGCGGCAGCAAGGGAAGGCCAACAGGAAGGACTGTTTTCCTGCGCTCAAAGCTGTTCGAAAAGGCAGCACTCCCCGTGACTTGTGCGTCATTCGCTCGATTCATGCGCGTCGACTCGAATCTTGCAGAACCTGAATTCGTTTATTGGTACCTGCAGTTTCTGTATTCAAACGGAACGATTGAAAACCATCAGGTCCAGCACACCGGCATCGCACGTTTTCAGTTTACGAAGTTCGCCGAGTCCACTCACATTGAGTTACCTGAGCGCTCGGCGCAACAGGAGATTGTTGGATTTCTTGGCGCCCTCGATGACCGTATCACCCTGCTGCGCGAAACCAACGCCACGCTTGAAACCATCGCCCAGGCGCTGTTCAAGTCCTGGTTTGTCGATTTCGACCCCGTCCGTGCAAAGCAGGAAGGGCGCGTGCCGGAAGGAATGGACGATGCCACCGCAGCGCTGTTTCCGGATGGGTTCGAGGAAACGGAGTCGGGGTTGGTGCCGAAAGGGTGGCAATTGGTACCCTTCGGCCAGCTCGTTTCCCATACTATCGGTGGTGATTGGGGAGGAGAGGAGCCGGACAGCAAGAACGATACGCGGGTAGCTATTATTCGCGGAACTGATATTCCGGACCTGCAAAGTGGAGCAAACAGTCGAGTTCCGATTCGATACACGTCTGCTAAAAAGCTAGCCAGTCGTAAGCTACAACACGGCGACATCATCTTGGAGGTTTCTGGCGGTAGCAAAGACCAACCTACTGGACGAGCTCTATACCTCACGGACAGGTTGCTTCAACAATTTGACTGTCCAGTCGAGCCAGCGAGCTTTTGTAGATTGTTGCGACCGAAATCCGAAGATGTTGGGATGGTTTTGGGGCTCCACCTGAGCTACATCTACGCGCAAGGGAAGACGTGGGAGTATCAGAATCAGAGTACTGGTATCGCTAATTTTCAAACGACACACTTTCTAGAAACGGAACTTGTCGCGGTGCCTTGCGATGAAGTTCTCTCTGAATTTGCAAGCATTGTTCGTCCAATGATTGAGCGGCTTCATCTGACCCAAGCGCAAAAGCTAGGGGAAATCCGCGATGCCCTTCTCCCTCGCCTGATTTGCGGCCAACTCCGCCTCCCGGGGGCAGAAGCAGAGGCCCTCGCAGCCTGAAGCCACCATGACAGAAGACCAATTGGAACAGGAAACGCTCGGCTGGCTCTCCGAGGTTGGCTACACCCGCCTTTTTGGCCCGGACCTCGCGCCGGATGGCGCCACCCCAGAGCGAGCTGACTACCGCCAGGTTCTGTTGGTCGAACGCCTACGCAGTGCGATTGCCAGGCTCAACCTTGGCATCCCGCTTGCGGCACGCGAGCACGCGTTGCAGCAGGTGCAGGACCTGGGCATTCCTGCGCTGTTGTCGGCCAACCGCCGTTTCCACCAGTTACTGGTCGGCGGCGTGCCTGTGGCATACCAAAAGGATGGCGAGACGCGTGGCGATTTCGTCCGCCTCGTCGATTGGGCCAATCCCGTGGCAAACGAGTGGGTTGCCGTCAATCAGTTCGCCATCAAGGGCCCGCATCACACGCGTCGGCCTGACCTGATGCTGTTCGTCAACGGGATGCCGCTGGTGTTGCTGGAGCTGAAGAATCCGGCTGACCAGAACGCCGACATCTGGAAGGCCTACGACCAGATTCAGACGTACAAGACTCAGATTCCGGACGTCTTCCAGTACAGCGAAATTCTCGTGATATCCGATGGCTCGCAGGCGCGCATGGGCTCGCTTTCGGCCAACGCCGAGCGATTCATGCAGTGGCGCACCATCGACGGCGTCACGCTCGACCCGCTAGGTCAGTTCAACGAGCTGGAAACGCTGGTGCGTGGCGTGCTGGCACCGGCCTACCTTCTCGACTATCTACGTTACTTCGTGCTGTTCGAGGACGACGGGGCATTGGTCAAGAAGATTGCCGGCTACCACCAGTTCCACGCTGTGCGTGCGGCCATCGGGCAGGTGGTGACGTCATCGCGTCCCGGCGCGAACCACAAGGGTGGTGTGGTTTGGCACACGCAAGGCAGCGGCAAGAGCATCACCATGACCTGCTTTGCCGCCCGCGTGATGCAGGACGCGGCGATGGAGAACCCGACCATCGTCGTCATCACCGACCGCAACGACCTCGACGGTCAATTGTTCGGCGTGTTCTCGCTGGCGCAGGACCTGTTGCGCGAACAGCCGGTGCAGGCCGGGACCAGGCAAGACCTGCGCGCCAAGCTCGCCAATCGGCCATCCGGCGGCATCGTGTTCGCCACCATCCAGAAGTTCATGCCAGGCGAAGATGAGGACACCTTCCCCGTGCTCTCGGACCGGCACAACATTGTTGTTATCGCCGATGAGGCGCACCGCACCCAATATGGCTTCGAGGCCCAGCTGAAAGGCAAGCCGGGTCAGGAAAAATACCAGGTCGGCTACGCGCAGCACCTGCGCGATGCGCTGCCAAACGCCACCTTCGTCGCCTTTACCGGCACGCCGGTCTCGAGCGAGGACCGCGACACGCGCGCCGTGTTCGGCGAGTATATCCATGTCTACGACATGCAGCAGGCCAAGGAGGATGGCGCCACGGTCGCCATCTACTTCGAGTCGCGCCTCGCGAAGCTGTCGCTGAAGGCGGAGGACCTGCCGCAAATCGATGCCGAAGTAGACGAGCTGGCGGAGGATGAGGAGGAAAGCCAGCAGGCCAAGCTGAAGAGTCGATGGGCGGCGCTTGAGAAAGTCGTAGGTGCGGAGCCCCGCGTGGCCGCCGTGGCGGCCGACCTGGTGGCGCACTTCGAGGAACGCAACAGGGCCCAGAACGGCAAGGCCATGGTGGTGGCCATGAGCCGGGAGATTTGCGTCCACCTCTACAACGAAATCATCAAGTTGCGCCCGAAGTGGCACGACGCCGACCCAGAAGAAGGCACTGTCAAAATCGTGATGACAGGCTCGGCGAGTGACAAAGCCCTCCTACAGCCACACATCTACAACGGGAAAGTGAAGAAGCGACTGGAGAAGCGTTTCAAGGACCCGACTGACCCGCTGCGCTTGGTCATCGTCCGAGACATGTGGCTCACTGGCTTCGACGCGCCGTGCGTGCACACGCTGTACGTGGACAAGCCCATGAAGGGCCACAACTTGATGCAAGCCATTGCACGTGTGAATCGCGTGTTCAAGGACAAGCAAGGTGGCCTAGTTGTCGACTACATCGGTATCGCCAACGAGCTGAAGAGTGCGCTGAAGGAATACACCGCGAGCCATGGACGAGGCCGTCCGACCGTTGATGCCGCTGAGGCCTACGCTGTGCTGGAGGAGAAGCTCGACATCCTGCGCGGCATGCTGCATGGCTACGACTACAGCGACTTCTTGACCGCAGGCCATAAGTCTCTTGCGGGCGCCGCTAACCATGTGTTGGGGCTGAAAGACGGCAAGAAGCGATTTGCAGATACAGCGCTCGCTATGAGCAAGGCGTTCACGCTGTGCTGCACGCTGGACGAGGCAAAGACCGTACGTGAGGAAGTGGCTTTCATGCAGGCAGTGAAAGTCATTCTCACTAAGCGAGAGCTAAGTGACAAGAAGAAGACCAACGAGGAACGCGAGCTTGCCATCCGGCAAATCATCAGCTCGGCTGTAGTGTCTGAGAAAGTGGTAGATGTTTTCGAGGCGGTCGGGCTCGACAAGCCCAATATCGGCATTCTCGATGATGAATTCCTCGCTGAAGTCCGAAATCTGCCTGAGCGCAACCTAGCGGTGGAACTGCTGGAGCGACTTCTGGAGGGAGAGATTAAGAGCCGATTCTCGGGAAATGTGGTGCAGGAGAAGAAGTTCTCTGAGATGCTGGCCAACGTCGTCACGCGCTACCAGAACCGGGCGATTGAAACTGCCCAGGTCATCGAGGAACTCATCGACATGGCCAAGAAGTTCCGGGCAGCAGCCAGCCGCGGCGAGGAACTTGGTCTGACTGAGGACGAAGTCCGTTTCTATGATGCCTTGGCCAACAACGAATCTGCCATTCGCGAGTTGACTGACGAGACGCTCAAGAAAATTGCCCACGAACTGACCGAAAATCTGCGGCAGAACATGACGGTGGACTGGTCGGAGCGTGAAAGTGTCCGGGCGAAATTGCGCCTCATGGTCAAGCGCATTCTACGGAAATACAAGTACCCGCCGGACCAGCAGGATGGTGCCGTGGAGCTCGTGTTACAGCAGGCGCAGGCACTGGGAGAGGCGTGGAGCTAAACTGTCGGAGGTGTCCTGCGATACCCCTTACTCTGGTAGTACAGATTGTTGCGGTTCCGCGGCCAAACTGATGTGTTCGAGACGCCAACGCTTCAGGCGCTTGAAAATGTCATAGGTCAAGACGGACTCCGACAAAGGCTCGCAAGAATGCAGTTCAATCTGCTGCCACGACCTTGTCTCAGCATTAAAGAGCTTCTCTCTGAATGCCTTCTCGATGGCTTCCGCAGCGGTCTGTGCAGCGTTTTCGGCTGCCTCGAAGTCAGGCTCAGCTGCGTGAAGAATCGTGATGTCGAGGGTGTAAGTATCGTTGGGCCCCTCTCGCTTGACCTCTTGGCCGCCATCAACGTCAAAGAAAACTCCGACAATCATTTCGCCATGAGGCCTCACTGCCTTGGCAATCTTCTCGTGGAGTTTCGCGTCCTTGTTAGTCAGGCGGCGCTCGAACTCATCCGGAAACGCTGAACGCCGATACCGGCTCGCCAGCCACATCTGAAAGATGGCGTAGTTCTTGGGAGAGAGCAGGGCGTCTTGCCGTGGCGCAAAGTCGTTCAGTGCGGCTTTGCTGACAGTTACCTTCTGGGTAGCCTCAAACTCCGCCCAGAAATTGGCATCACCCGCGAATTCGATGTGGAGCTTGCGCGCGTTCTTCGCGTGCGTGCAGTTGCCATCTTTTTCTGCGAGGCGGCCAATTACGACTTCTATGGCGGGCTCTCCCTCGGGGTCCTGGGCTAAATCACAATCGTGGGTCGCGACAACGACAACGGACTGTTCGGGACTGACTGGGTGGCGAAGCCCCAGCGCTTCCATCGCAACATCGGGAAGCAAATGTCCTTGGCGCCAAGGTGTGTCGCGATTCCACTCCGCCACGTTCTACCTCAGACCGGGTCGCTGGGCGACGGTAGGTCAAAGTCGGCAGTTGCGGGCGTCTTTGCGCGGTTCGCAAATCGAGCAGTCATGCGTTCCCGCTGCGCCGCCTCGCGCTTGTGAATGCGGACCAGTGTCAGTGCAGCTTCCCGGGCAGGCTCGCCTGCCTGAGCAGTTTGCATAAGTGTTTTGCCATTGGGCAATTTGCGCTTAAGCAGGGCGGAATTTTTTGCGATGCCTTCATGCGCAAGCACATCCGCAGCTTGTGCGAGGTCTCGTAGCTTCGCAGCATTTTCTTGGGCAACTGGCTCGCCGCTGAGCCAGTTATAAACGGACTGGCGCGATACGCCGAATGTCGCTGCAATGTCGGAGACGGCAGGATTTAAGACATCTCGAATGCGGGCCAAGTCTTCGCCAGGCGACCGAACTGGTTCGGCTTCAACAATCTCATACGGCGAAGCTCCATGCATTGCCGGCTGACCCGTTCGCAGAAGCTGTTCAATCGAAATTTCGCCGCCCGTGCCAATCGTGGCAAGCGCGGCACCGGCCGCAGCAAATATGCCACCGACCAAGCGAACTACGCTTGTGCTTCCGCCAGTGGAAACAGAACGCTCCAGCGCCCATCCCCCATAGGTCATGGTCGTGCTCACAGTGTCTCCCCTCAGGCCCAGGAAGCCATGGCGTATTCCGTCACCGTCGCTCGGAAGGACCTGTCTATTTCGTCGTGCAGCGCTGAGAGTTGAGTGCTTACTTTTGACAATTCGAAAGCCTCTCGCTGCGCAATGGAAGCATCCGCGTCGATTATGGCATGCGGTCCTGCGGCTTGCGTAAAGCGGGGGGCAATGGCCGGTGTATGTCCGGTCAATTCCTGTGGAAGCCCCACATGTCCGTCCCGAATAACGACGCGGGAAACCAACTGGCCCGCGCCTGTCGCGACAGTTGTCTCGCTTATCGATTGCAGTAGCTGTCCCCCGCTGCGAAACGAAAGACCGAGAACTTCCGGTACGAGAAAGTCCTTGAGAGACTCCGACTCTTTCGAGGGTTGAACTGCATCAAGATACCGAAGGCCAATCCGTTCGACGAAATCCAGGCCCAGCGCGTCGTTCAAAATGCTCAGTCCCTTGAGCAGGGTCGCCGAGAATGTCTCGAACGTTTCGTAGTTCGAGGTTTGGAACGACATGGCGTTGGTTTCCACCAAGAAGAGCTCGGTGTCCTGAATGTTGCCGAACACAAACCGCGACTGAGAAGCAAAGGGAAGGCTTCCCGCAGCAGATTGCGCCGCGTCTGCCTGACCAAACGGCAACACAAAGCGCTGCACGAGTTCGTGCTTAAATACCGGAAAGTGCTCTTTTCGCAACCTCTCTTGAATCGCCGGAATGTAGGCTTCCAGATTCAGAATGGGATTGAAGTGGACCTGAGCGACGGTGTAGAAGACTGGCGCGTTGTTCAGCTTCTTACCCATGACATCCTCTGTTGTTATGTACTTGACAAGCGGGTTGACACTTTACACTCTAGTTGACACTGTGCCTACCGAAAAGTGCCCTGTCTAGTCGTCTTTGCTCCCGGATAGCTCGAGACGGTCGCCGTGGCTTAGTTTCTGGACGAAAAACAGGTGGGGGAGCTCCCCTTCGAAGCCCCGCCTGCGGGCTTCCTGCAGCAGAGACCAGGATTGGACGCGCACGCCATGAAACCCTGGCTGGCGCGCGATGCGCTCCAGTGTCCCCGCCAATGCCGTGAGATGCCTCAGATTCGCCTGTGAGGCAATCAGGGCATGCAGGTCGGCCATGTCCTCCCGGGGGCGACGCCAGGTCCATGTAACGCCGTCTTGGCTAACGTATCGGGCGAGCTCGTAGCCCAGCCACCGCAGGCGAGGCTTTTCCCTTGTCGTACGCAGGTGTTCGGTCTCGAGCCCGTCCCCGTCAGTGGCGAGGAGCAGCCAATGGACTTCCTGGGCCTCCGGCGGCCAGTACATGACCAGCAGCGCGCTGGCGAGTCCCTTCTGCTTGCGGGTGAGGCGCTGTGCTGGCGTGCATCCGATGTAGTACAAGGCATGAAACTTCCTCGCTAAGGCTTCAGCCTTGCTTACCTTCACTCTCCCAAACGTGTATCGGTGGTAGCCCCGGGGGACGCAGTCGAGGATGCGGGCCAGGGCGGCAGTCTTGCTGCGGGCAATCGGAGTGGTCGGCGGGGTGGCTGGCAAGGAGGTTCCAGGTAATGGGCATACCTGGGTATAGCTAGACGCCGCGCCATCAAAGTGTGATTGGGTTCTGCGGGTATGAGACGTAATGATGTTCCGAGCAACGCTCGGCCAAAGCGGGAAGGCTCCAAAGTCCAGAGCGCGGAAACTGCGCCGTTACAACGTCAAGAGCTGAGGGGCTCCACGCGCTCGCGGTTTACGCAACGCCCCCCGCGTCACGCTTAGCCAGCAACGCTCGACACTTCCCTAGCTCTTTCCTGAGCGTATCGATTTCTTCCTGCATGCCCGAGGCTCGTTTAAGAAGGCCCCCTATCTTGTACCAGTACGCGTATCCCAAGTCGCCGTCCGCCAAGCCAAGCTCATGAAACTTGCGTAGCGCTATTTCAAGGTCCAGCTGTTCGTCGTCTTGCATTGTTCTCTCTCGTGGAATCTTTGCGCGGCAATCTCAGTTTGCTTGCAACTGCCGTGTCGCCGTGTCCATGTTACAGCGTGATTGCGTCAGTGAGGCGATGCTATACGGCGGTAGGGCAAGCATTGTGAAAAGGGCTTCTTCCCCTCGAGAGTCGGGATGGCTCGCATGCACGGCAGTCTGCTCGGTGAGCCCATCGGCGCTTGCAAGGAGGGTTCAGCGAGCAGACCGCCAACTGCAAAACACACACATGTCGAAAGACACGCGAAAGGTAGCCAACCTTTCGCACACCGCCTTAGCTGCATGCCGGGTAACGCTGGCTGGTGCGGCTGAAACGGGCGCTTGAGGGCGACAGCCCTCCCTCGACCCAATCGCTGCCATGGGCAGGGTGTTGGGCGACACGGAAACGGGAGCTGCAGTAATGCAGACCGACCCTGTTGACTAGTGAACCGGTGAAAATCCGGGCTCTGGGACGTTCGGAACTGAACGGCGTGACAGAGACCGCGCGTGTAGGCTGCTGATGCGCTAGAAATGGCGTAGGTGTACCGGGAAACAAATAAGCGGGAGCTGCAACTCCTGTCCTGGGTACATGGCACCTCCGTAATGGGAGGGTCGCTGGATAGCTTAAGCACGTAACTAGGGGTGAGAGTCCCCTTTATCGCGGTAAGGAACCTTGGGTACGCCCCTTCCGGGGGTGATTCGTTGATGACGGTTGAAGGTGGGTAGGCGCCTGCTATGGAACATCGGGGCGCCGAAACCGGGCAACCGGGTAAGCGTATGCGATGCCTTCGAACTCGAGACGACGTATTCCTAAATCGTGGTTCCGACACAGCCAACTAACGTGGGAATCTCTGACGGCCATTTGACCAGGGTGGCACCTGGAACGGCGCAAGAGAAGGAGCGGCGAAGAGTAGAGTCTGAGCGAACTTCGAGACCTAATCAGTCAAGAGGGGAGCGAACCGGAATTCGGTACTCGAAAACTGCCAGCGGTGGAAACTGTGTGTGTCCCCTTTGGGGTGTGGGCTTGGCGGCCCGTTGTAGTGATGTGCCGACCGTTTTCCTTGGCGGGAGAATGGTCGAACTCCGGCCTTGGTCGGTCGGATAGCGAGAAAGGTGCAACATCTCACAGGAATTTTTAAACTCAAGACCGGGCGTCAAGCTCGATGCCCGGTCTTCCTTTGCGGCGCAAACTACGACTTCCGGTACGGCGCCGTGGAGCTCTGCGTGCTGGTGATAGCTGCCCGCGTTTCACGGTCAACTATGCCGCCTTGCGGCCAAAGTTGACCCGCACCACATTGCTTTGCCGAGCGGGTTCCTCAGAAGGCTCGACGGTTTCCGTGCATTCTTTCGAACCGGTCAGCTTTGCCTTGTAGCCGGCGGGCAGCCGCCCTACTTCCTCTTCGTCGCCGTGCATCATTTGCGCGACGTCAACAGCCTTGATGTTGATGTACCGCATCGCCATTTTGACTGTCTTATGGCCGGTGATTTGCATGATGACCGGCAGGTTGCCATTGAACTCACGCGCGTATCGGGTAGCGGCCGTGTGGCGAAGGTCGTGCAACTTGACTCCCCTCACGCCGGCCTGTTCGCATGCCACACGCCAGGCCTTCCCGATGGCCTCATAGGTGGTCGGAAAAATCCTGTCACCCGCGGATACTGTGCCGGCCTGGACACGGAGTCCTTGGAGCAGCGCGATGGCTTCAGGGTTGAGCGGAACATCGCGCTTGCCGCCCTTGCTGTCCTGCAGGCCCAACACGCGGCGGGTCCAATCCACATCTCCCCAGGTCGCATATGCCAGGGGTTCGCAGGACCGCATGGCGGTCTCCAGCATCAGGCAGACAATGGGCAGCGCATAGGGGTTCTTGTATCGCGCCAGCGCCTTGCCAATTGCCCTCCATTCGTCATTCGTTAACACCCGGTCCCGCGCATTATCCACGGCCGGTGCTTTGACGTCGCTCGCTGGATTGCCTTGAGGAGCTCGCCATTGCCACACACGTCTGGCATGGTTGAACAGTCGGCGCAGTTCTGCACGCTCGTGGTCAATCGTCGCAGGGCCATATCCCTCGCTTACCATCGCATCGATGAGTGTCTGGACCTGATGCGTGGTGACGTCGGCCATCCTGGTGGCGGCCAACTGTGTCCGAATCTGGTCGGAGCGGATTGTCTGCGTGGCCTGCGCCGCTCGGTGGGTCTGCAGACTGTTCGGAATCGTTCGTTCGGTTTCTCGGGCCAGTGAAACCTCCCAATACCGTCGTGCCCCGCCTGCGGTGTGTACAGCCTCGGTAAGTTCGATTACTGGTAAGCCGAGCGCGCGCAGATATCGATTGATACGGTTCTTGTCCTGGGCGGCACCCTTGAGGAACGGGAAGCGTTGAACTGCATAGCTGGAGAAGGCCGTGGCCAGCGTGGTCTGATATGGGCCGTGCCCGGAAACGCGCGAGGCGTCCGTGTATTCGACTTTGATTTTCGCGATGGCCTGCTTGGCCTCAGCCTCCGTGGCGAAACCTGAGCGATAGATGTCTTGTCCGCGGATACGCAGGCGGAATGCCCAGCCCTTGCCCTCTGCATAGGCCTTAGCCATGTTGCACCTCAGTGCGATGGTTCAGCAGGCATGCATAGCGAGGGGACAGCGTAGTGTGCATAGCAACTCCGAAGTGGGGGAGTTGCGGTATAGGCAAACGGAGCGTCGATGACAGGTGCCATAAGCGCAATCGAGCGAAATAAATCGCGCTCGCGCGCACCGCTACCATTCTCAGGCACCGATGACACTGTCAGAAGAGTGTCAGATAAAAACACAAAGCCCAGCGCGAGGCTGGGCTAAGTGCTTGAATCTTATGGTGGCCTGGGACGGAATCGAACCGCCGACACAAGGATTTTCAATCCTCTGCTCTACCGACTGAGCTACCGGGCCAAAGAAGCGAAACTATAACGGGCGGGGCTGGACGCGTCAAGCGTTTTCTGAGCGGCGCTTACTGCTCGGTTGGCTCGGGCTTGTTGCGGCCCAGTTCCACGCCAAGCTGCTTGAGCTTGCGGTAGAGGTGCGTGCGTTCCAGGCCCGTTTTCTCGGCCACGCGCGTCATGCTGCCGTGTTCGCGCACCAGGTGGTATTCGAAGTAGGCCCGTTCGAACAGGTCGCGTGCTTCGCGCAGCGGCATGTCGAACGAGAACTGCATCTCGCCCTCGGGCACACCGCGCGACGGGTTGCCGTTGGTGGCGGTCTCGGCGGGCGTCTCGGCCGGCGCGGCGACGGTGCCGGGCGCTTCGGGCGTGCCGGATGGCGTCATCGGGGCGGCGGCCACGGGGGCGGTGCGCGGGCGCTCGACGCCGCGGGCCAGCCCGGCTTCCACGGCCGACAGCAGCTTCTGCAGCGCGATGGGCTTTTCCAGGAAGTTCAGCGCGCCGATCTTGGTCGCTTCCACGGCGGTATCGATCGTGGCGTGGCCGGACATCATGATCACCGGCATCGTCAGATAGCCTTGCGCCGACCACTCCTTGAGCAGCGTGACGCCGTCGGTATCCGGCATCCAGATATCGAGCAGCACCAGGTCGGGTGTGGCCTGCGCGCGGAATTCGCGCGCCTTCTGGGCGTTTTCCGCCAGCTCGACCACATGTCCTTCGTCACTGAGGATCTCCGAGAGCAGTTCCCGGATTCCCATTTCGTCATCGACTACGAGGATCGTTGCCATACTTCCCCTCTTAACCCCACCGCAGCGCAGACCGGAGGCGCCGGTGCGCTAGATTGACTAAGCCAGCTTAACGAACAGGATCGAGATCTGGGCACCCGTGATCTCGCTACCGTTCATGCGATTGCGCAGTTCGATGCGCGCGCCATGTTCGTCAATGATCTTCTTCACCATCGCCAGCCCGAGACCCGTACCCTTGGCTTTCGTGGTCACATACGGTTCGAACGCTCGACTCAGGATGCGCGGTGCGAATCCGGGACCATTGTCCGTAATGGACAACTTGACGGCTTGCCGGTCTTCGCCGGCGGAATCTTTGTATTCTACAGTCTCGGTGTGCAGAGTGATATGGGGCGCCGCCCTACCGGCCGCGACGTTGTCCGCCGCCGCATCCTGCGCATTCTGCAGCAGGTTGTGGATGACCTGGCGCAGTTGCGTGGGATCGCCCTTGATTTCAGGCAGGCTGGGGCCCAGCGCCGCATGAATCACCGGGTGCTCGTGCACGGCCGGATCGTCGATGCCGTACAGGTGCAGCACCTCCGCCACCAGGCCGTTCAGCGCCAGCGACTGCATCACCGCCGGCGGCGTCCGCGCATAGTCGCGGAAGTCGTCCACCATGCGTTTCATCGCCGCTACCTGGTTAACGATCGTGGTGGCCCCGCGCTTGAGCACTTCCGCGTCGGACTGTTCCAGCTTGGGCGACAGCTTCATCTGCAGGCGCTCGGCCGATAGCTGGATCGGCGTCAGCGGATTCTTGATCTCGTGGGCCAGCCGCCGCGCCACCTCGCCCCACGCTACCGAGCGCTGGGCCGAGATCACGTCTGAAATATCGTCGAACACCACTACGTAGCCCGGTTCGTCGCGGCTGCCGCCCGGCAGGTGGGCGCCGCGCACCAGCAGCGTGAGCGGCTGTTCCTCGTCGCCCTGGGGCAGTTCGATCTGCTTCTGCCAGTGCTGCGCGCCGCCCAGCACCTCGCGCGTCGTCTGCTCGGAAAACGCCTGCCGCACGATATCGGCGAAGTCGCCCATGCCCGGAATCTGCTCCACCGGCTGGCCCAGCACGCCGCCCAGCGGCTGGCGGAAGATGCGCTCGGCGCCGGGGTTGGCCGTGATCAGCGTGAAGCGGCGGTCGAAGACCAGCACGCCGGCGGTCAGATTCTGCAGCACGCTTTCCAGGTACGCCTTCGACTGCTCCAGCGCCACGCGGTTGTCTTCCACCGCCATGCGGGCCTCGGCAAGCTGGCGCGTCATCTGGTTGAACTGCTGCGTCAACTGGCCCAGTTCGTCGCGGCTTTTCAGTTCGCGCTTGGGCGACAGGTCGCCCTCGGCCACCTCCTTCGTCCCCTGCAGCAGCATCAGCAGCGGCCGCGCAAGCTGGCCGCCCAGCAGCAGCGCCAGCATCACGGCGATGAACACGGCCAGGAACAGCGTCAGCGTCAGCGTGCCGATGTACATCTTGCGCAGGCCCGTGCGGCCCAGCGCCTTTTCCTGGTATTCCTGGTACGCGCGCTGAACTTCGTCGGCATTGCGCGCCAGCACGGCCGGCACCGGGTGCACCACCTGCAGGTAGCGTTCCTCGCGCACGGTGTCGCCGACCAGGCCGAAGCCGGTGGCGGGCGCGTCTTCCGGGCGGCGTTCGATCGACAGGCCCGAGCCGGCCCAGCGGCTGCCCGGCGGCACCAGCCGGCTGCGGGCGCGCGCGGCGGCAGCGGCGGCGTTGGCGCTGGCCTGCTCGGCATCGTCGGGCGTGGCGGCAGGCGCCGGGCCCAGCGGGATGATTACGCGGATGCGGTACAGGTGGCTGCTGTCGACGTTGACCGGCGGCTTGTCACCGCCCGTGGGGTCGGTGCCGCCTTCCACGGCCGCATAGCCACCGGCCATGCGGGCCTGCTCGGCCAGCACGCCCGAGGGGATGTCCGGCACCAGCGCGGCGTAGCTGCTGGACGCGGTGGCCAGCACGCGGCCGCTGCCGGTGAAGATCGCCGCTTCCTGGATGCCGTACTGCTCGCGCAGCCGGTTGAGCTGCAGCGAACTGGCCATGCTCGACGCGCCGGTAAGCTGGTCCGCCATCAGCCGCGCCTTGCCCTGCAGGTCGGCAAGCTGGCTGTCGATGGTGGAGCGGCCCAGGTTCAGGCCCGCCTCCAGCGCGTTCTCCACGCGCACGTCGAACCACGATTCGATGCTGCGCGACACGAACTGCAGCGATACCAGGTAGATCAGCACGCCCGGCAGCACCCCCACCACGCCAAAGAACACGGCCAGCTTGCTCATCAGCCGCGTGCCGAACTTGCCGCGCCGGTAGCGGATCCACAGCGTCAGCGCAAGCGCGCCCACCGTCAGTACCAGCAGCGCGCCAACGACCAGGTTGACCTTGAAGAGCAGCGTGAAATAGCGGTCGAAGAACTCGGTATTGGCCGATGCCCCGGCCAGCAGCCCCACCAGCACCAGCGCCAGGAAGACGATGATCGCCACCACCACGCGATACAGCACGCGGCGGAACTTGCTATCCCATGGATTGCGGTTCATGGCTGGCTGGCCGGCTGGACCAGTTGGTTGGGCGACAGCACGTTCGACACGGTCTGCGCGAACGGCGTGCGCACCTCGGCCGACGGGGCCGACGCGGGCGCGGGCGCCGATCCCGGCATGGCCGGCGGCGCGGGTGGCGCCACGGGGGGCGCGGGCGGCGGCGGGGGTGGCGGCGCGTCGAGATTCGTCGGCACCGTGTAGTTGAAGCGCTTCCAGTCCGACGACAGGTTCCAGTCGCGCGTATTCACCGCGTTGATCTGGAACGGCTTGGGCAACTGCGACAGGTCCAGCCGCATGCGTGTCTCGGCGTGATAGGTCTCGCCCAGCTTGACGTCCCGGCGCTCGAACACGCGCCAGCCGCGCACCTGCTGGATGAACTGCAGCGCGCCCTTCAGGCGGTTGAACGGCAGTTGCAGGCCGCCGGTGGAGACGCGGTACTGCCGCGTCAGCGGCTGGTACGACAGCCGCACGGCGCGCGACGTGTTGACCGGCTTCTCGTCGAACCAGTACCAGCGCGCGCGCGACAACTGGAAGTCGACGACGAAATAGAGCGAGATGCCTTTATGCAGCGCGTCTTCCAGCGCCGGCGGCAGGTCGAAGTCGAACGCCGCGGCGAGCTCGAAGCCGCCGTCCTGGTAGTCGATGCGCGCCTCGGTGGTCTCGATCAGCTGCGCGCTGGCATGGGGCACGTGCACCAGCAGCGCCAGCATCAGCAGCGCCACGGCATACCACGCGCGGCACAGCCCCCACGCGCCGGCCAGCGGTGCTGCCGGCCATCCGCGCACCGCGCGGCCGGGGGCACGTAGGACGAACAGGCGCAGCAGGCTGGGCATGGGTGGATGGGTTCAGGCGCGTTTCTGGAAGCGGGCGTAGAAGAAGCCATCGTGGTCCGATGGCAGGCTTGCCTGGCCGGCAATCCCGCGACCGGCCGTTTCAGGCGCCTCGATGCCGGGCAGCAGTTGCCCCGGCGCCTGCAATCGTATCGCATCTGGAAGCTGCGCACCAAACCAGCGCGCCTGCGCCTCGCCTTCCGTTGGGAAAATAGAACAGGTCACGTAGACCAGGATGCCGCCCGGCTTCAGCAGCGGCCAGAGCTGCGAGACGATGCGCCGCTGCTCGGTCATCAGCCTGGCCACGTCCGATTCGCGCCGCAGCCAGCGGATATCGGGATGGCGCCGCACGATGCCCGACGCGGAGCACGGCACGTCGGCCAGGATGCGGTCGAATGGCTGTCCGTCCCACCAGTCCTTCGGACGGCTCGCATCGCCGACGATCACGTCGGCACGCTGGTCCAGCCGGGCCAGGTTGTCGTGGATGCGCGCGGCGCGGTCGGCGTCGCTTTCCACGGCCGTGACGTGGATGTCGGCCAGCTCCAGCAGGTGACCGGTCTTGCCGCCCGGCGCGGCGCAGGCGTCGAGCACGCGCATGCCATCGGCCACCTCGCACAGCGGCGCGGCCAGTTGCGCGCCGGCGTCCTGCACCGACACGTCGCCCTCGGCAAAGCCGGGGATCTGCGTCACCGGGAACGCGCGCACCAGCCGCACGGCCTGGTCGCCCACGGCCACGCCGGCCAGCCCGGCGTTGGCCAGCGCCTGCAGATAATCGGCCACCGAGATGCGCCGGGTGTTGACGCGCAGCGTCATTGGCGGCCGCGCGTTGACGCGCTCGGCCAGCGCCATCCACTGGTCCGGATAGGCGCCGCGCAGTTGCGCCAGCCACCACGCGGGCAGGTTCCAGCGCGCTTCGTCATCGGCCATGACCTTCGGCATCAGCGACTGGCGCTCGCGCAGGAATCGACGCAGCACCGCGTTGACCAGCCCCCGCGCATGCGCGGTCTTGGGCTCGGACGCCGCCGCGCTGACCGCCTGGTCGACCACGGTGAACGCGGCATAGCCGCCACGGCCTACCTTGCTGCCGTCGCCGTCCTCGCCCTCGATCAGCAGCGCCAGCGCCACGGCCAGCAGCGAATCGACAAGGGCGCCGGGCGGGCGCGTCACCAGTTCGGTGACCAGCGCGCGCGTGGTGCCGAACAGGCGCACCGAGCGGTAGGCCAGGTCCTGGATCGCGCCGCGCGTGGCGGCGTCGCGCACGCGGTCCAGCCGCAACTGGGTGGCTACGTCTTCGAGGGCCTGCGGCAGGGCCGTGCCTTCGTGCACGCCGCGAACGGCCGCGGCGGCACCGAGCATCTGGAAGGCAAGGGAATCGTGAGGCAGGCGCATGGGAAAAATCTGTCAGGCAACGTCGGGGAATGGCGCGGGCACAAAAATGCCCGCCGGTTCCGGAGGGAACTCAGCGGGCAGTTTACCCGGAGTCGCGGGGCGTCAGGCCGGATACGTGCCGGTCTGGGCCATGTGCATCAGGCGCGCAATGCGTTCCTCGGTGGCCGGGTGGGTCGAGAACAGGTTGGCCACGGCCCCGCCCGACAGCGGGTTCATGATCATCATCTGCGCGGTGGCCGGGTGCGCCTCGGCCGCCTGGAACGGGATGCCCTGCGCGTAGCGGTGGATCTTGTCCAGCGCGGCGGCCAGCGCCTGCGGGTCGCCGCTGATCTCGGCGCCGCCGCGGTCGGCCTCGAACTCGCGCGCCCGCGAGATCGCCATCTGGATCAGCGACGCGGCCAGCGGCGCCAGGATGGCCACGGCGATGCCGGCGATCGGGTTGCTCCGGTTGCCGTTCTCGTCGCGCCCGCCGAAGAACATCGCCATGTTGGCCAGGGCCGAGATGGCGCCGGCCATGGTGGCGGCGATGGTCGACGTCAGGATGTCGCGGTGCTTCACGTGCGCCAGTTCGTGCGCCATCACGCCGCGCAATTCGCGGTCGGACAGCACGCGCAGGATGCCGGTCGTGGCGGCCACCGCCGCGTGCTCGGGGTTGCGGCCCGTGGCAAACGCGTTCGGCGCGTCCTCGTTGATCAGGTACACGCGCGGCATGGGCAGCTGCGCGCGCTGCGCCAGGTCCCGCACCATGTTGTAGAACTGCGGCGCGGTGCTGGCATCCACTTCCTGCGCGTTGTACATGCGCAAAACCATCTTGTCCGAGAACCAGTAAGAAAAGAAGTTCATGCCGAGCGCGATCAGCAGCGCGAACATCATGCCGCTGCGTCCGCCGATCATCCCGCCGATGACGATGAACAGCGCCGTGATGGCGGCCATCAGCATGAAGGTCTTGACCCAGTTGAACATGGCTTGCTCTCCAGAACGATCGTTTCGATCACGCGCGTACCCGCCCCTGCGGGACGCGATGACCGTTAGATAGGGTCCGGGCCGCGGAAATTCAATGTCGGCGGCAGGGTTTTGGCGGCGGGTGCGCCGGGCGGGCGGGGTGCGGGAAGTGTCTCAGGCGCCGCCCCGGGCCTTGCGGGTCAGCCGGGCGTGCCGGGGACCTGGCAGCGCGTGCCGGGGGGCAGCGGCATGCCCTGCAGGAATTGCTGGGCCGGCTGGCGGCGGCCGCCGGGCTTCTGGAGTTCGGTCACCTGCAATGCGCTGCCCCCGCCGCACGCGATGATCACGCCGGCGGCGTCGGCCGCCAGCACGGTGCCAGGCGGATGGGGCAGGCTCGTCGCGGCGGCCAGCGGCAGCGCCTGCCAGCACTTGATCAGCGTGTCGCCCACCTGGATCGTCGCGCCCGGGAACGGGTTGAACGCGCGCACCTGGTTGGCCAGCGCGGCGGCCGGACGGGTCAGGTCCAGCGGCGCCTCGTCCTTGGCGATCTTCTGGGCGTAGGTCACGCCCGCCTCTGGCTGCGGCGTGGCGGCCAGCGGCTGGCCGGCGGCCAACTGGCGCAGCGCGTCGACGATCATGCGCCCACCCAGTTCGGCCAGCGTGTCGTGGAGCGTGCCGGTGCTGTCCAGCGGGCCGATCGGCACCGCCTCGCGCGACAGCATCGCGCCGGTGTCGAGCCCCTCGTCCATCTGCATCAGCGTGATGCCGGTTTCGGCGTCGCCGGCCTCGATGGCACGATGGATCGGCGCCGCGCCGCGCCAGCGCGGCAGCAGCGAGGCGTGGATGTTCAGGCACCCATGGCGCGGCAGATCCAGGACTTCGGCCGGCAGGATCAGGCCGTAGGCGGCCACCACCATCACGTCGGGCGCGATGTCGGCCAGCGTGTCGACGGCGGCGCCGGCTTCCTCGGGGTACTTGCCGTGGCGGCGCAGCGAGCGCGGCTGCAGCACCGGGCCCAGGCCCTGCTCGATGGCAAACTGCTTGACCGGGCTGGCCTGCAACTGCATGCCCCGCCCGGCGGGCCGGTCCGGCTGGGTCAGGACGGCCACCACCGAAAACCCGGCGGCGTGGATGGCCTCAAGGGCCGCGCGCGCGAATTCGGGGGTGCCGGCAAACGCGACGCGCAGTGGCTGGGCTTGAGTCATGACAGAAATCCGCGTGTGGAAACGACACCGGCCGCATGGCGGCCGGTACGGGATGAAGCGTTGGAAGGTGTAACGATAGCAGACGCCACCGCGGGTGGCCGCCCCCTGTTACATCCTCACATGCGGGCGCGCACGCGCTTCTGGAGCTTGCTCCTGATGCGGTTGAGCTTGAGCGGCGACAGGTATTCGACGAAGACCTTGCCGTCCAGGTGATCGATCTCGTGCTGTATACATACAGCCAGCAGGTCGTCGGCGTCGATCTCGAAGGTCTCGCCCTTCTCGTTCAGCGCGCGCACCTTGACGCGGTCCGGCCGCTCCACGCGGTCATAGACTTCCGGCACCGACAGGCAGCCCTCTTCCCAGACCTTGCGGTTGTCGCTGGCCCAGACCACCTCGGGGTTGATGAAGACCATGAGCTGGTCGCGCGTTTCGGAAATGTCGATGGTGATCACGCGCTCATGCACGTCCACCTGCGTGGCGGCCAGGCCGATGCCGGGCGCGTCGTACATGGTTTCGGCCATGTCGCGGACGAGCTGGCGGATGCGGTCGTCCACCACCGCCACGGGCTTGGCCACCTTGTGCAGGCGAGGATCGGGGTAGGTGAGGATGTCGAGTTTGGCCATGATGCTCGGGCGCAACGCCGGTTGCGGTCGCCTGCCCGGCCGGCGTTGCGGCGTGCAGGGTTTCCATGCAGAATCGGGGCGCTAGTACAAAAATTCAAGGCGCGCCGCAGCAGGCACGCTCTACCTAGGGTCAATCCGGTCGTTCTCCCGACCGGTTCAGGAAAATGCGCGATCTTACCAAAGAACAGGCGGCGTCGGGCCGCAGGCTGCACGCGTTCACCCTCAGCATGCTATGTGCTGCCGGCATCACTGCCGGCGCCGCGCTGGCCGTCCAGGCAGCGGAGCTTGGCGTCTCCCCGGCGCAGCTGGCCGAGGCCGATGTCACTGCCCAGCAGGGTATCCCCGTTTCCGAACTCGCGCCCAACGCGCCCAGCCAGTACACCGTGCGCTCGGGCGACACGCTGTGGGGCATCTCGGGCCAGTACCTGCGCCAGCCGTGGCGCTGGCCGGCGCTGTGGGGCATGAACCGGCAGCAGGTCCGCAATCCGCACCTGATCTACCCCGGCCAGATCCTGTACCTGATCCAGCGCGATGGCCGCGCGTACCTGTCCACCACCGGGCCGGGCGGCGCCAGCGGCGGCGATTCACGCCTGTCGCCGCGCGTGCGGGGCGAAGGCCCCGACGGCGACGCCATCCTGAGCATTCCGGCGTCCGACATCGAACCGTTCCTGCGGCGCCCGCTGGTGGTCGACAAGGGCACGATCGACACCTCGGCGCGCATCGTCGCCCTGCCCGACGCCCGCGTCTACATGGGGCGCGGCGATACCGGCTTCGTGCGCGGCATTGCGCCGGCGGACGCGGCGGTCGGCAGCGACTGGCAGGCGTTCACGCCCGCGCAGCCGGTGCGCGACCCGGTCACGCAGGCCGTGATCGGTTATGAGGCGCAGTTCCAGGGCAGCGTGCGCGTGCTGCGCGGCCCCGAGGGCCCGGATGCCGTGTCGACCGTGGAGGCCACGCAGTCGCCGCAGGAAATGGGCGCCGGATCGCTGCTGCTGCCGCAACCGGCCCGCGAACTGGTGCGCTACGTGCCGCACGCGCCGGACACCCCGGTGCAGGCCCATATCGCGGCGGTCTATGGCGGCGTGCAGTACGGCGGCGCCAAGCAGGTAGTGGTGCTGAACATGGGCACCAATGGCGGCCTGGAGCCGGGGCACGTGCTGGCGCTGTCGCGCGTGGGCGGCGTGGTCAAGGATCCGACCGACAACAACCGCACGATCACGCTGCCGGACGACCGCTACGGGCTGGCCTACGTCTATCGCGTCTTCCCGGGCCTGGCCTACGCGCTGGTCACCGATGCCAGCAACGTCATGAAGGTGGGCGACCTGGCCACCACGCCGCAGTAACCGGCTGGCCTGCGCATGGCGCGGGCCACGGTGTGACCGATGACCGATACGACACGCGACCCGGCCGAAGTGGCTGCCTGGGTGCGCCTGACGGCCACCCCCGGGGTTTCCGCGCAGGCCGGCCGGCGCCTGCTGGCCGCCTTCGGGCTGCCGCAGGCGCTGCTGGCGCTGGACGCGGCCCGGCTGCGCGAGGCTGCCGAGCCCGCCGTCGCCCGCACGCTGGCGGCCCCGCCGGACGCCGACGTCTCCGCACGCATTGCCCGCACGATCCAGTGGCTGGCCGAGCCCGGCCACTATCTCGTGACGATGGCCGACGCGGCCTACCCTGCCCGCCTGCTCGATCTGGCCGATCCGCCGCTGGTGCTCTATGTCAATGGTGACGCGGGCTGCCTGGGCCGCCCGTCGCTCGGCATCGTCGGCGCCCGCCATGCGACGGCCCAGGGCGTGTGCAACGCGGGCGCGTTCGCGTCGGCGTTTTCCGAGGCCGGCCTGAGCGTGGTGTCCGGCCTGGCGCTCGGCATCGACGCCGCCGCGCATGCCGCGGCGCTGGCCGGGCCGGGCGGCACCGTGGCCGTGGTCGGCACGGGTGTCGACATCGTCTATCCGGCGCGGCATCACAAGCTGGCGCACCAGATCGTCGATGCGGGCGGCGCCATCGTCAGCGAATTCCCACTCGGCACGCCGGGCCTGCCGAACCACTTTCCGCGCCGCAACCGCATCATCGCGGCGCTGGCGCGCGGCGTGCTGGTGGTGGAGGCGGCCGAGCGCTCGGGGTCGCTCATCACGGCGCGGCTGGCGTCGGAGATCGGGCGCGAGGTCTTTGCGATTCCCGGCTCGATCCACGCCGAGCTATCGCGCGGCTGCCACAAGCTGATCCGGCAAGGCGCCAAGCTGGTGGAGACGGCGGCCGACGTGCTGGAGGAATTCGGCGACCTGCCGCAGGCGCCGCCAACCGCCGCGACCGTGACGCCGGCCCCGGCCCCGGCGCCGCCCGCGCCGGGCCCGGCCACCGCCGGCGACGCTTTCGGCCCGGCGCTCGCCTATGATCCTGTCACGTTCGACGTGTTGTGCGCGCGCGCCGGCATGGCGGCGGAGGCGGCCTCGGCGGCGCTGTTGCAGATGGAACTGGCGGGCGCGGCCGAGCGGCTGCCGGGCAACCGCTTCCGCCGTCTGGCATGATCCGCGGTATTGCCCTTGCCTCACATCCCGACTGCCATGGCCGTTTACTTTCCCGAGCAGGACCCCGCAACCGTGCGCCAGGCGCTGCTGGCCCGCCCCCAGGGGCGGCTGGTGGCCTGCCTGTGCGCGGACTGGTGCGGGACGTGCAAGGAATACCAGCCTGGCTTTGCGGCGTTGGCGGCACGTTATCCGGACGACTGTTTCGTCTGGATCGACGTCGAAACCCACTCGGACTATCTGGGCGAGGACATCGACATCGAAAATTTTCCTACTGTATTGATTCAGCCCATCGCGGGCGGGGCGCCGCAGTTCTACGGTACTGTGCTGCCCCACCTGGATGTGCTGGAGCGGATGCTGGCGCGCGGCGCGTCGATGGGCGCCCCGGCGTCGGACGTGCCGGAAGTGCTGCCCTGGCTACTTGGCAAGGTGGGCGGCAACGGTTGAGCGCCGTCAGGCCGGCGGGTGGCGTTTGCTTGCACCGCCGTCGAAACCGCGCTTATTATTGGCGCCTCAAAGCCCAGGCGTGGTGTTTACATAGTTTGCTGTGAATTTCAAGAGGCGCGAACTGCCCTTCCCGGCAGTGGTTGCCACAAGGACCCGTTGAATGTCTAAAGCCCTCATCATCGCGGAAAAGCCTTCGGTCGCCGCCGATATCGCGCGCGCCCTCGGAGGCTTTACCAAGCACGACGAGTATTTCGAGAGCGACGACTACGTGCTGTCCTCGGCCGTTGGCCATCTGGTGGAAATCGCCGCGCCTGACGAATACGAGGTCAAGCGGGGCAAGTGGAGCTTCACCAACCTCCCGGTCATCCCGCCGCACTTCGACCTGCGCCCGATCCCCAAGACCGAGTCGCGCCTGAAGGTGCTGAACCGGCTCATCAAGCGCAAGGATGTCACCGCGCTGATCAACGCCTGCGACGCGGGGCGCGAGGGGGAACTGATCTTCCGGCTGATCGCCCAGCAGGCGAAGGCCAAGCAGCCGGTGCGCCGGCTGTGGCTGCAGTCGATGACGCCGCAGGCCATCCGCGACGGGTTTGCCGCGCTGCGCGAGGACGAGGACATGCTGCCGCTGGCCGATGCCGCGCGCTGCCGGTCCGAGGCCGACTGGCTGGTCGGCATCAACGGCACCCGCGCCATGACGGCGTTCAACAGCAAGGGCGGCGGCTTCTTCCTGACCACCGTCGGGCGCGTGCAGACGCCGACGCTGTCGATCGTGGTGGAGCGCGAAGAGAAGATCAAGCACTTCGTGCCGCGCGACTACTGGGAAGTGCGCGCCGAGTTCATCGCCGCCGCCGGCCTGTACGAAGGACGCTGGTACGACCCGAAGTTCAAGAAGAACGAGTTCGACCCCGAGGCGCGCGAGTCGCGGCTCTGGAGCGAGGCCGAGGCCAAGAGCATCGTGGCGGCGTGCCGCGACAAGCCGGGCACGGTCACCGAGGAATCGAAGCCGTCGACGCAGCAGTCGCCGGCCCTGTTCGACCTGACCACGCTGCAGCGCGAGGCCAACTCGCGCTTCGGCTTCTCGGCCAAGAACACGCTGGGCCTGGCGCAGGCGCTGTACGAGAAGCACAAGGTGCTCACGTACCCGCGTACCGACGCCCGCGCGCTGCCCGAGGACTACCTGGACACGGTCAAGCAGACCATGGACATGCTGGCCGACAGCTCGCCGAACTACCTGCCCCATGCCAAGAAGATCCTGGCGCAGGGCTGGGTCAAGCCGAACAAGCGGATCTTCGACAACAGCAAGATCAGCGACCACTTCGCCATCATCCCGACGCTGCAGGCGCCGAAGAACCTGTCCGAGCCCGAGCAGAAGCTGTACGACCTGGTCGTGCGCCGCTTCCTGGCCGTGTTCTTCCCGGTGGCCGAGTTCCAGGTGACCACGCGCATCACCGAGGTGGCCGGCCATCACTTCAAGACCGAAGGCAAGGTGTTGGTCAACCCGGGCTGGCTGGTGATCTACGGCCGCGAGGGCCAGGGCAAGGACGACAAGGACGCCAACCTCGTGCCGGTGCAGAAGGACGAGAAGGTCAAGACCGACAAGGTGGAAGCCGTCGGCCTGACCACGCGCCCGCCGGCCCGCTACAACGAAGCCACGCTGCTGTCGGCCATGGAAGGCGCCGGCAAGCTGGTGGACGACGACGCGCTGCGCGAGGCCATGGCCGGCAAGGGCCTGGGCACGCCGGCCACGCGCGCGGCCATCATCGAAGGGCTGCTGACCGAGAAGTACCTGGTGCGCGAGGGCCGCGAGCTGATTCCGACCGCCAAGGCGTTCCAGCTGATGACGCTGCTGCGCGGGCTGGGCGTGCTGGAACTGACGCAGGCCGAGCTGACCGGCGAGTGGGAGCACAAGCTGTCGCAGATCGAGCGCGGGCGCCTGAAGCGCGACGAGTTCATGCGCGAGATCGCGCAGATGACGCAGCAGATCGTCAAGCGCGCCAAGGAATACGACAGCGACACGATCCCCGGCGACTACGCGACGCTGGACACGCCGTGCCCGCAGTGCGGCGGCCAGGTCAAGGAAAACTACCGCCGCTTTGCCTGCACGGCCTGCGACTTCTCGATCAGCAAGATTCCGGGCGGCCGCCAGTTCGAGATCGACGAGGTCGAGGAACTGCTGCTGAAGAAGGAAATTGGTCCGCTCCAGGGCTTCCGCAGCAAGATGGGGCGCCCGTTCGCGGCGATCCTGAAGCTGGCCAAGGACGACGAAGGCCATTGGAAGATGGAGTTCGACTTCGGCCAGAACGACGACGAAGACGACGAGCCCGTCGATTTCAGCGAGCAGACGCCGGTTGGCCACTGTCCGAAGTGCAACGGGTCGGTGTACGAGCACGGCATGAAGTACGTCTGCGAGAACGCCGTCGGCAGCGAGAAGACCTGCGACTTCACGACCGGCAAGATCATCCTGCAGCAGGAAATCTCGCGCGAGCAGATCGGCAAGCTGCTGACCGCCGGCAAGACCGACCTGCTGACCGGCTTCAAGTCGTCGCGCACGGGCCGTAACTTCAAGGCGTTCCTGGTCAAGCAGCCCGACGGCAAGATCGGCTTCGAGTTCGAGGCCCGCGAGCCCAAGGCCGGCGCCAAGCCGGGCGCGAAGACGGCGGCCAAGACCGCGGCAAAGACCGCCGCCAAGGGCGATGACGCCGCCGAGGCCGCGCCGGCGAAGGTGGCGTCCAGGAAGGCGCCTGCCAAGAAGGCCCCGGCCAAGAAGGCGGCAACCAAGACGGCCGCCAAGACCGCCGCTGCGAAGAAGTCGCGCACGGCGGCCAAGCAGACAGCGGAAGCGGAAGAGTAATCGCGGGCGGCAGACGTCCGCGGCAGGCAGAACAGAACGGCGAGGCGCATGCCTCGCCGTTTTCTATTTGGCGACGGCCTTGGCGACGCTCTCGCCGGCGCGCTGCTTGCCTTCCTCCAGCAGGAAGTCGATGAACGCGCGCACCTTGGTCGGCAGGAACTTGCGGCTCGGGTAGACCACGCTCACGTCGCGGCGCGGCAACTGGTACTGCGGCAGGATGTGCACCAGCCGGCCGGCCTCGATATTGGGCCGCGCTAGGTACGACGACAGCATCGCGATGCCCATGTTGGACAGCGCCGCCTGGTGCGCCAGTTCGGCGTTGCTGCACAGCAGGCCGGGCCGGATCGGCACCGTGACCTCGCCTTCGGGGCCGGACAGCGTCCATTCGTGCTCGGCGGTCGGCAGCCGCATCGCGATGGCGCGATGGCTGGACAGGTCATGGGCGGTACGCAGCGGCGGGTGCTCGCGCAGATAGCCGGGCGACGCGCAGAGGATGATCTCGGCCGAGATCAGTGGTCGCGCCACAAGATGGGATCCCAGCCCCAGATCGGACAGCATCACGCCGACGTCGCGCCCCTCCTCGACGATATCGACCATGCGGTCGGACAATTGCACGTCGAACACCACGTCGGGATACATCTGGTGGAAGCGTTCCAGCGTCTGCGGCAGCAGGTGCAGCCCGAACATGACCGGCGCCACCAGCCGCAGCGTCCCGGATAGTGATTGGCTCCGGGCCGTGACGATGGATTCGGCTTCCTCCACGTCCTCCAGGATCTGCGCACAGCGCTGCAGGTAGGTCTCGCCGGCGTCGGTCAGCGACAGGCTGCGCGTGGTGCGGTTCAGCAGCCGGGTGCCGAGGTGGCTCTCCAGATCGGCCACGTAGCGCGTGACCACGGCGTTGGACATTTCAAGTTGCTGCGCCGCACGGGCGAAGCTGCCAAGTTCGACCACCTTGGCGAAGACGCGCATCGATTGCAGCCGATCCATGACATAGTCCCCCGACTAAGCCGTGAACTTTTACACGGCGCGCACAGTTTATTGTTGAAACCACAATCAATCATTGTGGAGGCATGTATTTATTCATATCAGGGGAATGCCTAATATCCAGTCATCAGATGCCGCGCCGCAGCAATACAGGTTTTCCCGGCATCCAAAGCAAAAGTGAAGGATACGCCATGAAGCGCCAACTCGCCCTGATCGCCACCCTGACCCTCACCCTGGCCGCTGCCCCCGCCTTCGCCAAGGCCGGCAAGTTCGACCCGTTCACCGACGGCGCCAAGGCCACGAAGTTCGACCCGTACACGGACGGTGCCAAGGCTGGCAAGTTCGACCCGTTCACCGATGGCGCGAAGACCGGCAAGTTCGACAGCTTCACCGACGGCGCCAAGTCGTTCGACGTCTACACCGACGGCGCGGCCATCTAAGCTACACCGGATTCGCAAAAAGCCCGTACCAACCGGTACGGGCTTTTTTGTTTTGGCGGCGAGGGTCAGACCAGCCGCGCGGTCGGCCTGTAAGCCATCATCTTCGCGTCGGCGGTCAGCAAGGTCATGCCTTCGGTCAATGCCTGGGCCACCAGCATCCGGTCGAAGGGGTCCTTGTGGTCGGCATTCATTGCCAGGCCATCCAGCGTCCGCGCATGAGACTTGGCGAGCGCCAGCGACTGATATCCGCAGAGGTCGAACATGGCCGAGGCCTGGGTGGCTGTCAAAGGCAGCTTCCCCAGGCCGGCCTTGATGCCGATTTCCCACAGGCTGACCGTCGATACATGGATCTCGTTTGCGGGATCGTCGATGAGCCGCGCCGCTGCCTGCGACAGCTGGGGCGCAGCCGTGGCAGCCCACAATGCAATGTGCGTATCCAGGAGCAGTCTCAATCCGTGCCTCCCTGGAACATGGCCGCGACTTCGTCGTCACTGGCGTTGATCTGCTCCAGAGACAGGTCCTCCAGCGCGCCCGCGAAGATCGCCCTGCCCCCGCCGATCCGCTGCGAGAACGCGGGCTGCACAGGAACGAGCCTGGCCGCAGGCTTGCCGTTCCGCGCAATGATGACTTCCTGTTCGTTGCCAGTCTCCAGGGCTTCCACAAGCTTGGAAAGCTGGCTCTTGGCATCGTGCATGTTGACGGTAAGCATGGCATCTGCGCTTAGCTAATAGACTTAGCTAGTGTAGCCAGATTTAGCCCCGGCCGCCATCAGCCGATTCTCAAAATCAAAACGGGCCCCGCAGGGCCCGTTGTCGTTTGTCATCAGTCGTGATGACGATGGCGGCGATGCTTGCTGCGCTTGTAGTAGCGGCGGTCGTCGTACGAATTGCTGCGCGACACGTTGCCGCCCAGCGCCGCGCCTGCCGCGCCGCCCAGGCCCGCGCCCACCAGGCCGCCAGTGCGGCCGCCCATGGCGTTGCCAGCTGCCGTGCCGGCACCGCCGCCCAGGGCGCCGCCGATGATGGCGCCGGTGCGCTCGCGGCGGTTCGACGTCAGCGCGCCACCCGCGCCGCCGCCCACCGCACCGCCGATCACGGCGCCGGTGCTGCCACCCAGGGCGCCGCCTACCGCGGCACCCGCCACGCCGCCCAGGCCGCCGCCCAGTGCGTTGTTCAGGTCACCCCCTGCAAACGCCGGCAGCGTAGCCGCCGAGAGGGCAAGAGCCAGAGTCAGATTGCGAAGAGGTTGGCGAGACATCGTATTTTCCTTATGTGGTGTGTATCTGGAAGCGGAGTGTAGAGAAGCAACCCTGCCCTTGCTGTAACGAGTTGTGAAGCCCTGTAACCCGCTGCAGAAACGGTTTCGAAGCATTAAAAACCGATGCTCCGGCGCAACAGCGCGCAATAGTACGTCACAAAGTGCAGACGAAAAAAAGCGGCCCGGGGGGGCCGCCTTCGTCAGACTGGTGGGACGGGGCGGGCAACCGCAGGCCGGCGCCCCGCCCCGTCAGGTCAGCAGCACTTGCCCTGGCCGCCGCCGTAGCGGGCCTCCTGACGCTCGCGGAAGAATTCCTCGTACGTCATCGGCGCGCGGTCCGGGTGGGTGCTTTCCATGTGGGCCACGTAGGTCTGGTAGTCGGGCAGGCCCACCATCAGCCGCAGCGACTGGCCCAGGTAGCGGCCCATGGTACCGATCTGTTCGAGCATGGCGGTGGCCCTCCGGGGTCAGTGCGACGCGGCCGAAGCCTGCGCCGGCAGCGGTTCGAACGGCGTCTCGCTGTCGGTGCGGCGGGTGGCGCCACGGGCCTGCATCGCGGTCTTGAAGCCGTAGAACACGATCGACAGCACCACGAACATGAACAGCGCGCACAGGCCGGCGTCCAGGTAGTCGTTGAAGACGATGCGGTGCATCTGCTCCATCGACTTGGCCGGCGCCAGCACCTTGCCCTCGGCAATGGCGGCGCTGAACTTCTCGGCGTGCGTCAGGAAGCTGACCTTCGGGTCGGCGCTGAACAGCTTCTGCCAGCCAGCGGTCAGCGTGCAGATCAGCAGCCAGACCGTGGGCACCAGCGTCACCCAGGCGTACTGGCCGCGCTTCATCTTGACCAGCACGCACGTGCCCAGCACCAGCGCCACGGCGGCCAGCATCTGGTTCGAGATGCCGAACAGCGGCCACAGCGTGTTGATGCCACCCAGCGGATCGACCACGCCCTGGTACAGGAAGTAGCCCCAGGCCGCCACGGTCAGGCCGGTGGCGATCAGGTTGGCCGACAGCGACTCGGTCTTCTTCAGCGCCGGCACGAAGCTGCCCAGCAGGTCCTGCAGCATGAAGCGGCCGGCGCGGGTGCCTGCGTCGACGGCGGTCAGGATGAACAGCGCCTCGAACAGGATGGCAAAGTGGTACCAGAACGCCATCATGGCCTGGCCGCCCACCACCTGGTGCAGGATGTGCGCGATGCCCACCGCCAGCGTCGGGGCACCGCCGGCGCGCGAGATGATCGTATTTTCGCCAACATCCTTGGCGGTCTGGATCAGCACGTCAGGCGTGATGACGAAGCCCCAGGTCGACACGGTGGCCGCCACGGCCTCCGGCGTCGTGCCGATCACGGCGGCCGGGCTGTTCATCGCAAAGTAGACGCCCGGCTCGATCACCGACGCGGCCACCAGGGCCATGATGGCGACGAACGACTCGGCCAGCATCGCGCCGTAGCCGATGAAGCGTGCGTGCGTCTCGTTTTCCAGCAGCTTGGGCGTGGTGCCCGACGAGATCAGCGCGTGGAAGCCCGACACCGCGCCGCAGGCGATGGTGATGAACAGGAACGGGAACAGGTTGCCTGACCACACCGGACCGCCGCCGGCCGCGAACTGCGTCAGCGCGGGCATCTTCAGCTCTGGCGCGACGATCAGGATGCCGACGGCCAGCGCGATGATCGTGCCGATCTTGAGGAACGTGGACAGGTAGTCGCGCGGCGCCAGCAGCAGCCACACGGGCAGCACGGCGGCCACGAAGCCGTAGCCGATCAGCATCCACGTCAGCGCCTTGCCGTCGTACGTGAACAGCGGCGCCAGCGTGGCGCTCTCGTGCACGTACTGGCCGCCGACGATGGCCGCCATCAGCAGCACGAAGCCGATGACCGACACCTCGCCGATGCGGCCCGGGCGGATGTAGCGCGTGTAGATGCCCATGAAGATCGCGATCGGGATCGTCACGGCCACGGTGAACGTGCCCCACGGCGAATCGGCCAGCGCCTTCACCACGATCAGCGCCAGCACCGCCAGGATGATGATCATGATCATGAAGCAGCCGAACAGCGCGATCATGCCGGGCACGGTACCCATCTCGGACTTGACCAGGTCGCCCAGCGAGCGGCCGTCGCGGCGCGTGGAGATGAACAGCACCATGAAGTCCTGCACCGCGCCGGCGAACACCACGCCGGCCAGCAGCCACAGCATGCCGGGCAGGTAGCCCATCTGCGCGGCCAGCACCGGGCCCACCAGCGGCCCCGCGCCGGCAATGGCGGCGAAGTGGTGGCCGAACAGCACCGCCTTGTTGGTCGGCACGTAGTCCAGGCCGTCGTTGTGGCGCCACGCGGGCGTCATGCGTTTGGGGTCTAGCTGCATCACCTTGTCGGCGATGAAGCGGCTGTAGTAGCGGTAGGCGATCAGGTAGATGCAGAGCGCGGCAACCACGATCCACAGTGCGCTGACGGCTTCACCGCGCGACAGCGCGACAGTGGCAAAGGCAAATGCGCCGAGCACGGCGACGGCCAGCCACAACAGGTGTTGTCCGATGCGATTCATGTTGAAGGGTCTCCTCAGACCGGCTGAAAGAACCTGCGGCGGCAGACAGGCGGGCAGCGGGGGCGGTGCCGGATGGCGGACGCGGACGTGTCGTGCGGAAAACGGGGTCTCCTGGGACGTCTGCGGCGCCCGGTCTGTTCTCGTCTGGTCCCGGATCTTGCCGTGCAGGCAGGCAGTGCGTCCCGGATCTGGCGGAAGTGCCATGCCGCGGCGCACCTACTGCGTCGGTTTGCGGCGCGGGGCAAGCCCGGACGCGAACCGGCGTGTAGTATTGACAGCCGCCCATGTCGGCACAAGCGCGAAACTACGCAATACCGGTGCGTAGTAGTACGTAGACCGACGATGCCAGGCGGCCTCCCCGGCATCGGTGTTTACCCCCGGTTCAGATGAAACTCCGCCAAAAGATCCTGTTGCTGGCCGTGGCGCCCCTGGCCGTCGCGATGCTCGGCATCGCCTTTGCCGTGCGCTACCAGGCCACCGCGCTGGCGCGCCACGAGCGCGCGCTGGTGGAAGCCGCCTACCTGCAGAGCAAGGAAACCGAGCTGCGCCACTATGTCGACCTGGCCCAGAGCGCCATCGCGCCGATGGTGCAGTCGGGCCGCACCGACGCCGCCACGCGCCAGGCGGCCATGGAGGCACTGGCCCGGCTGGACTACGGCCCGGACGGCTACTTCTTCCTCTACGACCTGCAGGGTCGGAATCTGATGCATCCGCGCCAGCCCGAGCTGGTGGGACAGGACCTGTGGCTGATGCGCGACCCGCAGGGCGCGCTGACGATCCAGAAGCTGGTGACGGCCGCCAAGGCTGGCGGCGGGTCGGTGCGCTACATGTGGCAGAAGCCGTCGTCGAAGCAGACCGTGCCCAAGCTGGGCTACGTGGTGGCCGTGCCGGGCTGGAACTGGATGCTCGGCACCGGCATCTACCTGGACGACGTCGAGCGGACGCTGCGCCAGCTCGACGCGCGCGCCGAGACCGACATCCGCGAGACCATGGCCTGGATTGGCGTGATCGCCGGCATCAGCATCCTGCTGGTGGCCGCCAGCGGGCTGGCGCTGAACATCAGCGAACACCGCGAGGCCGACGCCAAGCTGCGCCAGCTTGCGCAGCGCGTGGTGCAGTCGCAGGAAGAGGAACGCGCGCGGCTGTCGCGCGAGCTGCACGACGGCATCGGCCAGTTGCTGGTGTCGGTCAAGCTGGTGCTGGAAGCCGCCGCCAACCGCATCCGCACGGCCCCGGCCGAAGGCGCCGCGGTGGCCCCCATCCTTGGCATGGCGCTGCACCGGCTCGATTCGGCGTTCAACGAGGTGCGGCGCGTGGCCCGCAACCTGCGCCCCGCCCTGCTGGACGACCTGGGCCTGTTTGCTGCGCTGCAGCATCTGGCGCGCGAGATGCAGGCCGGCAGCACGCTGAGCGTGGATGTGGCGCAGTCCGGCCAGCCGCGCACGCTGTCCGACGAGCAGGCCACGGCGCTGTTCCGCATCGCGCAGGAGGCGCTGGCCAACGTGGAGCGCCACGCGCACGCGCGGCATGTCCGCATCGAACTCGATTTCTCGCCGTCGGCCACGCGCCTGACCGTGCGCGACGACGGCACCGGCTTCGACGTCGCCCGCATGCAGCACGATCCGCAGCGCGGCATCGGCCTGCGCAACCTGCGCGAGCGTATGGCCGCGCTGGGCGGGCAGTTCGACATCGTGTCGATGCCGTCCGGCACGCGGCTGGTGGCGGTGCTGCCGGCGTCCGCCGCGTCGCCCGTGGCCGCCATGCCCCCCGTTTCCACCGATATCCCCCTGTCATGACCGTTTTGCACGACGAAGACCTCGTCCCACCGCCCTCGAACGCCCCGGCCCGCGTGCTGCTGATCGACGACCACGCGCTGGTGCGCGACGGCATGCGTATGCACCTGGCGCTGCAGCCGGGCCTGGAAGTGGTGGGCGAGGCCGACGACGGCGAGGCGGCGCTGGCGTGGCTGGCCGGCGCCGGCCCGGCCAGCGTGCCCGAACTGGTGATTACCGACATCGGCATGCGCGGTATGGGCGGCATCGCGCTGGCCGGGGCGCTGCACGACCGGTATCCGGAGGTAGCCGTGCTGATCGTGTCGATGCACGACAACCTTGAATACGTGCGCCAGGCCATCCGGGCCGGCGCGCGCGGCTACGTGCTCAAGGATGCGCCGGCCGACGAGCTGATGGCCGCCATCCAGGCCGTGCTGGCCGGGCGGGTGTTCTACAGCGCGCGCATTGCCCGTGGCATGGCCGAGCAGGCGATTAGCCCGCTGGACGCGCTGACGCCGCGCGAGCGCGACATCCTGCACGGCATCGGCCGGGGCCAGTCGAACAAGGACATCGCCGCGCGGCTCGGGGTATCGGTGCGCACGGTGGAAACACACCGGCTCAACCTCAAGCGCAAGCTGGGCATCGAGGGCCGCGCGGAGCTGGTCAAGTACGCGGTGCAGCAGCTGGGCCTGGACCGCGACCCGGCCTAGCCGCCACGGGTGCCGGGGCGCCCCACGGGCGTGCGCGGCCGGCCCGCGTGCGATGCGCGCCACCGAATCGGGTAATCCCTACATTGTTGACGTGATCAGCGCTGCCTAAGATCAAGTCAACTGAAGGGCCATGAACCTGTCTGCGAATGTCTGCCTGCGCGCGCCATGCCGGCCGCCGCGCGGCACGCCGCCCCGACCACGGCGCATCGAGCCCCCGCACCGAAACCTTCCTATTGCCTTTGTCCCGCTTCCGGCGGCACCGGCCCCCATGGCCGGCGCGCCCGGGGGGGCGGGTGTGCAGTTGTCGTTCGTCGGTTCGTCCAACACGAAAGGGGAGACGGTCATGGCAGCAAGGCGCAAGGATGGCACCGGCGGTGCCGGTGAGAAGGTTTCGCGGCGCGGCTTCATCGGCGGCGCCACCGCGGCGGCGGCCGGCGCGGCCACGATGGGCTTCCCGGCCATCGTCAAGGCCCAGGGGCCGGTCACCATGCGCTGGCAGAGCACGTGGCCGACCAAGGACATCTTCCACGAGTTCGCCGGCGACTTCGTCAAGAAGGTCAACGACATGTCGGGCGGCGAGATCAAGATCGAGCTGCTGCCGGCCGGCGCCGTGGTCAAGGCGTTCGACCTGATCGACGCGGTCAGCAAGGGCACGCTCGACGGCGGCCACGGCGTGATTGCCTACTGGTACGGCAAGAACTCGGCGCTGGCGCTCTGGGGCTCTGGCCCGGCCTGGGGCATGGACCCGAACATGCTGCTGGCCTGGCACAAGTACGGCGGCGGCAAGGAACTGCAGCAGGAGATCTACAAGAGCCTGAACCTGGACGTGGTGTCGTTCCTGTACGGGCCGATGCCCACGCAGCCGCTGGGCTGGTTCAAGAAGCCGATCACCAAGCCCGAGGACTTCAAGGGGCTGAAATTCCGCACGGTCGGGCTGTCGATCGACATCTTCACCGGGCTGGGCGCCGCGGTGAACGCGCTGCCGGGCGCCGAGATCGTGCCGGCGATGGACCGCGGGCTGCTGGACGCCGCCGAGTTCAACAACGCCAGCTCGGACCGCGCGCTGGGCTTCCAGGACGTCTCCAAGGTCTGCATGCTGCGCAGCTTCCACCAGTGCTCGGAGCAGTTCGAGATCCTGTTCAACCGCAAGCGCTACGAGGCGCTGTCGCCCAAGCTGCGCGCGCTGATCGCCAATGCCGTGGACGCCAGCTCGGCCGAGATGTCGATGAAGGCCATCGACCGGTACGCGAAGGACTACCAGGCGCTGCAGGAACAGGGCGTGAAGTTCTATGCCACGCCCAACTCGGTGCTCCAGGCGCAGTTGAAGATCTGGGACGAGATCGTCGCGCGCAAGGAAAAAGAGAACCCGATGTTCAAGAAGGTCAACGACTCGATGAAGGCGTTTGCCCAGCGCAGCACGCGCTGGCAGAACGACACCAACGTCGACTACCGGATGGCCGCCTCGTACTACTTCTCGACCAAACGCGGCTGATGGGGCCGCCACGCCTGCGCGCCTGACGGAGCACCGCATGCAAAAGCTGCTGCTGGGTATCGACCGGATCAGCACGGTCGTGGGACAGGCGGCCTCGTGGCTGATCGTCGGCCTGACGCTGATGATCAGCTACGAGGTGTTCTCGCGCTACGCGCTGGGCACGCCGCACGCCTGGGTGTTCGACGCCAGCAACATGCTCTACGGCGCGCTGTTCATGCTGGGCGGCGCCTACACGCTGGCCAAGCGCGGCCACGTGCGCGGCGACATCCTCTACGGCTTCCTGGCGCCGCGCGCGCAGGCCACCATCGACCTGGTGCTGTACCTGGTGTTCTTCTTCCCCGGCGTGATCGCGCTGGCCTGGGCGGGCATCGACTTCTTCGAGGTGTCGCTGGCGCAGAACGAGCACTCGTCGATTGCCGCCGACGGGCCGCCGATCTACCCGTTCAAGGCCGTCATCCCGATTGCCGGCGCGCTGCTGCTGCTGCAGGGCGTGGCCGAGGTGGCGCGCTGCGTGATGTGCGTGTCCACGGGCCACTGGCCCCGGCGCGAGGACGACGTCGAGGAGGTGGACGTCGACAAGCTCAAGCAGATGGTGGGCCAGGACGCTGCCCACGGCGTGGCGCCGGCCGCGGTGCCCAAGGTGGAGGAGCGCGCGCAATGAGAAAGGAACTGTGGTTCGGCGTGACGCTGATGGTGCTGATCGTCGGCGCCGTGATCTTCCTGATGCCGTCCCCGGCGGACTGGACCAACGGCCACCTGGGCCTGCTGATGCTGGCGCTGATCGTGGTGGCGATCATGCTCGGCTTTCCCACGGCATTCACGCTGATGGGCATGGGCGTGCTGTTCGCGTGGCTGGCGTACCGCCACGCCAACCCCGCCATCGCCGTGGAGCAGACGCTGGACCTGATGGTCCAGCGCGCCTATGCGGTCATGACCAACGACGTGCTGATTTCGGTGCCGCTGTTCGTGTTCATGGGCTACCTGGTCGAGCGCGCCAACCTGATCGAAAAGCTGTTCCGCAGCCTGCACCTGGCGCTGGCGTGGCTGCCGGGGTCGCTGGCGGTGGCCACGCTGATTACCTGCGCGGTGTTTGCCACGGCCACCGGCATCGTCGGCGCCGTGGTGACGCTGATGGGGCTGCTGGCATTCCCGGCGATGCTGCGCGCCGGCTACAGCCCGCAGCTGTCGGCCGGGGCGGTCACCGCCGGCGGCTGCCTGGGCATCCTGATCCCGCCGTCGGTGCTGCTGATCGTCTACGGCGCCACGGCCGGCGTGTCGGTCGTGCAGCTCTATGCGGGCGCGTTTTTCCCGGGGCTGATGCTGGCCGGGCTCTACATCGTCTACGCGATCATCATCGCCAAGCTCAAGCCGTCGCTGGCGCCGCCGCTGTCGCGCGAGGAACGGGTCATTCCGCTGTCCGGCTTCGCGGCCACGCTGCACGACCAGTTCAGCCATCGCGCGCTGCCCGCGCTGCTGCTGGCTTTCAAGGGACGCCGCAACGCCGACGTGCCGGCCGGCTACCTGATGCGCCAGCTGGGCGTGGTGCTGATGCCCGCGTTCGTGGTGGCCGTGGCGATGAGCCTGATGTACGCGGCGGTGACCGCGCCGCGCGCCGTGGAGGCGTCGGGCGGCCTGGTCGAGATGGGCGCCGCCACCGAGGCCGCGCCGCAATCGTTCGACGACCTGCAGGCCCCGCCGGCCGACAGCGACGCGCCCGCGCCGCTCAACGCCGACCCGGCCACGGTGACGCCCAAGCCCGCCACCGCGCAGGACGTCGCCCCGGCCACGGCCGTGCCGGCGCCGGCGGCTGATGCGCCGTCCCGGCCTGCCCCGGCGTGGTTCTGGATCACGCTGGCCGTCGTGGCCGCCGCGCTGGCGCTGTTCTACTGGTTCTTCAACTTCGCCCGGCTGGAAATCTTCAAGCTGCTGCTGTCGTCGTTCTTTCCGCTGGCGGTGATGATCCTGGCCGTGCTCGGCTCGATCGTGTTCGGGCTGGCCACGCCCACCGAGGCCGCCGCCGTGGGCTCGCTCGGCGGCGCGGTGCTGGCGGCCGCGTACGGCCAGCTCAACTACGGCGTGGTGCGCGATTCGGTGTTCCTGACGGTCAAGACCAGCGCGATGGTGTGCTGGCTGTTCGTCGGCTCGTCGATCTTCTCGGCCGCGTTCGCGCTGCTGGGCGGCCAGGCGCTGGTCGAGGAATGGGTGCTGTCGCTGGACCTCACGCCCGTGCAGTTCATGATCCTGGCGCAGGTCATCATCTTCCTGCTGGGCTGGCCGCTGGAATGGACCGAGATCATCATCATCTTCATGCCGATCTTCATCCCGCTGCTGGACAACTTCGGCATCGACCCGCTGTTCTTCGGCCTGCTGGTCGCGCTGAACCTGCAGACAGCCTTCCTGTCGCCCCCGGTGGCAATGGCCGCGTTCTACCTCAAGGGCGTGGCCCCGCCCCACGTCACGCTGAACCAGATCTTCGCCGGCATGCTGCCGTTCATGGCCATCCAGGTGGTGGCGCTGGCGCTGCTGTACGTGTTCCCGGAAATCGGGCTGTGGCTGCCGCAGGTTTTGTATCGGTAGGCCGGGGGAGAGGAAGCCAGCCAGCGGCATTGTGAATACCCGGCGCGTTTCTCCCCTCTCCCGCATGGCGGGAGAGGGGCCGGGGGAGAGGGCTGGCGGTGCAAGATGCGATGCGGTCGGCAAGCAGAGCCTCGACGCCCTCTCCCCCAACCCCTCTCCCGCGAGCGGGAGAGGGGAGCCAAGACAGCGGCATTGTGAATACCCGGTGGGTTTCTCCCCTCTCCGCACGGCGGGAGAGGGGAGCCAAGACAGCGGCATTGTGAATACCCGGCGGGTTTCTCCCCTCTCCCGCACGGCGGGAGAGGGGCCGGGGGAGAGGGCCGGCGGCGCAAGATGCGATGCAGTCGGCAAGCAGAGCCTCGACGCCCTCTCCCCCAACCCCTCTCCCGCGCGCTGGAGAGGGGAGCCAAGACAGCGCAGTCCTCAGCGTCGTCGCCGAACCCAAACAAAAAACGCCGGACGGCCACCAGCCGTCCGGCGTTTCTTCCACCACCCAGCGAATCAGCCCAGTCGCTTGGCCAGGGCTGCCTTGGTTTCCACCAGGGCGGGCGGCAGGTTGTGCTGGAGCTGCGTGAACAGTTCGTCGTGCAGTGCCAGTTCCTGCTGCCAGGCGTCGCGGTCGATCGAGGTGACCTGGTCGAACTGTTCGGCCGTGAAGGCCAGGCCGTCCCAGTTCAGGTCGGCGTAGCGCGGCGACGTGCCGAACACGTGTTCCTGGCCCTGGCCGCGGCCTTCCACGCGGTCGATCATCCACGACAGCACGCGCATGTTCTCGCCAAAGCCCGGCCACACGAAGTTGCCGTCGGCGTCCTTGCGGAACCAGTTGACGCAGTAGAACTTCGGCAGCGTGGCGCCCGATGCCTCCAGCTTCTTGCCCAGCGCCAGCCAGTGGCCGAAGTAGTCGCTCATGTTGTAGCCGCAGAACGGCAGCATGGCGAACGGGTCGCGGCGCACCACGCCCTGCTGGCCGGCGGCCGCGGCGGTGGTTTCGGAGCCCATGGTGGCGGCCATGTAGACGCCTTCGGTCCAGTTGCGGGCCTCGGTCACCAGCGGCACCGTGGTGCTGCGGCGGCCGCCGAAGATGAATGCGTCGATGGCCACGCCGGCGGGGTTGTCCCAGTTCTCGTCGATCGACGGGCACTGCGACGCCGGCGCGGTGAAGCGGGCGTTCGGGTGGGCGGCCTTGGCGCCGGTCTCTCGCGCGATCTCGGGCGTCCAGTCCTTGCCCTGCCAGTCGATCAGGTGCGCCGGGGCTTCCTTGGTCATGCCTTCCCACCACACGTCGCCGTCATCGGTCAGCGCCACGTTGGTGAAGATGACGTTCTCCTTGAGCGTCGCCATGGCGTTGTAGTTGGTCTTCTCGCTCGTGCCCGGCGCCACGCCAAAGTAGCCGGCCTCGGGGTTGATCGCGTACAGGCGGCCGTCCTGGCCCGGCTTGATCCAGGCAATGTCGTCGCCGATCGTGGTGACCTTCCAGCCGTCGAAGCCCTTGGGCGGGATCAGCATGGCGAAGTTGGTCTTGCCGCAGGCCGACGGGAACGCGGCGGCCACGTGGTACTTCTTGCCCTCGGGCGAGGTCACGCCCAGGATCAGCATGTGCTCGGCCAGCCAGCCCTCGTCGCGGCCCATGGTCGAGGCAATCCGCAGCGCAAAGCACTTCTTGCCCAGCAGCGCGTTGCCGCCGTAGCCGGAGCCGAACGACCAGATCTCGCGCGATTCGGGGAAGTGGACGATGTACTTGGTGGGATTGCACGGCCACGGCACGTCCTTCTCGCCGGCGGCCAGCGGCTTGCCCACGGTGTGCACGCACGGCACGAACTCGCCGTCTGCGCCCAGCACGTCGTACACGGCGCGGCCCATGCGCGTCATGATCCGCATGTTCACGGCCACGTACGGCGAATCGGACAGCTCCACGCCGATGTGCGCGATGGGCGAGCCCAGCGGGCCCATCGAGAACGGCACCACGTAGAGCGTGCGGCCGCGCATGCAGCCGTCGAACAGGCCGGCCAGCGTCTGGCGCATTTCGGCCGGGGCGGTCCAGTTGTTGGTCGGGCCGGCCTGTTCCTTCTTCTCGGTGCAGATGAAGGTACGGTCCTCGACGCGCGCCACGTCGGACGGGTCGGACAGGGCCAGGAACGAATTCTTGCGCTTGGCCGGGTTCAGGCGGCGCATGGTGCCCGCGGCCACCATCTGCTCGCACAGCCGGTCGTACTCTTCCTGCGACCCATCGCACCAGTAGATCTGGTCCGGCTTGGTCAGCGAGGCGATCTCCGCAACCCAGGCGACCAGTTTCTGGTTCTTGACCCAGGCCGGCACGTTCAGCGCCGGTGTACCTTGCATCGTGGGGTGGTTCATTTTTGAATGCTCCAAAGCGAAAAGGAATTCGGGGCCTGTCCGGCCGGGGCGTCAGCCGGCATCACGGGGAAAGGCGGGCAGCGGGCCTGCCGCAAAGTGGGCGTGGCGCATGCGCTTCGCTGACCGTCACATCCCGTTACAACTCGGCGACGACCAAATCCGCGCAAATGGTCGCGGGGGTCCCTGCGGCTGCGATACAGTTGCGCTTCGCCCGCTTTTGGCGGGCGCCAGGGTCCGGTCGGGCATTGTCCGGCGGCAAACAGGGGGCGGGAGCGTGGCTCGACCGCACTGTCCGCTGCGGGAAGCGGGCAAGAATACCACTGTACCGGGCCCCTGTTTTTTGCTGCGCAGCATTGTTTCCCCTGTCAGAATGCCCGTTCGCCACCGCGCAGTGCGTGTCGCGCGGCGTGGACCGCGCGGCTTGCCAGCTGCGATTGTTGCGTCAGGGAAGCTAACAATACTGTCCGGCGCGCGCTGATTCTGTGGTCGCGCGCACCAAGCCCCCAACGAGTCACTCATGAAGATTGCCGTTCTCGACGATTACCAGGACGCCGTACGCAAGCTGCCGTGCTTTTCCTTGCTGGAGGGGCACGACGTCAAGGTTTTCAACAACACCGTCAAGGGCGTGGGCCAGCTGGCCGCGCGGCTGTCTGACGTGGAGGCGCTGGTCCTGATCCGCGAGCGCACCCGCGTGACCCGCCAGCTGCTGGAAAAGCTGCCCAAGCTCAAGATCATCAGCCAGACCGGCCGCGCCGGTAACCACGTGGACCTGGACGCCTGCACCGACCGCGGCGTGGTGGTGCTGGAGGGCGTGGGCTCGCCGGTGGCGCCGGCGGAGCTGACCTGGGCGCTGATCATGGCGGCGCAGCGGCGCATTCCGCAATACGTGGCCAGCCTCAAGCACGGGGCGTGGCAGCAGTCGGGGCTGAAGTCGACGACGATGCCGCCGAACTTTGGCTTGGGCCAGGTGCTGCGCGGCCAGACGCTGGGGATCTGGGGCTACGGCAAGATCGGCAAGCTGCTGGCCGGCTACGGGCGGGCGTTCGGCATGAACGTGCTGGTCTGGGGCCGCGAGGCGTCGCAACAGGCTGCCCGCGACGATGGCCTGAACGTGGCCGAATCGGTCGAGCAGCTTTTCACGGACAGCGACGTGCTGTCGCTGCACCTGCGCCTGAACGACGAGACGCGCGGCATCGTCAAGCTGGCCGACCTGCAGCGCATGAAGCCCACGGCACTGTTCGTCAACACGAGCCGCGCCGAGCTGATCGAGGAAAACGCGCTGGTGGCCGCGTTGAACCGGGGCCGCCCGGGCATGGCCGCGGTGGACGTGTTCGAGTCGGAGCCGATCCTGCAGGGCCACGCGCTGCTGCGCATGGAAAACTGCATCTGCACGCCGCACCTGGGCTACGTGGAGCGCGACAGCTACGAGCTGTACTTCCGCACGGCGTTCCAGAACATCCTGGACGTGCTGGGCGGCAAGCACGACAGCATCGTCAATCCGAAGGCCCTCACGCCAGCGCTGCCGCGCTGAGCGCTTCCCCCTTCCTGCCAGCGCTGCCGCGCTGAGCGGCTTCCCCCCGTCCTGCCAGCGCTGCCGCGCTGAGCGGCTTCCGCCCTCCCCGCCCAGGCCCGGCGCGCGCCGGGCCGGCGTGCGTCTGTTTGCCCACATTGGCGGCCCTCAAACGAGCGGACGAGCCGGTACACTCGGTGCAAACAGTCAGCGTGCGACATCCGGGCCTCCGGTGCATCGCGCGCAGGCCCGCAAACGCAAGGAGGGCGTCCCGTGGCCGAATCCGATCCGCGTCCCAATCCCGCAGGCGCCGGCGGTGCCGCCGCCGGCCGTGTCCTGGCGGTCAACGTGGGCACCGCGCTGCCGCTGGTGGTGGCCGGTGCCGGTACCGAGGCGGTGGTGATGTCGGCCGTCCGCAAGCACCCGCTGAGCACGCTTCATCATCCGATCGCCGTCGGCGTACACCGGCTGGGCCTGGCCGGCGACGAACAGGTGGACCGCAGCGTCCACGGCGGGCCGAACCGGGCCGTCTACGCCTATCCGATCGAGCACTACACATGGTGGAACACGCGCCGCCGCGAGGCCGGCGTGGAGGAAGCCGAGCGCCCGCTGGCCTTTGGCGCGATGGGCGAGAACCTGACCACGCAGGGGCTGGTGGAGACCGCGCTGTGGGTGGGCGACCGCCTGCGCATCGGCGAGGTCGAATTTGTGGTGAAATCGCCACGCCGCCCAGGCTGCAAGTTCAACGCGGTGATGGGCTACGCCCAGGCCGTGCGCGACATGGCGCGCAGCGGCTTTTCGGGCGTGTACCTGAGCGTGGCGCGGTCTGGCGTGATCCGGGCCGGCGACAGCATGATCCTCACCCCCGGCCCGCGCCGCGTATCGATTGCCTGCCTGGCCGAGTCCGCCCACCGCCAGGCGTCCGCGCGTTAGTCCCAAGTTGAGTCGTCTCGCTTTTCTGCTAATGTTTTACATCTGATACAAGCGATTCGACCGACCCCCTGCGGGTCCGGGCAGCCTTTCCCCCGACGAAGCTGTAATGGCTTGTAATACCGCGCGCTTGGCCTGACCGGGCCGATGCGGTACTAGTAGCAATTTGCGCGGGCGCAAACCGGCTCCAAGAAGCCGGCGCCACCGGGGGAGCGCGCCACGCGGGATTTGAGGGTCCTCACATGAAAACTGACGGGATCGACCGGCCGAAAGGCTTCGTCGATGGCAACTGGAGCGCGTCCGCCGCCACGGGGCGCGGCCGCACTTCGCCTTGGATCGCCGTGGCGGTCGTGCTGGTGCTGGCGATGGCCGCGTGGTTCGGCTGGAAGTCGTGGTTCGCGGCCAAGCCGGCGCCCAAGGGCCCGGCCGTGGCCACGGTGACTACCGCGCCGGTGCGCCAGGGCGACGTGCCCGTCGAGGTCACCGCCAACGGCACGGTCACGGCCATGCAGACCGTCGACGTGCGCCCGCAGGTATCCAGCACCGTGCGTACCGTCCATATCAAGGAAGGCCAGTCCGTCAAGCCCGGCGACCTGCTGTTCACGCTGGACACCCGCATGGACGAGGCCAACCTGGCCAAGGCGCGCGCCCAGCTGATGCGGGACCAGGCCGACCTGGCCGATGCCCGCCGCACGCTGGCCCGCAGCCAGGAACTGCTGCAACGCAATTTCATCTCGCGCAGCGCCGTGGACACCGCGCAGGCCAAGGTCGACGGCTTCGAAGCCACCATCCGCGCCGACCAGGCCGCCATCGAGGCCAGCCAGATAGCCATCAGCTACGGCCAGATCCGCGCGACGATCGGCGGGCGCACCGGCGTCATCAACGTGTTCCCGGGCTCGCTGGTCACGCCGACCAACACCACCACCACGACAGCGATGGTCACCATCGCCCAGATCGCGCCGATCACGGTCATGTTCACGCTGCCCGAGCGCCAGCTTGCCGCGCTGCGCGAGGCGCTGCAGGCCGGCCCGGTCACCGTGACCGCCCAGCCCAACGACGGCAACCCGGCGCCGGTGACCGGCAAGATCACGTTCGTCGACAACACCGTCGACCCGCAGTACGGCAGCATCCGCGTCAAGGCCATGTTCCCGAACGAGGAACAGCGGCTGTGGCCGGGCACCTACGCCAACGTGAACGCCACGGTGCAGGTGCTGAAGAACGCGCTGAGCGTGCCGCCGCAGGCCGTGGTGACCGGCCCCGAGGGCCGCTTTGTCTACACCGTGGGCGCCGACAGCAAGGTGGCGCGCGTGCCGGTCAAGGTGCTGGTGTCGACGGCCGCCGCCGCCGTGGTCGAGGGCGTGCAGCCCGGCGCGCGCGTGGTGACCGAAGGCGCGCAGAACCTGCGGCCGGGCAGCCTCGTGCGCGAGGCCAAGCCGCGCGCCGCATCGGCACCGCCCGCCGCCGTGGGCGTGGGCAACGGCGGACACTGAGGCCATGTCGCTTTCCGAGCTTTGTATCCGCCGGCCCGTCATGACGGTGCTGCTGTGCCTGGCCGTCATCGTCACGGGCATCGTGCTGTATCCGACGATCCCGATCGCCGCGCTGCCCAGCTTCAACTCACCGGTGATCCAGGTCACGGCCACGCTGCCCGGGGCCAGCCCCGAGACCATGGCGGCGTCGGTCGCCACGCAGCTTGAGAAGCAGTTCGCGACGATCCCGGGCGTGACCGTGATCAGCTCGTCGAACACGCTTGGCAATTCCAGCATCACGATCGAGTTCAACAGCGACCGCGACATCGATGACGCGGCCGTCGACGTGCAGGCGGCCCTGTTCCGCGCCCAGCGCTCGCTGCCCATCGAGATGACGGTGCCGCCGTCGTACCGGAAGGTGAACCCGGCCGATGCGCCGGTGATCCTGCTGGCGATCAACTCGCCGTCGATGAGCCTGGGCGAACTCAACGCGTTTGGCGACAACCTGATCTCGCCCACGCTGGCTACGCTGCCCGGCGTGGCGCAGGTGCAGATCTTCGGCCAGAAGCGCTTTTCGGTGCGGGTGCGCGCCCACCCGGACGCGCTGGCCGCGCGCGGCATGACGCTGGACGAGCTGGCCACGGCGCTGAACCGCGCCAACGCCAACACGCCGGTGGGCACGCTCGACGGCGCGCGCCAGACGCTGACCATCCAGGCCAACCGCCAGATGACCAACGCCGACGCGTTCCGCAACATCATCGTCGCCAGCCAGCCCAGCGGCGCCGTGGTGCGGCTGTCGGACGTGGCCGAGGTGGAAGACAGCGTCGAGACGATCAAGACCGGCAGCTGGCTCAACAACGAGCGCTCGATCGTGCTGGCCGTGCTGCGCCAGCCCGACGCCAACACCGTGGCCGTGGTGGACGCGATCAAGGCCGCCCTGCCCCGGCTGGTCCAGCAGATGCCGGGGTCGGTCAACGTGAGCGTGGTGAACGACCGCTCGAACTCGATCCGCGAATCGATCCACGACGTGCAGTTCACGCTGGCGCTGACCGTGGCGCTGGTGGTGATGGTGATCTTCCTGTTCCTGCGCCGCGCGGCGGCCACGCTGATCCCGACGGTGTCGCTGCCCATCTCGCTGATCGGCACCGTGGCGCTGATGAAGGCGTTCGGCTACAGCCTGGACAACGTGTCGCTGCTGGCTATCACGCTGGCCGTGGGGCTGGTGGTGGACGACGCCATCGTGATGCTGGAAAACATCGTGCGCCACATCGAGGAAGGCGTGCCGCCGCTGAAGGCCGCGCTGGTGGGCTCGCGCGAGATGGGCTTCACGATCCTGTCGATCTCGATCTCGCTGGTGGCCGTGTTCATCCCCATCTTCTTCATGCCGGGCGTGATCGGGCTGCTGTTCCACGAGTTCGCGGCCGTGGTGTCGCTGTCGATCCTGGTGTCGGCGCTGGTGTCGCTGACGCTGATCCCCATGCTCTGCGCGCGCTTCCTGTCGGCCGAGAACGTGCCCGTCGACGAATCGCAGCACGCCTACGGCGACCACGCCCACGGCGCGCCGGCCCACCACGCGCCGCAGAAGCAGACCATCGGCCTGCGCGCCACGCAGTGGTTCGAAGACCTGTTCGAGTGGACGCTGCACCGCTACGCGCGCGGGCTGGACTGGTGCCTGGCGCACCGGCGCGTGGTGCTGGGCGTGGCCGGGCTGACGTTCGTGCTGACGGCCGTGCTGTTCGTCAAGATCCCCAAGGGCTTCTTCCCCGAGGAAGACATCGGCCAGATCCAGGTCAACGCCGAGGGGCCGCAGGACATCTCGTTCGATGCCATGTCGGATCGCCTGCGCGACGCGGCCGAGCGCATCCGCGCGAATCCGGCCGTGAAGAGCGTGGTGGCGTCGATTGGCGGCGGCAGTTCGCCGGCCATCAACACGGGCCGGATGTTCGTCGAGCTCAAGCCGCTGGGCCAGCGCCCCAAGATGCCGCAGGTGGTGGAATCGCTGCGCAAGGACGTGGCCGGCGTGCCGGGGCTGCAGGTCTATTTCTCGCCGGTGCAGAACCTGCGGCTGGGCGGCCGGCAGAGCAAGAGCCGCTACCAGTACACGCTGCAGAGCGTGAAGGCGGGCCAGTTGCAGGAGTACAGCGACAAGCTGATGGCCAAGATGCGCGCCGAGCCCATCTTCCGCGACGTGACCAGCGATTCGCAGCAGTCGGGCCTGGAGGCGCAGCTCACCATCGACCGCGACAAGGCCAACGCCATGGGCGTGCAGATGCAGGACGTGCGCGCCGCGCTGTACACGGCATTCGGCGAGCGGCAGGTGTCGACGATCTACACGCCCATCGACAACTACTACGTGATCCTGACCGCCGCCGACGTCGACCGCGTGGACGAGACCGCGTTCTCCAAGCTCTACGTGCGCAGCAAGACCGGGCAGATGGTGCCGGTGTCGGCATTCGCCACCACCGAGCGCCGCGTGGGCCCGATTGCCGTGAACCACCAGGGGCAGTTGCCGTCGGTCACGGTGTCGTTCAACCTGGCACCGGGCGCGCCGCTGGGCGATGCGTCGAAGCTGATGGACCGCTACCGGCAGGAAATCGACATGCCGGCGTCGATCTTCACGAGCTGGGGCGGCGACGCAGCCGTGTTCCAGTCGTCGCAGGCCACGCAGGTGGTGCTGCTGATCGCGGCCATCGCGGTGATCTACACGCTGCTGGGCGTGCTCTACGAGAGCTACATCCACCCACTGACCATCCTGGCCGGGCTGCCGTCGGCGGCCATCGGCGCGCTGCTGACGCTGTTCCTGTTCAACGTCGAGCTGTCGCTGATTGCCACCATCGGAGTGCTGATGCTGATCGGCATCGTCAAGAAGAACGCCATCATGATGATCGACTTCGCGCTGGCCGCGCAGCGCCAGCAAGGCATGGCGCCGGCCCGCGCCATCCGCCAGGCCTGCCTGCTGCGCTTCCGGCCGATCATGATGACCACCTTCGCGGCCGTGATGGGCGCCCTGCCGCTGGCGCTGGGCCTGGGTGCCGGCGCCGAGCTGCGCCAGCCGCTGGGCCTGGCCGTGGTGGGCGGCCTGCTGTTCTCGCAGGTCATCACGCTGTTCATCACGCCGGTGATCTACCTGGCGCTGGACCGCTACTCGGGCAGCGGCCCGCTGCAGATCGACGCCGAAGGCAACCCGCTGGCCGACGAGGCCCGCGCGGAACCCGTGCACTGAGCGGCGCGGCCGGGCGACCGCCGCCCGGCCTGCCGCGCCTTTTCCCTCACCTGGCCCGCCGCGGCCGTGCTGCCGGTGCTATCTTGGCTGGCCGGACGACCGCGCGCGTTGCACGGTCGTCGCTATCATCAGCATGAATGTCGATGGATCTGATTGATCATCGTCCATCCATCATATGGATATTTAGCGCCGTCTTTCGATCATGACCCCTTCCCTGCTCGAATCCCTGATGTATGACGTGGGCCAGCTTTTCCTGTACCCCACGCTGGTGCTGATCGGCCTGCTGTTCCTCTACGCCTTCTGGGCCCTGGGCGACTTTGCGATGCAGGCGTGGCTGCGCAGCCGCCATGCGATTGGCACCGGGCGCGGCTACCCGCTGGTGGCCTGGGCGCGGCGCCACAAGGTGACCCACCCCGACGCGCTGGACGTGACCGCGCACAAGCTGCTGGAACGCCCGCGCATCGCCACGCGCGTGGCGCCGATGCTGGGGCTGGTCGCGACGATGATTCCGATGGGGCCGGCGCTCAAGAGCCTGTCGGGTGGCAACCTGGCCAATGTCGGCGAGAACCTGACCATCGCGTTCTCGGCGGTGATTTTGGCGCTGATCGCGGCCAGCATCACGTTCTGGGTGGTCAACGTGCGCCGGCGCTGGCTGGCCGAGGAACTGGTGTGGCTGGGCCAGACGCCGCCGCAGTGGGAGCCCGAGGCATGAAGTTCCTGGACGAAAGCGAGGCCGACGACCCGATCCTGTCGGTGGTGAACCTGATCGACGTGTTCCTGGTGGTGATCGCCGCGCTGCTGGTGACCGTGGCGCAGAACCCGCTGAACCCGTTCCTGCACCAGGACGTGACCGTGATTTCGAACCCGGGCAAGCCGAACATGGAAATCGTGTCGCGCCAGGGCGAGAAGATCGTGCGCTACCAGGCCAGCGGCCAGGCGGGCGCCGGCGACGGCATCAAGGCGGGCGTGGCCTATCGGATGAAGGACGGGTCGATAGTCTACGTGCCCGAAGTGACCCAGACAGGCGGCGCCGACCGCGCGCCGTCGCAACCGGAGGCCGCGCGGCCATGATGCGATTCCTGAACGTCCCGGCCGCCGTGGCGGCGCTGGTAATGGTGGCCGGCTGCGCCTCGACGCAGCCGTCGCCCGATGCCGCCAGCCGGCAGTTCGCCGGCAAGTCCTATGTGCTGCTGGGCGAGGTCCACGACAACGCGGACGGGCAGCAGCAGCGGCTGCAGGCGCTGACGCGCGCGGTGGCGGCCGGCTGGCGCCCGGCCATCGCGATGGAACAGTTCGACCGCGAACGCCAGCCCGACATCGATCGTGCCCGCCGCGAACGGCCGCGCGACGCCGACTACCTGATCGCCCAGGCGGCCGGCGGCAAGAGCGGCTGGGACTGGACGCTGTACCGGCCCGTGGTGGCGCTGGCGCTGCAATACGACCTGCCGCTGCTGGCCGCGAATCTGTCGCGCGCCGACGCGTCGCGCATCGTGCGCGGCGGCATGGGCGACGTCTTCGCCCGCGACCAGCAGACGGCGCTGGGCCTGGACCGCGCGCTGCCGGCGGACATCGCCGCCGCCCAGACCGCCGCGCTCGACGCCGGCCACTGCGGCCATTTCCCCAAGGCGATGCTGCCCGGCATGCTCGACGCCCAGGCCGCGCGCGACGCCGTCATGGCCCAGACCCTGCGTCCCTACGCCAGCCGCGGCGCCGTACTGATCGCCGGCAACGGCCACGTCCGCCGCGACATCGGCGTGCCCCGCTGGCTGCCCGATACCGGCAACGGCGTGCTGAGCATCGGCTACCTGGAACCCGATTCGCCCGCCACCGGCTTCGACACCGTCGTGCGCGTACCCGCCAAGCAACGCGAGGACCCGTGCAAGGACGCGGTGATGGGAAAACCGATGGCGCGGTAGTGCGTGGTCCGTTCTGCCACCTCGCCAGTTCCTCTCCCCTCTGAGGGTCTGCTTGCCGACGGGTCTCGCATTTTGAACCGCTGGCCCTCACCCCCAACCCCTCTCCCGCAGGCGGGAGAGGGGAGCAGGACGGCGGGCGGTGAGTCGTGGTTTGGTCTGCCACTGCGCGCCAGTTTTTCTCCCCTCTCCCATGCAATGGGAGAGGGGCCGGGGGTGAGGGCGTTGAGGATCTGCTTGCCGACGGGTCTCGCAATTTGAACCGCTGGCCCTCTCCCCCAACCTCTCTCCCGCAGGCGGGAAAGCGGAGCATGACGGCTGGCGGTGCCGTGCGGCGCTGCCCTACTCCGCCAGCAGGAAATCCAGTTCCGCCCTCAGCCCCTTGCCCTGTGTCGCGTCGCGCAGCGTGACCTTGCCGCCGAAGCGGGCGGCCATTTCGCGGGTGATGGCCAGGCCCAGGCCGGAGCCCGGTTCGGTGTTTTCCACGCGGCGGTAGAAGCGGGCGAACACCTTCTCGCGCTCGTTTTGTGGGATGCCGGGGCCATCGTCCTCCACGGTCAGCAGCGCGTGGCCGTCGCGGCGGGCGGCGGATAGCGTGATGCGGCTGCCGCGGCCCGAGTACTGGATGGCGTTGTGGACCAGGTTGGCCAGCGCCTCGCGCAGCAGCGCGGCGTCGGCGCGCACGGGCAGGGTCAGGCCGGCCGGGCGTTCCCAGCCGAAGTCCTGCTGCTTGCCACGTGCCTGCGGCAGGTAGTCCAGCGCCACCTGTTCGGCCACCGTCACCGCGTCGATAATGCCGGCCACTTCCTCGGACGCCGCGGCGTCGCGCGCGGGCTGGCGCACGCGGGCCAGCGCCAGTAGCTGGTTGGTCAGCCGGGCCGCCTGTTCGAGCTGGGTGACGATGCCGCCCACCGCCTCGGATGCCGCCGCGCGTGCCGGGGCGTCGTGCGGCAGTTGAAGTTGCCGCTGGGCGAATTCCGCCTGGGTCTTGAGGATGGCCAGCGGCGTGCGGAGCTGGTGCGCGGCGTCGGCGATGAACTGGGCCTGCGACTGCGCCATCGCCTCGGAGCGCGACACGTGCAGGTTCACGGCGTCAACCAGCGGGCGCACCTCCACCGGCACGATGTCGAACCGCAGCGGCGTCAAATCCTCGGGCGACCGCGCGCGCACGTCGTCGCGTACCCGTTGCAGCGGCTTGAGCACGTAGGTGATGCCGCCCACCAGGATCAGCGCCGACAGCGTGATCAGCGCGATGTCGCGCAGCAACGCGCTGCGCCAGACGTTGCCGATCAGCGCGGCGCGCGGCTCGGCGGTTTCGGCCACCTGGATGATGACGCGCATGTTGGCGTCGGGGCGGTAGATCGGCCGCGCCAGCGCGGCGATGCGCACGGCGTCGCCGTGATAGGTGGCGTCGTAGAAGCGCGGCACGTTGTTGGCCAGCGCGCCCCGGGGCAGCGGCAGGTCGTCGTAGCCGGTCACGGTCTCGACGCTGCCGCCGCGCTCCATCGACACGCGGTAGAACACGTGGGTCTGCGCGGCGGTCTCGAACATTTCCATGGCGGCGTCGGGCAGCGTGAGCTGCACGCTTTCGCCGGCCATGCCGATGGCGTTGTCGATGGCCCGCACCGAGCCGTAGAGCGAGCGGTCGTAGGCGGTGTTGGCGGCGTCGCGCAGCGTGCCGTAGGTGAACCACGTGTCGGCCGCCATCATCAGCGCCAGCGCCGGTACCAGCAGGATCAGCAACTGCCGGCGCAGGCTGCCGCGCAGCCACTGGCGCACGGGCAGGCGCGCACGCGGGCGCAGGTGGCGCGGCCACATGGCGTCAGGCCCCGGCGTCGGGGGCTTCCGGTTCCAGCAGGTAGCCGAAGCCGCGCAGCGTGACGATGGTGACGCCGTGCCCGCTCAGCTTCTTGCGCAGGCGGTAGACCAGCACCTCGATGGCGTCGGGGCTGACGTCGGCGTCGAGCGAGAACACCTTGTCCAGCAACTGCGCCTTGGTCAGCGGCTGGCCGCTGCGGGCCAGCAGGGCGCCCAGCAGCGTCGATTCGCGCGGCGTGAGCGACAGCGGCGCGCCGCCCAGCGTGAAGCTGCGCGTCTCGCCATCGAAGACCAGCGTGCCGCATTGCAGGCGCGGGTGCGCGCGGCCCCGGCTGCGGCGAATCAGCGCCAGGATGCGGGCTTCCAGTTCGGCGATGGCGAACGGCTTGGGCAGGTAGTCGTCGGCGCCCAGGTTCAGGCCGCGCACGCGCTCGTCGAGCGTGTCCTGCGCGGTCAGGATCAGCACGGGCGTGCGGTCGTCGCGGCCGCGCATCGACTTGAGCACCGCCAGGCCGTCCTTGCCGGGCAGGCGCAGATCCAGCACCACGGCGTCGTACTCCTCGGCCATCAGGCGGGCTTCGGCCTGCAGGCCGTCGGCCACGTGCTCGATGACAAAGCCGCCCTGCTCCAGCGCGCGGGCCACCCAGCGGGCCAGTTCCACCTCGTCTTCCACCAGCAGGATGCGCATGCCGGACCTCCTCTGCCCGCTCTCGTCGTGTCGCGCGGGGCCGCTCCGGGGCCCCCGCGGGCGCCTATAATACCTCCGCCCTGCCCCCCAGGTGTCCGCGGGCCGCCGCGTCATCGCCAGCGGTCCGCCCGCCTCCGATTCCCGTGCCGCCGAGCCTGCCCCCTTCCGCCGAATCCGCCGACCCCGACGCCTTCCGCGCCACGCGCCGCCATCTGCTGCTGGCGGGCGGGGCCATGGCGCTGGGCCTGCCCGCGGGCGCCCAGCCGGCGCCGCGCGTGCCGGCCGGGTATCCGGGCGACTACGCGGAGACCATCGCACGGGCGCAGCAGGAAGGCGCCGTGTCGGTCTATGCATCGACCGACCTGGAGGCGGTGCAGCCGCTGATCGACGGCTTCCAGGCGCGCTTTCCGGGCGTGCGGGTCCAGTATCAGGATCTGAATACGCTGGATCTGCATGAGCGCTATCTGGCGGAGACCGCGCGCCTGGGCGACGGCCGGCCGGCCCGCGACGCGGCGTATGCCGACGTGCTGTGGAGCACGGCGATGGACCTGCAAATCAAGCTCGTCAACGACGGCCACGCGCAGCGCTACGAGTCGCCCGAGCGCCGGGGGCTGCCCGGCTGGGCGGTGTGGCGCGACGAGGCGTGGGGCACCACGTTCGAGCCGGCCGTGATCGTCTACAACCGCCAGCATTTCGCGGGTGCGCACGTGCCCGGCAGCCGCAGCGGGCTGGCGCGGCTGCTGCAGGAACACGTGCAGCAATGGCGCGGCAAGGTGGTGACGTACGACGTGGAGCGCTCGGGCGTGGGCTACCTGCTGGCGCAGCAGGACGCGCGCATGGGCAGCGAATTCTGGTATCTGGCGCAGGCGCTGGGGCGGGCGGGGGTGCGGCTGTCGGCGTCGACGGCCGACATGATCGAGCAGATCGCCAGCGGCGAACTGGTGCTCGGCTACAACCTGCTGGGGTCGTACGCGCTGTCGCTGATGGAGCGCGGCGCCGGCATCGGCGTGATTGCGCCGCGCGACTACACGCTGGTGATGTCGCGCGTGGCGTTCATCGCCCGGCGCGCCCCGCGCCCGCACGCGGCGCGGCTATGGCTGGACTACCTGCTGTCGCGCGAAGGCCAGGCGCTGTTGAGCCGGTCGACGTCGCAGCTCTACACCATCCGCACCGACACCGACAGCCAGCACACCGCCAACGCACTGGCCGAGCGGCTGGGCTACGCGCTCAAGCCGATCAGCGTCGGGCCGGGGCTGCTGGCCGCGCAGGATGCGCTGCGCAAGCGGGCCTTCCTCGCGCGCTGGCGCGAGGCGCTGAAAGGCTGAAGCGGGGGAATCAGGCGACGACGGTCTGCGGCCGCTCGCAGAGCGCGGCCATCTCGGCGTCCAGCGGCGCCATCGGGCGCGGCACATAGCCAAGGCGCAGCGCGGGAGACAGGCGCAGCGTGTCGACAAAGGCGTCCGCCAGGCGCTCGGCCTCGCGGCTCAGTTCGAAATCGGTCGGGGAAAACAGCCAGTGGGCCAGCACGCCGCCAATGGCGGCATGGAACGCGTTGACGGCCAGTTCTAGGTCCAGGTCGGCGGGTAGCTGGCCACGCTCCATCGCCAGGCGCAGGTGCTCGCGCATCTTGACCGTGCCTTCCTGGTGGGATTGGCGCTGGCGCTCGAAGATCGCGCCGTTGTCCTCCACCATCTCGCACTTGTGGAAGATGATCTCGAACACCCGGCGCCATTGCGGATTGGTCACGGTCTGGCGGAACACGAACGCGCAGATGTCGCGGATGCCGCCCAGCGGGTCTTCCTGCAGGGCCAGCCGCTCGGGCGCGCAGAGCGCCTCGACGGGCAGGTTCACGCGGTCGCACATGGCCGCGAACACGTCGCTCTTGTTCTTGAAGTGCCAGTAGATGGCGCCGCGCGTGACGCCGGCCGCCTCGGCGATGTCCGCCAGCGACGGGCGCGCCACGCCGCGGGCGTGGAACACGGCTTCCGCCGCGTCAAGAATCCGGTTGCGCGTCTCTAGCGCTTCTTCCTTGGTACGTCTGACCATTTCCTCTTTTCCCAGGACTAGGGCTTGCCGTCCGGGTCTTCTGACCCCTTGCGCGGATGTCGCGGCCAGGGGCTTTGGCCTTGCAAGTCGCCCGATGGTTGCGGCGGGCCGCATCGTACCGTGAATGGAACAATCGTGCTCACGGCGGCCGAACATTCCAATGCACACAACAGGTGCCATGTGTTGCGGGCACCGCTAATTTCGTAAGCGGGACTTACATACATGCGCGAATGTATCTATACTACGCGCTTGTCCGGAGTTCGGCCAAGCCGTTTTTTCGCGGGTGCAGGTGACCCGCCAGTCCCGCCGCCGATTCCGTCTGACTCAAACTTCACTTTTTAGCCGCCGCGCCCCGCCCCCGGGGCGCAACTGCTTCCTGCGCCATGCCGGGAGCGGCGCGGCAGATCTCAAATTGCCATCACGGGGTTATCGATGAGGAAGTCCCAACCAGTCCGTGGCGTAGCCGTTGCTGCCGCCGCCATCGCCGTTGCCGTGGCGCTGTCCGCCTGCGGCAAGAAGGCCACCGAAGGTGGCGCCCCGCCGCCGCCGGAAGTGGGCGTGGTTACCGTCACACCGTCCGCCGTCGCCGTCGTCAACGAATTGCCGGGCCGCCTGGAAGGCGTGCGCACGGCCGAAGTGCGCGCGCGCGTGGAAGGCATCGTGCTGTCGCGCAACTACACCGAAGGCGGCGAGGTCAAGGCCGGCCAGGTGCTGTTCCGCATCGACCCGGCCCCGTACCAGGCCCAGCTTGCATCGGCCAAGGCCCAGCTGGAACGCGCGGAGGCCAACGCGGTCTCGGCCCGCCAGAAGGCCGAGCGCTACAAGCCGCTGGTGGCCGTGAACGCGGTCAGCAAGCAGGAATACGACGATGCCGTGGCCGCTGCCGGCCAGGCCAATGCCGACATCGCCGCCGCCAAGGCGGCCGTGACCACGGCCCAGATCAACCTGGGCTACACCACGGTCACTGCGCCCATCTCGGGCCGCGTGGGCCGCGCGCTGGTGACGGAAGGCGCACTGGTGGGCAAGGGCGAGGCGACCAAGCTGGCCACCGTCGAGCAGGTCGATCCGATCTGGGTCACGTTCACCCAGCCGGCGTCGGAAGTGGCGCGCCTGCGGGCCGCCATCGAGTCCGGCAAGGTCAAGGGCGTGAACGGCGGCGCCAGGGTGCACCTGTTCCCGGAAGCCGGCGACAAGGAATACAGCGCCACCGGCAAGCTGCTGTTCACCGACATGACCGTGGACCCGACCACCGGCGCCATCACGCTGCGGGCCGAATTCCCGAATCCGAAGCGTGAACTGCTGTCCGGCACCTTCGTGCGCGTGAAGATCGAGCAGGGCATCGACGAAGCCGCCCTGACCGTGCCGCAGCGCGCGCTGATCCGCAGCGCCCAGGGCGCCAGCGTGATGGTGGTGGGCGCCGACGGCAACGTGGCCGCCGTGCCGGTCAAGGCCCCGCAGGCCATCGGCGACCGCTGGGTCGTGACCGAGGGCCTGAAGGGTGGCGAGAAGGTGATCGTGGAGGGCCTGCAGAAGGTGCGCCCCGGTGCGCCGGCCAAGGCCGTGCCGTTCCAGGCGCCCAAGACGGCGGAAGCCGCGCCGGCATCGGGCGCCGCCGCGCAGGGCGCGCAGCCCGCCGCTGGCAAGGACGCCAAGGCCGGCCAGGCCACCCCGGCCAAGCAGGGCTGAGGCGGCGAGCCATCCAGAGAATCCGCAGAGAATCCGTTTAGGGAGCCAGATTCATGGCGAAGTTTTTCATCGACCGGCCGGTGTTCGCGTGGGTGCTCGCGCTGATCATCGTGCTGGGCGGGATGCTGGCGATCACGCAATTGCCGATCGCGCAGTACCCCAATATCGCGCCGCCGATCATCACGGTGACCACCACCTACCCGGGCGCGTCGGCCAAGACGATCGAGGACTCGGTGGTCACGCCGATCGAGCAGGAGCTCAACGGCGCACCGAACCTGCTCTACTACGAGTCGCAGAGCGAGTCGTCGGGGCTGGCCACGATCAACATCTCGTTCGCGCCGGGCTCCAACGCCGACCTGAACTCCGTCGAGGTGCAGAACCGCCTCAAGCGCGTGGAAGCGCGCCTGCCGGCCGAAGTGCGCCAGCAGGGGGTGCGGGTCGACAAGGCCGGCAACAACTACATGATGTTCATCACGGTCTCGTCGAAGTCGGGCAAGTCCGACGCGATCGAGCTGGGCAACTTCGTCTCGGCGCAGGTGGTGGACTCCGTCCGCCGCGTGCCAGGCGTGGGCGCCGCCGACCTGTTCGGCACCGAGTACGCGATGCGGATCTGGCTGGATCCGGCCAAGCTGACGGGCTACAACCTGACGCCGCTGGACGTGACCGCCGCCGTCGAGGAACAGAACATCCAGGTGGCCGTGGGTGAACTGGGCGGCACGCCGTCGCCGCGCGGCACGGAACTGAACGCGACGGTCAGCACCGAAAGCCGGCTGAACACGCCGGAGCAGTTCGCCAACATCCTGCTGCGCGTGAACCCGGACGGCTCGTCGGTGCGCATCAAGGACGTGGGCCGTGTGGAACTGGGCGGCGCCGACTACTCGACGCTGGCCCGCATCAACGGCAAGCCGGCGTCGGCCATCGCCATCAAGCTGTCGCCCACGGGCAACGCGCTGGCCACGGCCGAGGCGGTACGCGCCAAGATGGAAGAGCTGTCGCGCTTCTTCCCGCCCGACTACGAGTACAGCGTGCCGTACGACACCTCGGCCTTCGTGAAGATCTCGATCGAGGAAGTGGTCAAGACGCTGCTGGAAGCCGTGGTGCTGGTGTTCCTGGTGATGTACCTGTTCCTGCAGAACTTCCGGGCCACGCTGATCCCGACGCTGGTGGTGCCGGTGGCGCTGCTGGGCACGTTCGGCGCCATGCTGGCGTTCGGCTTCTCGATCAACGTGCTGACGATGTTCGGCATGGTGCTGGCGATCGGTATCCTCGTGGATGACGCCATCGTGGTGGTCGAGAACGTCGAGCGGATCATGAGCGAGGAAGGGCTGTCGCCCCGCCAGGCCACCCGCAAGGCCATGGGCCAGATCACGGGCGCCATCATCGGCATCACGCTGGTGCTGACGGCCGTGTTCATCCCGATGGCGTTCTTCTCGGGCTCGGTGGGCAATATCTACCGCCAGTTCTCGCTGTCGCTGATCTCGTCGATGGCGTTCTCGGCGCTGCTGGCGCTGACGCTGACGCCGGCGCTGTGCGCCACGCTGCTCAAGCCGGTGGAAGCCGGCCACCACCACGAGAAGAAGGGCTTCTTCGGCTGGTTCAACCGCACGTTCGCCACGGCATCCACGGGCTACCAGGGCATCGTGGCGCGCATCCTCAAGCGCTCGGGCCGCTACCTGATCATCTACGCGCTGATCATCGGCGGCGTGGTGGTGCTGTTCCAGCGCCTGCCGTCGTCGTTCCTGCCCGACGAGGACCAGGGCTACATGATCACGGTCGTGCAGCTGCCGACCGGCGCCACGCAGGAGCGCACCATCGGCGTGCTCAAGCAGATCGAGGACTACTACCTGCAGAAGGAATCGAAGGTGGTGGACCAGATGATCACGGTGGCCGGCTTCTCGTTCTTCGGCCGTGGCCAGAACGGCGGTATCGCGTTCGTGCGCCTGAAGGACTGGAAGGAACGTCCGGGCGAGGACCAGACCGCGCAGGCGCTGGTGGGCCGCGCCTTCGGCACGCTGTCGTTCATCAAGGACGCCATCATCTTCCCGCTGAACCCGCCGGCCATTGCCGAGCTGGGCAACTCGTCGGGCTTCGACTTCCGCCTGCAGGACCGTACCGGCCAGGGCCACGCGAAGCTGATGGAGGCGCGCAACATGATGCTCGGCATGGCCGCGCAGTCGCAGGCGCTGGTTGGCGTGCGGCCGGAAGGCCAGGAAGACGCGCCGCAGCTGCGCATCGACATCGACCGCGAGAAGGCCCGCGCGCTGGGCGTATCGGTGGCCGAGATCAACCAGACGCTGTCGATCGCCTTTGGCTCGTCGTACGTGAACGACTTCATCTACGAAGGCCGCGTGCGCCGCGTGATCGTGCAGGCCGAAGGCCAGGACCGCCTGCTGCCCGACGACCTGGGCAAGCTGCGCGTGCGCAACGGCAACGGCGACATGGTGGCGTTCTCGGCGTTCTCGACGTCGCAGTGGATCATGGGCTCGCCGCGCCTGGAGCGCTACAACGGCATGCCGGCCGTGAAGCTGGCCGGCCAGGCCGCGCCGGGCAAGTCCACGGGCGAGGCGATGCGCGTGATGGAGGAAAACTTCGCCAAGCTGCCGCCGGGGTTTGGCTTCGAGTGGTCGGGCCAGTCGTATGAAGAGCGCCTGGCCGGCTCGCAGGAGCCGATCCTCTACACGCTGTCGCTGATCATCGTGTTCCTGTGCCTGGCCGCGCTCTACGAGAGCTGGTCCATCCCGGTGTCGGTGCTGCTGGTGGTGCCGCTGGGCGTGATCGGCGCGCTGCTGGGCGTGACGCTGCGCGGCATGCCCAACGACGTGTACTTCAAGGTGGGCCTGATCGCCACGATCGGCCTGTCGGCCAAGAACGCCATCCTGATCGTCGAGTTCGCCAAGGACCTGCAGGCGCAGGGCCGCAGCCTGATCGACGCCACGCTGGAAGCGGTGCACCTGCGGTTCCGCCCGATCCTGATGACGTCGATGGCGTTCATCCTGGGCGTGCTGCCGCTGGCCATCTCCACCGGCGCGGGCTCGGGCAGCCAGCGCGCCATCGGTACCGGCGTGATGGGCGGCATGATCACGGCCACGGTGCTGGCGATCTTCCTGGTGCCGGTGTTCTTCGTGGTGGTGCGCAGCCGCTTCAAGGGCAGCAAGGCCCAGCAGGAACGCGAACAAGCGCGCCTGGAAAGCAGCCAGAAGGAAATCTGACCATGACCAAGACTTTGACCACATTGCTGCTGGTGGCCGGGGTGATGAGCGGCTGCACGCTGGCGCCGCGCTACGACCGCCCCGCCGCCCCCGTGGCCGGCAGCTACCCGGCCGCGCCGGACGGCTACGCCACGGCCGAGGTGAAGAGCGGCGAGACGCGCCGGGCCGCCGATATCGGCTGGCGCGAGTTCTTTACCGACCCGCGGCTGCAGACGCTGATCGCAACGTCGCTGGAAAACAACCGCGACCTGCGCACGGCCGCGCTGCGGATCGAGGAAGCGCGCGCGCAGTACCAGATCCAGCGCGCCGACCTGCTGCCGACGGTGAACGGCAACGCGAGCTTCCAGCGCGGGCGGTTCTCGGGCGCCACGTCGGGCGTGAACCAGTCGTTCACGGGCAACATCTACCAGGTGGGCCTGTCGGTGACGCAGTGGGAGCTGGACTTCTTCGGCCGCGTGCGCAGCCTGTCGAACGCCGCGCTGGCGCAGTACTTCTCCACCGAGGAGGCGCACCGCGCCGCGTACATCTCGCTGGTGTCCGAGGTGGCCAAGGCGTACCTGGCCGAGCGGGCCGCCGCCGAGCAGTACGACCTGGCGCGCGAGACGCTGGAGGCGCGCCAGAGCACGTTCGAACTGGCCAAGAAGCGCTTCGATGCCGGCGCCACGTCGGCGCTGGACCTGCGCGACAACGAGTCGCTGGTGGCCCAGGCCCGCGTGTCCGCCGCCCAGCTCGCGCGTCAGCGCGCGCAGGCGCAGAACGCGCTGGAAGTGCTGGTGGGCAAGCCCATCGCCGAGATTCCGAACCTGCCTGCGCCGATGCGGCTGTCTGACGAGCGCATCATCAGCGACATCCCCGAGGGCCTGCCCTCGGATCTGCTGACGCAGCGTCCGGACATCCGCCAGGCCGAGCAGGCGCTGCTGTCGGCCAACGCCAACATTGGCGCGGCGCGCGCGGCGTTCTTCCCGCGCATCACGATGACGGCCAATGCGGGCAACATCAGCACGTCGTTCACGAACCTGTTCGACAACGGAGCGGGCGTGTGGTCGTTCTCGCCGCAACTGGTGCTGCCGATCTTCGACTATGGCCGCAACCTGTCGAACCTGGACCTGGCCAACGTGCGCAAGAACATCCAGGTGGCCAACTACGAGAAGACGATCCAGACCGCGTTTTCCGAGGTGGCCGACGCGCTGGTGGCACGCGGCACGCTGGAGGAACAGGTGGCCGGCCAGGAGCAGCAGCGCAACGCCGAGGCCGCGCGCTACGAGCTGTCGCGGCTGCGCTTCCGCAGCGGCGTGGCGAGCTACCTGGACGAACTGGACGCCCAGCGCCAGCTGTTCTCGGCCGAACAGGCGCTGGTGCAGGCGCGGCAGCTTCGGCTGACCAACGCGATCGACCTGTACCGCGCGCTCGGCGGCGGCCTGAACGAAACCGGCGCGGTGGCCCAGGCGGCCCCGCAGCCGGCCCCGACGGCGACGACCACGCAGTAATCGTCGCGTGCAGCGCGACTGTCCATGAAAAAGGGCGAAGCCTTCGGTGCTTCGCCCTTTTTCTTTTGGCGCATGACGGGGTGGATGCTGATGCGCCTGCCCTCTCCCCCGACCCCTCTCCCGCGAACGGGAGCGGGAGAGGGGAGCAACAACGCCGCAATCGTCGGTCAGAACTTGTACGTCGCCGCCAGGAAGAACACGAGCGGGTTGGGCCGCAGCGTGGTCTTCGACGTGGACAGCACGGTGCCGTCCGACGCCTTGATCGTCATCGTCGATTCCGATTTCAGCGGGATGTAGGTCACCGCGCCGGTCACGCCCCAGTGCTCGTTGAAGTTGTAGGTGCCGCCCAGGTTGAAGATCGGCGCCCATGACGACGACGCGTCGGCGCTGACCGACGTCGGGCCGGGGATGCCGGCCCCCGCGGCCAGGATGGCGCCGAGGTTGTTGTTGACGGACTCGGCAAAGGCCGGGTTGACCTTGATGTCGGTGAAGAAGTTGTACGACACCCCCACGCCCACGAACGGCCGGAACGACACCCCCGGCGAGCGGAAGTGGTACTGCACCATGGCGGCCGGGCTCCACTGCCGCGCGCGCGTGATGATCGGGTTCAGCGACGGGTCGCCCAGGCTCTGGCGGCCCAGCGCGCCGGCGGGCCCGGGCGGGATCAGCTCGCCGTGGCCGTAGATCTTGAATGTCGGCGGGATGCCGCCCACGCCCGTGATGGCGATGTGGTCGGTGACAAAGTGGCTGAACGTCAGCCCCAGCGTGTCCGCGTTCGACGACGACAGCCCGCTGCCCGGCGCCGTGAACGACGACGGCAGCCCGAGCGGGTAGTTGATCGGCACGTCGACGACGTTGGTGGTCAGCGGCCCGCTGGTGCCGAACGTCTGGATATGGAACCAGCCGGCCGACACGACGTTGTCGCCAGCCTTCTGCGCGTGGGCCGGCGCGGCCAGGCCGGCGGCCAGCAAGGCGGCGGCGGCCAGCCGGCATGCCAGGGTGAGGCGCTTGTTCTGCATCGTGGTCTCCCCTGTTATTCGACGAAGGCGCCGATCGTGAAGTACGGGCTGCCGTTGCGGTTTTCCAGGAAGCCGAACACGCCGCCCGTGAACATCAGCTTGCCGGTGATGCCGGGCGTGCCTTCCTTGCGCGTGGTGGTGATCACGCCGGGCGTGGTCTGCGAGAAGTCGAGCTTCAGCGCGATGGCCCGCGTGGCGTCCGATGCGTGGAACGGGTCCAGCATGGCCGCGTCGGCCCCCACCAGCGCCGTGGTCTTGTACTCGAACGCGCTGTCCACGCCCACGTACTCGCCGTTGATCGTGCCCTGCGTGGCCGCCACGGCCGGCGCCATCATGCCGATGCCGATCTCGTCGTCGGCGCCCAGCGGCAGCGCCTCGGCGCTGGCGTAGCCCACGCGGATCATCACCGGCACCAGCTGGCCGCGCAGCTTGCCGACGATCAGGTACGCGCGGCCCATCACGGCGCCCAGCGTCGGCGCACGCTCGCCTTCGTAGTTGGTGGACATCAGCGTGCCGGTGGGCTGCGCCACGAACTTGTTGCCCTTCTGCTTGCAGGTGCCGCCGCTGCGGTTGTCGCAGACCGTGAACGAGCCGTCGGCCGCCAGCGACATCCGGTAGTCCTGCGCCACCTGCGCAAAGCCCTGCGACGGGATCTCGTGGAAGCCCGATCCGTTGTAGACGCCGGCCACCTTGCCCAGGTCGGTCTCGGTCTGGGCAAAGCCGATGAACTGGAAGTACGGGAACGTGGTGTCAGGCACCGCGCCCGCGCCGAGCAGGCCGTTGAACTGGATGCGCGCGCCGGGGATGGTGCCGCCCATCACGCCCTCGCCCAGGAACAGCTTGGCCGGGCGCGCCGGGTCCAGGCTGGCGCCCTGCAGCACAAACGCGCACTGGTTCAGCTTCTGGGTCGGCAGCGTGGTTTCCTGCGCCAGCTTGCCGGTCATCACGTTCTTGCCGTCGGTGGGGTCCGAGCGCGTGGGCGAGACCGTGCCCGGCGTACGCGGCACCGACGAATCCAGGAACGTCACGGCCCACGTCATCCTTGCCGTGTCGATCTGCACCTTGACCAGCTCGCCGGAGCCGGTGCCGCCGATGTACGGCGTCGAGTAGTCGACCGATGCGGGACACAGCCGTGGCGTCACCGACGCCGGCGTGGACGTGCCCCCGCCACCGCCGTCCCCGCCGCCGCAGGCGGCCAGCAACGTGGTGGTGACGAGCGCCAGCGCCAGGCGCGGCGTCCAGCGTGGGATCGGATGCTGCTGCATGTGGAGTCTCCTTGGTACGTTCTTATGGGCGAGGCAGGGTACTGGGGTGCGGCTAGCGGCTAGCGGCTGGCCACGGCGCTGACGCGGAATGTCGGGTTGGCGGCGTCGCCGAACAGGTGCGCGTACACGGGGCCCGTGGTGATGAGCGAGCCGGTGATGCCGCTGTTGTCCACGGTGCTCACCAGCCCCGGCTGCGTGGCCTGTGTCAGATCCATCTGGAAGCCGCCCGTGGGCGTGAGCGACGGGTCCTGCGGATCGAGCCACGCGCCCACGTTGTCGTGCAGCGACGATGCGACGTAGCGGAAATCGCTGCCCGAGCCGATGTAGCCGCCCTTGAGCGTGGCGGCCGTGGCCGCGGTGGCCGGCGCCAGCAGCGCGATGCCGGATTCGTCGTCGATGTTGATGTCGAACGTCGACAGGTCCGCGATGGCGTAGCCCACGCGTACCACCAGCGGCACGCGCTGGCCTTCCAGCTTGCCGACCACCAGCACGCCATGGGCCCGCGAATCACGGGTCTGTACGCGCTGGCTGTAGAAGATCGGATACTGGGCGCCGCCGGACGCCTCGGCGTTGCCGCTGTCGAAGCCCGCGCCATCGGCCCGCAGCGTCCACGGCGTGCCCGTCGTGCGGCAGGCGGCGTTGCTCGGGCCCGTGCAGGACCCGTCGGCCTGCAGCGTTTCGGTGCCGCTGTAGGTGCCGGCCACGAAGTGGTCGCTGGCCACGATGCTGCCGCCGGACGGCACCAGGTGATAACCCAGCACGTTGTAGCGGCCGGCCACCTTGCTGAAATCGGTCTCGGTCTCGGCAAACGCCAGCGCCGGGTACATCGGGAACGTCTTGGCCGGAATGACGCCGATGCCGAAGATGCCGCCGAAGCTGATCGTCGCGCCCGGGATGCCGCCGCCGACCACACCGTTGCCGACGAACAGGATCGGCGGATTGGCCGGATCGATCAGCGCCTGCGAGCGCCCGTCGGACGCCACGGCGGTCTTCAGCTCGTACGCGCAGTTGTTCTGCGCGGCCGTGGGCAGCGGGCGGGTCGGGTGCGACATGGTGCCGGTGAACGTCACGCCGGCGCGGGTGGGATTGACCTCGCCCGGCACCTGCGGCACGGCCGATTCGAGCACCTGGATGCGGTAGGTGCCCTGCTTGCTGTCGAGCTGGATCTTCAGCAGTTCGCCCGCCCCCGATCCGCCCGTGTACGTGGTGCCGTAGTCCAGCGTTGCCGGGCAGATGGCGGCCACCGGATGATTGAGGGTGGGGCCCGACGGCGTGCACGTCCCATTGGTGGCGCATTGCTGCGCGGCGGCCTGCGGCGTGGTGCCGCCGGGGTCGCCGTCGCCGCCGCCGCAGGCGGCCAGCGCGAAGGTCAGGCTTACCCCGGCAATGGCAAAGGTGGTGCGTCGAAGGATCGACGGGTGCATGGTTGTCTCCTCGTTCTTATGGCGCGCGCACCGGCATGGGCCAAGGTGTCGCACGGTGGTCGGAATCTCGCGTTTCAAGCGCCTGCGCGCAATAGAGCGCTCGTTCCAAACATCGCCGCCGTGCCGTGGGCCGTTGTTGGCCAAGCGATCACGTGGCCTGTTCAAACCGCCCGCGCGTGGCCCGGCACGCGCATTCAAACGGGGGTGACGCCCGGCGTGGCGCGCTTCAGAACTTGTATTCGCTGTTGGTGGGGTCGAACGCGGACGCATCGAACGACTTCTTCGCGGCCTTCTCGAAGACGATCTTCTCGACCATGTTGCCGTCGGCATCCCAGGCCGTTTCCGCGCGCGGCCACGGATGCTTGAGGTCGAACATCAGCTGGACCTTCTTGGCGTAGTACTTGGGCGCGCCCTCGGGCAGCTCCCAGGTCAGCGCCACCATGCGCGTGCCGTGCTCCTGCACGATCTCGGCGCGGCTGTACTTCTCGGACAGCCCGGCGGCGCGCAGCGTCCTGGCGTCGCGTTCCAGCATCGACAGCACGAACTGGAAGCCCAGGTCGCGCACGGTGTGGTTTGACTGCGACCTGGCCAGCGAGCCGTCGATCGACGTCCAGATCGACGTGAAGCCCATGATGCCGCCCAGGTGGCCGTACATCTCGTCCTTGCGCTTGGTCTCGTCGTACAGGATCTCCTGCCCCGCCTGCGCGCCGTTGGGCAGCCACCTGGCGTAGAGCTGGCGCGGCATGTGGCGGTAGCGGATGAACATGCGCGCGGGCTTGTCCTGCCACTGGCCGTTCAGCCGCTCCTGGCGCGTCATCGTGTATTCGTACTCGGGAAAGCGGTTGATCTCCTGGCGCGCCCACGTCAGCAGCGCCTCGGGCTGCAGCGCGTCGAACACGGCCAGCACCTGCGCGTCCGGCAGCGCGGCCAGTTCGCCGCTGGCCGTCTGCCGGGCGAACAGCGCGGTCTGCTGGGCGGTGGACAACCCGTCGTAGGGCGTGGCGGGGCGGGCCGCGGCGGGCGCGGCCGGGGCGCCCTGCGCGTGCGCCTGGAGCAGGGTGCCCGGCTGCGTGGCCAGGAACCCCAGGATGCCGCCGATCGCGGCAATCAGGACCATCTGCTTCATCGCGTGTCTCCAGTGTGTGGTCTGGCGTCAGGCAAGACGGGGCCCTCCCGCGCGTGGCAGCCACGGCAGGTGCATGCGTGCGGCAGGCGCGGCGCGCAGGGGGTCACGCCTCGCCGTCGGCGTGGCGTATCAACAGGTCGTTCTCGAAGGCGACGGTTGCCGTCGCGGCTCGTGGCGGTGCGCGCCGCGGCCCCGGTGGAGACCGCGGCGGCGGGCCGCTATGTCCTGGGGCGGGTGCGCATCCAGTCGTCGAGCGGATTGCTGGGGAAGGTGGCGCAATGCTCGCGGCGTACCGCCATGCTGGCGGTGGGCGGCCGCGATGCGCCTTCACTGCGTGCGGCCCGCGCGCTGCGCCGGGCCCGGCCCATCGCCGCGGCGGTGGCGGCGGCCAGTTCCTGGGCTTCGGTCTCGGCCGTGGCGGCCTGCGCGGCCATCTGGGCCTGTTCGTCGGCGTGCTGGGCCTCGCCGATCTCGAACACTTCCTGCAGGGCGCCCAGTTCCTGCGTGGCCGGCGACGGCGCCTTCAGGGCCGCCACCACCATCGACGTCAGTTGCGCCAGTACCTGCGCGTCGCTCATCCGCTTGCCCTGCGTGAAGGCCGGCATCAGGTTGCCCAGTTCGTCGCCAGCCAGCACGCCGGCCAGCGCCTTGAGCGCGAAATGCAGGCGCCAGCCCAGTTCCTGGCGCGGCACGTCGGGCAGCGCCCGCGCAAACGCCTCGAAGAAGCGTCCGAAGACGGGCGCGTAATGGCCCATCAGCCAGGACTGGATGAATGGCGAGGTATCGGAATACACGCGCCCGAGCAGGCGCAGGAACGACGGGCCGCCAATCTCCGGCTCGCGCGCCATCTGCAGCGCGGGCACGAACAGCGCGCCCATCACGTGCTCGCAGCGGATGGCGTTGCCGGGCCAGCGGGCCTCGCAGGCGTCCAGCAGCGCCAGGCGCCGCGTGTTGAGGGGATCCAGCCGGCGGCTCAGCACCGACTGCATCATGATTTCCTTACTGCGGAAGTGATAGTTCACGGCAGCCAGATTGACGATCGCTCGTGAAGTCACCTGCCTGAGCGAAGTCGCCTCGTAGCCTACCTCGATGAACAGTTTCTCGGTCGCATCGAGGATGCGGGCCTTCGTATCTCCTGCCGTGGTTTTCCCGGTCTTCATGGGGGCGTCTCTCGCTGAAAAACCGCTGTGGACCCCTGCAAAAAAATGTCACGCAATCCACCACCGTCCCGCTCCGCGCTCTGTCGGCATACGGATGCTTCAAACGGTTGTAGGGAGCCTATCCAGCGCTCCGAGCGTTTCACAAGTCCATTTTTCGAAGACTTGCTCTAAATTGCAAGCCTTCTGTGGTGGCCGATTCCGCCAGGCGATTTCAGTCACGCCGTGATGGTCTTGCGCAACGTCGTGGCATTCTGCGCCGCCAGGGCCAGCACTGACAACTGGGGATTGGCCCCGATGCTGGTAGGAAATACCGATCCGTCGAGCACGTACAGGTTCGGCAACTGGTGATGGCGGCCCGCGCTGCTCACCACGCCGCGCGCCGGATCCTCGCTCATCGCGCAGCCGCCCATCAGGTGCGCACTGAACAGGAGCACGCGGAACGGCTTGAGCGGCAACTGGCCGATGGCGTCGCGCGCCTGCGGCCAGCTTGTGTACCACGTGGCATCCAGATGGGCCGGCCGCACCCGCTGCGCCCCGGCCGCGAACTGGGCCTCGGCCATGCTCAGGTAGGCGCGGCGCACCCCGTCCCATAGGTAGTCGCTCACTTCGTAGTCCAGGGTCGGGCTGCCATCGTCGGCAATCCGGACCCGCCCGCCGGGGCTTTCGGGCACAAAGCCGTCGCGCAGCAGCGCCAGCATGGCGTTGGCGTGCGGCAGCGCGGCCATGTCGCGCCGCAGGTCGTCGCCCATGCCGTTCAGCACGCCGGCGCTGATGCCGGGGAACATCGGCGGGACTTCGAGCTTGTAGCCGATCGGCCCGGTCGCGCCGTGGCGCCACTGGAAGTGGTCGGACGCGATCGACTGCGGCGCGCCATAGTATGGATCGATTCTCTCCGGCATTTTGGCGACACTCAAATTCACCGGATGAATAAACGTGCGTTGGCCGAGCCGCTCGTACGGGTCGGGCACGCGGGATCGCAGCAGCAGCGCCGGCGTGTTGATGGCCCCGCCCGCGGCAATGACATGGCGGGCGCGGACGGTGACGCGGATGCCGGTCGGCGAGTAGCCGTCATGGCCCAGCGCGTCGCCCGTCACGCCCCGCACGGCCTTGCCGTCATGGTCGATGGTCCTCACCCGCAGCCGGTGGACCAGTGTGGCGCCATGCGCCAGCGCGGCGGGGATCGTCGACACCAGCATCGACTGCTTGGCGTTCACCGGACAGCCAAGGCCGCAATAGCCCGAATTCCAGCAGCCCTTCACGTTGCGCGGGATCACGTGCCATTCCCAGCCGAGCGCTTCGCACCCGCGCCGCAGCACCGCGTTGTTCGGGTTCGGATCCATCGCCCACGGCGCCATGCTGAGCCGTTCCTCGATCCGGGCAAACCATGGCGCCATGTCCTGCTCGCCGTGGCCGGCCACCGCGTGGTGCGCGGCCCAGTGCGCCAGCGTGCGCGGCGGGGTGCGGAAGCTCGACGACCAGTTCACCGTGGTGCTGCCGCCCACGGCGCGGCCCTGCAGGATCGAGATGGCGCCGTCCGACGTGGCCCGCGCGGCGGCCTCCTGATACAGGGTGCGATAGGCGCGCGCCTCGTCCATGTCGCGGAAGCTGTCGGACGTATGCAGGCCGCCCTCCTCCAGCATCACCACGTTCAGCCCGGCCTCGCTGAGCAGCTCGGCGGCAATGCCGCCGCCCGCGCCGGTGCCGACGATGACAACGTCGGCGTCGATGGTGCGCGGCGCGGTGAACGTGGCGGCGTCCAGCACCTTCCAGCCGGACGCGATGCCGGCGCTGTAGAGATCGGGAATCGGCATGGCGGTCAGCCCTGGAGGGCGCGGTAGATGGCGGGATTGGGGCCGGGATAGCCGCTGGCGGCCCAGGTGTCCGGCGCGACGAAGTAGCTCACGCTGGCCAGCTTCACAAGCACCACGCCGCCGGCGTTGAGCGCGCCGATCCGGCTGCCGCGCCAGCGCGCCAGGAACGCGCGCACCTGGTCCGGCGTGGCGGCGTGCCACGGCGTGCGCACGCCCGCCAGCACCCAGCGCAGAGGCGCGCTGGCCAGCAGGTCCAGCAGCTTGCGCAGTTCGTGGCGTGCGTTGAGGTCCATTGCCGCAATGGTGCCGTCGATGTTCCGCATGGCCGCGTCGATGCGCCGCGCGCGGGCTGCCGCGTCAAGCCCTTCGAGTTCGCTCGCCACGGCCGGCAGCACCGCGCGGAACAGCGCCACGTCCGCCGGGCGCAGCCACGCCATGCCGGGCTGCGGCGGCGTATCGGCCGGCGAGCAGCCCGTCAGCCCCGGCAGCAGCGCCGAGCAGGCCACGGCGGCTGACAGCCCGGCGCCGAGCTTCAGGAACACCCGGCGCGACGGGTCGGGCGGGACGGCAGGATCGGCAGGGTTTGTCATCGTGTCTTCGGATGTTGTTCTGCGCGTCGCCGGGGGCTGGCGCGGCCGCACTGGGGCGGCGTTGCGATTCTGCCGAAGCGGCGCATTTCTTTTTTGGGCCGTGCAACGGTTTCAAACGCACGACCGACTGGCGCCTGCCATGCCGGTCTTTCGGCACGAACGCCGTTTAATGTGACGCCAACGGCGCTGGATATCGCCGAAAAATAGAGCAATCCTTCCATCCACGGCATTTGACCGACCCGGCAGCGGACCCTACGATGACATCGATCAATGTCACAATCAACGGTGTTCGCAGCCCTCGCCACCCCCGGCGGACGCGACGTGGCACCAGACCGGAAAGCGCCCTCATGAATGCACCCGCCGAGCTGCCAGCGTTTCTCTCGTCCGAGCCGGAACAGGCGTGCGACATCGCCATCATCGGCAGCGGGTTTGCCGGGCTCGGCATGGGCATCCGGCTCAAGCAGTCGGGCGTGGACGACTTCCTGATCTTCGAGAAGGCCGATTCGGTGGGCGGCACCTGGCGCGACAACCACTACCCCGGCTGCGCCTGCGACGTGCAATCGCATCTCTACTCGTTCTCGTTCGCGCCGAATCCGGACTGGTCGCGCATGTTCTCGCGCCAGCCGGAGATCCGCCGCTATCTCGAACACTGCACCGACCGCTTCGGCCTGCGCGGCCACCTGCGGCTGGGCCACGAGCTGGCGCGCGCCGAATGGGACGCTGGCGCCGCGCTCTGGCGGCTGCGGATGCGCGATGGCCGGCGCGTGCGCGCCCGCGTGCTGGTGTCCGGCATGGGCGGCCTGAGCCGACCGGCCATCCCCGATATCCCGGGCCTCGACACCTTCGCCGGCACGCTGTTCCACTCGCAGCAGTGGCGCCACGACTACCCGCTGGCCGGCAAGCGCGTGGCCGTGATCGGCACGGGCGCCAGCGCCATCCAGTTCGTGCCGCAGATCGCGCCGCAGGTGGCGCGGCTCGATCTCTACCAGCGCACGCCGCCGTGGATCATGCCCAAGCCCGACCGCACGGTCACGGCGGCCGAGCGCTGGCTGTTTCGCCATGTGCCGGCCACGCAGGCGCTGGTCCGCACCGGCCTGTACTGGATGCTGGAATCGCGCGTGCTCGGTTTCGTGGTCCATCCCCGGCTGATGAAGGCGGTGGAGCAGGTGGCGCGCCGCCACCTGAAGCGGCAAGTGCCCGACCCCGCGCTGCGCCAGACGCTGACGCCCGACTACACCATCGGCTGCAAGCGCGTGCTGATCTCCAACGACTACTACCCGGCGCTGATGCGCGACAACGTCGACGTGGTGACCACCGGCATCGCGCGCATGGAGCCCGACGCCGTGGTGCTGCGCGACGGCACGCGCCGGCCAGCGGACGCCATCATCCTGGGCACCGGCTTTCATGCCACCGATCCGCTGCCGCGCGGCGTGATCATCGGCCGCGACGGGCGCGACCTGCTCGATGCCTGGCGCGACGGCGCCGAGGCGTACCTGGGCACCACCGTGGCCGGGTTTCCCAACCTGTTCCTGATCGTCGGGCCGAACACGGGCCTGGGCCACAGCTCGATGGTGTTCATGATCGAGTCGCAGGTGAACTACGTGCTCGACGCACTGCGCCAGATGCGCCGCGACGGCGTGCAGGCCGTGGACGTGCGCCCCACCGTGCAGGCGAACTTTAACCAGAGCATCCAGCGCAAGCTCGGCCATGCAATCTGGACGGCCGGCGGCTGCGCGAGCTGGTACATCGACCCGCGCAGCCACAAGAACACCACGCTCTGGCCCGGCTTCACGTTCCAGTTCCGCCGCGCCACGGCCACGTTCCGCATGGGCGACTACGAGCGCTGGCCGGTGCGCCATGGCAACGCCGCTGCCGCCGAGCCGGGGCATGCCGAAACGGTCCGCGCCTGACGCGGCGATCCGCACAACGACAGAGGAGACACGCATGAAGGATTTCCGCAACCGGGTAGCCGCCATCACGGGCGCCGGCTCGGGCATGGGCCGCGCGCTGGCCGTGCAGTTGGCCCAGGCCGGCTGCCACGTGGCGATGTGCGACCGCGACGAAGCCGGGCTGGCGCAGACGCTGGCCGACGTGCGGCGCGCGGCGCACGACGTGCGCGCCACCACCGCCTGCGTGGACGTGGCCGACCGCGCCGCCGTGCACGCCTGGGCCGACGCCGTGGCCCGCGACCACGGCCGCGTGAACCTGATCTTCAACAACGCTGGCGTGGCGCTGTCGAGCACGGTCGAGGGCATGGGCTACGACGACCTGGAATGGATCCTCGGCATCAACTTCTGGGGCGTGGTGCACGGCACCAAGGCGTTCCTGCCGTACCTGAAGGCCAGCGGCGAAGGCCACGTGGTCAACACGTCCAGCGTCTTCGGCCTGTTCGCGCAGCCGGGCATGGGCGCCTACAACGCCAGCAAGTACGCGGTGCGCGGCTTTACCGAATCGCTGCGCCAGGAGCTGGACCTGATGCAGTGCGGCGTGTCGGCCACGACCGTGCACCCGGGCGGCATCAAGACCAACATCGCGCGGTCGAGCCGGGTGTCGCCCAGCGTCAACGGCCTGCTGGTGCGCGACGCCCAGCAGGGCCGCGAGGAATTCGAGAAATTCTTCATCACATCGGCAGACAAGGCCGCGCGCGTGATCCTGGCCGGCGTGCGGGCCAACAAGCGCCGCGTGCTGATCGGGCCCGATGCCTATGCGGCCGACGCCATGGCGCGGCTGCTGCCGGCCGCCTACCAGTCGCTGGTGGTGCGCGAGGCGCGCCGCAAGCGCAAGCAGCTCGTGCCCGACACCGCCGCCGCGCCGGCCCGCACCGGAGACGCCGCATGACGCGCGCCGCGCTGCCACGTGAAGCGGTGCTGCAATCGCCGCCGGGCACCTTCACGCGCTGGTTCGGCCAGGGGCGCGTGGGCCTGTTCAGCCTGTCGCGCGATACGCTGGCGCGCCGCTACGCGCTGCCGGCGTCGCGCTGGGTGCAGGTGATGGGCGCGCTGGTCCACTACACCGACGAAGGCGCGCCCGAGGGCGAGCCTCTGGTGCTGATCCACGGCTTTGGCGCGTCGCTCCATACCTGGGAAGGCGTGCTGCCGGCGCTGCGCCAGCACCATCGCGTGATCCGGCTGGACCTGGCGCCGTTCGGGCTGACCGGCCCGCTACGCGATGCACGCGGACGCATCGTGACGATGGATATCGACGCCTACCGCGCATTCATCGACGCCTTCCTGGCCGCCATCGGGCTGCAGCGCGCCACGTTCGTTGGCAATTCGCTGGGCGGGCTGGTGGCGTGGGACCTGGCGGCGCGGCGGCCGTCGATGGTGAACCGGCTGGTGCTGATCGACGCGGCCGGCTTTCCGATGAAGCTGCCAATCTACATCGACCTGTTCCGCCATGCCGCGGTGCGCTGGTCGGCGCCGTGGCTGCTGCCCGAATGGATCATCCGCGCGGCCACGCGCGACGTCTACGGCGACGCCACGCGCGTGCCGGAGGCCACGTTCCGCCGCTACGTCGACTTCTTCTACGCGGCCGGCAGCCGCGAGGCCGTGGGCCGCATGGTGCCGAAGCTTGATTTCGACCAGATCGACACCGAACGCCTGCGCGGCGTGCACCAGCCCACGCTGGTGCTCTGGGGCGACCGCGACCGCTGGATTCCGCCCGCGCATGCCGCCGCCTTCGCGGCCCGCCTGCCCGACGTGACGCTGCGCCGCTACGCGGGGCTGGGGCACGTGCCGATGGAGGAAGACCCGCAGCGCGTGGCGGCCGACCTGCTGCGTTTCCTGAACCGCGCCCCCGCGGCGCCAGCCCTTGCACAGGAGTCCACATCATGATGCCAGTCCGCCGTGACGTGCATCCCCACCTTCCGCCGGCGCGCATCTGCGACTGGCACGAGCGCGGGCCGCACGTGACCCATTTCATCAACGCGCTGTCGATCTTCTTTCCGGCCGGCGAGCGCTTTTTCATGGACAGCGTGCGCAACTACCGCGACCGCGTGACCGACCCCGAGCTCAAGCAGGCCGTGGCCGGCTTCATCGGCCAGGAGGCCATGCACACGCGCGAGCACATCCTCTACAACCGGCTGCTCGACGATGCCGGCCTGCCCGCGTCAAAGCTCGACAACGCCGTGGCAAAGCTGCTGAACCTGCTGCGCAAGGTGCTGCCGAAGTCGTGGCAACTGGCGCACACCATCGCGCTGGAACACTACACGGCGATGCTGGCCGGCGGGATGCTGGCTGATCCGCGCCACATGGGCAATTCCGAGCCCGGCTACCGGCAGGTGTGGACGTGGCACGCGCTGGAGGAAACCGAGCACAAGGCCGTGGCCTACGACGTCTGGAACCTGGTGATGAAGCCGGGCCCGTACCGCTACCTGCTGCGGGCGTTCACGATGCTGACCACGACCGTGACGTTCTGGGCGCTGGTGTTCGTGTTCCACGTGCGGCTGGTGATGGCGGACCGCACCTGCCGCAACAAGCTCACCGGCTTTGGCAGCGTGGTGAACTTTCTGTGGGGGTCGCCCGGCGTGCTGCGCAAGATGATTCCGGAATGGTTCGACTACTTCCGGCCCGGCTTCCATCCGTGGGACGCCGACAACCGCGCGGCGCTGCATCGCATCCAGCCGCTGATCGCCGAGATCGAGGAGACGGCGCTGCGGGCCGGCGCCAGCACCAAGGCGCCACCGATCCGCGGCGCGGCGTAGCCGGGGCGCTGGGTCAGCCCCTGGGCGGCGTCCCCGGCGCGTCGTGCAGATGTTCGAGGATGGCCGCCACGCGGTCGCCCAGGTACTTGTTGGCCGACAGCTCCAGCGCCCGCATCATCTCGGTTTCCAGCGCCACCAGCGCGAGCGGGCGGATGCGCCACAGCACGTCGACAATGCGCGGCACCTCCGCCGGCGGCGGGAGTTGGCCTTCGCCGAACTTGTCCAGTTCCCGCACCACCATCGCGACGATGCGGTCCGAGACGGCCTGAAAGTGCTCGCGCGCATGGCCGATGATGTCCAGCACGTCTTCCAGCGCAAAGCCGGCGCGCGCCATTTCGGCACCGGCCGCCAGCGCGCGCGGACTGCGCGCCAGGTAGCCCAGGCCATCCGGCTCCAGCAGCCCCAACGAGATCGCGCGGGCCAGCGCCGGGCGAGAGATCGCCCGCCCGAACAGCCGCGCCAGCGCCAGGTACGAATAGTGACGCGGGGCCTCGCTGTTCCAGGGGCTGCTGATGGCCGTCTCCAGGCCCAGGATCGAACGCAGGTCGTGCCCTTCCACGATGGCCTTGAGCAGCTCCATGATGTTGGCCAGCGTGTAGCCGCGCGCCAGCAGATGGTGGATCAGCCGCAGCCGGCCCAGATGGGTCTGCGTGTAGATGCCCACGCGGCCGCGCCGCTCGGGCGGGTCGATCAGACCGCGGTCCTGGTACGAGCGGATATTGCGCACCGTGGTGCCGGCGGCACGCGCGAGTTCGTCGATCGTGTATTCCGGGGATGGGGTGCGCGCCGGTGCGCTGGCATCGGGCAAGGCAGGGGCGGATGCGGACGGCCGGGCGCCGCGCGGTTGGGAGGGCATGGCGAAAATTCTAACCGAGCCGGCGACGTTACAATGCGCCAACTCTTCCTGGCGTCCCCATGCATATCCGTTGGCTCGAAGACTTCGTGTGCCTGGCGCAGGCCGGCAGCCTCGCGCGTGCCGCCGAGCTGCGCAACGTCACGCCGCCGGCGTTCGGGCGCCGCATGCAGGCGCTGGAAGTCTGGGCCGGGGCGCCGCTGATCGACCGCAGCGCGTACCCGGTGCGGCTGACCCGCGAAGGCCGTCAGTTCCTGGAAGCCGCGCAGACCGCGCTGCGCACGCTGGACGAAACCCGCATGGCGCTGCGCGCCGCCCATCGCGCCGACGCCCGCACGCTCACCATCGCCACCGGCAAGACGCTGGCCCGATCGATGGTACCCGCGTGGCTGGCCGGCCTGCGCCATGCCATGCGCGACGACCCGGCCGGCGCCGGCTTTCGCACGCGGCTGTCCACCCATTCCACGCACGACGCGCTTGAACGCTTTACCGAGGGCGACGCCGATTTCCTGCTCTGCTACAGCCCGCACGATCTGCCCGTGATGCTGGACGACGCGCGCTACCAGTTCCACGCCGTGGGCGTGGAGCGGCTGGTCTGCGTGTCGGCCGCCAACGCGCGCGGCGGGCCCGAGTTCCGGCTGCAGAAGCCCAAGGCAGGCGCCCGGCCCGCGCCCGTGCCGATGATCGCCTACGCCGAAACGCTGACGATGGGCCGCATGGTCAACCAGGAGATCGCCCGCCGCAAGCTCGCAAGCTGGCTCGACGTCATCGCCGTCAGCGACTTCGCGGAATCGGTCCACGAAATGGTGCGCCAAAAAATGGGCCTGGCCTGGCTGCCCGCCCGCCTGATCGCCGACGACCTGCACACCGGCCGCCTGGTCCGCGCCGACCTGCCCGGCGGCGACACGGCCGACCTGGCGCTCGACATCCGCCTGTACCGGCCCCGCACGGCGATGCGCCCGCTGGCGGAAGCGTTCTGGATGGCGGCCACGGTGGGGTGATGGGCTAGTCTGTTTGCAGCCCCTGGTTTGCTCCCCTCTCCCGCGTTGCGGGAGCGAAGCCGGGGCAGAGGGCCAGTGCAAGTTGCGACCAGTCGGCAAGCAGATGCTCAACGCCCTCTCCCCCAACCCCTCTCCCGCAGGCGGGAGAGGGGAGCAAAAACCAGCACTAGAAACTGAGCGTCATCGCTTGTCGTCTCCCCTCGCCCGCGTTGCGGGAGAGGGGCCGGGGGTGAGGGCCGGCGGTGCAAATTGCGACCAGTCGGCAACGTCCTCCCGCAGGCGGGTGAGCAGGAACACCGTCCTGCACCATTTCCGCCCATTGCCGAAACGGCAACCCCCGTTGCCAAAGCCGCATCCTGCGCCGTTGCGCGCTCTCTACCATCGCCGGACAACATCTACAGACCTGCCGGAGAAATCATGAAGACCCTGCTGCGCGTGCTTGCCGCCGCTTCCGTTGCCAGTTGTGCATTTGCCACCGCCAGCGCCTCTGCGGCCGGTGGCTATCCGACCAAGCCGATCACGCTGGTGGTGGGCTACACCGCCGGCGGTAGCGTCGATCTGGTGGCGCGCACCGTGGCGCCCGAGCTGGGCAAGCGGCTGGGCCAGAGCGTGGTGATCGAGAACCTGGGCGGCGCGGGCGGCACCATTGGTGCGCAGAAGGTGGTCAAGGCGGAGGCCGATGGCTACACGCTGCTGATGGGCTCGGGCAGCGAGGTGTCGATCGCGCGGCTGACCAACCCGGCGGTGCGCTACGACGGCGAGAAGGACCTGGCGCCGATTACCTTCGTCGGCACGCAGCCGATGGTGCTGGTGGGCAAGCTCCAGTTGCCCGCCAAGGATGCCGGCGAGCTGATCGCGCTGGCCGCGGCCAAGCCGGGCGCGCTGTCGTATGCGTCGTCGGGCGTGGGCACGCCGCTGAACTTGGCCGGCGAGCTGATCAAGCAGCAGGGCAAGGTCAACATCACGCACGTGCCGTACAAGGGCGCGTCGGCGATGGCGACCGACCTGCTCGGCGGCCAGATCGACCTGGCGGTGATGGTGCTGTCGTCGGCGCTGCCGCATATCCAGGCCGGTCGCGTGCGTGCCTACGGCGTGACCGAGAACAAGCGCGCCAGCGTGGCGCCGAACGTGCCCGCACTGGCCGAGACCCCGGCGCTCAAGGGAGTCGACATGGGAGTATGGTTCGGATTGATGGCGCCTGGGGCCCTACCGCGCTCCGTTATCGATCGGCTGAATACCGAGATGCAGGCCGTGCTGGCGATGCCGGACGTCCGCAAGAAGCTGGCCGAAGCCGGCGTGGAGGTGGCACCGGCCAATCCCGCCCAGTTCGCCGCGTTCGTGAAGCGCGAGACGGCCAAGTACCGCTCGATCGTCCAGACCGCCGACATCCGCCAGTAAGGACCGCCCGATGACGCCAACCACGCCCCCGCTCGACGCCTATCCGGTCGAGGTCGCCTTCCCGGACATCCGCCCCTATGCCGACGGCAACACGGGCATCGCCTACGTCCACACGTTCGACAGTGGCGCGCCAGGCCCGCATGTGATGATCAACGCACTGACGCACGGCAACGAGGTCTGCGGCGCGATCACGGTGGCCGGCCTGCTGGACCACGGCCTGCGGCCGCGCCGGGGCCGGCTGACGCTGGCGTTTGCCAACGTGGATGCCTACGCCGCGTTCGACGCAGCCCGGCCCGATGCCTCGCGCTTCGTCGACCAGGATTTCAACCGCGTGTGGACCGCGGCGGTGCTGGACGACCTGTCGCGCGATTCGTCCGAACTGCGCCGCGCGCGCGCCATGCGTCCGGTGATCGACACGGTCGACCTGCTGCTGGACCTGCACTCGATGCACGAGAAAAGCCGGCCGCTGATTGTCTCCGGGCCGCTCGACAAGGGCATCGCGCTGTCGCGCGCCGTGGGCGCGCCGGCCGACATCATCGTCGACGAAGGCCACCCCGAAGGCCGCCGCATGCGCGACTACGCCGGGTTTGGCGATCCGGCCAGCCCGCGCAACGCGCTGCTGATCGAATGCGGCCAGCACTGGGAAACCTCGGCCGTCGCCGTGGCGCGCGATAGCACCGCCCGCTTCCTGCTCCACGCGGGCGTGGTCGACGAGGCCGACCTGCCGGCCGGCTGGCTGCAGCCGCTGCCCGCCACGCAGCGCGTGGTCCGCGTGACCGAGCCCGTGGTGGCCAGCAGCATGGACTTCCGGTTCGCGGGCCCCTACACCGGCCTGGAAACGTTCGACGACGCCGGCACCGTGATCGGCTGGCGCGACGGCGAGCCGGTGGTCACCCCGTACCCGAACTGCGTGCTCGTGATGCCGTCGCTGCGGCAACTGCGGCCGGGGGTGACGGTGGTCAGGCTGGGGCGGCTGGAGGTTTGAGGACGTTGGCGATGCCTTCGGCCGCGCTCCCCTCTCCCGCCTGCGGGAGAGGGGCTGGGGGAGAGGGCGTCGAGGATCTGCTTGCCAACCGTCTCGCAAATAGCGCGGCTGGCCCTCTCCCCCGACCCCTCTCCCGCGCGCGGGAGAGGGGAGTCCACCCCGCGTATGCAACGGGTTTCATCCCATCACACCGTGACACATCCACCCCACGGTTAGATTAAGCATTCCCTGAATTCAAGAGCATTGTCTGCACATCCGATAACTCCGTTGTGACGATCCGCCGTCAGAGCGGACGTCGCCCGTGCGTCATGACGGCGCACGGCGATCTACACGGAGCGCCCCTTGTCTTCTACCTATTCCCTTACCCTGCCGCGGCAGGCGGCGGCGGGCCGCGTGCGCGCGGCTGCCGGCAGCTGGAGCATCGGCACGCGCATTGCGCTGGTCGTGCTGGCCGTCCAGCTTGTTGCGTTCGGTGCCTTCTCGCTGGCCCTGTCCCATAGCAGCATGACCCAGCTCGAAGCGCAGGCCCGCGACGCCATCAGTGCCGAGAGCCAGACGCTGCGCGAGCTGGTGGCCCAGCTTGACGACACCATGCTGCAGGAGGCCGACCGCTTCCTGCTGAGCTTTGCCGCCGTGCTGCCCGGCCCGTACGCGGTGGACCCCTCGCAGACCGTCGAGGTGGCCGGCAAGGCCACGCCGACCTTCCGCAGCGGCGATCTGGTGCTGAACAACAGCTTCGAGGTGCCGGACAAGTTCTTTGCCAACACCGGCGGCGTCGTGGCCACGGTGTTCGCCCGCACCGGCGACGACTACATCCGCGTGACCACGTCGCTCAAGAAGCAGGACGGCCAGCGCGCCATCGGCACGCTGCTGGACCGCGCCAGCCCGGCCTACGCGGCCGTGTCGTCGGGCAAGTCGTACCGCTCGCTGGCGTGGCTGTTCGGCAAGCCCTACATGAGCAAGTACGAGCCCGTGCGCGACGCCGGCGGCAAGATCGTCGGCGCGCTGTACGTGGGCGTGAACGTCGAGGCCGAGCTGGCGGCGCTGAAGAACCGCATCCGCCGCAAGAAGATTGGCGACGACGGCCAGTTCATCGTCATCGACGCCAAGGGCGGGGCCGACCAGGGCAAGATCATCGTCGACCGCTCGGGCTCCGAGGGCACGGTGCAGATCGACGCCAGGGACGCCGCCGGCAAGCCGTGGATCCGCGACATGATCGCGGCCAGGGAAGGCGCCGTGACCAACACCGTGGCCATCGGCAACGACGCGGCGCGCGAGCGGCTGACCGCGTTCGTGACCTACCCGGAATGGCAGTGGACGATTGCCGGCTCCGTGCCGACGGCCTCGCTGCGCGATGAACTGGAAGCCAGCCGCAACCGCTTCCTGGCCGGGGGCTTGCTGGCGGCGCTGGCGGTGTCGGCCGCGTTCTGGTGGCTGCTGCGCCGAATGGTCAGCCAGCCGCTGGCCGCCGCCGCCGATGCCGCGGCGCGCCTGGCGTCGGGCGACCTGACCGCGCGGCTGGATACGCCGCGCAATGACGAGATCGGCCAGTTGATGCGCGCCATCGACGGCGTGGGCCAGGGCCTGTCCGGCATCGTGGACAAGGTGCGCGGCAGCGTGGGCGCCATCGCGGGCAGCACGAGCCAGATCGCCAGCGGCAATGCCGACCTGTCGTCGCGCACGGCCGCGCAGGCCGGCAGCCTGGAGCGCACGGTGGCCAGCATCGAGGAACTGTCCGCGACGGTGAAGCAGAACGCCGACAACGCGCACGACGCCAACCAGGCCGTGGCCAGCGCCGCCGAGGCGGCCCGCGCGGGCGGCACGACGGTGGGCCGCGTGGTCGACACGATGGCCGATATCCATCGCAACGCGCAGCAGGTGGTGGACATCATCGGCATGATCGACGGCATCGCGTTCCAGACCAACATCCTGGCGCTGAACGCCGCCGTGGAAGCGGCGCGCGCGGGCGAGCACGGGCGCGGGTTTGCCGTGGTGGCAGGCGAGGTGCGCAGCCTGGCGCAGCGCAGCGCCAACGCGGCCGGCGAGATCAAGCAGTTGATCGAGCGGACCGTGACGGACCTCAAGAGCGGCAACGAGGCCGTGCAGCAGGCCGGAACGGCCATCGACGACATGGTGCGGCGCGTGGAAGCGATTGCGGCGCTGATGGGCGACATCAGCGTGGCGTCGCGCGAGCAGTCGCAGGGGCTGGCGCAGGTCAGCGGTGCCGTGGCCGAGATGGACAGCGTCACGCAGCAGAACGCGGCGCTGGTCGAGGAGGCCGCCGCGGCGGCCGAAAGCCTGCACCACCAGGCGCAGGAACTGCGTCAGGCGGTGGAAGTGTTCCGCCTGGCCTGATGGCCTGACGACCCTGCCCCGCCCGGTCCGGCCGGATCGGGCGCGGCGGCGTGACTGTCAGGCGGCCGGGACGGCGGCCGGCGCCTGCTCGGGCGCCGGAGCCGGGGCCGGCGCGGCCTGGGCCGGCACGGGCTGCGGTTTCAGGCCCGGGAACAGCCGGTCGACCAGTTCCTCGATCTTGGTGTCGGGCTGGATCAGATGGCTCAGGTTGATGCCGCCCGCGCTGCGGTTGGCGTTGAACACGGCCTTGCCCACGCGCTCGCCGTTGCGGAACACCGTGATGTCGGCCGACACCAGGAACGGCGTGAGGTAGGTCTGCCGCTGGGCCACGTACATGGCCGTCATCGGGCAGGACGCCACCGACGAATACGGCGGCAGCATCTTGACCTCGAAGTTGCGCGCGCGCAGCGCACTGGCGAAGCTGTCGACGTAGGCGTTGCCGTTGACCTGGTTGGTGATGACGCAGAACAGTGCGCCATCGGCACCGACCATGCGGTTGCCGTCGACGCGGAACTGGGCCGGGCCGCCGAAGGTGCCATTCTGGAACCCGGCGATCGGGTCGATGATCTCGGTGCGGTCGACCGGCGTCACGCTCTGGTAAGTGGAACAGCCCGTGGCCAGCAAGGCCAGCGCGGCCGCAATCGTTGCTCTCTTCATTTCGGATCCTGATAGCGCGTCGGCTAGGAAGCCGGCCGCCCGGATGCCGCGTGAAGGGCGGTTCAGGGACGCATTGCCGGCAGCATGCCTGCGTAATGTAGGCGTGCCGGCGGCGCGTCAAAGCGAAGAACAGCGGGGGAGCCGGGCCGCAAATCGTCGAAGTGATTCGCGCGGCGCTTGGTGCGGGCTAGTTCGCGCCGCCCCGCAGCAGGCAGTCGGCCAGCAGCGGCGTGTTGCCGTCGCCCTGCCCCGCGCCGGTACATTCCACGGCCACCTTCTGGCCGCGCCGGACCATCGTGGCGCGCGCTTCCACCTCGCAGGTGCGCCCGGCCGGGCCGCAGATCTGCTGGCGCAGCAGCGCGGCGCGCACGACCTGGCTGGCGTTGTCGGTGCGGATTTCCAGGAAGACGTTGTCCTGCTCGCGCCGGATGCCGCTGGCCACGCCTTCGACGATGAAGTACTGGCCGCGATAGCGCTCGTCCGCGGCGGTGGCGTCGTTGCGGTAGTCGGCGGCCAGCGCGTCGGCCGGATACTGCGGCAGCAGGTTGGCCGGACGGTTCGGGTCGATGCTGATGGGGTCGAGCGTGCCGTTGCGCGGGATGCCACGCGGCACGCTGGCGGGCGCGTCGGAGGCGGCGGCCACGGTATCGGCCGCGGGGTCGGCGGGCACCGGATCGTTCTTCTCGTTGCCGACGAACCAGAGCAGGCAGAGGATGAAGACGGCAACGACGGCGACAAGGGTTTGTCTGGTACGGCTCAACATCGGGGGGCGGGCGGACAGGACGACGAAGTCCGCAAGTGTAGCGCGCCCGGCGCGGGCGTCAGGTTTTCAGCCTTCCGGCAGCAGCGCCGCGCGCGCGGCGGCCAGGATTTCGTTCGACAGCGGCGTGCCCTGCGTGGCGCGCGACAGCGTCAGCGCGCCGGCCAGCATCGCCATCTGCGCCAGCGCGGCCTGCCGGTTCGCGGCGGCGTCGTCGCCGGGCTGGACGCTGGCCAGGATGTCCAGCAACTGCTCCACGCCCGCGTGGAAGGCGCCGCGCACGGGCTTGTCGTCGGACTCGCGCGCCACGTCGTTGGCCAGCGCGGCCACCGGGCACCCGGCGCCGGCATTGTTGCGATTGCGCGCGGACAGGTAGCCATCGACCAGTGCCGACCGGGCGGCGGCCCGGTCCGGCGCCTCGCCCACGCGCTTGCGCCAGCGGGCTTCGGACTCCTCGAACGCGCGCGCGCAGGCGATGGCTGCGAGCGCGTCCTTCGATTCGAAGTGGCCATAGAACCCGCCGTGCGTGAGCCCGGCGGCGCCCATCAGATCGGCCACGCTGATGCCATGAAAGCCCTGCTCGCGGAACAGCCGTGACGACACCTGTTCGATGATGGCGCGGTTTTTCTCCGCTTCCGCTTTCGATACGCGGGGCATGTTGGACTCCGGTTTGCGTTGTGGCCGATGGTCCGCCACATCGCCCCGCAAGTCAACGCGGCACCTTGGAGGAAACCCTGGCCGGCGCGCGCCATGCGCGCATCACACGAGCGTGCCGCCCGGCCCGTCTGGCCCGTCGTGTGCGCCCGGCCTGCCGAGCGCGGCCAGGTACTCGTCCGCCCCGTACGGCGCCCGCTGGCCCTGCCGCGCCAGAAAGTAGTCGCGCAGGATATCGCCCTGCTGCTCCAGCTTGTAGGCGCCCAGCGGCTTGCCGGCGTCGAGCCGGTAGCGGTACTGGTCGAACCCCAGGAAGTGCTTCACCTGCTCGACCGCCCCGCGCAGCAGCACGTTGACCCCGTGCTGGTACTGCCAGACATGGGCCATCTCGTGGATGAACAGCCCCTGCAGCGCCAGGTTGGCCACACTGAAGTCGGTCAGCCCCCGCAGCCGGCGGCCAAGGTAGATCTGGCCATTCGGCGTGATGATGTAGTGCCCGCCCTGCCAGAACACGTAGTTGCGATGGTGCACACGCACGCGCGTGTAATCGATGGTATCGGCAAAGATCGACCGGGCGAGCGCGCGTTCGCCGGGGGAGAGGGGGCGGGCGGTGGCGGGCTGGCTCACGATATCGCTGTCAATGCAGAGACCCCCGCCGGACAGTGGTCCTCACTTCCCAATACAAAACCGCGTGAAGATCGTGCCGAGCAGGTCGTCGCTCGTGAACTCGCCGGTGATGCTGTTCAGGTGCTCCTGCGCCAGGCGCAGTTCCTCGGCGAACAGGTCCAGCGCCTGGGCGTTCTGCTCGGCGCGTTCGACGGCGCAGTCCAGGTGGGACTGGGCGCTGCGCAGCGCCGTCAGGTGGCGTTCGCGGGCCAGGAACGTGCCTTCGTTGCCCGATTGCCAGCCGATCAGGCGCAGCAGCTCGCGGCGCATCAGGTCGATGCCGGCGCCGGTGCGCGCGGAGATCCAGATCTCGGTCGGGTTCGGGCCGTTGGCGGCCACCACGTGCGGGCGGTTGCCGCCAAAGCCCATCTGGCCCGCCGCCGGCGCCAGGTCGATCTTGTTGACCACGCGCACGATGGGTGATCCGGGCGGGAGCTGGCCGCTGAGGCGGTCGTCGATATGGTCGTCGACCTCGGAGATGCCGTGTTCCAGGTAGTCGGCCGCGTCCACCAGGTGCAGCACGATGTCGGCGCGGCGGATGGCGTCCCAGGTGCGTTCGATGCCGATGCGCTCCACCTCGTCGGCCGCGTCGTCGCGCAGGCCGGCCGTGTCGATGATGTGGATGGGGATGCCGTCGATCTGGATCGTCTCGCGCACGCGGTCGCGCGTGGTGCCGGCGATGGGCGTGACGATGGCCAGTTCGGCGCCGGCCAGCGCGTTGAGCAGCGACGACTTGCCTACGTTCGGCTGGCCCGCCAGCACCACCGACAGCCCCTCGCGCAGCAGCGATCCCTGCCGGGCCTGCTTCAGCACGCCGGCCAGGTCCGTGCGGATGCGCGCAAGCTGGCCGCGCGCGTCGGACGCTTCCAGGAAGTCGATCTCCTCCTCCGGAAAGTCCAGCGTCGCCTCCACCAGCATGCGCAGGTGGATGACCTTTTCGACCAGCGCGTGGATGGCGCGCGAGAATTCGCCCTCCATCGAGCGCGCGGCGGAGCGGGCAGCGGCCTCGGTGCTGGCTTCGATCAGGTCCGCCACGGCCTCGGCCTGGGCCAGGTCCAGCTTGTCGTTCAGGAACGCGCGCCGGGTGAATTCGCCGGGCTCGGCCACGCGCAGGCCGATGTCGCGGCCGGCCTGCAGGCAGCGCGACAGCAGCATCTGCATGACCACGGGGCCGCCATGGCCCTGGAGTTCGAGCACTTCCTCGCCGGTGTAGGAATTGGGCGCCGGGAAGTACAGCGCCAGGCCGTGGTCGATGACCTTGCCGTGCGCGTCCAGGAACGGCAGGTACGTGGCGTGGCGCGGTTGCAGCGCGCGGCCGCAGACGGCGCGCATGACGCTGCCGACGTCGGGGCCCGACACACGCACGACGCCGATGCCGCCGCGGCCCGGTGCGGTGGCGATGGCGGCAATGGGAAGCTGGGTAGCAGTCATGGGCGGTATTGTCGCAGATCGATCCTTGGCCGGGATGGCCGCGGCATTCAGGCTTGCGGGTCGTCGACGCCCAGGCATTCGCACATCAGCCGGCGCGCCACGGCGCCGTCGATCACGGCGCCCAGGTCGGTCTGCCGCGCCACCAGTTTCTTGCGCAGCTTGTTGCGGTAGCGGCCCGGCAGTACGTCGGACAGCGCCTCGATCGCGTAGCGCAGCCGCTTGTTGCCGATGCGCAGCTGGTGGACGTGTTCGGTGCGGCCGTCGCGCGCGATGCGGGCGCGCTCGCGCACGTCGGCGCGTGCCTTGCGGATCCGGCGCGGGCCGAACGTCCGCATCCGGCCCCGCGACGGGCGCGCCGCCAGATGCGCCAGGTCACGCTTCAGCGTAGGCAGCGGCGCCTGCCGGTAACGTGACAATCTTGTCATCATCGACGCGTGCGCGGTGGTTCGGCGGGCCTGCGCGGTGTCGATCAGTGCCGCCAGCACGGGGTTGGCGGGCTGCTGCGCCAGTGCCGGGGCCAAGGTCTCGGCGATGAAGACGTCCCAGTCGCGTACGTCGCCGGCGGCGTCGGCTACGTTGTGCAGCGCCTGCTTCCAGCGCGCCTTGACGCTGTCCGGCAGGACCGGGCCGAAGGCCCATGTCACCGCCCGCAGGTGGCGCACGGCCACGCGCAGGTCGTGCACGTCCTCGACCTCGTCGCGATGCTGCAGGGCATCAAGGTGATGGTGCACGGCCTGCAGGCCCGCATCGGCCAGCGCGACGAACGCGGCGGCGGGGCGCATCTTCCGGTGCAGCTCGGGCGGACGGCTCATGGCGGTGTCTCTGTTGGCAAAGAGAGTGACTGCGCAGCGTCCGTCTAGTGTAGGCGACGGCGCACGAGGCTGCCGCCGCCCTGCGTCGGCCGGCTATCGCGTGGCGACGATGAACACGCGCGGAAACGGCAGCAGCACGGTGCCGTCCGCCATCGGCGGGAAGACCTTGGCCAGCGCCGCCTCGTAGCGTGCCAGGTAGTCGGCCTGCTCGGCGGCGTCGAGCGGCGCCAGGAACGGCCGCAGCCCGCTGCCCTTGAACCATTCCACCACCGCTGCCGGGCCGCCCTTGAGCGGGTGCTGGTAGATCGTGCGCCAGATATCCACGCGCGCGCAGTGCGGCTTCAGCAGTTCGTAGTACCAGCGCTCGGACGCCAGCGCGGTGCGGGCATCGGCCGCGGCCGCCAGCTTGGGCGCCCACGGGCCCTGCAGCGCGGTCTCGCGCATCAGCAGGTGCGGCGGTTCGTTGAGGTTGTCGGGCATCTGCACGGCCAGGCTGCCGCCGGGTGCCAGCTTGCCCACCAGCGACGGGAACAGCCGCGCGTGGTCGGGCACCCACTGGAACACGGCGTTGGCCAGGATGACGTCCCAGGGGCCGGCATCGGTCCACTGGGAAACCTCGGCGATGTCGAAGCGCAGGCCGGGCAGCCGCTTGCGCGCGGCGGCGATCATGTCGGCGTCGCTGTCCAGGCCGGTGACTTCCGCCTGCGCATAGCGCGCCGCCAGGACCTCGGTGGAATTGCCGGGGCCACAGCCCACGTCCACCACGCGGCGGGCGCTGGCGGTGGGAATGGCGGCGACGAGGTCCCGCACGGGGCGGGTGCGTTCGTCCTCGAACTGCACGTACTGGCTGGCCGACCACGTCATGGTCTGTCTCCCCTTTGAACCGCCGATCTGGCGAATGTGCGATCTTGCGCGCTTCGGTGCGGCGCAGGTCTTATATAAGACCCAGGCTTCGAAGCATACGCCGGAAACAAAAAACCCGGCACGGGGCCGGGTTTCTCGGTACTGCGGCGGGGGACGGTCAGCCCTTGGCCACCGCGGTCGCCTTGCCCTTGCTGAGCATGCGGTTGATCTGCCACTGCTGGGCGATCGACAGGATGTTGTTCACCACCCAGTACAGCACCAGGCCGGCCGGGAAGAAGAAGAACATGAACGAGAACACCAGCGGCATGATCATCATGACCTTGGCCTGCACGGGGTCCGGCGGCGTCGGGTTCAGCTTGGTCTGCACGAACATCGACACGGCCATCACGACCGGCAGGATGTAGAACGGGTCCGGCACCGAGAGGTCGTGGATCCAGCCCAGCCACGGCGCGCCGCGCATTTCCACCGACGACAGCAGCACCCAGTACAGCGCGATGAACACCGGGATCTGGATCACGATGGGCAGGCAGCCGCCGAGGGGGTTGACCTTCTCGGTGCGGTACAGCGCCATCATCTCCTGGTTCATCTTCTGCGGGTCGCCCTTGTAGCGCTCGCGGATGGCCGTCATGCGCGGCTGCAGGTCCTTCATCTTGCCCATCGACTTGTAGCTGGCGGCCGACAGCGGGAAGAACACCAGCTTGATCAGCACCGTCAGGGCGATGATCGACCAGCCCCAGTTGCCCAGGAAGCCGTGCAGCTTTTCCAGCAGCCAGAACAGCGGCTTGGCCAGGATGGTCAGCCAGCCATAGTCCTTGACCAGCTCCAGGCCCGGCGTCACCTGTTCGAGCATGTGCTCTTCCTGCGGGCCGGCAAACAGGCGCGCGTCGGTGCTGACCGTGGCGCCCGGCGCGATCTGGCCCAGCGGCTGCTGGATACCCACGCGGTACAGGTTCGGGTCGATCTGCTCGGCGTAGAAGCTGTGCTGCTTGCCGTTCTGCGGAATCCAGGCCGACGCGAAGTAGTGCTGCACCATCGCCACCCAGCCGTTGTCGGTGGCGGCCGGCACGGTGGCCTTGCCCTTCGAGATGTCCTCGAAGCTGAGCTTGTGGTACTTGTCGGCGTTCGTGTAGATGGCCGGGCCCGTGAACGTGCTGTAGAACTGCGACTGCTCGACCTTGCTGCCGTCGCGCGCCAGTTCCAGGTACAGCGTGGGCGAGACCGGCGCGGTGCCCGCGTTGGTCACGTCGAAGCGGGCGTCCACCACGTAGCTGCCCTTGCGGAACGTGTAGGTCTTCACCAGCTTCACGCCGTTCTTCTCGGCGGTCAGCACCACGTCGATCTTGTCCTGCCCGGCGGCCAGCGCGCGCGGGCCCGGAGCAGCCGTGAAGACCGTAGTGTGGTTGGGCAGGTCGCCGCCGATCAGGCCCGAGCGGGCCAGGTAGGTGCGCTGCGCATCGCGCTCGAACAGCACCACGGGCTTGCCGTCCTTCTCGTGCTCGTTGAGCAGTTCCAGGCGCGACAGGATGCCGCCGGCGGTGTCGATCTCGGCACGCACTTCGTCAGTGGTGACCACGACCTTCTCGCCCGCGGGCTGGGCCGCCGTGGCCGGAGCCGCCGGCACGGCGCCAGGCGCCGGGGCGCTCGTCCCGCTGGCCTTGGGCACGTCACCCTGGGCGGCCGCGCCGCTGGCACCACCGGCCGGAGCGGCCTGCTGTTGCGTGTTGGCGCTCGGGAAGAACATCGACGCGTGGCCGTTGGCGCGCTGCCAGTTGTCGTAGAGCAGCACGAGGGACATCGAGAAGATGACCCACAGGATGGTGCGTTTGATATCCATGTCTCGCTATGGTCTGGGGAATCAGGGTCTGGGAAGCCGGACCGTGACGGACGGGCGGCCGGGCACGGGTGCGGCGGCCGTTCCGCTTGCTGCGGGCTCGGGCACGGGATCATACCCGCCCTTTGCGAAAGGATGGCAACGGCAGAGTCTGCATGCGGCCATCCACGTGCCGCGCGCCGGGCCATGACTGACGATGGCGTCGCGGGCGTAGTCGGAACAGGTCGGCAGGAAGCGGCACTGCGAGCCCAGGTAGGGACTCAGGGCGATCTTGTAGATACGCAGCAGGGCTAGCAGGATTCGCTTCATGGTGATGGTCAGGCTGGCGCGGCGGGCGCGGCCGGGCTGCCGGGGGGCGGCACGGCCGGGGCGGGCGGCAGGGGCCTGGCGGCAACGTCGAGCAGGCCGACGAGTTCGGCCTGGCAGGCACGCCGGATGGCCGCCCGGCTGGCGAATTCCGCACGCGGAAACTTGGCCTGCAGCCTCAGCAGGATGTCCCGGCCCGCGAATTGGGCCTGCCGGCTCCGGAACAGTTCCCGCACCATGCGCTTCACGAGGTTGCGCTCGGCGGCGCGCGGTGCGAACTTCTTGCCGACCACGATGCCCAGCCGGGCCTGCGGCTGGCCGTTGGCCCGCACGTACAGCACGAAATGCGTGCTGCGGCGGCGGGGCCGCAAAGCAAAAACGGATGAAAACTCATCCGTCTTTGTGAGCCTCGCGGCTTTGGGGAAGGCATGGTCCGACACGCTGGTCAAAGCTGGCGGGAAAGCCGGGCTTCGGCTGCAACGCTGCTGGCCATCCTGGGTGCGAGGCGCTGGGCCGGACGGCGGCAGGCGAGACGGCGGGCCGTCACGCTGCGCTCCATCCGGGCCGGCCGCCCGGCACTCAGATCGCCAGGCGCTTGCGGCCCTTGGCGCGACGTGCGTTGATCACGGCACGGCCGCCGCGGGTCTTCATGCGCACGCGGAAACCATGGGTACGCTTGCGGCGGGTAACGGAAGGTTGGTAGGTACGTTTCATGTTGCACTCTCTGGTTGATCCGGGCTTTCCGGGCGCCGGCCGATGCCGGGGTGCCTTGGCCGCCGCGTATGGTTCGCATGGGGCTGCCGCAATGCAGACGCTTGGTATTCAGGCGAGGTTGCTGCGGCCATGCCGACGATTCTGGTTCTGTCTTGCTGCCGGCCGCCGCTGGCCCTGTCCGTCGGGGACGAAGGCACTGGCGGGGATCAGGCCGCTTGCCCGATGCCGCAGACGCCTTGTGCGCGTATACGGTCCTGGCCAGACCCGGCGATGCGCATACGTGATCCCCTGCCGCATCGCAGAACCCGGCATTTAACCTAGTTTCCGCGCCGCTGTCAAGGCGCCGGACGGGCGATATCGGCGTCGCGCTGCAAAGTGCGACGCGCGCCGCTGTAAACATTGGTGCGCCATTGTCCACAAAGGGCGGTGGGTAACTAATGTGGGTATTCCCGGTCACCTATAGAGGGTACCCGGGCAGGGCAAGTGCTTGTTTCCGATGGATTATCGGTCGGAAAGGCCCCTCCCGCCGCCCGTGGCCCGCGCCGGTTGTGCACACAAATCCACTGTTTTTTCACAACTTGTCCACAGGGTTATCCTTTGTGGATAACTTGGGGCGGGGGGTACAATCCCGGTCCAAACACTACACGGGCCGCGTGGCGCACACACAACCCGGGACTGCCTGCCCTGGTATACCGAGATGTATACCGCGATGAACTCGCATCGACCGCCGTTCGTAGCCCGGCTTCGGGACGGCGTTTTGCCTTTTGCTTCCGCTTGGGGCGGATGGCAAGGCAGCAGCAGACCCGTGGCGCGCGCGTTGCGTCACCCGTGACGGGCCATCGAAGCGATGGTCCGGTCACTTAGAAGAACACATGCAAGATTTCTGGCAGGCAGCAGCCGCGCAACTCGAGCGCGAACTGACGCCCCAACAATTCAAAACCTGGATCAAGCCGTTGGCGCCCGTCGCCTTCGACGAGGAAGCGCATGCGCTGCGGATTGCCGCGCCCAACCGCTTCAAGCTCGACTGGGTCAAGAGCCAGTTCTCGGGCCGCATCACCGCGCTCGCTTGCGAATACTGGGAAACACAGGTCAGCGTTCACTTCGTCCTGGATCCCGCTGCGTCGGGCCGTGCGGCCACCTATACGCAGCAGGCGATGCAGCAGGGGCAGGACAACGGCATGGCCCACGCTGCAATGGGTACGGGCGCGGCGGGCTATCCGGGCGCCCCGGGCGCGGCATCGGCCGGCATGCCGGGCCAGGGCTTCGGACCGGGTGCGTCGCAGCCGGCGCCGTCCCAGGCGGGCGGCTATCCCGGCTATGACAGCCATGCCAGTGGCGCCCAGCCCGGCTACGGCGTGCCCGGCGGGCAGGCGCCCTACCCCTCGCACCCGTCGCACCACGGCGCACCGGGCGGCATGCCGCATCGCGGCGCCGCGCCCACCGGCCATCCGCTCCAGGGCGGCGCCGGCGCGCCGATGCAGGACATGGGCGACATCGACGTGGCCCAGATGGACGCCGCCGAGGCCAGCGCGCGCTCGTACCGCGTGCCGCAGCAGCAGCCCGCCGCGGCCGGCGCCCAGCCGAACGACACGGTGCACGAGCGCTCGCGCCTGAACCCGATCCTGACGTTCGACAACTTCGTGACCGGCAAGGCCAACCAGCTTGCCCGCGCCGCGGCCATCCAGGTGGCCAACAATCCCGGCAAGTCCTACAACCCGCTCTACCTCTACGGCGGCGTGGGCCTGGGCAAGACCCACCTGATCCACGCCATCGGCAATTTCATGCTGATGGAGAACCCGCGCGCGCGCATCCGCTACATCCACGCGGAGCAGTACGTGTCCGACGTGGTCAAGGCGTACCAGCGCAAGGCGTTCGACGAATTCAAGCGCTACTACCACTCGCTGGACCTGCTGCTGATCGACGACATCCAGTTCTTCTCCGGCAAGAACCGCACGCAGGAGGAGTTCTTCTACGCGTTCGAGGCGCTGATCGCCAACCGGGCGCAGGTGATCATCACCAGTGATACCTATCCGAAGGAAATCACCGGCATCGACGACCGGCTGATCTCGCGCTTCGATTCGGGCCTGACCGTGGCGATCGAGCCGCCCGAGCTGGAAATGCGCGTGGCCATCCTGATGAAGAAGGCCGCGGCCGAGAACGTGAGCGTGCCCGAGGAAGTTGCCTTCTTCGTGGCCAAGCACCTGCGCTCGAACGTCCGCGAGCTGGAAGGAGCGCTGCGCAAGATCCTGGCGTTCTCGAACTTCCACGGCAAGGACATCACGATCGAGGTCACGCGCGAGGCGCTGAAGGACCTGCTGACCGTGCAGAACCGCCAAATCTCCGTGGAGAACATCCAGAAGACCTGCGCCGATTTCTACAACATAAAGGTGGCGGACATGTATTCGAAGAAGCGGCCCGCCAACATCGCGCGGCCGCGCCAGATCGCGATGTACCTGGCCAAGGAACTGACGCAGAAGAGCCTGCCCGAGATCGGCGAGCTGTTTGGCGGCCGGGACCACACCACGGTGCTGCACGCGGTGCGCAAGATTGCCGACGAACGCGGCAAGGACGCGCAGTTGAACCACGAACTGCACGTGCTGGAACAGACGCTCAAGGGCTGACCGGCTTTTTTGGCGGCCGGCCTTGCCGGGCTGGCATACTACTGGGTGCGCGCCCGGCGGCAAACGGGCGTCTGAACAACTGTTGTATCGCGGGATTCCGGCCTCAGATAAGGCTTTGCGGTGAGTCGGGACGAGTTGGCGCCGATTGTCGGCCGGGCGTGGCATTTTGTGCACAACCCGGCGCAGCGCCGGATTCGCCCCGCTTCACCGCAGCGGCTTATCCTTGGTACAATCCGGCATTAACTCGTTGATTCCAAAGTGATTTTGGATATCGCGCGTTTTCACCCGATTCCGCGGTCGCCGACGACAAACGACGAAGGATAAATTCAATGCAATTGGTCAAAACCTCGCGAGACAATCTGCTGCGTCCGCTGCAAATCGTGAGCGGCATCGTGGAGCGCCGCCACACCCTCCCGATCCTGGCCAACCTGCTGATTCGCAAGTCCGGCTCGAACGTGTCCTTCCTCTCGACCGACATCGAGATCCAGATCACCACCCATGCCGAATGCGGCGTCGGCAGCGACGACGTGGCCACCACCGTGGCCGCGCGCAAGCTGCTGGACATCCTGCGCGCGATGCCCGACGGCGACGTGGCGCTGTCGCTGAACGACAAGCGCATGACCGTGCAATCGGGCAAGAGCCGCTTCGCGCTGCAGACGCTGGCCGCCGAGGAATTCCCGACCGTTGCCGAGGCCGCCGAGTTCAACGCGAGCGTGAGCCTGCCGCAGAAGACGTTCAAGCACCTGCTGGCGATGGTCCACTTTGCGATGGCGCAGCAGGACATCCGCTACTACCTGAACGGCATGCTGCTGGTGGTGGACGGCAAGAAGGTCATGGCCGTGGCAACCGACGGCCACCGCCTGGCCTACTGCGGCGTGGAACTGGAAAACGAGGCGGCCGGCGTCGGCTCGCGCCAGGAAGTGATCATCCCGCGCAAGACCATCCTGGAACTGCAGCGCCTGCTGGAGGACAACGACGATCCCGTGCAGGTGCAGCTTGCCGCGAACCAGATCAAGTTCACGTTCGCCAACGTGGAACTGATCAGCAAGCTCGTGGAGGGCAAGTTCCCGGACTTCCAGCGCGTGATCCCCAAGGGCTACAAGAATGCGTTCGCGATCGACCGCGTGCAGCTGCAGCAGGCGCTGCAGCGGACGGCGATCCTGACCACGGACAAGTTCAAGGGGGTGCGCTGCATCCTCGACACCCATGTGCTGAAGATCAGCTCGACCAACGCCGACCAGGAAGAGGCGCAGGAAGAGCTGGAACTCGATTATTCGGGCGATGCGCTCGATATCGGCTTTAACGTGACCTACCTGCTCGACGTGCTTGCCAACCTGAAGAGCGAGCAGGTGCAGGTCAGCCTCGGCGACTCCAATTCGAGTGCGCTGATTACCGTGCCGGAAGACGACAACTTCAAGTACGTCGTGATGCCGATGCGCATTTGATGGCCCGCACCGAGTCGCCATCCATACACAATCGGGCACACTCCGCAGCAGGGGCCGGATCCACGGGATCCGCCCCTTTTGCCGTTTTTAAGTAACCCGCAAGACGCGGACCGGCCGCACCCGCCGCCCCTGGCGCAGGTCCGGCCATGGCCGCTTTTGCAGTGAGTATCGTGAGTAGGAAAACATGACCGATCAGCAGAAACCGCAGCAGGAAAACACTTACGGCGCCTCTTCGATCCAGATCCTGGAAGGCCTGGAAGCGGTGCGCAAGCGTCCCGGCATGTACATCGGCGATACGTCGGACGGCACCGGCCTGCACCACCTGGTGTTCGAGGTGCTGGACAACTCGATCGACGAGGCGCTGGCCGGCTATTGCACCGAGATCCTGGTCACGATCCATAGCGACAACTCGATCTCGATCGTGGACAACGGCCGCGGCATCCCGCCGGCCGTGAAGTTCGACGACAAGCACGAGCCTAAGCGCAGCGCGGCGGAAATCGCCATGACCGAGCTGCACGCCGGCGGCAAGTTCAACCAGAACAGCTACAAGGTGTCTGGCGGCCTGCACGGCGTGGGCGTGTCGTGCGTGAACGCGCTGTCCAAATGGCTGCGCCTTACCGTGCGCCGCGACGGCCAGGTCAACCTGATCGAATTCGCCAAGGGCGAGGTCCAGAACCGCATCGTCGAGACCGTGACCGGCCCGGACGGCCAGCCCGTGGAAGTGTCGCCGATGAAGATCGTCGGCGCCACCGACAAGCGCGGCACCGAGGTCCACTTCCTGGCCGACGAGGAAATCTTCACGAACGTGGAGTTCCACTACGAGGTGCTGTCCAAGCGCATCCGCGAGCTGTCGTTCCTGAACAATGGCGTGCACATCAAGCTGGTGGACCAGCGCACGGGCAAGGAAGAGGATTTTGCGTTCTCGGGCGGCGTGAAGGGCTTTGTCGAATACATCAATCGCGCCAAGACCGTGCTGCACCCGACCATCTTCTACGCGAACGCCGAGAAGGACGGCATCGCCGTGGAAGTGGCCATGCAGTGGAACGACGGCTACAACGAGCAGGTGCTCTGCTTCACGAACAACATCCCGCAGCGCGACGGCGGCACCCACCTGACCGGCCTGCGCGCGGCGATGACGCGCGTGATCAACAAGTACATCGAAGAAAACGAGATCGCCAAGAAGGCCAAGGTGGAAACCAGCGGCGACGACATGCGCGAGGGCCTGGCCTGCGTGCTGTCGGTCAAGGTGCCCGAGCCGAAGTTCAGCTCCCAGACCAAGGACAAGCTGGTGTCGTCCGAGGTGCGGCTGCCCGTGGAGGAACTGGTCAGCAAGGCGCTGACGGACTTCCTGCTGGAAACGCCGAACGACGCCAAGATCATCTGCGGCAAGATCGTCGACGCCGCGCGCGCACGCGAGGCCGCCCGCAAGGCCCGCGAGATGACGCGCCGCAAGGGCGTGATGGACGGCATGGGCCTGCCCGGCAAGCTGGCCGACTGCCAGGAAAAGGATCCGGCGCAGTCCGAGCTGTTCCTGGTGGAGGGCGACTCCGCAGGTGGCTCGGCCAAGCAGGGCCGCGACCGCAAGTTCCAGGCAATCCTGCCGCTCAAGGGCAAGATCCTGAACGTGGAGCGCGCCCGCTTCGACAAGATGCTGTCGAGCCAGGAAGTGCTGACGCTGATCACGGCGCTGGGCACCGGCATCGGCAAGGAAGACTACAACCTCGACAAGCTGCGCTACCACCGCATCATCATCATGACCGATGCGGACGTGGACGGCTCGCACATCCGCACGCTGCTGCTGACGTTCTTCTACCGCCAGATGCCCGATATCATCGAGCGCGGCTATGTCTACATCGCGCAGCCGCCGCTGTACAAGATCAAGCACGGCAAGGAAGAGCGCTATATCAAGGACGACAACGAGCTGAACGCCTACATGCTGAAGCTGGCGATGGAAAAGGCCGGCCTGGTGCGCCCGGACGGCAGCGAGATCGCCGGTGACGCGCTGGGCGAGCTGGCCCGCCAGTACCAGCTGACCGAAGGCGTGATCGGCCGGCTGTCGCGGATCGTCGACGTCGAGGCGCTGCGCGCCATCGCCGACGGCGTGGTGCTGGACCTGGACAGCGCGGCCGCCGCGGAGGCATCGGCCGTGGCACTCAAGGCCAAGCTGGCCGAGATGCACGCCAAGACGCTGATCGGCGCCGCCGTGAACGACGACGGCACGGCCGACGTCTACGCGCAGTTCGACGAGAAAACCGACAAGCACCGCCTGATGATTGCGCGGCGCCATCACGGCAACGTGCGGCTGTCGCACCTGGACGCCGACTTCGTCCACGGCGCCGACTACGCCGCGCTGGCCCGCGCCGCCACCACGTTCCAGGGCCTGATCCCGGACGGCACCAAGGTACGCCGCGGCGAAGGCGAAAAGATGCGCGAACAGACCGTGGCGGACTTCCATCAGGCCATGCAGTGGCTGCTGACCGAGGCCGAACGCGGCGTCTCGCGCCAGCGCTACAAGGGCCTGGGCGAAATGAACCCCGAGCAGCTCTTCGAAACCACGCTGGACGTGACGCAGCGCCGCCTGCTGCGGGTCCAGATCGAAGACGCCATCGCCGCCGACCAGATCTTCACGACGCTGATGGGCGACGAAGTGGAACCGCGCCGCAACTTCATCGAGTCGAACGCGCTGGTGGCGCGGAATATTGATGTTTGACGTGGTCGCTCCCGCCTGACCCGCAAATCCCGGCCTCGGCCGGGATTTTTCTTTCCAGCGCTGATTGCATCACTCTGCGGCGCCTGTAATCCATGCAAGAATCCCCACTTTCCCGCCCACCCGCCGCTGTCCCCATGCCCCTCATCGACCTGAAAAATCTCCAGCAAGCCGCGTTCGACTTTGGCGAGGCGCGTGGCTGGGGCAAGTATCACAGTCCGAAGAATCTGGCGATGGCGCTCAGTGTCGAGGTGGCGGAGCTGGTGGAGATATTCCAGTGGCAGACCGAGGAGGAATCGCGGGGTGTCATGTCGACCGACGAGCGCGCGCATGTGGAGCAGGAGCTGGCCGACATCACGATCTACCTGACGCAGCTTGTCACGGCGCTCGGGGTCGACCTCGATGCCGCCGTCCGGGCCAAGATGGCGATGAATGCGCGCAAGTACCCGGCGCCGGGCGCGGAAGGCTGACGGCGGGCTGCGCCGGCGTCACGCCCCCTCGGTTGGCCGTCCTGCTGACAGCTTCGTGCCCCAAATCCAGCTAGACTTTCCCCATTGTCTGTTCCCAGATGGGGAGATCCGGCCATGGCAGCGCGCAAGCCAGCGAAGGTAGCGACAAATATCCACATCGGTATTGGTGGCTGGAATTTTGCGCCGTGGCGCGACAACTTCTATCCGGCCGGCCTGCCGCAGGCGCGCGAACTGGAATACGCGAGCCGGCACCTGACGGCCATCGAGATCAACAGCACCTATCACGGCACGCAGAAGCGGACGTCGTTTGCGAACTGGCGCGATGCCACGCCCGACGACTTTGTGTTCTCGGTGAAGGCGTCGCGTTTTGCCACGAACCGGCGCATCCTGGCCGAGGGCGCCGATTCGATTCACCGGTTTATCGACAGCGGCATCGCCGAGTTGCGGCACAAGCTGGGCCCCGTGGTCTGGCAGTTCGCGCCGACCAAGCAGTTCGTGCCCGACGACTTCGAGGCATTCCTGACCCTGCTGCCAGATTCGGTCGAAGGCGTGACGTTGCGCCATGTGCTGGAAGTGCGTCACGACAGTTTCATGTGTGATGAATTTCTGAAGCTTGCGCGCAAGTACAAGGCCGCAACGGTCTTCACCGATTCGCCGAAGTTTCCGTCGTTTGCCGACCTGACGACCGATTTTGTCTACGCGCGGCTGCTGAACGCCGAGGCGTCCGTCGCCACGGGGTACAAGGATGCCGATCTCGACCAGTGGGCCCAGCGCGTCGGGCAGTGGGCGAAGGGTTCGGCCCCGACCGATCTTCCGCGTGTGGAAGACGCGCCCGGCGCCAGGCTCAAGCCGAAGGCGGTGTACCTCTTCTTCATCAACGGCGCCAAGGAACGGGCGCCGGCCGCCGCCGGCGCGCTGTTGGCCAGGCTGGGCTGGACGCCGACGGAAACCGTGCCCGTAAAGGTGCCGGTGTCGAAGACCGCCGAGGCGGCGGCGAAGACGGCCCCGGCCAAGAAGGCGGCCACCAAGAAACCCGCCGCCAAGAAGCCCGCTACCAAGAAAGCCCCGGCCAAAAAGCCCGCCACCCGGGCCGCCGCCTGACGCGCCCGCTCCTGCCGACCCGCCAGCCATGAGCGTCCGCGAGCCCCCTGCCCTCCGTGCCCGGCCCGGGCGCGAACGGTTCTCGGCGCTGCCGCTGGAGCCGATGTGGCTCGACGCGCTCGCGCAGCTTGGCCACATTGCGATGTCGCCGCTGCAGGCGGTGGCCCTGCCCCTGGCGCTGACCGGCCACGACCTCGTCGTCCAGGTCCGGCCCGGCGCGGGCAGCGTGACGATGCTGGCGGTCGCCCTGCTCCACCGGCTCGATCCGCAGCGCTTCGACGTCCAGACCGTGGTGCTCTGCCCCACGCGCGACCGTGCCGAGGCCGTCGCGCAGCGCATCCGCGACCTCGTGCGCGTGGCCGGACAGGTCAAGGTGGCCGTGCTGTCGGCCGGCACGTCGATGCGGCCACAGATCGACAGCCTGATCCATGGCGCGCATATCGTTGTCGGCACACCGGGCCGGATGCTCGACCACCTCGATGCCGCCAGCCTCGACCTGCGGGCCGTCCACACGCTGATCTTCGACGCGGCCGATACGATGCTCGACATGGGACTGGCTGACGATATCGCGTTCGTCGCCACCCGCTGTCCCAAGGGCCGTCAGACGCTGCTGTTCCACGCTAGCGCCGACGCCGACCTGCCGCCGGACCTCGCGCGGCTGGCGCGCCAGTGGCTCCGGCGGCCCCGGCTGGTGGCGCTGCCGGGCGCGCGCGCCTGAGTTGCAGGGCGGCGCGTGGTGGCGCCACGGGCGGGCGCCAGCGAACGCCGGGCGCCAAGATTCGTGAAAGTCACCCTGTGAGCCGCGCCGATCCTTTGCTAATCTGGTTAGACGCTGGCCGGCCCCGGGGGGCGCGCGGCGCGCGCAGCACCGCTGATCGAACCACGCCAGCCAGCAACTGTTTCCAAAACGGCAACAAGGAGTCGGTGACATGAAGACCGCACGGCAGGTTCTGGAAAACAAGGCAAGCCACGCCATCTACAGCATCCCGCCCTCGGCGACGGTGTACGCGGCGCTGCAGTTGATGGCCGAAAAGGGCATCGGGGCGCTGCTGGTGATGGAGCACGACAAGATCGTCGGCATCCTGAGCGAGCGCGATTACGCGCGAAAAGTGATTCTGATGCAACGTACGTCGCGCGAAACGCTGGTCAAGGAGATCATGACCACGGCCGTGATCTACGTGCGCGCCGACCAGACGACCGACGACTGCATGGCGCTGATGACCCGCCACCGCCTGCGCCACCTGCCGGTGATGGACAGCGATTCGCTGCTCGGCATGCTGTCGATCGGTGACCTCGTGAACGACATCATCAGCGAGCAGCGCTTCACCATCGAGCAACTCGAACACTACATCACCGGCGGCGCGCGCTGACGGCGCCCGCCTGTTTCCCATCGTCTCACCCCAGTCCTACCCAAGATCGGAAGCCGTGCCCGCCGCGCATGGTGCGTGACGGGCACGGCACGCGTACGCGGTGAGCCGCCCCAGGCGGCAGATACATCCTCAGCGCCAAATGCTGAGCATGCATATAATTATGCGGTTGCTGAATAAGGCTGCGTCGATGTCACGCGGCCGGATCGTCCGAGCCGGCGCCAGCCGGCGGGTCCGCCAGCCCCCTCCCTCGCCACCGCATGTCTCCGCCCTCTTCTTCCCAGTCAGCCGCCCTGGACGCCGCCGCGCCCGTCCACGACCACGCCGCGATCATGCGCGTGATCGGCGGCATCGTGCTCTGCATCCTGCTGGCCGCGCTCGACCAGACCGTCGTGATACCGGCCGTGCCGGCCATCGCCAACGACCTGAACGGCTTCAGCCACCTGTCGTGGATCGTCACGGCCTACCTGATCGTGTCGACGGTGACCACACCGCTGTACGGCAAGCTGTCCGACAGTTTCGGGCGCCGCCGCCTGCTGATGCTGGCGATCACGCTGTTCATCGCCGCGTCCGTGGCCTGCGCGCTGGCGCAGAGCCTGACGCAACTGATTCTGTTCCGCGCGCTGCAGGGCGTGGGCGGCGGCGGGCTGATGTCGCTGGCGCAGGCGGCCATTGCCGATGTGGTGGCGCCCCGCCAGCGCGGCCGCTACCAGGGCTACCTGGCCACGGTATGGGCCGTTTCGTCGATTGCCGGGCCGCTGGTCGGCGGCTGGGTGTCAGACCACATGTCGTGGCGCTGGCTGTTCTGGATCAACGTGCCGCTGGGCCTGTTGGCGATGGCGATGTGCTATCGCGGGCTGGCCAATCTGCGCCCGCGCGGCGGCCGCGCTCAGGTGGACTTGCTGGGCGCCAGCCTGCTGGCGGTGGCCATCGTCGCCTTCCTGCTGGCGATGAGCTGGGCCGGCGAAGCCTTCGACTGGATCTCGCTGGAAATGGCCGCCCTGCTGCTGGTGACCGTGGTGGCCGTGGCGCTGCTCGCCTGGCAGGAACGTCGCGCGCCCGATCCGATGCTGCCGCCGCGCCTGTTTGCCAACCGGGCGTACGTGATGGGCGTGGGCGCGTCGGCGCTGGCCGCGCTGAACATCTTCCTGTGCATCTTCGCCCTGCCGCTGCATTTCCAGCTCGTGCGCGATGCCGATGCGTCGATGTCGGGCCTGCTCGTGGTGCCGTTCCTGCTGTCCACGGTGGCCGGCAACTTCGTGGTCGCCTGGCTGGCCCCGCGCCTGGGCCGCATGCGCGAGATCCTGACGGGTGGCTACGTGGCGGCGTCGGTCGGGCTGGTGTCGCTGGCGACGGTGACCGCCGCGGTGCCCACCGCGCTGGTGCTGCTGGCGATGACGATTGCCGGCATCGGGCTGGGCATGGCGATGGTCGGCACGCTGATCACCGTCCAGAACGCGCTGGAGCGCCGCGACATGGGCGCCGGCACGGGCGCCCTGCTGGTGATCCGGTCGCTGGGCAGCGCGCTTGGCGGCGCGCTGGCCGGTACGCTGCTGGCCATGGAATTCCGCGATGCGCTGGCGCGCTCGGGCGTGACCCAGCCGCTCGACCTTGGCTCGCTGCGCCATGGCAGCGAGGCGATGGCCCACCTGTCGCCGGCCGTGCACCAGGTGCTGGCCGGCGGCGTCGAGTCCGGCTTCCACCTGATCTTCGCGGCCGGCGCCGTGGCCGCCATCGTGGCGCTCGTGATCGTCCGCCGCATGCCGGACCTGGAACTGCGCAGCAGCGTGACCGAGCACGCGGCCAAGATCCATATGGATTGAAGCACCGCGCTGCGGCCCCGCGTCATGACGCGGCAGGGCCGGAGGCGTAGACTTGCCTGCCACCCAACGGAAAATCGGAGCCTGAATCCATGTCTCGCCAATCCACCCCGGCCGCCGCAGTGAACAGGGATCGGATGCAGCCCGCGCGCCAGCGTGCCGCGCTGCTGGGCGCCCTGGGGCTGGCCGCCGTGGCCGCGCTGCTGCCGCCGCCGGCCCGTGCCGCCGACAAGTCCGCGTCGCCGGTGGCGGCGCAGGCGGCCGGTAGCTGCCCCGCCGCGTTGAACTTCCGCTTTCCGCGCCTGCAGGACGAGGCGCCGCAGAACCTGTGCCAGTACGCCGGCAAGGTCGTGCTGGTCGTCAACACGGCCAGCTACTGCGGTTTCACGCCGCAGTACGAGGGGCTGGAGCAGCTTTACGCCAAGTACCGCGACCGCGGGCTGGTGGTGCTGGGCTTCCCGTCGAACGATTTCTCGCAGGAGCCCGGCTCGGCCAAGGAAATCTCCGACTTCTGCTACAACACCTACGGCGTCAAGTTTCCGATGCTGGGCAAGTCCCACGTGCGCGGCGACGAGGCCAATCCGATGTACATCATGCTGGCCAAGGAAACCGGTACCGCGCCGAAATGGAACTTCTACAAGTACCTGATCGACCGCAAGGGCCAGGTCGTCGGCAGCTACAACAGCATGGTCAAGCCCGACGACAAGCAGCTCGTGGCGAAGATCGAGGCGCTGCTGGGTACGCGCTGAACCGCCCCCTGATTACCCGCTGGGCCCGCGCCGAAACCGCGCCGGGCAACGCCGCGCGCTGGCAGACAAGCTCGCGGCGCTGACGTTTATCCGAGGAGACACCATGAAACTTGTCCGCGTAGGAAAGCCCGGCGCCGAGCGCCCGGGCCTGGTAGACCGTGACGGCCGCGTGCGCGACCTGTCCGGCGTGATCGGCAATATCGGCCCCGCCGAACTGGCGCCGGCGGCGCTGGCCAGGCTGGCCGCCATCGACCCGGCCACGCTGCCGGTGTTGGACGGCGAGCGCCACGGCGTGCCCTGGACCGGCATCGGCAAGATCATCGCCATCGGCCTGAACTACGCCGACCATGCGGCCGAGGCGGGCATGCCGCTGCCGGCCGAGCCCATCGTGTTCCTGAAGGCCAATACGTCGCTGAACGGGCCCAACGACGCGGTGATGCTGCCGTTCGAATCGCAGAAGTCGGACTGGGAGGTGGAACTGGGCGTGGTGATCGGCACGACGGCGCGCAATGTGTCGAAGGCCCAGGCGCTGGAACACGTGGCCGGCTACTGCGTGGTCAACGACGTGTCGGAACGCGAATTCCAGCTTGAGCGCGGCGGCACGTGGGACAAGGGCAAGGGCTGCGACACGTTCTGCCCGGTCGGCCCGTGGCTGGTGACGCGCGACGAGGTGCCCGACGCGCAGCAGCTGGGCATGTGGCTCGACGTCAATGGCGAGCGCATGCAGAAGGGCAGCACGGCCACGATGGTGTTCGACGTGGCCACCATCGTCAGCTATGTCAGCCGCTTCATGACGCTGGAACCCGGCGACCTGATCGCCACCGGCACGCCGCCCGGCGTGGGCATGGGGTTCAAGCCGCCGCGCTACCTGAAGGCCGGCGATGTCATGCGCCTGGGCATCGAGGGCCTGTGCGAGCAGTCGCAGGCCGTGGTGGCCTACGGCGAACGCTAGATTCTGCGATGTGAAAAATGCGGGGCCCCACGGGGTTCCCCGCTGAAACATCGTCTTGCAAAGCGTCGCGTTTGCAAACAAAGCGTACGATTAGGGCAACGGTTTTGGGCCCATATGGGGCGCTTTCGCACGAAATACGCATTCGGGGTTTTCCCTCTGGACCCTGCGTGAAATACTGTTCATACATGTCTGCCAGATAAGAGCAATGCCATGTCTGAACACGCCCCCGAAATCGAATCGATACTGAACGTATCGGTCAGCCTCGCCAAGGACGCCCCCACGCGCTCCTACTGCACCGTTCACGACACGCTCGACTCGCGTGACGAACTGCAGGACATCCGCCGCAGCATCCACCAGCATCCCGAACTTGCGTTCAACGAAGTCCGTACCGCCGAGCTTGTCGCCAGCAAGCTGGAAGGGTGGGGCTTCACGGTGACGCGCGGGGTGGGCGGCACCGGCGTGGTGGCGACCCTGCGGTCCGGCAGCGGCAAACGCAGTGTCGGCATCCGCGCCGACATGGACGCGCTGCCGATCCACGAACGCTCCGGCCTGCCGTACGCCAGCGTCAACGAAGGCAAGATGCACGCCTGCGGCCACGACGGCCACACCGCGGTGCTGCTGGGCGCGGCGCGCCAGCTGGCCCGCACGCGGCATTTCAACGGCACCGTCCACCTGATCTTCCAGCCGGCCGAGGAAATCGGCGCCGGCGGCGGCGCCGAGCGGATGCTGGCCGACGGCCTGTTCGAACGCTTTCCGTGCGACGCCATCTTCGGCCTGCATAACCATCCGGGTGTCGAAGCCGGTACCTTCATGTTCCGCAGCGGCCCGTTCATGGCCGCCTGCGACACCGTCGCCATCACGATCAAGGGCAAGGGCGGCCATGCCGCGCGGCCGCACCAGTCGATCGACCCGATCCTCGTGGCCGGCAGCCTGGTGATGGCGCTGCAGTCCATCGTGGCGCGCAACGTGGACCCCAACGAGACGGCCGTGGTCACCATCGGCACGCTGCACGCGGGCCATGCCCCGAACGTGATTCCGGACAGCGCGCGCATGGAAGTGAGCGTGCGGTCGTTCAGCGCCGAGGTGCGGGCGTCGATGGAGGCGCGCATCCGCCAACTGGTGACGTCGCACGCCGAAGGGTACGGCGCCACGGCCGAGATCGACTACGTGCGTGGCTATCCGGTGCTGGTCAACAGCGAGGCCGAGACCGAGTTCGCCCGGCAGGTGGCCGAGGAACTGGTGGGCCCCGAGCGCGCCATCGGCAATTTCCACCGCATCGCCGGCAGCGAGGACTTTGCGTACTTCCTGCAGCAGCGGCCCGGCTGCTTCGTGCGGATGGGCAACGGCGCCAACCAGCCGTTGCTGCACAACGCAGGCTACGACTTCAACGACGACAACCTGACCGTCGGCGCCGCGTACTGGACGCGCCTGGTCGAGCGGTACCTGGCCGACTGAGCGCCGACCGAGCCGACCGAGCCGACCCGGCCGGCCTAGCGGAAGAACGCGCTCGGCGGCACGCCAAACTGCCGCCGGAACATCGTCGCAAACGCGCTGGGGCTGTCGTAGCCCATCTCCAGCGCCACATCCAGCACCTTGTCGCCGGCCGCCAGCCGTTCCAGCGCGGCCAGCAGCCGCGCCTGCTGGCGCCACTGGCCGAAGGTCATCCCCGTTTCCCTGGCAAAGCGCCGCTGGATCGTCTTCGGGTCCACGCCCAGCCGCGCGCCCCAGTCGGCCAGCGTCAGCGCGCTGTCCGGCGTGTCGACGATCTGGTCGCAGATGCTGCGCAGGGCGGCGTCGGCCGGGCGGGGCAGGTGCAGCGGCAGCGTGGGCACCAGCTTCACCTCATCCAGCAGCAGCCGCATCAGCCGGCCGTCGCGCGAGTCGGCGTCGTAGTGCGGCGGGATGTCGATGGCGGCCAGGATCAGCTCGCGCAGCAGCGGCGAGATGCCAAGCACGGTGCAGCCGGTGGGCAGGTCCGGCGCCGCATCGGGCCGGATATAGGCCGTGCGCATCTGCACGCGGCCGACCATGCGGATCCAGTGCACGGTGCCGCCGGGCATCCACATGCCGCGCGTGGGCGGCACGGTCCACTGGCCTTCGGCCGTGGAGACGACCATCACGCCATGCATCGCATGGATCAGTTGGGCGTGGGGATGCTGGTGCGGCTTGGTGACGTGGCCGGGCACGTAGTCGGCCGCCATGGCCGTGACCGGCATCGGGCTGCGGTCGTAGCGCAGGTATGCGGGATGGTCGGCGTAGGTGTCGGCGCGGCCCGCCATGGCGGGGTCGGTCGGGGCGTCGGCGGGCAGGGGTTTGCTGCCGGGCGTGTCGTGATCCACCCACGGCACCGTCGGGCGGCCGGCCGTGCGGCCGGGAGGAGGGCGCTGGGCACCGGGCATGTCCTTTTCTCCAAGGTTGCGGCCTCATTCTCGCAGGACAGGCGCCGATTTGCCAATTAGCATCACCGAACGTCCAGAAGGCCGTACGAGCCCGCCGGGACGGAATTCCGAAGAGCCCTCGGCCAATGCGCCCCCCGACCATGAGCACAACCGTCCAATCCGCCACCCCGGCGCAACGCGAGGAAGGCACGCGCTTCCGCGTGCTGTACGCGATCAGCTTCGCGCACTTCCTCAACGACATGATCCAGTCGCTGATCCTGGCCATCTATCCGATGCTCAAGGGCGGCTTCAACCTCAGCTTCACGCAGATCGGCCTGCTGACGCTGACGTACCAGATCACCGCCTCGCTGCTGCAGCCCATCGTCGGCCTGTACACGGACAAGCATCCGAAACCCCATTCGCTGGCCATCGGCATGGGCTTCACGCTGGCCGGGCTGCTGCTGCTGTCGGTGGCGCCCACCTATGGCGTGCTGCTGGTGGCCGCCGCGCTGGTCGGGACGGGATCGTCGATCTTCCACCCGGAATCGTCGCGCGTGGCGCGGCTGGCGTCCGGCGGTCAGCACGGGCTGGCGCAGTCGATCTTCCAGGTGGGCGGCAACGGCGGCAGCGCCATGGGGCCGCTGCTGGCAGCGTGGATCGTCCATACGCAGGGCAGCGTGGCGTGGTTCTCGCTGGCCGCGCTGCTGGCCATCGCCGTGCTGTGGCAGATTGGCGGCTGGTACGGCCGGCACCTGGCCGAGCGCGCCGCCAGGAAGAAGACGGCCGGCGTGGCGGCGAGCCGCCTGCCCACGTCCACGGTGGTGCGCGCCATCACGGTGCTGCTGCTGCTGATCTTCTCCAAGTACTTCTACATGGCCAGCCTGAACACGTACTACACGTTCTACCTGATGGAGAAGTTCGGGCTCCAGCGCCAGACCTCGCAGGTCTACCTGTTCCTGTTCCTGTTCGCGGTGGCGGCCGGCACCATCCTGGGCGGCCCGATTGGCGACCGCATCGGCCGCAAGCGCGTGATCTGGGCGTCGATCCTGGGCGTGGCGCCGTTCACGCTGATGCTGCCGCACGCCAACCTGTTCTGGACGGCCGTGCTGACCGTGATCATCGGCTTCATCCTGGCGTCGGCGTTCTCGGCCATCCTGGTCTTTGCGCAGGAGCTGATCCCGGGCAAGGTGGGCATGGTCTCCGGCCTGTTCTTCGGCTTTGCGTTCGGCATGGGCGGCATCGGTGCCGCGGTGCTGGGCAAGCTGGCCGACGTGCACGGTATCGAGGCCGTCTACCAGTTCTGCGCCTTCCTGCCGCTGCTGGGCCTGCTGGCGGTATTCCTGCCAGACCTGCGGGAGCGGGCCAAGGCTGCCTGACGGGGCAGCGCCGATGGCTGGCTACCCTCCGTCCGCATCGCGGGGGGGGAGAAACCAGCGCGGAAACCAGCGCGGAAACCACAGCGGCGGCCACGGCGCGTACCCTGGCATCGGTTTTGCGGCATCATCTCGGTCATGAAGTCCGCCGTGCCCCCGTCCTCCGCCGCCACACCCCCCGTGCCCGCCCGTCGCGCCTGCGCCCACTGCCTGGCCCTGGCCGACGATCCGCGCCGGCGCGAGCCGCATGCGTGCCTGGCGCTGCGCAACACGGCGCCGCTGGTCAGCCAGAGCGCGGCCGGGGTGCCGTTCAGCATGATGGCGTTCACCTGCCGCGAGTGCGGCACCGCGTGGCGGCTCTACGACCGCGCCAACGAGCTGTTCGTCTCCTGGGTGCCCGAGCATCCGCTGGTGCGATAGCCGCGCGCGGCGGCCGGCCGCAGAGGCCGATCGGCTAAGATAGCGCGCGTCTCTCCCCCGTTCATCCCCATTCGAAGCCCGACCATGGCCGATTTCCGCCTCCTGCCGCTGCGCGCCGCCTGCGTGGCCGTCGCACTGATTTCCACCGCCCCCGCGTTCGCCGCCGACAACTACCCCAGCCGGCCGATCCGCATGATCGTGGCCTATCCCACGGGCGGCATCAGCGATGCCGTGGCGCGCGCGCTGGGCGAGAAGCTGTCGGCCCAGATGGGCACCTCGGTCGTGGTGGAGAACAAGGCCGGCGCCGGCGGCAGCATCGGCATCGACGCCGTGGCCAAGGCCGCGCCGGACGGCTACACGCTCGGCTTCGCGTCGACCAGCCCGCTCACGCTCAACCCCCACGTCGGCCACGTCAACTACGACCCCCAGCGCGATGTGGCGCCCGTGATGAGCGTCATGTATTCGCCGGTGCTGGTGGTGGCCACGCCCAGCTTCACGGGCAAAACGTTCCAGGACCTGATCGCCCAGTCGAAGGCCAAGCCGGGCTCGGTGCGCTGGGCCACGTCGGGCCTGGGCACGGTCGGCCACGTGATGCTGGAGCAGATTCGCGCCAAGTCGCAGGCCGACATCACGCTGATTCCGTACAAGGGCGCCGGCCAGCAGCTCAACGACGCGCTGGGCGGCCAGTTCGAGGCCATGAGCACCAACGCCAGCCCGATGCTGACCCAGCACATGCAGGCCGGCCGGCTGCGCGCCATCGCCGTGGGCGCGCCCAAGCGGCTGGACGGCCTGCCCAACGTGCCGACGTTCGACGAACTCGGCTACCCGAAGGCCAACCTGACGTCGACGTTCGGCGTCTTCGCGCCCGGCAAGACGCCGGCCGCCATCGTCGACCGGCTCAACGCCGAGCTGAACAAGGCGCTGGCCGAGCCCGAGGTGCGCGACCGCCTGATGCGCGGCGGCGAAGTGCCCACCGGCGGCTCGGCCAGGCAGTTCGCCGCGGCCATCCGCGCCGAATCGCAGGAAAACGCCCGCATCGTCAAGGAAGCCGGCATCAAGGCCGACTGACCCCCTGACCGACTGACCGCCCGGCCGCCCGCACGGCCGGCGTGGCTCAGGCCACGTCCAGCCGGCTGCCCAGCCGGTAGACCGTGCGCAGCATCACCCCGTTGAACGGCCAGAGCGACAGCTTGGTGCGCACGCGCGACAGGTGGCTGTCGATGGTGCGCGCCTGCTCGCGCATCGGCGCGCCGTGCCAGACCTTGTCGATCATCGTGCGGCGCGAGATCAGCGTGCCGATGTTGCGGAATAGTAAAAGCGCCAATGCATACTCCTTGGGCGACAGCGTCACCGGCGCGCCCTTGACCCACACCTGCCGCTCGGGCACCGAGAAGCGGTATTCGCCGCAGACGATCTGGTCCGGCACGTTGTCCAGCGCGGCGGCGGCCGGCGCCGGCACGGGCCGCATCGGCGCGGCGGCCGCGCGACGGGCCAGCGCCTCGATGCGGGCCAGCAGCTCGCCGTCGCGCACCGGCTGCGGCACGTAGGCGTCGGCGCCGGCCATCAGGCAGCGCGCGATGTCGGCCTCGGCGTCGCTGGCGCCCAGCATCATCACCGGCAGGCCATGTCCGAGCGTGCGTCGGACCCAGTCCAGCAACGCCTCGGCATCGACGTCGGCCACGTCGCGGTCCAGCAGCAGCATGTCGAACGGCTGGCGGCGGATGGCGGACACCAGCGGCGGCGCGCCGCGAAAGCGCGTCAGGTAGTGCCCGCCCCGTTCCAGGGCGCGCTGCAGCACCAGGATGCGGGCCGGATTGTCTTCAAGCGCGGCGATCTTCACGGTCGTTCCTTCCGTTCCTTGCTCAGTCTTCGGGTGCGGCCCATGGTAGGCCGCGCCCCGTTGCGGACGAAGTAAACATTTGTGGCGGATCTAATTTTGAGCATCGTCTTATAGGGTTTGTGCGCGTCTCGGCATCTAATGAGCGCTGGACACATTACCTGCGCGCCCGGCACGGCGCGACGATGCATGACAAGAACAGGACTCAGGGTCGCCTCGCTGGAGAGCGACGCCGCGCAGGCGGCCATGATCCGCGCCGTTGTCACCGGCGCCGGGCACGAATGCGTGACCTTTGCCGATGGCCGGCGGATGCTGCTGACCTTGCGCAAGGTGGCCTTCGACCTGCTGCTGCTGGAATGGGACGCGCCGCACGTGAGCGGGCTGGAGGTCCACAACTGGGCGCGCGCCCACCTGGACCCGCGCCTGCCCGTGATGTTCGTGGCCCGGCGCAACGGCGAGGCCGAGATCGCGGCGGCGCTGGCGGCCGGCGCGGACGACTACATGGCCAAGCCGATCCGCGCCGTGGAGCTGTCCGCCCGCATCCACGCGCTGCTGCGGCGGGTCTACCCGGACACGCGCCAGCGCGACGACGACCGGCTGGGCTGGGGCCGCTACACGTTCGACCTCGTCACGCGTCAGACCGCCCGCAACGGCGTGACGGTGCCGCTGACGCCCAAGGAATTCGACCTCGCGCTGCTGATGTTCCGCAACGCCAACCGGGTGGTGCCGCGCGAGCACATGGTGACGGCGGTCTGGGGCCGCGAGTTCTCGCCGATGTCGCGCACCATCGACACCCACATCTCGCGCGTGCGCAACAAGCTTGGCCTGTGGGACGAGAACGGCGTGCGCGTGGTGCCGGTCTACACCCACGGCTACCGGCTGGAACTGCTGGAGGACCAGCGGCCCGCCGCCGGCATTCCGGCCGCGCCGGCGCCCGCGCCAAGAAAAAAAGGCACCCGAAGGTGCCTTTCCCCAAACAGCCGATGAAGCGGCGATCAGAAGATGTGGCGGATACCTGCGGCCACGCCCATCTGGGTGCCGTTGCCCGGCAGTTCGGTCGCCACGCCCTTGGTCAGCTTGTTGTAGTCGACCGTGCCGTAGACCTGGGTGCGCTTGGACAGCGAGTACTCGGCCAGCAGCACGCCGGTGTAGCGGTTGCCGTCGTTGCCGCTGACGCCGTTCTTGTTCTCGACGCGATCGGCATAGAACACGCCGGTCACGGCCAGGGCCGGGGTGACGTTGTACGTCACGCCCACGTAGCCCAGCGTGTCCTTGCGCGGGTTGCTGGCAGCGCCGGCGGCGATGGCCGTGCGGGCAGCCGGGGTCGACACGATGGCAGCCTGGTTCAGGAAGCTGTTGTCGATCACGCCGGTGCTGTCGCGGCCACCAACGTAGCCCAGGAACAGCTTGGCCGGGCCGATGCCGTACTTGCCGGCCACGCCCCACATCTGCTGCTTGTTGCTGTTGATGTCCTTGATTTCCTGGTACACGGCGCCGATGCCGAACGGTCCGATGTCGTACGCGGCACGGGTGCCCCAGTACTGGTTCTTCGTCTGGCTGCCCGGCTGCTCGCCGAAGCCGTAGCTGGCGCCGACGTTCAGGCCCGCGAACGAACCCGAGTAGCTGACGACGTTGTTCTGACGGAACTGCGTCAGGAAGAACGGCCAGGCGTTGGCGGTGTAGTTGCCGATGGTCAGCGGGTCGAAGTCGCCGAACAGGTTGAAGCCCTCGGTGTACTGGCGGCCCAGCTTGATGGCGCCGAAGTCACCGGCCAGGCCGACGTATGCCTGACGGTTGAAGATCTGGCCCGACGAGTTCATCGTGCCGTTGTCCAGGCTGTAGCCGCCTTCCAGCTGGAAGATGGCCTTCAGGTTGTTGCCCAGGGCCTCCGAACCCTTCAGGCCCCAACGGCTTTGCGTCACGGCGCCGTCCGTCATCTGAACCTGGCTGTTGCCGGCGGCGTTGGCGTGGTTGGTCCAGCGGACGCTGACGTCGGCAATCCCGTACAGCGTGACCGACGTCTGGGCGAAGGCGCTGCCGCAGCACAGCGAGCCAATGGCGAGGGTCAGTAGCGATTTCTTCATGGTGCTCCTTTTCTGTCTTGTGGTTGGATCGCCCCGGATCACGGCGCGTCCAGCTTTGTGGATAACGTTTGCACTAAACGCCGCGAAAATTTAACAAAACGCGGATAGTTCCGACATAAATCCGAAGCCGAGGCAGGCTTCGAGAAGACATTTGGTGCAAATTCGTTGGTTTGCCGCTACACAATGCCTGAGGGCTGACGAAATGGTGCATGGCAGCACGCGCCACGGCGGTGCATCGGCGGGAACAGGCCAGAAGAGGGCGGGGATGGCGGCGTACGCCGGCACGCGTGGCAACCGCCACGCGGGGCGGTTGCTGCGGTGCAAAAACCCCAACGAACGTGGGGCAGGGTTATCCCTCGAACGGGATCAGGGGGCGGTCAACGGCGCGCGATGACCGGGGCACGGCAGCGCAGGCTCAGGCCTGCGGAATCTCGATCTTGACCTCGAGCACTTCCAGGTTGTCCTGGCGCTCCAGGCTCACGCGCAGATCCTGGTCGCTGATCTTCACGTATTTCGAAATGACGGCCACCAGCTCGCGCTGCAGGGCCGGCAGGTAGTCGGCCGGCGCCGAATGGCCGGACCGCTCGTGGGCGAGAATGATCTGCAGCCGCTCCTTGGCGACCGACGCGGACTTCTTCTTCTCCCCCAGCAGGAAGGACAGGATCGACATGTGGATGAGCCCTCCGTTACTTGTTGCCGAAGATGCGCGAGAACAGTCCCGGCTTCTGGTAGTCCGTGAAGCGCAGCGGCTTGTCCTTGCCCAGGAAGCGGTCCACCACGTCGCCGTAGGCGTCGGCCACGTCGGTGCCGTCGAGGTGGATGGCCGGCGTGCCCTGGTTTGACGCATGCAGCACGGCTTCCGATTCCGGCACCACGCCAATCAGCTTGATGCGCAGGATTTCCTGGATGTCGGTCAGCGACAGCATCTCGCCGCCGTGCACCCGCTTGGGGTTATAGCGCGTGATGAGCAGATGTTCCTTGATCGGATCGCCCTCGCTGGCGCGCTTGGTCTTCGACGCCAGGATGCCGAGGATGCGGTCGGAGTCGCGCACCGACGACACTTCGGGGTTGGTCACGATCAGCGCCTCGTCGGCAAAGTACATGGCCATCAGCGCGCCGGTCTCGATGCCGGCCGGAGAATCGCAGACGATGTACTCGAAATCCATGGCCTTCAGGTCGTTGATGACCTTTTCCACGCCGTCGCGGGTCAGCGCTTCCTTGTCGCGCGTCTGCGAGGCCGGCAGGATGAACAGGTTCTCGCACTTCTTGTCCTTGATCAGCGCCTGGTTCAGGTTCGCTTCGCCCTGCACCACGTTGATCAGGTCGTACACCACGCGGCGCTCGCAGCCCATGATCAGGTCGAGGTTGCGCAGGCCGACGTCGAAGTCGATCACGGCTGTCTTGTGGCCGCGCAGGGCCAGGCCGGCCGCGAAGCTCGCGCTGGTGGTGGTCTTGCCAACGCCCCCCTTGCCGGAGGTCACTACGATGATTTTTGCCATGGCTCTTGGGTCCGGTATGTGTGGATCTGGTTCGTTCTGACAGGCGCGGCGGTCATTTCATCCGCAGCGGTTCGAGAATCAGCTTCTCGTCGGCCAGGCGCACCTGGGCCGACTTGCCGAGCACGTCGGGCGGGAGCGTCTGCTCCGCGGTCCGGTAGATGCCGGCGATGGAAATCAGCTCGGGCTCCAGGCACGTGCAGAAGATGCGCGCGTCCGGGTTGCCCTTGACCCCGGCCAGCGCGCGGCCGCGCAGCGGGGCATAGATATGGATGTTGCCCTCGGCGATGACCTCGGCGCCGTAGCTCACCAGGTCCAGGATCACCACGTCGCCCTGCGCGTAGACCTGCTGGCCCGAGCGCAGCGGCTTGTCGATCAGCAGGGTGGGGATGGCGCGCGGCGTGGCGGCCGCCGCGTTGGCGGCGGCCATGATCTCGGCAATCTCGGACGCCGCGCCATTGACCGGCGTGCTGCCGCTGGCCGGGGCGCCATCGGCCGGGGCCTCGCTGGCAGCGGCGGCGTCCGGCTGGGCAGCGGGCTCCTCGCGGCCGCCGCGCCGGCTCTGGCTGTCCAGCAGCGGCAGGCCGAAGCCGCCGGCCCAGGCGCGCTGGTCGGCGCGGGCCACCACGCCGATGGCGCGGGCGTTCAGCGTGGCCAGCGTGTCGATCACGCGGTCCAGCGCCAGCGCGCCGTCGCCGTCCAGCCGGCGCAGGTCCAGCGCCACCACATCGTCGGAGAAGAAGTCGGGGGTCGATTCGAAGCGGGAGAGAAGATCGTCCCGCAGCGCGTCCATGTCCGCGGTCTGCAGTGCGAGAAGGAGGGCGTCGACATTGCCACTGCGCAGCTCGAAACGTGGCGATTTCTTCTGGGACATAGCCGGGTGACCGTGGAAATGGGACATTCTAACGTCGGATTTCGGGGGAACTGTAACAAATGTTGGTTCGCCGGCCGGGGGTGGACGATGCGGACCATATGCCCGCGCCAGGTGCGCCGCGCGGGCCGCGCACCGGTCCGCCGGCGGCCGCGCCGGGCGCATCGGGCTGTCAGCGCAACGCCTATCGCGCACCCGGCGCGCGCTTGCTAGCATGGCGCATCTTTTGAAGCGGAGCACCCATGGGCGCCATCGTCAACTGCGCGGCCTATCGCCAGGGCAAGAAGCTGGGCAAGGTCGATTTCGCGGACATCGGCCCGGTGCTGGCCGAGCCTGGCACCTTTGTCTGGCTGGGCCTGCACGAGCCGGACCTGGCGCTGCTGCGCCGCGTGCAGCAGTCGTTCGGCTTGCACGACCTGGCCGTCGAGGACGCGCTGGACGCCCACCAGCGGCCCAAGCTCGAAACCTACGGCGATTCGGTCTTCGTGGTGCTGAACACCGCCCAGCTCGTGGGCGAGGAAGTGGTGGTCGGCGAGACCCACCTGTTCGTCGGCCCGAACTACGTGGTGTCGGTGCGGCACGGGGCCAGCTCCACCTACGCGCCGGTGCGCGAGCGCTGCGAGCAGGACCCGCAGGGCCTGGCCAACGGCCCCGGCTACGTGCTCTATGCGCTGATGGACTTCGTGGTGGACCACTACCTGCCCATCGTCACCCGGCTGGAAGACGCCTTCGAGCAGCTGGAGCAGGGCATCTTCCGCGACGAATTCGACCGCGAGGCCATCCAGCGGCTCTACCACGTCAAGCACCAGGTCCTGCGCCTGCGCAACGCCGTCTACCCGGTGGAGGACATGTGCGGCCAGCTGATCCGCCTGCACGAGGACCTGGTACCCAAGGAACTGCGCGCCTACTTCCGCGACATCGAGGACCACTGCAGCCGCATCGTCCGCTCGCTGGACGTGGTGCGCGAGATGCTGACCACGGCCGTGCAGGTCAACCTGGCGCTGGTGACCGTGGGGCAGAACGAGGTGGTCAAGCGCCTGGCCGGCTGGGGCGCCATCCTGGCCATTCCCACCGTCGTGTTTTCGTTGTACGGGATGAACTTCGACTTCATGCCCGAGCTCAAGTGGCACTACGCCTACCCGGTGGTCATCGGCGTCACCGCCACGGCCTGCGGGCTGCTGTGGAGCAAGCTGAGGCGGGCGGGGTGGTTGTAGGGTGGGCTTGATTCGGCGCTGACGGGTTGCTCCCCTCTCCCGCGCGCGGGAGAGGGGCCGGGGGTGAGGGCCAGCGGTCCAAACTGCCACTGTCGCATCTTGAGCCGAAATCGCTCTGGCGATAGCGGGTCTTGGCGGCCATCGTCGCGCCGGCGGCGGGCGGCTCGCCGGCCACCCAGGACAGG
>NZ_JAUANU010000007.1:0-304897 GCF_032190535.1 Cupriavidus sp. SZY C1
TGTGTGGGGGGGGGGGGGCGGCCCCGGGCGCGGGGGGGGGGGGGGGGGGGGGGGGGGGGGGGGGGGGGGGGGGTGGCCCCCCCCCCGGGGGGGGGGGTGGGGGGGGGGGGGGGGGGGCGTCGAGGCTCTGCTTGCCGACCTGTGGCAATTGGCACCGCCGGCCCTCTCCCCCGGCCCCTCTCCCGCGCGCGGGAGAGGGGAGGCAACAAGGCGCGATCGGCTTGCCCCACGCCCAAAAAAAACCCCGCTGCAAGAGCGGGGTGATTACCACGAAGACTGATAAGAAGAGACGGTCAGGCACCTGCCAATGCCTTACCGCGAGACGAATGTTAGAGGGCGTATGTGACCACCAGAAGACAGTTCCGAGGCAGTTCCGGTAAATCCGGGGCTCAGACCTTTTCCAGCAGCAGGCCCTTCAGGTATTCGCCTTCGGGGAAGGCTGCCGACATCGGGTGGTCGGTGCCCGCCGACAGCCGGCGCAGGATGCGGGCATCGGCGCGGGCGTCGGTGGCGGCGCCGGCCACGATCTTCTGGAACAGCTCCATGCTGATGGCGCCCGAGCACGAGTACGTGAACAGCAGGCCGCCCGGCCGCAGCAGCTGCATGCCCACAAGGTTGATCTCCTTGTAGGCCCGCGCGGCGCGGTCGATGTGCTGGGCCGATGGCGCGAACTTGGGCGGGTCCAGCACGATCAGGTCGAACTGGCGGCCCTCGGCGCGGAATTCGCGCAGCGTCTTGAAGACGTCGGCGTCCAGCCACGTGGCCCGGTCCGGGTCGAAGCCGTTCAGCGTCACGTTGCCGGCGGCAATCTTCAGCGCCTCGCCAGACGAATCGATCGACGTGACCGCCTTCGCGCCGCCGCGCAGCGCGGCCAGCGAGAAGCCGCCCGTGTAGCAGAAGCAGTTCAGCACCTCGCGGCCCTCGGCCAGGTCGCCCACCAGCTTGCGGTTGTCGCGCTGGTCGACGTAGAAGCCGGTCTTGTGGCCGTTGCGCACGTCCACGTAGTAGCGCACGCCGTGTTCGGTCACCGACAACTGCGGGTCCGGTTCGGCGCCGGCCAGCACGCCGGTCACCAGCTCCAGGCCCTCGCGCTGGCGCACGGCGGCGTCGGAGCGCTCGTAGACGTTCGGGCAGCCCGTTTCCTTGACCAGCGCCTGCACCAGCGCGTCCTTCCACTGCTCCACGCCGGCGGCGTTGAACTGGCAGACGAGCTGGCCGGTCTCGCCCTGGCCGTAGTAGTCGACGATCAGGCCCGGCAGGCGGTCCGATTCGCCGAACACCAGGCGCACGGCGTCGGTGTCGCGCACCCAGCGCTTGCGGTGCGCCATGGCGGCCGCCACGCGGCGCTTGAACATGGCGTGGTCCACCGGCTCGTTCTCGTCGAAGGTCCACACGCGCGCGCGGATCTGCGACTCCGGGCTGTAGGCGCCGCGCGCCAGGAATCGGCCGTCCGCGCTGCGGATGACCACGGTGGCGCCCGGCTCGCAGCGGCCCTCGGTGGAGGCGATGCCCGTGGCGTAGACCCACGGATGGCGCCGCAGCAAGGACTTTTCCTTGCCCGGCTTCAGGGTGATGACGTTCATGTGGCTACAGCACCACCTTGACCATCGGGTGCGACGTCAGCGCGCGGTACACGCTGTCCAGGTGGTCGCGGCTGGTGACCCAGACAGTCACGGTCAGCCCCAGGTAGTTGCCGTTGCGGGACGGGCGCATCTCCATCTTGCCGGCGTGGAAGTTCGGGTCGAACTCCTGCAGCAGCGTCACGATGGCCTCGGCAAAGCCGTCCTGCATCGCGCCCATGACCTTGATGGGGAAATCGCTCGGATATTCGATCAGCGACTGCTCGGGCGGGATGTCGCCCGGGATCAGCGGACCGTCTTTGGAATCTGTCGTCATGTCAGCACCTGAGGCGTTACTTGCGCTTGAACCAGAGGCGGATCGTATCCCACAGCCGGCCGAAGAAGCCGGCCTCTGGCACTTCTTCCAGCGCCACCACGGGGAATTCGCCCACCTTGTTGTTGCCGTCCATCAGCTTGACCGTGCCCACCTGCTGGCCGGCCGCGATCGGGGCGATCAGCAGCTCCTGGCGCTCCAGCACCGGCTTCAGGCGCCCGCCCGTGCCCTTGGGCACCGTGACGAACGTCTCGTTGGCCACGCCGATCTTGACCGTGCTGGCGCGGCCCTTGTAGATGTCGGGCGTGGCCAGCACCTGGCCCTTGTCGTACAGGCGCAACGTGTCGAAGAACTGGAAGCCGTAGTTCAGGATCTTCAGGCTTTCCTGCGTGCGGATCTGCTCGGACGCCGTGCCGATCACGATCGACACCAGGCGGCGCTGGCCGTTCGGCACGTTGGCCAGCGGGCGCTGGGCCGACGAGATCAGGCAGTAGCCGGCGGACTTGGTGTGGCCGGTCTTCACGCCGTCCACGGTCGGGTCGATGTACAGCAGGCGGTTGCGGTTGGGCTGCCTGATCTTGTTATAGGTGAACTCCTTCTGCGAGTACATCGCGTAGTACTCGGGGAAGTCCTTGATCAGGCGCGTGGTCAGCGTGGCCAGGTCCACCGCCGTGGTGTAGTGGTTCGGGTCGGGCACGCCGTCGGTGTTGGTGAAGTGCGTGCCCTTCATGCCCATGCGCTGGGCCTCGCGGTTCATCATCGCGACAAAGCCGTCCTCGGACCCGCCCACGGCCTCGGCCAGCGCCAGCGCGGCGTCGTTGCCCGACTGCACGATCAGGCCCAGCAGCAGGTCGTTGACGGTGACCGGCTTGCCGGCCTCGATGAACATGCGCGACTCATCGCTTTTGACCTTGCGCACGATCTCGGTGGGCGTCACGGTCTGGTCCAGCGTCAGGCGCTTTTCCTTGAGCGCCTCGAACGCCAGGTAGGCGGTCATCAGCTTGGTCAGCGACGCGGGCTCGATGCGCAGGTCGGCGTTCTGGGCGGCCAGGGCCTGGCCGCTGGTCACGTCGTACAGCATCCAGGACTTGGCGGCCACCTGCGGCATCGGCACGCCCTGCGCCAGCACGGCGGCGGGGGCGGCGGCAAGCGCGGCGGCGAGCGTCGCGGCAACGGCGACGGGAGCAAGGGCGGATGCGAAGTGCGGCGTGGCTCTGTTCAGCATATGCGGTTATCCAACGAGAAAAAGAGAAGCGCGGGCGGGACGGTTCACCGTTCCCACGCGCTGACGACAAGCTGCTTGATCAGGTGCAGCTTGCGATGAAAAAAGTGGTCGGCGCCGGGAATGACGATGACCGGCAGCTCCTGCGGGCGCGCCCAGTCCAGCACGCTGGCCAGCGGCACGGTGTCGTCCTGCTCGCCATGGATCACGATGGTGTCGGCCGGCACGGTGGCCACGTCCCAGCGGCTCGTGGCCGTGCCCACCAGCACCAGCCGCTGCGCGGGCGTGCCGGCTTCGGCCAGGCGGCGCGCCACGTGCGTCTGCACGAAGCTGCCGAACGAGAACCCGCCCAGCGCCAGCGGCAGCGCGGCCACGTCGGCCGACCACGCGGTCTGGGTGCGCATCCAGTCGATCGCGGCCAGCAGGTCGTCCTGCTCGCCCATGCCCTGGTCATGCTCGCCGGCCGTGCCGCCCACGCCGCGGAAGTTCGGCCGCACCGTGGCGTAGCCCAGCGCCACGAACGTGCGTGCCAGCGTCTGGGCCACCTTGTTGTCCTTGGTGCCAGCGAACAGCGGATGCGGGTGCGCCACGAGCGCCAGCCCGCGCACGGGTTCGTTCTGGGGCAGATCGATCGAGATGTCGATGGCGCCGACGGGGCCGGCGATGGTGGTGACCTGGGTATGCGCGTTCATGGTGACGGGGCAGGAGGAACAACGGCACAACAAAAAACCGGGCATCGGACCCGGTACGGCCTGCGGGTACGCGGCTTCAGCGATCCACCATCAGGCGCTCAACGGGCTTGCCGTTGACCAGATGGCTGTCGATGATCTCGTCGATGTCCTGCTCGTCGACGAACGTGTACCAGACGGCCTCGGGGTAGACCACCAGCACCGGGCCGAGTTCACAGCGGTTCAGGCAGCCGGCCTTGTTGATCCGCACGCGGCCCTCGGCGCCGGCGATGCCCAGCGCCTTGCAGCGCTTCTTGGCGTATTCCTGCATGGCCTGGGCGTTGTGGTCGGCGCAGCAGGCCTTGCCGTCGTCGCGCTGGTTCAGGCAGAAGAAAACGTGGTGTTTGTAGTAGCTGCTCATGGCGGCGAACGGAACTGCGCGGCGCCGGGGCCATGGAGCGGGCACCGGGACACGGCGTGAATCGGGGAAGGTCGGAATTATACGTGCTCGCGCCACGCGTTCCCCGCCGCGCCGGTGCCCGGAAATCCGGAATGGCCGCCATCGATCGATGCCGGATGCCACCCGCCGGGCCCCGGTCGGGCGTGGTGGATGCCTCCGGCGACACTTTTCGGCCGAAACCCTGCCGGCCGGGCGCCCCCCCCGCGTCCGGATCCCCGGAGCCGGCCATTCCGGAATTCCGGAATCCCGGAGCAGTGGGGCCGTACCGCCGCCTCGCTTTCCTTGCAAATCAACGACTTGGCCGCGCCACGCCCCGTGGCACGGCCGTTGCAAATAGTTACGTCCAGACGCGCCCCCCGGCTCCTCCGGGCCCAGGCGCGCAACGTGGACGCCGCCGAGCGTCCGGCACCGGTCAAAACACCGAGGAAGACATCATGAGGAAACCCTTCTACAAGATCCTGTACGTGCAGGTGCTGGCGGCCATCGCCATCGGCATCCTGCTCGGCCATTTCGCGCCGGCCACCGGCGTGGAGATGAAGCCGCTAGGCGACGCTTTCATCAAGCTGATCAAGATGATCATCGGCCCGATCATCTTCTGTACCGTGGTGTCCGGCATCGCCGGCATGCGCGACATGAAGAAGGTGGGCCGCGTGGGCGGCAAGGCGCTGCTGTACTTCGAGGTGGTTTCCACGTTCGCGCTGCTGATCGGCCTGGTTGCCTCGCACGTGCTCAAGCCCGGCGTGGGCTTCAACATCGACCCGGCCACGCTGGACACCAAGTCGATCTCGCAGTACGTGTCGAAGGCGCACGGCCAGAGCACGGTCGAGTTCTTCATGCACATCATCCCGGACACGATCTTCAGCGCGTTCGCCAACGGCGACATCCTGCAGATCCTGCTGGTCTCGCTGTTCTTTGGCTCGGCGCTGGCCGTGGTGGGCGACCGCGCGCGCGTCATCCACGAGATGGTCGACCAGGTGTCGAAGGTCTTCTTCCACATCGTCCACGTGATCACCAAGGTGGCCCCGATCGGCGCGTTCGGCGCCATGGCGTTCACCATCGGCAAGTACGGACTGGGCTCGCTGGTGCCGCTGCTGAAGCTGATCGGCACGTTCTACTTCACCGCCATCGTGTTCGTGCTGGTGGTGCTGGGCACCGTGGCGCGCTTCACGGGCTTCTCGATCATCCGCTTTGTCGCGTACATCAAGGAAGAGCTGCTGATCGTGCTGGGCACCAGCTCGTCGGAGGCCGCGCTGCCGCACCTGATGGAGAAGATGGAAAAGCTGGGCTGCTCGAAGTCGGTGGTGGGGCTGGTGGTGCCCACGGGCTACTCGTTCAACCTGGACGGCACCAACATCTACATGACGATGGCCGTGATCTTCATCGCGCAAGCCACCGGCATCGAACTGACGCTGCTGCAGCAGCTGACCATCCTGGCCGTGGCCATGGTGACGTCCAAGGGCGCCAGCGGCGTCACCGGTTCCGGCTTCATCACGCTGGCGGCCACGCTGGCCGTGGTGCCGACCATCCCGGTGGCCGGCATGGTGCTGATCCTGGGCATCGACCGTTTCATGAGCGAATGCCGCGCGCTGACCAACATCATCGGCAACGGCGTGGCCACCGTGGTGGTGTCGGCCTGGGAACGCGAGCTGGACCGCGCCCGCCTGAACCGCGTGCTGCGTGGGGGCGGCGATGACAGCGTCGAACTGGCAGACGCCAACGCCTGACGTGACCTCCGGGCCCGCCGCCGGCACCCCCGCCGGGCGGCCCCAGCCGGGCGCGGCTGGCCCGGGCCCGCATCCCGCTGGCCAGCCCCACCCGGGCGCCGGCCAGCGAGTATCATCGGCGCGACAGCTCCCCCGCGCGCCGATGCCCCATTCCGACGACTTCCTTGCCGTGCACGATTCCGCTGCGCCAGGCTCCGTGCACGCGCCGGAGAACCCCGCGCGCTGGTGGCGCTTTGCCGTCCTGCTGGTGGCGGGCCTGCTGGCGCTGTGCGCGCTGACGTGGCTGGTGTCCGTCCAGCGCGGAATCGCCGCGCTGCAGCAGTCCACCGCCATGCGGGCCGACCGCTATGCCGGCACGCTGGAATCCACGCTGGACCGCTACGAATTCCTGCCCGCGCTGGTGTCGCTGCACCCGTCGGTGCGGGCGCTGCTGGCCGCGCCGCAGGACGCCGCGCGCATTGCGGCGGTCAACGACTACCTGTCCGAGGTGAACGGCCGCGCCCGCGCGTCGGCCACCTACGTGATCGCCGCCAACGGGCTGGCGCTGGCCGCCAGCAACCACGGCGAGCCGGGCAGCTTCGTCGGCACCGACTACCGCTTCCGCCCGTACTTCCAGATGGCCTCGCGCGGCCAGGTGGGCCGCTTCTACGCCATTGGCGTCACCAGCGACGAGCCCGGCTACTACATCGCCCAGCCGATCGAGGCCGGCGGCAAGGTGATTGGCGTGACCGTCGTGAAGCTGAACCTGGAGTGGTTCCAGCGCGCCGGTTCGGGCCGTGGCGAGCCGCTGATGGTGTCCGACGACCATGGCGTGATCTTCCTGTCGTCGGTGCCGGGCTGGCAGTACCGCACGCTGCGCCCGCTGCCGCCCGCGCTGCAGGCCGAAATGCACCGCACGCGCCAGTACCACGATGTCGACGTCACGCCGCTGCCGCTGCAGCCGCTGACGTCGCCGGTCATGCGCTGGCTGGCGCGCAACACGCTGGCGGACAACCAGCGGCTTGTGCGCGTGGGGCCGACGGACCGGGGCGGCGCCGATGCCGCCGCGTCGGAGGCCGCGCCGGACGGCATCGACGGCATCGGCTGGAGCCTGGCCGAACTGTCCGGCGGCGGCGCCGACCGCTACCTGGAGATCAGCCGCGCGGTGGGCCCGGCCGGCTGGAACATGCAGGTCATGGCCCCGCTGGACCCGGTGCTGGCCAACGCCCGCAGCGCGACGATCGGCGCGGCGCTGGCCTACGCGTGCGTCTGCCTGCTGCTGGTGAACCTGCGCCAGCGCCGCCAGCGCGCGCGCGACATGCTCTACAGCCGGCGCCTGCTGGAGGCCGCCTATGACGAGCTGGAGCGGCGCGTGGAAGCCCGCACCGCCGACCTGATGGCCATCAACGAACAACTCGAAGCCGAGGTCGCCGAGCGCACCCGCGCCGAAAGCGAGCTGCGCGCCACGCAGGACGAACTGGTGCAGGCCAGCAAGCTTGCCGCGCTGGGTCAGATGGCCGCCGGCATCACCCACGAACTGAACCAGCCGCTGGCCGCGCTGCGCACGTTTTCGGACAACACGCGCGTGCTGCTGGAGCGCGGGCAGCTTGACGCCGCCACGGGCAACCTGTCGGCCATCGCCGACCTGACCGAGCGGATGGGCAAGATCACGGGCCAGTTGAAGCTGTTCGCCGGCAAGGCGCGCCCGCGCCGCCACGCGGTGGCCGTGCGCGCGGCGGTGGACCATGTGCTGCAGCTCATCGCGCCACGCCTGGGGCCGGTGGCGCTGACGGTGCGCGGGCTGGACGGCGACGCGGGCGACCTGGCCGTCTGGGCCGACGAACTAAAGCTGGAACAGGTCCTGCTGAACCTGGTGGGCAACGCGCTGGACGCCATCGCCGCCCAGGGCCGCCCCGACGGGCGCGTCGGCATCGACATCGACGCCGACGCCGAGCGCGTGCGCATTGCCGTGCACGACAACGGCACCGGCATCGCCCCGGACGCGCTGCCGCACCTGTTCGAACCGTTCTATACGACCAAGGAGATCGGTCAGGGGCTGGGCCTCGGGCTGGCGATCTCGTCGTCGATCGTGCGCGAATTCGGCGGCCAGCTCGTGGCCGGCAATGCCGCGGGCGGCGGCGCGGAATTCGTGGTGACGCTGCGCCGGGCGCGCCAGCCGGTGGCGGCGTAGCGCGGTGTGATGGGGATAAAGGACATGATTGCGATGCAAGACGGGCTGCGGGTGCTGTTTGTCGAGGACGAGCCGCTGGTGCGGCAGGCCACGGCGCAGAGCCTGGAACTGGCCGGGTTCGCGGTGCTGGCGCTGCCATCGGCCGAGGCGGCCATGCCGCACCTGGCGGCCGACTTCCCGGGCGTGCTGGTGACCGACGTGCGGCTGGGGGGCGCCAGCGGGCTGGACCTGCTGCACCACTGCCGCAACGTGGCGCCGGGCGTGCCCGTGATCCTGGTCACCGGCCATGGCGACATCACGATGGCCGTGCAGGCGATGCGCGAAGGCGCCTACGACTTCATCGAGAAGCCGTTCGGCGCCGACCGCCTGACCGACACCGTGCGCCGGGCGCTGGAGCGCCGCGCGCTGGAACTGGAAAACGTGGCGCTGCGCCGCGAACTGGCCGGGCCGGCCGCCGGCACGCGGATCATCGGCCGGTCGCCGGCCATGGCCCAGGTGCGCGACCTGATCGCCAACGTGGCCGAGACCGACGTGCCGGTGATGATCAACGGCGAGACCGGCACGGGCAAGGAACTGGTGGCGCGCAGCCTGCACGCGCTGTCCACGCGCCGCGACGCACCGTTCATCGCGCTGAACTGCGGTGCCGTGCCCGAGGCCATCTTCGAGTCCGAGATGTTCGGCCACGAGGCCGGGGCGTTCACCGGCGCCGGCAAGCGCCGCATCGGCAAGCTGGAGCATGCGTCGGGCGGCACGCTGTTCCTGGACGAGATCGAAAGCATGCCGCTGGCGCTGCAGGTGAAGCTGCTGCGCGTGCTGCAGGAGGGCACGCTGGAGCGGCTGGGCTCGAACGCGTCGCTGCCGATCGACGTGCGGATCATCGCCGCCGCCAAGGGCGACATGGAGGGGCTGGTCGCGCAGGGCGCGTTCCGGCAGGACCTGCTGTACCGGCTGAACGTGGTCACGATCCCGCTGCCCCCGCTGCGCGACCGCCGCGAGGACATCGTGCCGCTGTTCGAGCATTTCATGCTGGTGGCCGCCGTGCGCTACCAGCGGCCCGCGCCGATCCTGTCGGAAATGCAGCGCCAGCAGCTCATGCAGCGCCCGTGGCCCGGCAACGTGCGCGAACTGCGCAACGCGGCGGACCGGCTGGTGCTGGGCGTACCCGAAGGCGGCCAGGCCGCCCGCACCGAATCCGCCGACGAAACCACCCCGCTGCGCGAGCGCATGGAACGCTACGAACGCGCCGTCATTGCCGACACACTGGCCCGCACCGGCGGCGCGGTCAGCCAGGCAGCCGACCTGCTACAGGTCGGCAAGGCCACGCTGTACGACAAGATCAAGCGGTACGGGCTGTAGGGGCTGCCGGGTTTGCTCCCCTCGCCGGCATCGCGGGAGAGGGGTTGGGGGAGAGGGCAAGGCGGTGCAAATAGCCACCGTGGCATCTCGACACGCCGGCCCTCACCCCCAACCCCTCTCCCGCAGGCGGGAGAGGGGAGCGAAAACCCAGCGAAAACGCTGGCCTGGCTCCCGGGTTTCTCCCCTCTCCCGCATCGCGGGAGAGGGGCCGGGGGAGAGGGCCAGGCGGTGCAAATAGCCGCCGTGGCATCTCGACACGCCGGCCCTCACCCCCAACCCCTCTCCCGCAGGCGGGAGAGGGGAGCGAAAACCCAGCGAAAACTCAGCGAAAACGCTGGCCTGGCTCCCCGCTACTTCCACATCCCGCGCATCCGGCTGGCCAGGTCGACCTGGGGCAGCGCGGGCTTGGGTTGGCCTTCGCCAAGCATGGGCGGGGGCGGCCAGGACCGGCTGTAGAAATTCGGCATCACGCGGTTCGGCAGGAAGCGCGTGCGCGACGCGTAGACGTGGCGGTCGCCGAAGCCCACCTGGTTGTGGACGTAGAAGCGCTGCGGCACCACCACGTCCAGATGGTCGCGCGCGCGGGTCATGGCCACGTACAGCAGGCGGCGTTCCTCCTCGATTTCCTCGGTGGTGCCGGTGGCCAGGTCCGACGGCATGCAGCCGTCCACGGCGTTGAGCACGTAGACGGCTTTCCATTCCTGGCCCTTGGCCGAATGGATCGTGGACAGGATCAGGTAGTCCTCGTCGCGCGACGGTACGCCCGATTCGTCGCTCGATGCGCTGGGCGGGTCCAGCGTCAACTCGGTCAGAAAGCGCTCGCGCGAGGCGTACGTGGCGGCAATGCGCTCGATCTGCTGCAGGTCGGCCTGGCGCGCGGCGGCGTCGTCGTGCATGCGTTCCAGATGCGGCTGGTACCAGGCGATGACCTGCTCGAACTCCGACGGCCACGGCGACGCCGGCGCCATCAGCGTGCGCGCCAGCGCCAGCAGGTCGTGCCAGGCGGGCGCGGCCGCGGGCGGGGCTTCGAACGCCTCCAGCGCCACCAGCGGCTCGGTGGCCGCTTCCAGCCCTTCCAGCACGCGCGCGGCCGTCTTGGGGCCGATGCCGGGCAGCAGTTGCAGCGTGCGGAAGCCGGCCATGCGGTCGCGCGGGTTTTCCAGCCAGCGCACCACGGCCATCACGTCCTTGACGTGGGTCGATTCCAGGAATTTCAGGCCGCCAAACTTCACGAACGGGATGTTGCGGCGCGCCAGTTCGATCTCCACCTGCGCGCTGTGGTCGGCCGCGCGGAACAGCACGGCCTGCTGCATCAGCGCCAGCCCGGCCTCGCGGCGCGCCAGGATCTGCTCGACGATGTAGCGCGCCTGGTCGGCCTCGTCGTTCACCACCACCACGCCCGGCTTTTCCGCCGACTCGCGCAGCGACCAGAGGTCCTTGGTGAACCGTTCGGCGGCCAGCCCGATCACGGCATTGGCGGCCTGCAGGATCGGCTGCGTGGAGCGGTAGTTCTGCGACAGCGTCACCTGCTGCGCGGCCGGCGTGAACTGCGCGGGGAAATCGAGGATGTTGCGCACCGTGGCGCCGCGGAAGGCGTAGATCGACTGGGCGTCGTCGCCCACCACGGTCAGGCCGCGGCCGTCGGGTTTCAGCGCCAGCAGGATCGACGCCTGCAGCGCGTTGGTGTCCTGGTATTCGTCGACCAGCACGTGGTCGAAGCGCGCGCCCATGTCGCGCGCCAGCGCGGGCTCGGTCATCGCCTGCGCCCAGTAGAGCAGCAGGTCGTCGTAGTCCAGCACCTGCTGCTTCTGCTTGGCCTCGACGTAGGCGGCGAACAGCGTCTTGAGCGCGTCGGCCCACATCGCATAGCGCGGGAACTGCGTCTTGAGCACCACTTCGATCGGCAACTGGGTGTTGACCACGCGCGAATAGATTGCCAGGCAGGTTTCCTTGCGCGGGAAGCGCGACGCCTGCTCGGACAGGCCCAGGTCGTGGCGCACCACGTGCATCAGGTCTGCCGAGTCGCCACGGTCGCTGATCGTGAAGGTCGGCGCCAGGCCCAGCGTCTCGGCGTACTCGCGCAGCAGCCGGGCGCCGATGGCGTGGAACGTGCCCGACCACTGCAGTGCCGCGCGGCCCGCGCCGGACTGGATGCCCAGCGCCTGGTCGACGATGCGCTCGACGCGGCGCCCCATCTCGGCGGCGGCGCGGCGCGAGAACGTCAGCAGCAGGATACGGCGCGGATCGGCGCCGCCGACCACGAGGTGCGCCACCCGGTGCGCCAGCGTATTGGTCTTGCCCGACCCCGCGCCGGCGATGATCAGCAGCGGGGCGTCGCCCGCGTATGTCACGGCGGCGCGCTGTTCCGGGTTCAGCTTGGACAGATAGGCGGGCGCCTCGGACGCCTCGGACGAACCGGCCCCGGCCGGGGCGTGGGCATCGGGGGCGGCTTCCGGGGCGTTATCCGGGGCAACTTCGGGGACGAGATCCGGCAACACGGCGCGATGGTATTGGGCGGGATGAGAAAAATCTGGCGCCCACTGTATATCCATACAGCTTTGGCTGGCAAGCCGCAGACGCCCGCGGCGCGCCTGCGCAACAAAAAAGGTGCCGCATGGGCACCTTTTTGGCTCGGGGGGCGGCTACGTCAGGCCGCGCTGGCCAGCGCGCCGTCCAGCAGCTTGTGCAGCGCGTCCCACTCGGGCTCGCCGACGTAGCGCTTGAGAATCTTCCCGTTCTTGTCGACGACGAACGTGGTCGGCGTCAGTTGCACGTCGCCGAACGCCTTGGCCGCCGAGCCGTCCGAGTCCATCGCCACCTTGAACGGCAACTCGCGCGTCCTGGCGTAGTTGGCCACGTACATCGGCGGGTCGTAGTTCATGGCCACGGCCACGAAGTCCAGGCCCTTGTCCTTGTATTGCTTGTAGGTGTCGATCATCTGCGGCATTTCCTTGACGCAGGTGACGCAGCTCGTGGCCCAGAAGTTGACCAGGTAGACCTTGCCCTTCAGGTCGCCGGTGCTGACCTTCTGGCCCGACAGCAGCGTGAAGGTGGCGTCTGGGACGCTGCTGGCCGGGGTCATCGCCCGGTAGCCAAAGACGCCAAGCACCGCGGCGATCACGATCGCGGCGACGATGGGCCAGCGCTTGCGCGCGGGGCGGGCGGGGGTTGCGGTATTGGACATGGGATGACGGGGTTGGGGGCCAGGGCCCGGAAGCCAGCGGCGGACAGCGGCCATTCTACCGCCGGGCGCCGCCGTCGGCAGCGCGGCCGGGGCGGCGGTGCGCGGCTGCGGCAATTCGCCGCGCGCGCCGGTTCAGGGGCGGGCGGCGGACTTGGCGGCCACCTTGGCGCGTGCCTCGTCGATGGCCTGCTCCAGGTAGGCGCCGTAGAAATCGGCCTGCATGCCGCGCAGCGGGGCGGCCAGGTTGCGGCCGTTGCGGTCGAGGAACAGCACGGTTGGCGCCACCGAGATATTGCGCGCGCTGGCCCACTGGCGGGCCGTGGTCATCGTGCCGTCGGCGTCGCGGATCGGCGTGTCGGCGGTCATGTCGATCTCGCGCGCGGCAATCTCGCCGGCCGCGAGCTGCGGACCCAGGTAGTTGCGCCGCACCGTGTCGCAGTAGCTGCAGCCGGGCAGGCTGACCAGCACCACCAGCGGCTCTCCATGCCGCGCGGCCGCGGCGGACTGGGCGCCGATATCGGTCACGGGCGGCAGGTGGGCGGTGGCGGCAGCGGCGCCGGCGCAGGCCAGCAGCGCCACGGCGGCGAACGCGGAAGACAGGAAACGGGGCAGGGGGCGTACGGACATGGGCACCTCACGAACTTGCGGCGGCCCGCCAGCGGCATCGGGTGCAACGTGCGCGATGCGCGGCCGGGCGGCTTCCCGGATAATAGCGGCTTGCGCCCGATCGCGCCGACCTTGCCGATGCCCCCGACCCCGTTCCCGTCCCATTTCCGCCCCGGCCTGCGCCACCTGCTGCTGCTGCTGCTGCTGGCCGCCGCCTGGCTGGCGCTCGCGGGCTGCACGCCGCGCTATGACTGGCGCACGATCGTGTCCAGCGACGGCAAGTACGCGGCGCTGTATCCGGCCAAGCCGACCAATGCGGCCCGCGACGTGTCGATCGCGGGGCGCAAGCTGCCCATGACGATGGAGGCGGCCAATATCGACGGCACGCTGTTCGCCGTGGGCGTGGTGACGCTGCCCAGCGACGACGCCGCGCTGCGGCGCGAGGCGCTGGACGCCATGCAGGCCGGGCTGCTGGCCAACCTGGGCGCCCAGCCGGGCCAGCCGGCCAGCGCGCGGCCGGTCACGGTGATGTCGGCCGCCCAGCCGCCGGTGTCGCTCGACGGGATGGAATTGACCGTCGCCGGTGTTTCGCCGCAGGACAAGGCGCCGCGCCGGCTGACGGCCCGGCTGGTGGCGTCGGGCGCACGGGTCTACCAGGCCGTGGTGCTGGAAGCCGGCGACGCCGCGCGCGATACGCGCCAGGCCGAGCAGGTCGAACAGTTCCTGACCGGCTTTCATCCGTTTTGACCATTTTTCTGGATCGAGGAGTGCAGTGATGCGTTGGGAAGTGTGGCTGGCCTATTTCGCCGCGTGCTGGGTGATCGCGGTATCGCCGGGGTCCGGCGCGGTGCTGTCGATGAGCCATGGGCTGTCGTATGGCCTGAAGAAGACGTCGACGACGATCCTGGGGCTGCAGACCGGGCTGGTCATCATCCTGCTGGTGGCCGGCGGCGGGCTGGGCGCGCTGCTGCTGGCGTCCGAGCAGGCGTTCCTGGTGGCCAAGACCATCGGCGCGATGTACCTGATCTACCTGGGCATCCAGCAATGGCGCGCCCGGGTGGAGACGGCCCCGGCCGACGCCCCCGGCGGCCAGCCGGGCACGGTGCGCGTGGCCGGGATGAGCCGGCGCCGGCGCTTTGCCACGGGCCTGCTGACCAACGTGACCAACCCGAAGGGCATCATCTTCATGGTCGCCGTGCTGCCGCAGTTCATCGACCCCGGCCACCCGCTGGCCATCCAGCTCGCCATCCTGGCGGCCACGATGTGCTGCGTGGACCTGATCGTGATGCACGGCTACGCGCTGCTGGCATCGCGGATGCAGGGCCTGTTCCGCAACGCGCGCGCCGTACGCTGGCAGAACCGCTTCTTTGGTGGCGTGCTGGTGGCGGTGGGCACGGCGCTGTTCTTCGTGCGCCGGCACCACGCGTAAGCCGCAAGCCGCTGGCATAGTGCGCCGGCCTTTGCTTCAATGGGAGTGACCTGGAATTCATGGAGACCCAGATGCGCGATGCCGGCCTGAACGCCCACCGGGAACCGCCCCCCGGCGAACCGCCGCCCCCCGGCTTCCCGCCGGACCAGGCACCCATCGAGGACCCACCCCCGCCGCCGGTGGAACCGCCGGTGTAAGGCCATCAGCCCGCTTTCGCGGGCTTTTTTGTTTCCGAGCACTTTTTAGCCCGTCCGCAGCACCCGCCGGTACTGGATGGCCTCGGCCACGTGGCCGGCGTCTAGTGTGTCGGCGTCGGCCAGGTCGGCGATGGTGCGGGCGACCTTCAGTACGCGGAAGTACGCGCGGGCGGACCAGGCCAGCTTTTCCATGGCGCCGCGCAGCAGGGCCTGGGCGTCGGTGGTCAGCGGGCAGTGGGTGTCGATCTGGCGGCCGGACAGTTCGCTGTTGGGCGTGCCCTGGCGGGCAATCTGGCGCGCGCGGGCGTCCATGGCGCGGGCGCGGACGGCGGCGCTGGGTTCGCCAGGCGGGCCGTCCAGCACGTCGCGGTGGTTCTGGGCGGGCACTTCGATCTGTAGGTCCACGCGGTCCAGCAGCGGGCCGGAGATGCGCGACTGGTAGCGCTGCACCTGGTCGGGCGTGCAGCGGCACATGCGCGTGGGATGGCCCAGGTAGCCGCATGGGCACGGGTTCATGGCGGCGATGAACTGGAAGCGGGCGGGAAAGTCGACCTGTGCGGCGGCGCGCGAGATGGTGATGTGGCCGGTTTCCAGCGGCTCGCGCAGGACTTCGAGCACACGCCGGTCGAACTCGGGCAGTTCGTCAAGGAACAGCACGCCGTGGTGGGCCAGCGAAATCTCGCCGGGGCGCGGATTGCCGCCGCCGCCCACCATGGCCGGGCCGCTGGCCGTGTGGTGCGGACTGCGGAACGGGCGCCGGCCCCATTGCGACGGCTGGAAGCCGCCCGGGGTCAGGCTCAGCACGGCGGCGGCTTCCAGCGCCTCGGTTTCGGTCATCGGCGGCAGCAGGGCCGGAAAGCGCTGCGCCAGCATCGACTTGCCGGTGCCGGGCGGGCCTACCAGCAGCACCGAGTGCTGGCCCGCGGCGGCCACTTCCATGGCCCGGCGGGCCTGTAGCTGGCCGCGCACGTCGCGCATGTCGGGGTTGGCGCCGGGGTCGGTGGCGGGCGGGGCCGGCCGGGCGCGGGGCAGCGGCTGCTCGGGCAGCATGCCGACGTGGTGGCAGATGTCGCGCAGCGTGGCGCCGGCGTGGACGGTCAGGTCATCGACCAGTGCGGCTTCCGGGCCGTTGTCGGTGGCGACGATGAACGCGCGCGCGGGCTCGCCGGCCGCCAGCCGGGCGCGGTTGTCGCGTGCCAGCCCCATCGCCATCGCCAGCGCGCCGCGCACGGGCCGCAGGTCGCCGGCCAGCGACAGCTCGCCGGCAAACTCGAAGCCGTCCAGCGCGGTGGCCGGCAACTGGCCGCTGGCCGCCAGGATGCCCAGCGCGATGGCAAGGTCGAAGCGGCCGGACTCCTTGGGCAGGTCGGCCGGCGCCAGGTTGACCGTGATCCGGCGGTTCGGGAATTCGAACTCGCAGTTCAGCAGCGCCGCCCGCACGCGCTCGCGGCTTTCGCGGACTTCGGTGTCGGCCAGCCCGACGATGTTGAAGGCCGGCAGGCCATTCGCCAGGTGGATTTCGACGGACACGGGCGGCGCGTCGATGCCGTTCAGCGCGCGGCTGCGCAGGACTGCGAGGCTCATACGTTTGCGGAAGTGTTAAAGAAAAAGGCCACCGGAATCCGGTGGCCTTTCTGGCGATGCGTGGGTGGCTGGGCGCCGGGGCTCATACCCCAGGGGTGGGCGGGATGCCGCCGCTGCCGCGGGCTTCCAGCGCGGCGATGCGCGCTTCCAGCTCCTCCAGCCGGGCCCGGGTGCGCGCCAGCACCTGCGATTGCACGTCGAATTCCTCGCGCGTGACGAGGTCCAGGCGCGCAAAGCCCTGGGTCATCATGCTGCGGACGTTCTTCTCGATGTCCTTGGCCGGCGAGTTGCGCAGCGCTTCACTGACCTTCTGCTGCAGGTCGTTGAAGAGATCGGTCGGTTTCATGGTGAAGCTCCTGTGTTGACCAATTTGGATCGTTCGGGTCAGCGGCCGGCGGCGGCTACGCCGCCTGGCACCCGCGATGCACCGCCATGGGGCGTCCGGGGCGGTCCTCCCGCACACCGGTATCCCCGGTCGATGCACCTGAGTGGGGCGCGGCGACCCGGTCGACCGTGCCCGGGCCCGGTCTGGCCGGCGGGACGCCAAGCGCGCAGCACTTGACCCTTCATGACGCGGATTATGGCGCGTGATCGGCCGCCATGAAAGCGCCAGCAAGGCCCGGACACATCTTTTAACGCCTTTTGCCCGCCGCGGCGCCGCCCGCGTGCCGCCCCGCCGGGTGGAGAAGCGGGCGCCCGGCCACCTCTTCCGACTGTTCCCGTCCGTGCGCCGCCACGGGGCGCCTGCCCTGGCACGGCAGTTGCAGTACCAGAGCCAGGAGCGTCAAGACCCAAAAAGCAACAAGCCATCAAGGCAAGCAGCAGTCCCTCAAGAACGAGCCCGCGAAGATTTCAAGGAAAAGGAGAGAACCAGATGAAGACGTCGAGCCTCGCAGTCAGCGCCGCTGCCCTTCTGCTCAGCCTGGCAGCCCCGGTGGCACTGGCCCAGACCGCCCCGGACGCCGCCGCGCCTGCAGCCGCACCGGCCGCGGAGCCGGCATCGCCGCACACCTTCACGGCCAACGTGTCGGTGGTTTCCGACTACCGCTATCGCGGCATCAGCCAGACCAACCTGCGTCCGGCCATCCAGGGCGGGTTCGACTACGCGCACGAGAGCGGCTTCTACATCGGCAACTGGAACTCAAGCATCAGCTGGCTGGAAGACGCCGATTCGTCGGTGTCGGCGCCGATCGAGATGGACTTCTACGGCGGCTACAAGAACAAGTTCGCGCTGGGCGGCCAGGAATTCAACTATGACGTGGGCGTGCTGGAGTACTTCTACCCGGGCGGCTACACGACCACGCGGCCGTACACGACCGAGCTCTACGCCGGCATCGGCTGGGGCCCGGTGTTCCTGAAGTACTCGCACGCGGTGACCAACCTGTTCGGCATCGACGACAGCAAGAACAGCTACTACGTCGACCTGACCGCCAACGTGCCGCTGAACTTCTGGGACCTGACGCTGAACGCCCACGTGGGCTACCAGGGCGTGACGCACCACAGCGACGCGTCGTACACCGACTGGAAGATCGGCCTGACCAAGGACCTGGGCAAGGGCTTTGCGCTGTCCGTGGCCTATGTCGACACCAACGCCAAGGAGTCGTTCTACACCAGCGCCAACCGGGGCCGCTATCTGGGCAAGGCCGCGGCGTGGGCATCCATTACCAAGACTTTCTGATTCCAAACAGCACACATCCGGAGCCGGGCGGCATGACCCGACAAGCCGCCCCCAAGGAGAATCCCAATGAAACTCATCATTGCAGTCATCAAGCCGTTCAAGCTCGACGAGGTGCGTGAAGCGCTCTCCGACGTGGGCGTGTCCGGCATCACCGTGACCGAGGTCAAGGGCTTCGGCCGCCAGAAGGGCCACACGGAGCTGTACCGGGGCGCCGAGTACATCGTCGACTTCCTGCCCAAGGTGAAGATCGAGGTGGCGGTACCCGACGACGTGGTCGAGCGCGCCATCGAGGCAATCGAGAAGTCGGCCCGCACGGGCAAGATCGGCGACGGCAAGATCTTCATCGCGCCCGTCGAACAGGTCATCCGCATCCGCACCGGTGAGACCGGCGGCGATGCGCTGTGACACCAGAACTACGAGAGACAGAGGTTAGACACATGAAAACCTGGTTCAAGCGATTCCTGACGGCTGGCGCGATGGCGCTGGCGCTCGGCACGGCCGGTCTCGGCCTGTCCACCCATGCCGTGGCGCAGGACAAGCCCGCCGCCGAGGCATCGGCCCCGGCAGCGGCCGCCGCCCCCGCGGCCGCCCCGGCAGCCGCTGCGGCAGCCCCCGCGGCCGCGGCCCCGGCAGAAGCCGCACCGGCCGCCGCGCCGGCCCCGGTGCCCAACAAGGGCGACACGGCCTGGCTGCTGGTGGCCACCGCATTCGTGATCCTTATGACGCTGCCGGGCCTGGCACTGTTCTACGGCGGCCTGGTGCGGTCGAAGAACATGCTGTCGGTGCTGATGCAGTGCCTGGTGATCTTCTCGCTGGTGGCGATCCTGTGGGCCATCTACGGCTACAGCTTCGCGTTCACGGAAGGCAACGCGTTCTTCGGCGGCACGGACCGGCTGTTCATGAAGGGCCTGAACGTCGACGCCGTGGCGGCCACGTTCAGCAAGGGCGTGGTGATCCCGGAACTGGTGTTCTTCGCGTTCCAGTGCGCGTTTGCCTGCATCACCTGCGGCCTGATCATCGGCGCCTTTGCCGAGCGCGCCAAGTTCTCGGCGGTGCTGGTGTTCGTGGTGCTCTGGTTCACGTTCGCCTATATCCCGATGGCCCACATGGTCTGGTTCTGGCCGGGTCCTGACGCCTACACCGATGCCGCCGCCGCCACCGCGGCCACGGCCAAGTCGGGCTGGCTGTTCCAGAAGGGCGCGCTCGACTACGCGGGCGGCACCGTGGTGCACATCAACGCCGCCGTGGCCGGCCTGGTGGGCGCGTTCATGTTCGGCAAGCGCATCGGCTTTGGCCGCGAAGCCATCCGCCCGCACAGCCTGACGTTCACGATGGTGGGCGCATCGCTGCTGTGGTTCGGCTGGTTCGGCTTCAACGCCGGCTCGGGCCTGGAAGCCAACGGCGGCGCCGCGCTGGCGTTCGTCAACACGCTGCTGGCCACCTGCGCCGCCGTGCTGTCGTGGACGTTCGGCGAGTGGATCGGCAAGGGCAAGCCGTCGATGCTGGGCGGTGCCTCGGGCGCCGTGGCCGGCCTGGTGGCAATCACCCCGGCCGCCGGCTTCGTCGGCCCGATGGGCTCGATCGTGATGGGTCTTGTGGCCGGCCTGCTGTGCCTGTGGGGCGTGAGCGGCCTGAAGCGCATGCTGGGCATGGACGACTCGCTGGACGTGTTCGGCGTGCACGGCGTGGGCGGCATCGTCGGCGCGCTGCTGACCGCGGTGTTCGCGGCCCCGAGCCTGGGCGGCGTGGGCATCTACGACTACGTGGCCAACAAGGTGGCGGACGACTACTCGATCGCCGGCCAGCTCTGGATCCAGTTCGAAGGCGTGCTGACCACGGTGGTGTGGTCGGGCGTGGTCGCGCTGGTTGCCTACAAGCTGGTGGACATGCTGATTGGCCTGCGCGTGCCGGAAGAAGAGGAGCGCGAGGGCCTGGATATCACTTCGCACGGCGAAACGGCCTATGAAGCCTGATATCCACAACAGGGTTGTGCTGGAGAGCTGATTGGGAATCTTCTCTCAGGAGTTTTGCCCCGGCCATGTGCCGGGGCTTTTTTATTGGATCAACGAGGCGTTCCGGGGATACATCATCGACATGCGCCAATTTGTCTTTGTCGAATGTATTAATGCCGATCTGGGCGGGTGGGATTATCGCTAAGGCAAGCATTCGCAACGGCTCGAGGCAATTCCGATTTTAAGGCGTCATCCACCTCGGACTGTGAAATTCTCACTATGTCCTGATATTCATCGTCATCTGACTATTGCACTTCGCACTCACGTAGCCATCGAAGCAACCTCGGAAAATCGGTTCCGCAATATTCCACTGGTTGTAAAGGAGTTAGGATCCAGTTACGGTGCGGGTATCGAATGCATTACCATTCTCGATGAGCCTCCGCCCTCATTTCACTCAAATTATTCAACATAGCCATATTCCTCGGGAATATTAAAACCGTCTGGAATCTCTGGCCATCTCATATCTGGATTGGTCGCGGCGCGTCGCAAATCGCTCATCAAATCATCGAAAAATCCCTCCAACTTGTGCGCAAAAATCGAAGCCCGTAACAAGGCGACACACTGAGTAAGTTCATCATTCTTGCGGCTAGCCAAATCAAACAATTTCATTGCTCGCATCAAATGTTCTACATCTTTCTCAAAAGCTCTGTCGAGATCATCACTCAGAATCAACGTCCAATCATATTTCCCCGTCATCTCATCAAATTGTCGTAGCTGGTCTTCGACTAAACCGCGAGATAATGCCAAATCCAACAATGCAATCCGAATGGATTCAAAACCGTTACCACTATTCATTTTAATCTCCTGCCTTCCTTTATTGCCTTCACGGTTTTAACTTCATTGACTGAGCCATCCAGATTAAGCACGACCCTAATCTTCCCTTATTATCGAAGACTTCAAGGTGGTTCATATGCGCGCTGTCAATATAAAATTGATCGCCGGTGCGAATCTTTTCACCAACGTCCTTTCTCGCCACGAATATCCTGGATCCCTTGTAAATTCTGGGCGTTCCGCGTGACCCGCCGTTCAATTGAGAACCAAATCCATCACTGGAGAGAAACTTCCTCATATTGTCAACCCTACCGGCGTTCGGGGAATATTTATCGGTCGCCCCACCGACCCCAAACCCCGCTGCCGCCCCAATCCCCACATCCGCCACCAGCCGGGCGACCTCTTGCGGATCCAGAGGCTGATCGCCTGCCAGCTTATTTGCATTGGCCATAGCGACGGTTCGCAATTGATTTAGGCTGGCATCGCCAAACCGTATATCTGCGTACTCGGCCTTCTCTGCGTCTGACCAATTGCCAGGCCCTTTTTCCCGGAGTTCGGCCATTCTCTCGCCCTGGGCCTGTTGTTCCAATCGCAGGTCCCGCGCGAGCGAGTTCAATGTCAGGTTTTTGAATCCGCTTTGGGGCAGAGTATTGCAATGTCATATTTGAACACGGCCCCAGCCATAACCTTCGCGCAATAGGTTTAGTGTGAGCGATTATATGTCAGTAATTCATTTGCCACTTCCTTTGCGATCGCCAACCTCACAGGGAGACCAATTCTCTCCGCCTCTACCCAGACCAAGTAACTTGACAGAACATCCAAGTCCGCACCTCTTTCTATTAGTTCTAAGATTGCAGGAATGTACGAGTCGTATTCATCCCACGCCTCGGGCACGTCCTTGATGCCTATAGGATCCCATTTATTAATCAATACATTTCTTATTTTTAGCTCACGACCCTCATCGCTATCGTGCTTCATTTTCCTGGGCTCCCTAGAATGACTGTAGTACTGCGGCGGCGCCTGCCGCGCCCGCCACAAACTTGCCCCATTGCCTCAGCCATCAAACCGCCGACGAGGGCGTGCACCGCGACCTTCGCTTTAGTCGGTTGGCGCTGGATCAGATCATCCACCGCCGTGTAAATCAAAGGGGCCGCCTGCTGCGCCACCTCGCTCTTGAGCCGGTTCAGGTTGGCTCTACGACCATCACGTCGCAGTCAGTCGCCGAAGCAAATTCCGACAATCAGCCTCAGCAAACTGCTTCGCCCACTCTTCCGACTCCGTTATTTTTCCTTCAAGATCCTTGAGTGCCTGTTCCGACCAGAACTTGCGTTGCGCGTGCCTAGGTAAGGCATCAGTTTCCGATTGAATCAGCAAGAACATATAAAAATCCTTGGAGTCGAAGATCGATAATCCTTGGCTTTCAAACCAGCGGATCATCGCATCAGCACCCTCAATATACGAAACACGCCCCTCGACCATGTCTTCCAGCAACGATATACATTCGTCGAGATGCTCACATTTATCTTTATCGAAAATTATCGTCATAACACTATGGCGTACTCTTCCTCGGAATTGATTTTGGTTCTACCAATTGGCCCGTGACGGGGTTTATCGGAATCAAAATCTGCAATAAGTTGCAATTTATTCCATTGCCAACTCGATGCCGTGGTAACCGTTCCGGGCCGAGCCGTACTCCAAGAGGTACAGCCCTGAAATCGCCACCAATTGTTCCCTGTGGTCCACGAAGCGCCTTTTGGAATCCAAAGCAGGTGCGTCAAGTCATACGCCGGCTTCCCTTACCTCTCCAAAAGAGTATGCGGTTAGTCATTGGCCGAAGGCCGAGAACTCCATCCATGAAATTTCTCGGCTCTCCGGACAACCTCGGATAACACCGATCCGGCACGGAGGTCGCCATCATAAAACCTATCCCAAAAATCTCCTCCGAATTCGGTTGGTCTCAGGCCGTATCCCACTGCCTCGAATGGGATAACCGCCCAGTTAGGTGGTATAGAACTATCGACAATATCGAAAAACGCCAACTCAATTAGAACTGGGCTTCGATCTTCGTCACATAGGATGGAAACCGTAGACTCACGCCCATCGGTGCGGAATGACATTCCCAATGCAATATATTCTTTGCCAACTGTAAAATATGGATCGACCGCGCCAACATAGCCACGACCACCTTTATATTTGACTATCACGGATTCGCCACTCCTTTAACTCTAAAATCTAAAGTTTCGTAGTCGATCTTTCCTGTTGCATTATTCATTTAAAATGAACCTGCAATGATTGTCCATTCGATCGGATAGAGCGAGTTGTATATTTTCCCCAGTCCGCAATATTTGAACCATCGCTAGTCAACGTTTTTACCACCTCTGGATTTCTGATTACTTCATCAGTCAAAATTATTCTCGTAGATTGACGTACAGCGTCCTTGGTCAGACGACCATTCCCGTCCAGAATCCCTCCTTGCGGTAATCAAAGCTCCACACGCATTTTAGTTGCCGAGGTCATGCTCGTAGCACTCCGAGTCGCCCCACCAACCCCGATCCCCGCTGCCGCCCCAATCCCCACATCCGCCACCAGCCTGGCGACCTCTTGCGGGTCCATGGGCTCATCGTCTGCCAGCTTATTTGCATTGGCGATAGCGACGGTTCGCAATTGATTTAGGCTGGCATCGCCAAACCGTAGATCTGCGTACTCGGCCTTCTCTGCGTCTGACCAATTGCCAGGCCCTTTTTACCTGGAGTTCGGCCATTCTCTCGCCCTGGGCCTGTTGTTCCAATCGCAGGTCCCGCGCGAGCGTCAGACATTTTGACTGCGTCGAACAGTCCGTCACTTCCCGCTTGTTCTTCTCCCATACGGCGGCGTATTCGGCGCGGACTTTGTCCCGGCAGGCTTTGTCCGCGCAGGCGGCCATGGCTTCGGCGCGATCTCGTTTTTGCGTATGGTTCAGGTAATTATTCTCCGTCGCCACCTTCCCCACATTCGCCCCGGCCGCCGCGTCTCAAATCGTCACGTCTGCACCGGACGTCCGGTCTTGGAAATATCCAGAGAGATCGACCGTCGCCCCGGATCGGGTTTCAAATTATGATGTAATAATCTACTGGGGCCAGAGGTTAGAACGGAGACCGTGCGCTGTCCATGGAAATCACCGCGATCTTCCACCCTGCTGATCAGCAGTCTAAAAATAAATCCTCCACTCATTGGCACTCTCGCCACTCGTGACATGTGGTATCCCTTTTATATATCTTCCCGTTAAATGAAACGAGCTTCTCTGCCTCTCGAAGCCGGTATGTCGGCGAGTATTCAAACCGATCCGGAAGTTCAGGCCAATCCAGATTCTTCATTCCTGTACGATTAAGTCCGTCCTCGGCTGCCCGCAGGAGGTCTTCTTTCAGCGCGTAGAACAATGAACTGATATTGTGCGCGAATCCTTGCGCCTCCACGAGAGCGCATCGAGCCGTCAGCAAATCACCTTTTGCTATGGCCTCTTGATGCACGCGCATTAATTCCATGAGCTCTATTATATCTGTCGTAAAATCGACATCCATATCTCTCGTATAGTCCAGCCCCCAATCATCCTGCATCTTGCCGATGCTAATACCACGCGAATTTGCTAGTTGTGCAATTACTTGTTTAATGTTTTCGAGAAACTTCATTTATCTAACCTCCTTCCTCTTGCGCCCATCGTTTTCTTCTCATTTATTGAACCATCTAGATTTAGAACCCACTTAGATATTTTCATGCTGTCGTACACTTCCAAATGGTCCCCATGTTTTCCGTCAAGGTATACAAAATCACCCTTCTTTATATAGTCTCCGACCTTAACTTTAGCTTCGTAAACGCTTTGCCCGTGTTTGAGCTCTTTAGTCTTGCGAATTGCATCACTTAGCGCTGAGCCAAACCCCTTGTCCCGGCAGGCTTTGTCCGCGCAGGCGGCCATGGCTTCGGCACGATCCCGTTTTTGCGTATGGTTCAGGTAGTTATTCTCCGTCGCCACCTTCCCCACATTCGCCCCGGCTGCCGCGTCTCCAACCGAACCGCCCGCAATACCTCCCGCAGCCCCTCCCACGATCGCCCCGGCCAGTTGCACCAGCGCCTTGCGGTCCGATTCACTGAGGTCTTTTTGGTCGAGCAGGGCCTGGCCGAACGCCTCCATGGCCAGTGAGGCGGCTGCGCCGCCAGCCGCGCCGGCGGCGAAGTTGCCTCCCATGGCTTCGGCCATCAAGCCGCCCACCAGCGCGTGGACGGCGGCTTGGTCCCGGGGGAGCTGCCTACCAACACATCGCCGACCTTGTTGTAGATCAAAGGCGCCGCCTGCTGCGCCACCTCGCTCTTGATCCGGTTCAGCTCTTGCTGGTCCTTGACCTTCTGCTCGTCGAAGATCTTGTCGATGCTGTCGTGCGCGTTTTCGGTGTCGCGGTTCAGGTTGGCGAGGGTTTCGTCGGCGGTCTGGCCGGCCTTGGCCAGTAGGCCGGCCTCGTCGGTGATCTGCACCGTGCCCGCCGCGATGGCGCTCCCGATCTCGCCGGAGGCGTCGCCGCCAAGGTCTGTCTGGGCATTGCCGGCACGGGGGGAGCAACCACAACGGGCCTAAGGCTCTAATCCAAGAGGTAGAGCCCTGAAGCACCCACCGATTTCTCGACAGTGGTCCATGAGGCGCCTTTAGGGAGCCATAGTAGATGTGTCAAGTCATACGCCGGCTCCCATATAACCCCAGCGCCGTCGAAGCAGACAGAATATCCGTCGATTTCTCGCATTACCTCTTTGCCAAGTTTTATTGTGTCTTCAAGATCTCCAAGTTCACAAATGCGTCCAGATCGAATCGTGAAGTTCTTGCCTTGGCCTGCAAAAAAGCTCCATAAATACATTAATCTATCCTCTGTCACATAATACGAAGCTAGAGTGTTACTTCTCTTTGCCAACTCATAATATATATAGTTACAATTTTCCGCGACACTTAGAAAATGATCAAAATACGAGACTCGACGACATGTAAAAGCCGCATCGAAACTCGGAGTCGAATCCTCGTCGAATTTTATCAGTGGAATCAACGGAATTTTATTAATTATACTCACCTTATCATTTCGAAACGCGCACCATCTGTTTACCATCCCAGATCGCCGTACCTAGTCTATTTCCCTTCTTATCAAATATCTTCCATGCATTATCCGCGCGACGACCCGTCTTATCCGGCGAATAGTACAAACCATCCTTCGGATTATAAAAAACTGGATAATCTCCTGCCGCTTTCTTTACGTTATCCGGACTAGTTTTAGACCAACCATTGGCGACTACAATTTCCTTTGCCTGGGGGTTCGTAAGTACATCGTACTTTCCAGGGTCGCTGAAAATCGCCCCCAACCCCTCCACCAGCTCAACCGGATTGGGCAAGACACCGCCAACAACTCCGGAAAGCAGATCACCCGCCTCCTTCAACCGATCGACAGCATCGGCTATGGGTTGATACATCGGAAGCTTGTCGTTCGCCGCTGACTCGTCCGGGGTGCCCGTGAGCACGCGCTCCCCGCCACCGTCAATCGGCTTTCCTGGTGGAGATTTCTGCCCCTGACTGTCAGCCGGGGTCGGCGGAATACCCGGGTCCTTGGGGACATGCATCAGCCAATTGAACTGAGTACCCAGCCCCCCCCAACCGCCCCCGCAGCAGCGGCATCCTGCGTGGAACCACCCGCCGCCGCCCCGGCACCGGAGGCGATGATCGTGCCGGCGACGGGGGAGAGGGTGGTGTTTTGATCGCTGCGGCTGTTACACCGGCGCCTTGAAGCCCGATTCGCTAAGTGCTTCTGATTATGATTTATTTATCGAAAATACCAACCACCCCAACATTTCCCGACGGGGACTTTCAGTATGATCCACCCGAACATATTCCACATGACACCGGCTGCATGATGCATTGATCCAGATAAAACGATAACCAGCAGAAAAAGCTTATCCGTTATCTGCATCGATTCTACCGCCGAAGATTTTTAGGTCATCCAGGGCATCCGATGCTGCCCCAGAAATTTTTGGGTCATTTGCGAACTGCTCAAGAATGTGCCTCATAATGTCAGTGTTCGCTGTGGGATTTGTCCGCACGACGTGTCCAATACAGGTGACGGCGAGATTCCTCAATGAACTCAATTGGCTTACATCATTGGCGACCCCGCACAGTCTCTCCAGAACCCACTTCCAGTCTTTCTCGAAGTGAGCAATGCTAAGGCAAGCATTCGCAACTGTCTCCGGCAAATTAGATCCCAATGCGAGGTCTACCTGGGACTTCGGAAGTTCCATAATATCTTGATACTTCATCGTCATTTTACTTTTCCCTTCCGATTCACATAGCCTGCTCTAACCAAAGCATTCTGCATATCGACGCCAAGATCGTCCCATGCGCGGACGTGGCCATGGTAAACATTCCCCAACGTGCGATCGAATACCACAAATTCTCCGGTTTTCGAATCAAATCCTACACGTCGTGGTGATGTCCCTTTTACCCGTACAGATTTCTCGAGCGCGTCTTGTCCATTGACAGGACCGCGGCTCTTAATCGGGTTGTCAGTGGACCCGTGATACGGAGCCGCTTGATAGGCAAGATTCTTGGGAGTGGTTGATCCACCAATCCCCGCTGCCGCCCCAATCCCAACATCCGCCACCAGCCGGGCGACCTCTTGCGGGTCCATCGGCTCATCGCCAGCCAGCTTGTTTGCATTGGCGATAGCGACGGTTCGCAATTGATTCAGGCTGGCATCGCCGAACCGTAGATCAGCGTACTCGGTCTTCTCTGCGTCTGACCAATTGCCAGGCCCTTTTTCCTGGAGTTCGGCCATTCTCTCGCCCTGGGCCTGTTGTTCCAATCGCAGGTCCCGCGCGAGCGTCAGACATTCTGACTGCGTCGAACAGTCCGTCACTTCCCGCTTGTTCTTCTTCCATTCGGCGGCGTATTCGGCGCGGACTTTGTCCCGGCAGGCTTTGTCCGCGCAGGCGGCCATGGCTTCGGCGCGATCCCGTTTTTGCGTATGGTTCAGGTAGTTATTCTCCGTCGCCACCTTCCCCACATTCGCCCCGGCCGCCGCGTCTCCAACCGTCCCGCCCGCAATTCCTCCCGCAGCCCCTCCCACGATTGCCCCGGCCAGTTGCACCAGCGCCTTGCGGTCCGACTCGCTGAGGTCTTTCTGGTCGAGCAGGGCCTGGCCGAACGCCTCCATGGCCAGTGAGGCGGCTGCGCCGCCAGCCGCGCCGGCGGTGAAATTGCCACCGATGGCTTCGGCCATCAGGCCGCCCACCAGCGCGTGGACGGCGGCCTTGGTCCCGGGGGAGCTGCCTACCAGCACATCGCCGACCTTGTTGTAAATCAAAGGCGCCGCCTGCTGCGCCACCTCGCTCTTGATCCGGTTCAGCTCCTGCTGGTCCTTGACCTTCTGCGCGTCGAAGATCTTGTCGATGCTGTCGTTCGCGTTTTCGATGTCGCGGTTCAGGTTGGCGAGGGTTTCGTCGGCGGTCTGGCCGGTCCTTTCCAGCTGTGCGGCATCGTCGGTGATCTTGACCGTGCCGGCGGCGATGGCGCTCTTCGTCTTGCCCGACGCGTCGCCGCCGAGGTCCTTCTAGGCGTTGCCGGCGGCAGTGGCCGCGAGGCTGCCGGCCACGCCCTGCAGCAGGTTGCTGTCGCCGCCCCACTTCACCTGGGCCGGGGCGACCGGGCCGACGTCGGGGGTGTCGGCCGGCACGCTCTTGCCGCCGCTGTAGCTGCCGACGAACGTCGACGAGCCGCTCGTGTACGACGCGTGGTTGTCGATATCGCTTGTGGTCAGCGTGCCGGTGACCAGGCGGTTCTTCTCCGGGTCCGCCGTGCTGGCGAGGATGCCGCCACGGAGGTCGGTGTTGCCCTTGACCGGGATGTCGAAGCCGCCTTGGCCCGCGTAGATGCCGCTTTGTTCCCTGACCGAGCTGTAGGTGCTGTCGGTCTTGCCCTGTGTGTGGGTGCCGCTGGCGTTGACGGTAGTGCCGACGCAGAACGGTGGTACGCAGATACTGGCCTGCATGCCCGATGACGTTTCGCGCGAGGTGAAGTCGTCGGTATCCGGGCGGCTCTCGATGTTGAAATCGCGGCCCACCGAGCCGCCGATGGTGTCGGCGATCAGTTGTGCGCCCCGGAGATTGGCGTCGCGGCCGCTCGTGACGGTCAGCTTGTCGGCGGCCGTCACGCTGGCATTGCGGTTCGTCACCGAGTTGCCCCGCGCGTTCCCCTGCTGCTGGCTCGCGGCCAGTTCGAGGGTGAAGCCGTTCTGGTCGCCGCCGATGCCGAAGCCCACGCCCACGCTGGCGTTGTTGCCGCTGCTGCGGCTGTCCAGGCTAGTGCGGTCCCGGGCGCTTTCCAGATCGACATCCAGAGCGGCGCTGAGGTCCACCGTCCTGCCGCTGATCTGGACGCCACGGCCGCTGATGGTGCCGTCGCTGGCAAAGCCGTCCGCGTCCTTGCCGCCCGATCCGGTCGCCACGATGGCCACGGCGTTGCCGGCCTTCACCGTCGTGCCCTGGAACGTGTTCGACTGGCTGCGCGATTCACTCGACTGGCTGCCGCCGCCCACGCTCGCCGTCACCTTGATCGCGGCGGTGGGGCTGGTGCCACCGCTGGTCACCGCCTGGATGCCCTGCACGCCATTGGCCACGGCCAGGCCGGCCTGCACGCCGTACAGCGTCGCCACGCGGCCGTCCTTCTTCTCCTCCACCGCCCGCGCGGCGTTCTCGACGGCCTGCGCCGCCGTGACCGTATAGCCGGACAGCGCGAGCGTGGTGCCGTACTGACTCACGCGGTGGCGCTCGTTCAGGCTCGCCGCATCGTCGGCGGGGTCAAGCACGACGTTGCGGCCGATCATCGTCAGGTCGTTGCAGGCGGCGATGTCGGCGCCGCGCGCGGTGATGTCGTCCTTCGCCACCATCGTCACGTTGCCGGTCTGGCTGACCACCTGGCTGCGGATCGTGTTCTGCGTGGCCTGCGTGCCGTCCGCATGGCGCGATTCGCTGCGCATGCCCACCGTGCCCGCGTAGCCGGTGCCGCCCAGGTCGCCGATCTTCCGGCTGGCGCTGTCGCTGCGTTGTGACAGCGTGTCCTGGCCGGACAGGATGTCGATCCTGCCCTGGGCGGCCGACAGGCCGATGTCGCCCTCGGCTGCAAGGCCGCTGCCTGTCAGCGTGATGTCGCCAGTGCGTGTCTTGATGCCGACGGTATTGCCCGTCACCATGCTGGCGTTCTGCCGGCTGCTGGCAACCTCGCCGCTACTGCTGGCGCGCTCGGTGCCGAAAGGCACCATGCCCACGCCGCTGTTGTTCGGTCCGCCGCCGATATGCCGGGCCACGTCGCCGAGCGAGGGCGAGGCGCCACTGATCTTCCAGCCGCTGTTGCGGGCGCTGCTGCGCTCGCTGTAGGTGTCGGTCGAGGCCTGTATCGTCACGCCGCGCTCGGCGTCCAGCAGCGCAGCGCCGCCAGCGCTGATGGTGCTGCCCGAGGCGAGGATATTGCCGTCGAGCGCCTTGCCGGCAGCATCGGTCTCTCCGCTGCCGATTGCGCGGACGCGAACGTTGCCGGCGCCCGTCAGGCTGCTGCCGCTACTGACCGTGGCGACGCTGGAGAACTCGCTGCTGCTGCGCTGGCTTCCGGCCGACACGGCGATCTGGGGCGTGGTCAGCGCCGAGGCGCCCAGTTCCTTGACGGTGCCAAGCGCGCGGGACACGGCGCTGCCGTCCTTGTGCACCGCGTCGAGGTTCTTGTAGGTGTCGAACGGCGTGCCCACCAATGCCACCGACAGGCCGCTCGACCTGCGGCTGGCGCTGGCATCCTGCGCGATACGATCCACGCCCTCGGCGACCATCACGTTCTTCGCCTGGATATCGATGTTGCCCGCCGCTGGATCGGCTTCGGCGGCATGGCGCCCAGCCACGAGATCGCTGCCGATGATCGCCGCGTCCTTGCCGGCCACGATCACCACGTTGCCGTTGCTGGCGCCGACCATGCTGCGCGCGTCGCTCTGGGTGACGGCCAGCGCATGGCTCGCGCTGCTGGCGCGGCTGCTGCCTACGCCCACGCCGATGCCGCCCTGCCCGGCGAAGCCGGACACGCCCGAGGTCTTGCGCGATTGCGACTGGCTTTCCTCGCGGATGTTCTGTCCGGCCGTGACGAGTACGTTGCCCTCGGTGGCACGCAGGGTCACGCCGGTGGTGCCGGCAATCTGGCTCTGGCGCACCAGCAGGTCGTTGCCGGCCTGGATCTTGACGGAATCGCCGGACAGCGTGCTGCCCACGCCGAGGTCGGCGTGGCTGCTCGTGCTGGCATTCTTCGACGTGCGGCGCACGAAGCTGCCGCTGCGCGAGCTGACATCGAGGCTGCTGTCGTGCAACTCGCGCGCTTCGGCCACGGTGACGTTGCGGTCACCCACTACCGTCAGGGCGCCTTCGCCCTTGCCATCGGCGCCGGCCGTGACCGTCGCACCGATCAGTTCGACGTTGCCCTTGCCGTCCGTGCGCTTGACGCCGCCGCCGTTGTCGCCGGCCTTCACGGCCGCCAGCGTGGCGTTGCCGCCCGCCGAAATCGATACACCCACCGTGGTCTGGTCGCGGCTGTGTTCTTCGCGCTGGTGCTTGCGGCTGCGGCCGACGCTGTCGTGCGTGCGCTCGTCGGTCACGGCCTGGGCGACGAAGTCACCGCCGGCGATCATCGTCAGGTCCGCCCCAGCCTGCACCTGGGCGCCACGCAGCGTGGTGTCGCCGCCGCTGCTCGTGGCAAGGCTGCCGCCTGACCGGAGGCTCGACACGGCGTGCCGCACCTCGCTGTCGGCGCTGTTCTGCCTCGGGCTCTCATAGACCGACTGCGCCGTCCGGCCGGCTAGCGCGTCGAGCGTCAACTGTCCGCCGGCCACCACCGTGCCGTTTCCGCCGGCTGCCAGCGTGGCGCCCGCCAGCCTGACATCGCGCCCGGCGGAGACCAGCAGGTCCCCGGTCGAGGTGATGCCAGCCTGCCTGCCGAACAGGCTCGCCGACGCCTTCGCGTTGCCCACCGCGTGCGTCACGCCTTGCTGGTCGAACAGCGTCTCGTTGCGCATGTCGCGGCCGGCCACGAGCCCGAGCTGGTCGGCCCGGATCTGGCCTGACTCGTTGACGATGTCGCGACCCGCCGTGATCGCCGCCACGCCCGCGCTGCGCAGCATGCCGCCGCGGTTGTGCAGGTCCTGCGCGGCGCCGATCGACAGCCGGCTGCCGGCGTCGATCACGCCACTGTTGCGCATCGATCCCGACTCGCGCAGTTCGATATCCTCGGCGGCGATCAATGCCCCGTTGGGCTTCAGGTCCGCGGCGTTGGCTTGCGCCAGGTAGACACGCGGGACCATGACGCTCTGCTTACCGCCATCGGGCAGCGTGACCGTCTCGGAGACCAGCCAGACAATGTCGGTGGTCAGCGCCGACATCTGCGCGGCGGTCAGCGCCATGCCGGGCAGGATGTTGAACTGCTGTGCTGCCTGCACGCCCGACGCCATCAATGCCGTGTACTGGTCCTCGGCATTGTCATGGCCGGCCAGGTACACGCGGCCGCTCAGTTCGGTAATCTGGTCGCGGATCAGCTTCTGCTCGTAGAAGCCGTCGCCAAGGCGCTTCTGCGTCAGCGATGGATCGATGCCGAGCAGACCCAGCATGTAGTCCGACGACAGGAAGTTGCCGTAGTTGGCGAAACGCGGGTCCGACTCGATCAGGTACGTGGCGTCTGGGTCGCTGCGATAGTGGAACAGCCCGTTCGACGGCAGCGTCAACGGGGTATTGGCCAGCGACGCCGTGCCGCCCGTGGCCCCGCCATCGATGCCCGGCAGGCCGGTGCTGCCCGTGCCGGCCTGCGGGTCCAGCTTGCCGACGTCCTCGTTGCGGATGCCGCCGCCGTATATCGTCAGCCTGTTTCCGGCGGTGATCGTGCCGCCGATCGAGCCGACTTCCTTCGGCGTTTCGATGATGCTCGGCTGCACCACCGGCCCCACGTCCTTGTCGATCTCCTTGTTCCAGGCGTAGGTCGAGACAATGTCATGGCGCGTGCGTTCGAACAGCGTGCGGCCCGTGTTGACGACCTTGGTGGAGCCGAACTGGCCGGAGGCGACATCGCCCGACTGTTCCATGTCGCCGATCAGCATGTCGCCGCCCGAGGCGATCTGGCTGTAGGCGTTCGTCAGCGTGCCGACGTTGGCCAGTATCATGCCCCCGCCGCTGATCAGGTTGGCGCCGCGCTGGTCGGGATTGGCGTCGCGCTCCGTAGTGGTGGTGGTCGTGGTGTCCCGGGCGATCTCCACCCGCTGCCAGTTCTTGCGCGCGTCGTTGCGCGTGGCGTACTCGCTGGCCGGGTCGTAGTGGATGTCGCGGTCGTAGCCGTCCCAGTAGTTCACGGCCAGCACGCCATCGGCGTCTGTCAGCGTGTTGTAGTCGATCCGGGTCGCCACGCCGTCGATGTTGACGACCAGCCGCTTCTTGCCGGTATCGTGCGAGACAATCTGCGCCGCGTCGAACGTGCCGTCGACAGGCGTCTTGTAGGGCCCGGCCCAGACCGCCCAAGTACATCCCATCTGCGGGTAGGCGTTGGACGTGGCGCAATGCACGTACTTTTCGCGCTTCCGCTCGTGCTTCGTCTCGGTGGTGGTGTCGCTCTCCACCACGGGCGCGGGGCGCTGATTGACCAGTTCCTGCGCGGCGATTTCCACCACGCTGCTGCTGCTGCCGGCCTCGATGGTGCTGCTGTCGTTGACCACCCGCGCGGCGCGGTGCTTCAGCAGGCCCCGCTCGTCGCGCTCGCCATCGGCGGCGATGTTGATATCGCCGAGGCTGTAGACCGTGGCGCCGTTGGTGTTGCTGACCAGCGCGCTGCCGTACAGGTTCAGCACGCCGGTAGCCGCCATCACGGCATGGGGGCCATCGTTGCCGATGCGCTCCGCCTGGCTGGTCAGCACATCGGCGAGCATGGTGCCGCTGTTCGCGAGCGTGGCGCTGGAGGTGGTCAGCGTATCGCCCTCGATCCGGCCCGCGTTGCTCAGCGCCCCCAACGTGGTCAGCGTGGTGGTGCCGGCGTGGATGACGGCACCGGCCTGATTGTCGATGCGAGCGGCGTCGAGCTGTAAACCCCGTACCGCTTCCAGCCGCGCCTGGTTCGTGAACGCCCCGTGCGCCTTGATTGTCAGGTCCCGCTCTGCCCTCAGCACGTTGCCGGCGGCATTGACATAGGCGCCGCCAAGCGTCAGTGCGAGATCACGGCCGGCATGGATCGTGCCGGGGCCCGTGAGCCGGCCGGTTTCGAGCGCGATATCGGCGTCCGCGAGGACTTTGCCGCCCGCGTTGCTCAGGCTGCCTGCACGCAGCACCGCACTGGTGCCGGCCGCCAGGCTGCCGCCATCGTTACTGACGGCCGCGTCCTGCGCGTCAAGCGCCAGGCCGGTGCCGGCGTAGGTCTTGCCGCCGGCATTGTCGAAGGACTCGCCTGCCGCGATGGCGAGCGCACCGCCCGATACCAGTTGGCCCCCGGCGGTGTTGGCAATCCGATCCGCCCGGATGCTGGCATCGCCATTGCCGCCCAGCATGGCCTCGCCCGTGTTGTCGATCGTCGCGGCCGCCACCTGCGTGCTGCCCGTGCCGGTGTTGATGATCCGGCCGTTGGCATTGGCGAGTTTGCCGCCGGCTTCCACGTCCAGCGAGCCGGTTGCCTCCAGCGTGCCGCCCGAGTTGTCGATGTCGCCTGATGCCTTCGCGTCGATCGTGGCCGCCGCAACCTGGGCGCCGCGCGTGTCGATCGATCCGCGCGCTTCGGCCTCCAGCCTGCCCGCTGCGTACACGCGCGCGCCGGCCAACCCCACGCCGCCGCTGCGCGCCGTCAGGGCGATATCGGCCCCGGCCTGGGTCCGGCTGCCGCCGAGCTGGATGCGGGCCGCATCGATCTCCACGCGTTGGCCGGCGAGGTTGTCGCCAGTCGCCGTGGCGACGCTCGCCGCCTTCAGGCGCAGGCTGCCGGACTGGCTGGCCTTGCCGTTCGCGTCGATGCCTGCCGCGAGCGTGCCAGTCGAGTGCACCGTCTGCCCCGCCAGGGCGAGATCGCCGCCGGCAATCAACGTGCCGGTGTTATCGACCGAGGCGTCACTGACCAGCGTCATCGTGCCGCCAGCCGCCGTCGACCCCGCGTTGTCGATGCCCTGTGCACCCCGTATTGCCAGCGCGCCGGTGGCCGACGTGGCACCACCAAGCACCACGCGCCCGGCGCTGTCGATCGAGAAGTCCCCCGCCTGGGCTGCCAGGGTGCCTGCGTTGCGTACGCCGACGCCACCCTCGGTGCCCACCAGCCGGATACGGTTGGCGTACATGCCGCCGAGGCTGGCCACGTCGATGCCCACGGTGGGCCGCGCCCCCGCTCCTTCGATCACCTGCACGCCAAGGCCCGGGTAGTCCACGCGGTTCGCTCCGGAGACCACATTGGCGCTGTCGGCCCAGAGCTTGCCATTCAGCGTGACCGAGCGCGCCACGAGGTCCACCTGCTCCAGGCCCGAGCCGTTGAAGCCTGCCCCTTCCACCTGGATGCCGCCGCGGGTGACCCGGAAGGCGGCCAGGCTGCCATCGCCCCCGAATACCGGTGCGCCCGTGGTCAGCGTGGCCCGATTGGCGTTGATGAAGCCCCCGCCGTTCACTGAGATGCCATTGCCGTTCGAGATCACCACATCGGCACGCTGGCCCGCCACTTCCACGAAACCGTTGAGCCGGGACGGACTGCCGCCAGTTACCTCGTTCAGGATGATCCGGGCCGGGCCGCTCGTGCCAAGGTTGGCGTTGCCGGGCACATGGCCGCCGAGTTGGGTCTGGCTGATCGCGGCGCCGTTGTTGAGGATCGCGCCCCGGCCATCGACCGAGAACTGCTGGTACTGGTTGTGCGACACCCCGGCGCCCGAAGGCCGGTTGATGTTGACCAGGGGCACGCCGTTCGGTGCCGTGGTCACGCCCGGCCCCCGCCCGGCGGGGTCGGCCACGATCTGGGCCGCCGCCCCGTGCACCACGCCGAGCAGCAGCAGTGCGCTCCAGGCGATGGCACGCAGCGTCGCGAGCACGGGCGAGGCCGGCGCGGCACGCGCTCCAGACTGGCCCCCGGCGGACTTGCCGCGCGATGCCGCGCACTCGGCAACAGCCACGAGCATGCCGCGCATCTTGTTGAAAACCAGGCGATAGCGATTGCTGTTCATGATCGACGATTCAGGCGCGCAACGGGCCGCGTTCAGTACTGATAGGAGACAGAGAAACCACCGGTCGGCTTGCGGGTCGGGAAGGTGTCGGGCTGGTAGAGCGGCCAGCCGAGAAAGGCGTCGAAGTACAGGCCCCGGAACGGGCTGCCGCGCAGGCCCACGGCGGTGCCGGCCAGCGTGCGGCCAGCCAGCCATGCAGCGCTGGGACCGCCCACGGTGCCCGCGTCGAGCGCCAGGTAGGCGGTGTAGCCGCTGCCGCCGAGCGGCACTTCGAGGTCGTTGCGCCAGTAGGCACCGCGCTCGGCGGCCAGCGTCAGGTCACCGTCGAAGCCGCGCACGGTCCAGCGGTTGCCGATCGACAGGAACTCGCTGGAGAACGTGGCTTGCCCGGTGTACTGGCCATGAACCGTGGTGACGTAGCGCAGCGGCAGACGGCGCGAATCGCCCACGGGCAGGCTGAGCGGCACGGCCAGCGTGGCATCGAGCACCGCCACGCGATAGAGGAACCTGTTGCGCAGGCCTGGCGCGTCGGGTTCCAGCGTGCGGACCTGCGTCTGGCCGCCAAACCACGGCACGCCAAAGCGGTAGGCCAGTTGCAGATCGAGCTGGGCCGGGCCCAATTGCCGCCGATGCAGCCACGCCAGCTCGGCGAACGTGGTGTTGCGCTGCTGGTTCAGGATCTCGGTATCGGCGATGAACGCGTGGCTCCACCGCCGGCCAAGCCGGAACTGCAGCGTGTTCTTCTGGAACTGGTCGCGCTGCAGCAGGTACTGGGCCTTCAGCTCGGCGGATCTGGAATCGCCGCTCGACTCGAACGTCTCGTTGTGGCCGGCGATGCGCTGGAAGTACTGATAGGTGCTGGCGCTGGCGCCGAAGGTCCAGTTGCCCCAGGGCACCGAGTAGCTGGCATTGGCGCCCCAGGTGCCGCGACCGCCCTGGCCAGTGTTGGCATCGTGGCTGCCGCCGAGGTTGAACAGGTCGTTCAGCCCCAGAAGATTGTCGATGCCCACCGAGGCGTTGGCTTGCAGCTTGCCGGTGCCCGGGCTGCCGCTGTCGTCGAATCCGGCCACCAGCTTCCACGGTTTCTGCCGTCTCACCGTGATCACGACATCGGATTCGCCGGGCAGCTCGGCGGGCACGATCTGCATTTCAACGTCCTGGCTCGGCACGCGTTTCATCTGTTCGAGACCCTGTTCGAGGTCGCGGATGTCGAGCAGGTCGCCCGGGCGCGCCGGGAAGGCCGTGCGCCACGTGCCACGCGTAGCCGCGTCGGCGAAGCGGATCTGCCGGATCACGCCGGGTATCAGCGTGAGGCGCAGCGTGCCGGAAGCCAGGTCCTGTGCCGGTACGGCCACGCGCGTCGTGGTGTAGCCACGCCCGAGAATTTGGGCGCCGAGCCGGCGGACGATGGTGTTGATGCCTTCGCGGCCGATGCACTGGCCCGCGAAGCGGTCGAGGTAGTCTTGTGCAAAGCGGAAAGGGTCCATCGGCAAAGCGCTGGCGCCGAGGCGTTGGGTCTCAGGCGACATCTGTGCCGGTACTTCGAGCAGCAACGTGGCGATGTCGAAACACGCTGACTCCGCGGGAAGGTCTGCCGAGAACGCGTCCGAAGGGCGGGCGCCGCTTTCCAGCGCCACGGTGGGCGCCTGAACCTGACGGGCACGCTCGCTGGCGTCCTCGACACTGCGCTCCCGCTGTAACTGCTGGCTCTGCTCGCGCTGCATCCGGCGCACCGCATCCGCGACGTCGGGCGGCACCTGCGCCAGCGCCAGTCCGCCCCACCACACGCCCGCCGCTGAAATGGCGCGGCTCAACCAATAAACCGAACTTCGACCCATGCTGCGATTTTTTATGCCAAGTAGGAAACTGGCCGACCCTCGCGCCGGCAGATGTCACACGCGCGGAGAAGCGTGGCGTGCAGGCTCCGGAAACTAGCAGCGGACTGTCCTGGCAAAAATCGCAGAAACACGAAAATTTGCGATGTTGGAACAAAGAAGAAAAGGTCCGCATGGAAGCGGACCTTTTCGGGTGATGCGGTGGTGGCGGGTGTGGCCGGGTAGGGCCTTACTGGCTTGAGTTGATACACCTCAAGCCCCGGCCATGTGCCGGGGCTTTTTTATTGGATCAAGACCGGGCGTGGCGGGCAGGCGTATGGTGGTCGGGCGTCCCCCATCCACCACATGGAGGTACCAGCCATGCCACGATTCTCCAGATGGATTCTTGTCGCCGGCGCCGTGCTGGCGTCCGCCGCCGCCCAGGCGCAGTACGCGGGGCCGGGCGCTGTCTCTACCACCACCACGGTCAAGGACCTGTTGGCGCAGGGCCGTGACGACCAGCAGGTGTTGCTGCAGGGGCGGATCGTCCGGCACCTGGGCGGAGAGGACTACGAGTTTGCCGATGCCACCGGCAAGATGCGTGTCGAGATCGACCACCAGTTGCTGTCCGGACACCATCCGGCGATCGACGACAAGCGCGAGGTCAGGCTGACCGGCGAATTCGAGCGTAAGGTCATCGGGCAGCCGCACGTGGAGGTCGACCGGCTCGAAGTCGTGCGTTAGCCGGCGTTGATGTGGATTAGGCGATACTTTCGCCGGCGTTGGGCCCGCTGGCGACCCGATGCAGATGTTGCCCCGGCGATATTCGCAGGGTGCTTAAATCGGATCTTAAAAAGTCTCAATTGTCTTTAAGGGGGCGCGGGCCTAGAGTGCCAATGAGGCAGTTTCCTCCACCTGCAGAACGCTCCCCGTATCTGTCAGACCATTTGAAAGCGCGGCGTGATGCCGCGCTTTTTTTTTATGCCCATTACGGCCCACGGCGCCGCGCCGGGCCGCGCCGGCCTTTGAAATTGGGCCATCGTCCCCATCTCCCCATCCCCAAAGCCGGCCGCCGCATATGGTTATGCGGCCGGAGCCAGCAGGGTGATAGCCGTTCCCTTACAATCGGGGCGGACAATAAAGCTGATTCCTTAGGATGGATATGGTCCCGCACCTCATCACCGCGCTGAACGGTCCGCTGCTCGAGCTGGAAAAGAAGATCCTGGACGCCACCCCGTCCATCGAGCGCTGGTTCAGGCTGGAATGGCAGGAACATACCCCGCCGTTCTATTGTTCCGTCGACCTGCGCAATGCCGGCTTCAAGCTGGCGCCCGTCGACACGAACCTGTTCCCGGGCGGTTTCAACAATCTCGCCCCCGAAATGCTGCCGCTGGCCGTGCAGGCCGCCATGGCCGCGATCGAGAAGATCTGCCCGGACGCCAAGAACCTGCTGCTGATTCCCGAGCGCCACACCCGCAACATGTTCTACCTGCAGAACGTGGCGCGGCTGTCGCTGATCATGCGCCAGGCCGGGCTCAACGTGCGGCTAGGGTCGCTGTCCGAGGAAATCACCGAGCCTACCCCGATTGAACTGCCCGACGGCCAGACGCTGGTCGTGGAGCCGCTGGCGCGGCTGGGCTCCAAGGGCCGCCGCCTGGGGCTCAAGGATTTCGACCCGTGCTCGATCCTGCTGAACAACGACCTGTCGGCCGGCATCCCGCCGGTGCTGGAGAACATCCAGGAGCAGTACCTGCTGCCGCCGCTGCACGCGGGCTGGTCCACGCGCCGCAAGAGCAGCCACTTTGCCGCCTATGACGAGGTGGCCAAGAAGTTTGCCAAGCTGATCGACATCGACCCGTGGATGGTGAACCCGTACTTCGCGCGCCAGTCGGGCGTGAACTTCCACGAGCGGATTGGCGAGGAAGAGCTGGCCGATGCCGTGGAAGGCGTGCTGAAGAAGATCGCCAAGAAGTACCGCGAGTACGGCATCAAGGAAACGCCGTACGTGGTGGTCAAGGCCGATGCGGGCACCTACGGCATGGGCATCATGACCGTGCGCGACCCGGCCGAGGTCAAGGGCCTGAACCGCAAGGAACGCAACAAGATGAGCGTCGTCAAGGAGGGCCTGGAGGTCTCCGACGTCATCATCCAGGAAGGCGTGCACACGTTCGAGAAGGTCAACGAGGCCGTGGCCGAGCCCGTGGTCTACATGATCGACCGCTACGTGGTGGGCGGCTTCTACCGCGTGCACACCGGCCGCGGCAACGACGAGAACCTGAACGCGCCGGGCATGCATTTCGTGCCGCTGGCCTTTGCGCCGAACGGTATTCCGGACAGCCATGCCAAGCCGGGCGCGGCCGTGCCGAACCGCTTCTACATGTATGGCGTGGTGGCGCGGCTGGCGCTGCTGGCGGCGTCGCTGGAACTCGAGAAGACCGACCCGAACCCGATCCTCTGATCCCCGGGCGCCGGCCCGCCGGTCATGCCCGCACACGGCCCGGCACGCCCGGGCCGGTCCTTTTCACCTGACGCCGAACGCGACGAGCCATCATGCGCATCCTCTTCATCACCGATCCGCTGGAAACCTTCAAGACCTACAAGGATTCCACCTACGCCATGATGACCGAGGCGGCGGCGCGCGGGCACGAGCTGTTCTTCTGCCTGCAGTCGCAGCTTTCGCTGGCCGCCGACGTGGTGGAAGCCGTGGTCCGGCCGCTGGAACTGCTCGACGACGCGCACGACTGGTTCCGCCTGGGCGAGGCCGCCGTGCAGCCGCTGGCCACGTTCGACGCGGTGCTGATGCGCAAGGACCCGCCGTTCGACATGGAGTACGTGACCAGCACCTGGCTGCTGGAACTGGCCGAACGCCAGGGCGCGCGCGTGTTCAACCGGCCGCAGGCCATCCGCGACCATTCCGAGAAGCTGGCGATCGGCCAGTATCCGCAGTTCGTCACGCCGACGCTGGTCACGCGCGACGCCGGCCGCATCCGGGCCTTCCACGCCGAGCACCAGGACATCATCGTCAAGCCGCTGGACGGCATGGGCGGGATGGGCATCTTCCGCGTGGGCGCGGACGGCATGAACCTGGGGGCCATCGTCGAGACGCTGGGCAACAACGGCGCCCGCACGCTGATGGTCCAGCGCTACATCCCGGCGATCAAGGAAGGCGACAAGCGCATCCTGCTGATTGGCGGCAAGCCCGTGCCGTACTCGCTGGCGCGCATCCCGCAGGGCAGCGAGATCCGCGGCAACCTGGCGGCGGGCGGCATCGGCCGCGCCCAGGAACTGAGCGCGCGCGACCGCGAGATCGCCGAAGCGCTGGCGCCGGGCCTGTGGAAGAAGGGCCTGCTGCTGGTGGGGCTGGACGTGATCGGCGACTACCTGACCGAGGTAAATGTGACGAGTCCGACCTGTTTTCAGGAAATCACGCAGCAGACGGGCTTCAACGTCGGCGCGATGTTCATCGACGCGCTCGAAGAGGCGGTGGCCAGCGAGCGGCGCTGACATCGGCCGGACTGTGGTGCCGCCATGATGCGACGGCACCACAGTCCGGCGGGCGTACCAAATCGCGGGGAGGGCCGGGGGGCTGCCTGCTACAATCCGAGGCAATCCAACGGATTCACCATCATGGCAGGAATTCTGATCATCGCGCATGCGCCGCTGGCTTCGGCGCTGCGCGATTGCGCTGCCCACGTCTACTGTGGCCAGCCGCCCCGGGTCGAGGCAATCGACGTCGTGGCCGATGCCGATCCGGCTGCCGTGCTGGCCGACGCGCAGCGCAGCCTGGCAGCGGTCTGCGAGGAAAACGGTGCCCTGGTGCTGACCGATATCTTTGGCGCAACGCCCGCCAACATCGCCGCCCGCCTGGCCGAACCCGGCCGCGTGAAAGTGCTGGCTGGCGTGAACCTTCCCATGCTTGTGCGCGCCATCTGCTACCGGGCCGAGAAGCTCGACCAGCTTGCCACCAAGGCGCTGGCCGGCGGCGCGCAGGGCGTGCTGCAGATTGGCACCACCACCGTCCAGAACCAAACCGCAAACCATCCCGATAAATATGCTGCAGAGGGACACCACCATCATCAATAAGCTCGGGCTCCATGCCCGCGCGTCCGCCAAGCTCACGCAACTGGCGGGCAGTTTCAACAGCCAGGTCAAGATGTCCCGCAACGGGCGCCAGGTCGACGCCAAGAGCATCATGGGCGTGATGATGCTGGCCGCCGGCATTGGCTCGACGGTCACGATCGAGACCGACGGCCCCGACGAGCAGGAAGCGATGGACGCGCTGCTGGCGCTGATCGCCAACCGCTTTGGCGAAGGCGAGTGAGGCCCGGCACCCTTAACAGAATTCCTCAACGTTCCTGACGGAGCGGGTCATGCCCTTTGCCTTGCACGGCATTCCGGTTTCTCGTGGGGTCGCCATCGGGCGGGCCCATATCCTCGCGCCGGCGGCGCTGGACGTATCGCACTACCTGGTCGACGAAGACCGGCTCGATGCCGAGGTGGAGCGATTGCGCGCGGCGCGCGCGGCCGTGCGGGCGGAACTGGCGGTCCTGAAGCGCGACCTGCCGCGCGACGCGCCCGAGGAAATGGGCGCGTTCCTGGACGTCCACACGATGATCCTGGACGACGAGGCGTTGTCGCGCGAGCCCGAGACGCTGATCCTGCAGCGCCGCTACAACGCGGAGTGGGCACTGACCACGCGGCTTGAGGAACTGATGCGCCAGTTCGACGAGATCGAGGACGAATACCTGCGCGAGCGCAAGGCCGATATCCAGCAGGTGGTGGAGCGCATCCTGAAGGTGCTGGCTGGCGCGCCGGTGCTGGCGCCGGCCCCGGTGCCCGCGCTGGCGCCCGACGGCGAGGCGGCGCCCGGCGTGATCGTGGTGGCCCACGACATCGGCCCGGCCGACATGCTCCAGTTCAAGCACACGATGTTCCACGGGTTCGTGACCGACCTGGGCGGGCGCACGTCGCACACGGCCATCGTCGCGCGCAGCCTGGACATTCCGGCGGCCGTGGGCGTCAAGAGCGCCAGCGAGCTGATCCGGCAGGACGACTGGATCATCATCGACGGCGACGCGGGGCTGGTGATCGTCGACCCGTCGGCCATCATCCTGGAGGAATACCGGCACCGCCAGAGCGAGCGGGCGCTGGAAAAGAAGCGGCTGCAACGGCTGCGGCACATGCCGGCGGTGACGCTGGACGGGCTGGAGATCGAACTGCTTGCCAATATCGAACTGGCCGAGGACGCCGGGGCGGCGCTGTCGGCCGGCGCGGTGGGCGTGGGGTTGTTCCGCTCTGAATTCCTGTTCATGAACCGGCGCAGCGAGATGCCGGACGAGGAGGAGCAGTTCCTGGCCTACCGCAACGCCGTGGAGGCCATGCACGGCCTGCCCGTGACGATCCGGACCATCGACGTGGGCGCCGACAAGCCGCTGGACGGCCTGGCCGACGAATTCGAGACCGCGCTGAACCCGGCGCTGGGGCTGCGGGCAATCCGCTGGTCGCTGTCCGAGCCGGCCATGTTCCTGACCCAGTTGCGTGCGCTGCTGCGGGCGTCGGCCTTCGGCCCGGTGCGGCTGCTGATCCCGATGCTGGCCCACGCCAGCGAGATCGACCAGACGCTGGACCTGATCGCCCAGGCCAAGCGCCAGCTGGACGCGCGCGGCCAGCCGTACGATCCGGGCATCAAGATCGGCGCGATGATCGAGATCCCGGCGGCCGTGCTGCTGCTGCCGCTGTTCCTGAAGCGGATGGATTTCCTGTCCATTGGCACCAACGACCTGATCCAGTACACGCTGGCCATCGACCGTGCCGACAACGCGGTGGCGCACCTCTACGACCCGCTGCACCCGGCCGTGCTGCAACTGATCGCCCGGACGATCCGCGACGCCAACCACGCGGGCGTGCCGGTGGCGGTGTGCGGGGAAATGGCGGGCGACCCGGCCATGACCCGGCTGCTGCTGGGCATGGGGCTGCGCGAGTTCTCGATGCACCCGGCCCAGCTGCTGCGCGTGAAGCAGGAGGTCATCCACGCCGATTGCGGGCGCCTGAGCAAGGTGGTCGACCAGATCCTGGCCTGCTACGAGCCCGACGAGCTCGCGGTGGCCCTGAAGCAGTTGCAGGGCTGACGCGGCGCCGCAACAACCCTGCACTGGCGAGGGGTATTGGGCAACCGAATCGGCGTCGAAAACGGCACTTTTCTCCCGAAAAGTGGCGCTGAAAATCCTTGCAGGATGCTTGGCCGTGGCACGCGTGCAGAGGCGGGCGCATCGCGTTTAATGGGAATTGTTATCATTTTCGATCTCTGTTATTCTGCCTTCCATCGCGTACGGCATGCCGGTGCCGACGCAGCCCCCAGGAGGTAGTTGTGTACGTCTGCATCTGCAATCAGGTTACCGACCATGAGATCCATGGTGCCGCTCATCTTGGCGTGACCACGCTGGACGAGCTGGCCGAGACGCTGGGCGTCGGGACCTGCTGCGGCCGCTGCCGCGACTGCGCGAGCCAGGTGCTCTGCGAAGGCGTTGCCGCCGTGCAGACGATGAAGGCCTCCAAGCTGTCTACCATCCAGGTCGTCGAGATTCCGGCCTGTTCGCCGGCTGCGTCACATGCCATAATGGAGGCTCGTGACCCGGCAGTCGCGAACGATCAACGCACCGCGCTGGTGGCGTGATCCGTTAAGCAGAATCTCACCGAACAACGCGTGAATTGAGAAGCGCGCCCACGGACTGGCTCCGCGGCGCGTTTTGTCATTTCGCGCGCTTGTCTATTTGCTGAGTCGCCTCTCGTACGCCGGGTCCATCGTTGTCTGCAACCGGAGCCCCCTATGAAAGGTGACAAGAAAGTCATCCAGCACCTGAACGCCCAGCTCAAGAACGAGCTGACCGCGATCAACCAGTATTTCCTCCACGCACGCATGTACCGTCACTGGGGCCTGAAGAAGCTCGGTGACGTCGAGTACAAGGAATCGATCGGCGAGATGAAGCACGCCGACCGCCTGATCGACCGCATCCTGATGCTGGACGGCCTGCCGAACCTGCAGGACCTGCACAAGCTGCTGCTGGGCGAAGACACGCCCGAAATGCTCAAGTGCGACCTGAAGCTGGAGCAGACTGCCCACGCCACGGTCAAGGAAGGCATTGCGTACTGCGAATCGGTCGGCGACTACGTCAGCCGCGAAATCCTGGTCAATATCCTCACGGACACCGAAGAGCATATCGAGTACCTGGAAACGCAACTGGACCTGATCGACAAGGTCGGCCTGCAGAACTACCTGCAGTCGCAGATGGAGCCGGGCGAGCAGTAAGCCGCCGGCAGGGCCCGGCCGCTGCCGCCACAGGCAGGCGCGGCCCGGTCAGGCGCGTGGCGCGGCATGGCGCCACGCCCGGGTGCGGACCAGGTGAATAACCGTTCTCATTCGGATTCTTGTCTTCATCCAGACCGATCGCGGACTGGAAACAAAAAAAGGCGACCACGCGGGGAGGGGGCTCCACCGCCTGGTCGCCTTGTTTTTTGGTGCGAAGGCGCCGCGGCTCAGTGCCGTCCGCCGCAGACCTCGCAGCCGGGCGTGCGCGCCAGGCGCATCGTCGTCCATTCCATCGTCATCGCATTGACCATCAGCAGCCGTCCGGCCAGCGTCTGGCCCATGCCGGTCAGCAGCTTGAGCGCCTCGGCGGCCTGCACCGTGCCGACCATGCCGACCAGCGGCGCAAAGACGCCCATCGTCGCGCACGCGGCTTCGGGGGCTGGCTCGGACGGCGGGAACAGGCAGCCGTAGCACGGCGCCTCGGGGTCGCGCAGGTCGTAGACGCTGACCTGGCCGTCAAACCGCAGCGCCGCGCCCGATACCAGCGGTTTGCGGTGCTTCAGGCAGGCCCGGTTCACCGCCTGGCGCGTGGCGAAGTTGTCGCAGCAGTCCAGCACGACGGTGGCGTCCGCCACCAGGGCGTCCAGTTCGGCATCGCCCACGCGCCGGGCCACCGTCTGCACGGCGATGTCGGGATTGATCCGCAGCAGCCCTTCGCGGGCCGATTCCACCTTGGGGCGGCCGACATTGGCCGTGGTGTGCAGGATCTGGCGCTGCAGGTTGGTCAGGTCCACCGCGTCGTCATCGACGATGGTGATGCGGCCCACGCCGGCCGACGCCAGGTAGGGCAGCGCGGCCGCGCCCAGCCCACCCGCGCCGATGACCAGCGCATGGCCGGCCAGCAGGCGCTCCTGGCCTTCGATCCCCAGTTCGTCCAGCAGGATATGGCGCGAGTAGCGCAGCAGCTGATCGTCGTTCATGGCTCGGCTTCCAGCAAAAACGGCCCGGCGGTGCAATACCGCGGGCCGCAGGATGGTGGCGTGCCGCGCGCCGGGGCGCGCGGCCTGACGCCGTTACTTCTGGCCGGTGGGCGTGCCCAGGGGCTGGCCCATCGGCGCGCTCGCGGGCGGCTGGCTGGCCGGCGCGGGCTTGGACGGCGCCGGAGCGGGCTTGGCGGCCGGCTTGGCCGCGGGCTTGCCGGCCTTTTCTTCCTTGGTGTCCGGCTTGCCGGCGGTGCCGGTGGCTTCCAGGCGCGACTTCGAACGCTGCACCGGCTTGCCGTCGAGCTGGGCGATGGCCTGCTGGAGCATGAAGTCGTCGGCCGAACCGAATTCCACCGGCTTCTTCTTGCGATCCTTCTCACGCTCTTCCGGCGTCTTCTTGGAGTTTTCTTCCTCCAGGCGGCGCAGTTCGTCCACGCGGCGGCGCTCGCGCTCGTTCATTTCCGGCTCTTCCGATTCCTGCTTGTTATGCAGGTGGCGCTCGGTGTCGATCTCGCGCGTGATCAGTGCGTCATCCGGATCGCCTTCGGGATTCTGGTCGACCGGGATGTCCGGGCGGATGCCCTTGGCCTGGATCGACTTGCCCGACGGCGTGTAGTAGTACGCGATGGTCAGCTTGATGCCGGTGTCGTTGGTCAGCGGGCGCACGGTCTGCACCGAACCCTTGCCGAACGTGGTCTTGCCCATGATCAGCGCGCGCTTGTGGTCCTGCAGCGCGCCGGCCACGATCTCGGACGCCGACGCCGAGTAGGCGTTGGTCAGCACGATCATCGGCATCTTCTTGAACTGCGGCGGCAGGTCCTTGAGCGGATCGTCCTCCAGCGACGACAGGCGGTAATTGTTGAACGTCGCCTTGTAGACGCGCTTGGCGTCGGGCACCTGGCCGTTGGTCGACACCACGGTGGCGTCGTCCGGCAGGAACGCCGCCGCCACGCCCACGGCGCCCTGCAGCACGCCGCCGCCGTTGTTGCGCAGGTCCAGGATGATGCCCTTCAGGTTCGGGTTCTTCTCCGCCATGTCCTTCAGGCGGCGGCCCAGGTCGGCAACGGTGCGCTCCTGGAAGCTCGTCAGGCGCACCCAGCCGATGGTGTTGTTGTCGAGCATCTTGGTCTTGACCGACTGCACGCGGATCTCGGCGCGCGTGATCGAGACCGGGAAGGTGCGTTCCTCGCTCTTGCGGTAGATCGTCAGCGTGACCTTGGTGCCCGGTTCGCCGCGCATGCGCTTGACCGCCTGCTCCAGCGGCAGGCCGCGCACGGGTTTGTCGTCGATCCGGGTGATCAGGTCGCCGGGCTGGATGCCGGCGCGGAAGGCGGGGGTGTCCTCGATCGGGTTGATGACCTTGACCAGGCCCTCCTCCTGCGAGATCTCGATGCCCAGGCCGGCAAAGCGGCCGCGGGTGCCTTCCTGCAGTTCCTTGAAGTCCTTCTCGTCCAGGTAGGCCGAGTGCGGGTCCAGGCTGGCGACCATGCCCTTGATGGCCTCGGTCAGCAGCTTCTTGTCGTCCACCGGCTCCACGTACTCGCGCTTGATCTGCCCGAAGATATCGGACATCAGCCGCAACTGGTCCAGCGGCAGCGGCCCGGAGCTGTTCTGCGCGGTCGCGGAGATCTGCAGCGTGGCCAGCACGCCGGCTACGACACCGACTGAGACAAGGCTAATGTTCTTGAGCGTCTTACGCATGAGGGCTGCCTGAACTTTTGTGGGTGGTGCGAAAGGATAAACCCGGGCCGCACGGGCGGTGTCCGGCGCGGATTGACCGACAGTATAAGAGGGTGCGCGGAAAAAGACCTGCGGGCCACCCGGCCTGGGTGGGGGCGGCCACACATGGCCGGGCCGCGCCTACCCGGGGGCCGGGCGGGACGGCACGGCCGCGCACGGTGCCTCAGCGGGCCTTGCCCTGGTTGGCCACGGCGGCCAGCGACGCGGCGATGGCGTCCTGGTCGCCCAGGTAGTAATGGCGCAGCGGGCGCAGGTCGGCGTCCAGCTCGTAGACGAGCGGGGTGCCATTGGGGATGTTGAGGCCGACGATATCGTCATCCGAGATCTGGTCCAGGTACTTCACCAGCGCGCGGATGCTGTTGCCATGGGCGGCAATCACCACGCGCTTCCCGGCTTTGATGTCGGGAGCGATCGATTCGTTCCACAGCGGCAGCACGCGGGCCACCGTGTCCTTCAGGCATTCGGTCAGCGGCAGCTGCTCGCGCGGCACATTGGCGTAGCGCGGATCGTTGTACGACGCGCGCTCGTCGGTGGGCTCCAGCGCCGGGGGCGGGGTGTCGTAGCTGCGGCGCCACACCAGCACCTGGTCGTCGCCGTACTTCTTCGCCGTCTCGGCCTTGTTCAGGCCGGCCAGCGCGCCGTAGTGGCGCTCGTTCAGGCGCCATTCGTTGCGCACCGGAATCCACATCAGGTCCATTTCGTCCTGCACATGCCAGAGCGTGCGGATGGCGCGCTTGAGCACCGACGTGTAGGCCACGTCGAAGGCGAAGCCGGCTTCCTTGAGCAGCTGGCCGCCCTGGCGGGCCTGGGCCACGCCGGTGTCGGTCAGGTCGACGTCGACCCAGCCCGTGAAGCGGTTTTCGAGGTTCCACGTCGATTCGCCGTGGCGGATGAGAACGAGCTTGTACATGCTGCTGCTTCCAGGGTAGTGAGTAAGCTGCGGCGCGCGGCGCCGGCGTCACGCCGGGCGTGGCAGGCGCCGCCCGAAATAATCGGCGCTGGCGCGAAACCGCGTATTTTATAATGCCGCCGACCCAACCCAACGGAATGCCAACGTGAATTTCTTCGCCGATTACAACAACCTGGCCCTGATCGCGATCGCCGTGGTCTCGGGCGGCCTGCTGGCCTGGCCGCAAATCAAGGCCGGTACGGGCGGCAAGCGCGTCAACACGGCTGCGGCCACGCAGCTCATCAACCGGCGCAACGCCGTGGTCGTCGACGTACGCGACGCGGCCGAGTTCGCCAAGGGCCACCTGCCGCAGGCAAAGAGCGCGCCGCTGGCCGACATTGCCGGCCGCGCCCCCGGCCTTGCAAAGGACAAGGCGACCCCCATCATCGTCATCTGCCAGACCGGCCAGCGCTCGGGCAAGGCCCAAGCAGCGCTCAAGGAAGCCGGTTACAGTGAGGTCTATGCGCTGGAAGGCGGCATGGCTGCCTGGCAGCAGGCCGGCCTGCCGGTCATCAAGTAACAGCCCCATTCAACATGCAGCGCGCGGCGCGGCACTGCCCTGGGCGGTGCCGCGCCGCGGCTTTTTGCAGTCAAGGAGATTCCGCATGGCCCGCGTCGTCATGTACAGCACGGTAGTGTGTCCCTATTGCCAGATGGCCGAGCGCCTGCTCAAGCAGCGCGGCGTCGAGACGATCGAGAAGATCCTGATCGACCGCGAGCCCGGCAAGCGCGAGGAAATGATGACCCGTACGGGTCGTCGCACCGTGCCGCAGATCTATATCGACGACACCCACGTGGGCGGCTTCGACGACCTCTCGGCGCTGGACCGCCAGGGCGGCCTGGTGCCGCTGCTGGCCGCCTGAGGCGCCACCGGACGGCCCGCCCCGCGCCGCCGGGCCGGGTCCCGCCATGGGACGATTCTGATTCCGCCGCCGAACGGTGAATTCGCCATCGGCGTCATGTACCATATGCGCTTTCCAGACCGCCACGGGGGCCCCGGCACCTGGCGGCGCATGGCGCAGCGCGCCCAAACCGATCCATCCGGAAGCCTTTCATGAGCGACCAGCAACAAGCCACCCAGCAGGACGACCAGCCCTTCTTCAACATCCAGCGCGTGTACCTGAAGGACATGTCGCTCGAACAGCCGAACTCCCCGGCCATCTTCCTGGAATCGGAAGCCCCGTCGGTGGAAGTGCAGGTCAACGTGGGTGCCGCCCAGCTGCAGGAAGGCATCTTCGAGGTGGTGGTGACGGGCACCGTGACGACCAAGGTGCAGGACAAGGTGGCGTTCCTGGTGGAAGCACACCAGGCCGGCATCTTCGACATCCGCAACGTGCCGGCCGAACAGCTGGACCCGCTGCTGGGCATTGCCTGCCCAACCATCCTGTACCCGTACCTGCGCGGCAACATCGCCGACGTGATCACGCGCGCCGGCTTCCAGGCGATCCACCTGTCGGAAATCAACTTCCAGGCGCTGTACGAGCAACGCCTGCAGGCCGCGATGGAAGAAGCGCAGGGCCAGGCCGGCGAGTCGGGCATCGTGCTGCCGGACGGCAGCCAGGCGCGCCACTGATCCGCGCCGCGGCCGGATCTGCTGAAAAACGGGGCTGCGGCCCCGTTTCCGTTTTCTGATTTCCGATGTGGCCGGCGGGCGTCCATACTTCCGGCACACGTGCGGGCACACCTTCGGGCACACCGCGCCTTCATCGGACCTTCCACCCATCCACCCATCCCTCGGACCTGCCATGAAACTGACCATCCTGGGCGCCGGCGCATGGGGCACCGCCCTGGCCAGCCACGCCGCTTCCGACAGCCGGCATGACGTGGTGCTGTGGGGCCGCGACGCGGACCAGCTTGCCGCCCTGGCCGCCACTGGCACCAATGCCGCGTACCTGCCGGGCGTGACGCTGTCGCCCCGGCTGGCGTGCCAGCCCGACTTCGGCGCGGCCGTCGACCACGCGCTCGGCGATCCGCAGGGGTTGATCGTGGTGGCCACGCCGGTGTCCGGCCTGCGCGAGATGACGCGGCGGCTGGCCGGGCGCCGCAAGGGGCCGCTGGCGATGCTCTGGCTGTGCAAGGGCTTCGAGGCCGACACCCACGCGCTGCCGCACCAGATGGTGCGCGAGGAACTGGACGCGCTGGGCGGCGCTGCCGACGACGTCCGCTACGGCGTGCTGACCGGGCCCAGCTTCGCCCGGGAAGTCGCCCAGGGGCTGCCCTGCGCGCTGACGGTGGCGGGCACCACGCACGACCTGACCGATCTGGCGCAACTGGCCTTCCACCATCATGCGATGCGGATCTATGGCAGCGACGACTTGATCGGCGTGGAAGTGGGCGGCGCGGTGAAGAACGTGCTGGCCATCGCCACGGGCGCCAGCGACGGGCTGGGCCTGGGGCTCAACGCCCGCGCCGCGCTGGTCACGCGCGGGCTGGCCGAGATGACGCGGCTGGGTCTGGCGCTGGGCGGACGCACCGAGACGTTCATGGGCCTGGCCGGCATGGGCGACCTGATCCTGACCGCCACCGGCGACCTGTCGCGCAACCGGCGCGTCGGCCAGCAACTGGCCACGGGCCGCACGCTTGACCAGATCCTGCACGACCTGGGCCACGTGGCCGAGGGCGTGCGCTGCGCCCAGGCCGTGGCGGCGCTGGCGGCGCGGCATGGCGTGGAGATGCCGATCACCCGCGCGGTCTGCGCCGTGCTGTTCGACGGCCTGCCCGTTGCCGATGCGGTGGCGCGGCTGCTGCAGCGCGACGCGCGCGACGAATAGCCATACCGCCACGCCGGCGTGCCGCGCCGGCCGTCCTTTTCCTGCCCTTTTCCTGCCCTTGTCCAAGCCGACCATCATGGCCAGTCGCCGTCAGGCCCTTCGCATTCTCGCGGCCACCGCCGCCACCGCTTCGCTGCCCGCCTTTGCCGATGCCGCGTGGCCGGCCCGTCCGATCCGCATGGTCGTGCCGTTCCCGGCGGGATCGTCGCCGGACCTGATCGCGCGGATCGTCACGGAGAAGCTGGCGGCCGTGCTCGGCCAGCCGGTGGTCGTGGAAAACCGGCCCGGCGCGGGCGGCAACATCGGCACCGGGCTCGTCGCCAAGGCGGCGCCCGACGGCTACACGCTGCTGTTCACGATCAACGGCCCGCTGGTGACGGCGCCGTCGCTGTACCGGCACCTGAGCTACGACCCGATGAAGCAGTTGGCGCCGGTGACGCTGGTGGCCACGTCGCCGAACGTGCTGGTGGTCGATGCCCGGCTGCCCGCCCACACGCTGCGCGAGTTCGTGGCGCTGGCGAAGGCGCGGCCGGGCGTGCTGAACTATGGCTCGGTGGGCAACGGCAGCGCGGCCCATCTGGCGATGGAGCAGCTGAAGGCGGCGGCTGGCATCGACCTGCAGCACGTGCCGTATGCCGGTTTTCCGCAGATCACGACGGCGATGGTTGGCGGGCAGGTGCAGGCCGGGTTCATGGTGCCGGCCATTGCCATGCCGATGGTGACGGCCGGCAAGCTGCGTGTGCTGGCGGTGACGTCGGCGGGGCGCACGGGCGTGCTGCCGTCGGTGCCGACCGTGGCGGAATCGGGCTATCCGGGCTTCGAGGCCATCTCGTGGCAGGCAATCCTGGCGCCGGCCGGCACGCCTGCGCCGATCGTCGACCGGCTTTACCGCGAACTGGTGCGGATCATCGGCAGCGACGACGTGCGGGAGCGGATGCGCGCGCAGTATTTCGTGCCGGCCGGCACGGCGCCGGCATCGCTGCGGCAGACCATGGTCACCGAGAAGGCGCGGTGGGACAAGGTGATTCGCGCGGCCAACGTACAGCCGGAGGACTGACGGCCGGCGGGGCGGGCCGGCTCAGGCGCCGCCCGCGAAGCCGTGCTGGCGCCAGGCCTCGAACACCACCACGGCGACCGTGTTGGACAGGTTGAGGCTGCGGTTGTTGGGGCGCATCGGCAGGCGGATGCGCTGCGCGGCGGGAAACCACTCGCGGCGCTCGGGTGCCAGGCCGCGTGTTTCCGATCCGAACACGAACCAGTCGCCAGGCTGGAAGCTGACCTCGCCGAACGGCGTGGAGCCGTGCGTGGTCAGCGCGAACATCCGCGCGGGGTCGGGCTGCTCGGCGGCCATCAGCGCGTCCCAGCTATCGTGCACGCGCATGGTCGCGTACTCGTGATAGTCCAGGCCGGCGCGCCGCATCCGGGCGTCTTCCAGCGGAAACCCGAGCGGCTTGACCAGGTGAAGCTGCGCGCCGGTGTTGGCGCACAGTCGGATCACATTGCCGGTGTTCGGCGGGATTTCGGGTTCGACAAGGACGACGTGGAACATGGGATGGCCTGCAAAAAACCGGTCCGCAGCTTACCGCGGGCGCCGCGCCGTGTCACGGTGTGCGCAGCGCCGCCACGGCCGTGACGCGGGCGGCGCCGTGGGCCTTCAGGGCGCGCGCGGCCTCGCGCAGCGTGGCGCCGGTGGTCATCACGTCGTCGACCAGGGCGATGTGCAGCCCGTCCAGCCGGGCCGCGGGGCTGACCGAGAACGCCTGCCGCAGGTTGGCCAGACGTGCGGGCAGGTCGAGCGTGCGCTGGCTGGCGGTATCGCGAAGGCGCCACAGCATCGACGGTGACGCCGGCACGCCCAGCCGCCGCGCCAGTGGCCGGCCAATTTCCCACGCCTGGTTGAAGCCGCGTTCTGCCAGGCGCGACGCCGACAGCGGAATCGGGACCAGCAGGTCGGGCCGGGCGTGGTCGCGCATGGCGTGGGCCAGCCGCTCGGCCAGCCACGCGGCGGCGGGCAACTGGCCGCCGAACTTCAACTGCAGGATCAACCGGTCGAACGGCGCGGTGTAGTCGCCCAGCGTCAGCGTCGCGTCGATGGGATCGTCGTCGGCGCACTGGCCGCACGGGCCGTGGCTGTGCGGCGTGGCGCAGCGGGGGCAGCGCGGCACGGGCTGCAGCAGGCGGGCGGCGCAAGCGGCGCAGACCACGTCGCGCTGCACGGCCGTGCAGGCCAGGCAGGCCGATGGCAGCAGCGCGCGCCACAGGTGGGCCGCATGCCGGGCAAAGACCCTTCGGGCGCGCGGGAGCCCCGGCGCGTATACTTCCGGCGGCCCGCCCCGCGTGGCGCCCGATGGTGCGGCACTTTGCCGCACCTGCCGATCCGACCCTTGCTGCCCTGTCCGTCCGTGTCCCTGCATGCCACCGATTCTCCTGATGCCTGGTTGCCGCCCGCGCGGCTGACCCGGCTTGCGTTCGACCGCCGTAGCCCGCGCTTCGGCCAGCTCGATTTCCTGCTGGGCGAGATTGGCCAGCGCATGCAGGAGCGGATGGAAGTGGTCCGGCTGGCGCCGCGGCGTGCGCTCGATATCGGCTGCGGCCACGGCCAGGGCCTGGCGGGCTTGCGCGCGCGGTTTCCCGACGCGCAGATCGCCGGCCTGGACATCTCCGGCGCCATGCTGCAACAGGCCGGCCAGCGCGACCCGCAGCGCCGGCCAGGCTGGATCGGCCGCCTGCTGGGCAAGCGCCCGATGTTCGACCTGGTGCAGGGCGATCTTGCCACACTGCCGTTCGCGCCGGCCAGCTTCGACCTGCTCTGGTCGAACCTGGCGCTGCACTGGCATCCCGAGCCCCATCGCGTCTTTCCGGAATGGCACCGCGTGAGCGCCGACGACGGGCTGGTCATGTTCTCTCTGTTCGGCCCGGACACGCTCAAGGAGCTGCGCGCCGCGTTTGCCGAGGTGGACCTGGACGCCCATACGCTGCGCTTCGTCGACATGCACGACATTGGCGACATGCTCGTGCACAGCGGCTGGTCCACGCCGGTCATGGACATGGAAACGCTGACCATCACCTACGAGACGCCCGAGAAGCTGCTGCGCGAGGTGCAGGCGTTCGGCGGCATGCGCCGCCCGGGCGCCGCCGGCCTGCGCGGGCGCCGCTGGCACCGCGCCGTGCTGGCCGCGCTGGACCGGCTACGTAACCCGGATGGCGTGATCCCGTTGACGTTCGAGATTGTCTACGGCCATGCCTGGAAGATTCCGGCGCGCGGCAAGCAGGCAACCGACGATCAGGGCCGCGCCATCATCCCGGTCGACAGGATCGGCCGCACCCCGCCGCGCCGCTGACGCGCGCGGGCAGTCCGGTCGCCCGACAATCGGGCCGCATCGTTTGTGTTGCCTATCGGGGGCTTGAAGGTCATGCACAAATACTTGAACAGCGCAAGCACTTCGGTCAAATCCTATGTTGTTCAGGTATGCGAAGCGCCATATAATGGGCCGGTTTGTCGCAGTGGTCCCCTGGCACAAGAACGCCCCGGCATGCACTTCGCACGTGCTCCCCTGAGGCGGATTTCGTCCCGGGTGTGCATCCGATGCAGAGTGGTTGGCGATGCAAGACTTGGGTATCGCATTCCAGACGGCAGTAGGTGACTCCGGCGGAAATCTCGACGGACGCACCCCCTTGCCGGATATCGACTGGCTGATGAAGCGGAATTGTTCGCTTTCCCCACGCCAGGTTGGCTGGTTCTACTTCTCCATCGCATGTTTCTCGATTGCCATATCGGCGCTGATGGCCGTGTGGCTAGGGGCCTGGCTCGTGCTGCCGTTCGCCGGCCTGGAACTGGCCGGGCTGGGGATTGCCCTGCTGGCGTATGCGCGCCATGCGACGGATTATGAACGCGTGAGTGTGACCGACGGCATGCTGGTCGTGGAGACAGCCAGCGCCAGTCGGGTCACGCGGGAAGTCTTCAATCCACAGTGGGTGCGGATTGAACTGGGTGAATCGTTCCGGGCGCTCGTGGTTCTGCGGTCGGACAGGCGCACCGTGCGGGTGGGGTCGTATCTGGACCCGTACCGGCGGCGCAAGTTCGCGCAGGAACTCGCGGCGGCCCTGCATGGCGTCCATCCCGGACGCCGGGCAGGGCAGGGCGGGGACAGATTTGAATCTGTAAATTGGGTAGATAAACAATGAAAATGTGGAAGAAGGCATCCGCAGCATGTCTGGCAGGCGCGTCCCTGCTTGTCAGCCAGGCGGCCTCCGCGGTCAGTGACATGCCGGGCGGCCCCGCCGTCCGACAGCTCAACCTGACCGAACCCGTTACAAAAATCGCCGAACAGATTCATTGGCTGAACTGGATGATGCTGATCATCTGCACCGTGATCTTCATCGCGGTGTTCAGCGTGATGTTCTATTCCATCTTCAAGCACCGCAAGAGCAAGGGCGCGAAGTCGGCCTCGTTCCACGAAAGCATCACCGTGGAAGTGGTCTGGACCATCGTGCCGTTCCTGATCGTGATCGCGATGGCGCTGCCCGCCACCAAGACCGTGGTGGCGATGAAGGACACCACCAACTCGGACATCACGATCAAGGCCACCGGCTACCAGTGGAAGTGGGGCTACGACTACCTGAAGGGGCCGGGCGAGGGCATCTCGTTCGTCTCCACGCTGACCACGCCGCGCGAGCAGATCAACAACCAGCAGGAAAAGTCGAACACCTACCTGATGGAGGTGGACAACGAGCTGGTGGTGCCGGTCAACAAGAAGATCCGCATCGTCACCACGGCCAACGACGTGATCCACGCCTGGATGATCCCGGCCTTCGGCGTCAAGCAGGACGCCATCCCCGGCTTTGTGCGCGACACGTGGTTCCGGGCCGAGAAGACCGGCATCTACCGCGGCCAGTGCGCCGAGCTGTGCGGCAAGGAACACGCGTTCATGCCGATCGTGGTGCGCGTGGTCTCGGACGCCGAGTACACCAAGTGGGTGGACGACCGCAAGAAGCTGATGGCCGCGGCCGCCGACGATCCCAACAAGACCTGGACGATGGACGAGATCAAGGTGCGCGGCGAGAAGGTCTACGCGGCCAACTGCGCGGTCTGCCATCAGCCCAACGGCAAGGGCGCGGGCGCGTTCCCGGCGCTGGACGGCTCCAAGGTCGTCACCGGCCCGAAGGCCGGCCAGATGCACGTCCTGCTGGAAGGCAAGGGTGGCATGCCGTCGTGGAAGCAGCTCTCGGATACCGAGCTGGCGGCCGTGATGACCTACACCCGCAACAGCTGGAGCAACAAGACCGGTGAAGTGATCCAGCCGGCGGACTTCGTGAACGCTCGCGCGGGCAAGTTCCCCGAGGGCGGCGGCGCGCAAGCCGGCGCTGGCGACGCGGCCCCCAAGGCCGGCAAGCCGGCCACGTCCAACGACAAGCAGGCCAGCCTCGCGGGCAACCGCGTCGCGGGCTGACCCGCGGCAGCCCCGCATTCAGGAATTGATGGAGTCATTGCGATGAGTACCGCTACCCCGGAGACACTGGGCCATCCGCACGACCACGCGCACGATCATGACCATGCGCACGATCACCCGCATGGCTGGCGCCGCTGGCTGTTCGCGACCAACCACAAGGACATCGGCACGCTGTACCTGCTGTTCTCGTTCACGATGCTGCTGTCGGGCGGCGTGCTTGCGCTGCTGATCCGCCTGGAGCTGTTCGAGCCGGGCCTGCAGTTCTTCCGCCCCGAACTGTTCAACCAGTTCACCACGATGCACGGCCTGATCATGGTGTTCGGCGCGATCATGCCGGCGTTCGTGGGCTTTGCGAACTGGATGATCCCGCTGCAGATCGGCGCCTCGGACATGGCCTTCGCACGGATGAACAACTTCAGCTTCTGGCTGATGCCGCCGGCCGCGCTGCTGCTGGTGGGCTCGTTCTTCGTGCCGGGCGGCGCCACCGCCGCGGGCTGGACGCTCTACGCGCCGCTGTCGGTGCAGATGGGCCCGGGCATGGACATGGCCATCTTCGCCATGCACATCATGGGCGCGTCGTCGATCATGGGCTCGATCAACATCATCGTGACCATCCTCAACATGCGCGCCCCGGGCATGACGCTGATGAAGATGCCAATGTTCTGCTGGACGTGGCTGATCACGGCGTACCTGCTGATCGCCGTGATGCCGGTGCTGGCTGGCGCCATCACGATGGTGCTGACCGACCGCCACTTCGGCACGAGCTTCTTCTCGGCGGCCGGCGGCGGCGACCCGGTGATGTACCAGCACATCTTCTGGTTCTTCGGGCACCCCGAGGTGTACATCATGATCCTGCCGGCGTTCGGCATCATTTCGCACGTCGTGCCGGCGTTCGCGCGCAAGCGCCTGTTCGGCTACAGCTCGATGGTGTACGCCACGGCGTCGATCGCGATCCTGTCGTTCATCGTCTGGGCCCACCACATGTTCACCACGGGCATGCCGGTGACGGGCCAGCTCTTCTTCATGTACGCGACGATGCTGATCGCGGTGCCCACGGCCGTGAAGATCTTCAACTGGATCGCCACCATGTGGCGCGGCTCGATGACGTTCGAGACGCCGATGCTGTTCGCCATCGGCTTCATCTTCGTGTTCACGATTGGCGGCTTCACGGGCCTGATGCCGGCCGTGGCGCCGATCGACATCCAGCTGCAGGACACCTACTTCATCGTGGCGCACTTCCACTACGTGCTGGTGGCGGGCTCGCTGTTCGCGCTGTTCGCGGGCTTCTACTACTGGGGCCCGAAGTGGAGCGGGTTCATGTATGACGAGATGCGCGGCAAGATCCACTTCTGGGGCTCGCTGATCTTCTTCAACGTGACCTTCTTCCCGATGCACTTCCTGGGCCTGGCCGGCATGCCGCGCCGCTACGCGGACTACCCGACGCAGTTCACGGACTTCAACGCCGTGGCCTCGCTGGGCGCGCTGGGCTTTGGGCTGATGCAGGTGTACTTCTTCTTTGCCGTGGTGCTGCCGTCGTACCGCGGTGGCGTGGCCGCCGGCGACAAGCCGTGGGATGGCGCCGAAGGGCTGGAATGGACCGTGCCGTCGCCGGCCCCGTTCCACACCTTCGAGGAACCCCCGGTGGTGAAGTAATCCGCAGTGACGAGGTCGGATGCCCGCGGGCGTCCGGCCGCATCGAGACAGAAAGACATGCAGCCCTCAGCAAAAAGCCCATCGCAGCAGGCACGCGAAGCCAGCCAGAAAGCCGCCAACCGGCGCCTGGGCTGGATCCTGCTGTCCATCGTGATGGTCTTCTTCCTGGGATTCGTGGCCAAGATGAAGTTCCTTGGCGGCTGACCCGAGCAGCAAGACGGACAAGACCGGAGACAACGCCGTGCAAGCGCAGGACAAGGCCCTGGAGAAGCGGTTCAACCGCGGCATGCTGATGCGGCTGCTGGTGGTGGTCACGCTGATGTTCGGCTTTGGCTACGCGCTGGTGCCGCTGTACCGGGCCATCTGCGACCTCACCGGCATCAACGTGGTGACCACGCGCGACCTGTACGGCGCCAGCAACGCCGTGCGCAACACGCAGGTGGACCGTAGCCGCACGATCACCGTGGAGTTCGATTCGAACACGCGCGGGCCGTTTGCGTTCCGGCCGGTCAGGCATTCGATGGAAGTGCACCCTGGCGAGCTGACGACGATTGTCTACGAGGTGGCGAACGGCCAGCCGCGCGACATCTCGGCGCAGGCGATCCCGAGCTACGCGCCCAAGCAGGCCACGGAGTACTTTCGGAAGGTGGAGTGCTTCTGCTTCAAGCAGCAGACGCTGAAGGCGAACGAGGCGCGCGAGATGCCGGTGGTCTTCGTGATCGATCCGAAGCTGCCGAAGGACGTGAAGAACATCACGCTTTCGTACACGTTCTTCGAGATCGGCACGCCGGTGGCACAGGCCCCGGAAGCCGGCGCCGCGGCGGCGGCCCAGGGCGGCTGAGGGAGGCCGGGCCATGGCGACGGACGATCCGGTGCACCGCAAGGCGTCGTTCGCACAGACGGTGCGGGCGGTGCTGTGGTCGTTCATCGGGCTACGCAAGGGGTCGGAGCATGAATCGGACATGGCGCGCCTGAACCCGGTGCACGTGATCATCGCCGGGCTGATGGCGGCGGCAGTGTTCGTGGCGGTGCTGATCGTCATCGTGCGCGCCGTGGTCAGCCAGGCATAGCAGGGCAGCAGATACAAAGCGAGCACGCCGCCGGCCAGATGTCGGGGTCGGACGGGCGGATAACATGAATCGAGACTTTGAGCTGGAGATAGAAGAATGAGTGCGAATCGCGCAAACGCCCCGTACTACTTCGTGCCGGGCCCGTCGCGCCATCCGATCACGGCGGCGTTCGGGCTGCTGCTGACCGGTGCGGGAGCCGCCGGCTGGGTCAACGGGCAGCCGTGGGCGCCGTATGTCTGCGGCTTCGGCCTGATCTGGTTCCTGTTCGTGCTCAAGAGCTGGTTCGGCGACGCCATCGGCGAGTCCGAGGGCGGGCTGTACGGCAAGAACATCGACGTGTCGTTCCGCTGGTCGATGGGCTGGTTCATCTTCTCCGAGGTGATGTTCTTCGCGGCATTCTTCGGCGCGCTGTTCTACGCCCGCACCATCGCCATGCCGTGGCTGGGCGACCTGAACAACAAGATCATCTGGCCGGATTTCGCGGCCGTGTGGCCCCACACCGGCCCGGCCGGCACCGTGGAGTCGTTCCAGACCATGGGCCCGTGGCCGATCCCGACGATCAACACGGCGCTGCTGCTGACCTCGGGCGTGACGCTGACCTGGGCGCACCACGCGCTGCTGGCCGGCAAGCGCAACCAGGTGATCCAGGGCCTGGTGCTGACGATCCTGCTGGGCGCGCTGTTCATGTGCCTGCAGGTCTACGAATACATGCACGCCTACCAAGAGCTGAACCTGAAGCTCACGTCGGGGGTCTATGGTTCGACGTTCTTCCTGCTCACGGGCTTCCACGGCTTCCACGTGACGATGGGCGCCATCATGCTGGCCGTGGTGCTGGGCCGCGTGCTCAAGGGCCATTTCACGCCGGACCACCACTTCGCGTTCGAAGGCGCAGCCTGGTACTGGCACTTCGTGGACGTGGTCTGGCTTGGGCTGTACGTGGTCGTGTACTGGTTGTAATGCAGGGGCCGCCGCCCGACGGCGGCGTTGCAAGACAAGCGAGAAGCGCCGCGGGAGCCATCCTTCGCGGCGCTTTTTTCTTGGGCCCGGCTCAGGGCGACATCTGGATGCCGGTGCTCTGGATCCAGCCCATCCAGTGCGAGAACAGGATGAACAGGAACAGCGCCACCGAGAAGCCGACGCGCAGCATCAGCGAGCGCATCATGTTGGGGGTGCGGCCGCGGTCGCGCATCATGAAGAACAGCGCGGAGGCCAGGCTGCCGATGATCAGGATGAAGGCGACGATGATGACGAAGCGCATGGGGGGGCTCTTTTCGGCGAGCGCCCATTATCGCACCGTGCCCCACGGAGAACACCCGTGACGACCCGCAGGCGCTGGCGCGCGCCGGGCCCGGTGCCGACGGTGGCCGCGCTGGTGGTCATCGCCGTGACCTGCGCGCTGGGCAACTGGCAGCTGCGCCGCGGCCACGAGAAGACCGACCGCGCCGCGCGGCTGGCCACGCTGGCCGCACAGGCCCCGGTGGCGCTGCGGGCCGGGCAGGCCGATGCCGGCGCGCTGGTGGACCGCCGCGTGGTGGCGCGCGGCACGTTCGAGGCGGCGCGCACCGTGCTGCTGGACAACCGCCCGCACGGCAACGGCACCGACAGCCGCGCGGGATTCCTGGTCCTCACGCCGCTGCGGCTGGCCGATGGCGGGCACGTGCTGGTGCTGCGCGGATGGCTGCCGCGCGACGCCCAGGACCGCACCCGCATCGCGCCGTTCGCCACGCCGGCGGGCGAGGTGTCGGTGGCCGGCATCGCGCTGGCCGCCGTGCCGCGCGTCTACAGCCTGGGCCAGGCCCCGTCGGCCGAGGCCGGCCGCAAGATACGTCAGAATATCGACCTTGCCGCGTTTGGCGGCGAGATCGGGGCGCCGCTGCTGCCCGTGGTGGTGCAGCAGGCCACCGACACCGGGGACGGCCTGGCGCGCGACTGGGCGCCGTCCGACCTGGGCGCGGACCGCCACTTCGGCTACGCCGCGCAGTGGTTCGGCCTGGCCGGGCTGACCGTGGTGCTGGTGGCGGTGCTGGGCTGGCGCAGGGCCCGGCGCGAAGACCGGCAGGATGAACCGCAGGCAGGCCGGCAGAACGACGCCGGACCCACCAATCGAATGATCGAACGATGAACGTACAGACGCCTCCCATGTCGCAGCCCGACCCCTCGGCCACGCCCGACCCCCGCATCGACGCGCGCACGCGCCGCGGCCGCCTGCAGATGCTGATGCTGCTGCTGGTCTGCGCGTCGCCGGTGCTGTTCTCGTATTTCACCTATTACGTGATCAAGCCGACCGGCGGATCGACCAACTACGGCGCGCTGGTCGATCCGCAGCGCCCGATGCCGCCCGTGCAACTGGTGGACGAACGCGGCGACGCGCTGCCGCTGGCGTCGCTGCGCGGCAAGTGGCTGATGCTGATGACCGACGGCGCCGCCTGCGACGAAGCCTGCGCGCGCAAGCTGTTCACGATGCGCCAGATCCGGGCCGGGCAGGGCGAGGGCCGCGAGCGGATCGTGCCGGTCTGGCTGATCCAGGACGCCGGCAACGTGGACGGCCGGCTCGTCGACGCCTACAACGAACCCTATGCCGGCGTGCGATTCCTGCGCATGGACCGCGCCGCCATCGCGCAATGGCTGCCGGCGGCGCCCGACGGGCGCGTGGAGGACACGATCTACCTGGTCGACCCGCTCGGCAACCTGATGATGCGCTGGCCGAAGGACCCCGACCCCAAGAAGATGAGCGGTGACCTGAAGAAGCTGCTCAAGTATTCCCGCATCGGCTGATGGGCCGACCGCTCCATTCCTTTGTCTGACCTGGCTGTACCGAAATGCTGCTCCAGCTCGCCATCATTGGCATCCTGATCGCCCTGCTGCCGCTGTCCTACGTGATGGTGCGCGGCAGCCGCGACAAATACCGCAGGCTCGTGTGGATCACGGCGTTCCTGACGCTCGACCTGATCATGTTCGGCAGCTTCACCCGGCTGACCGATTCCGGCCTGGGCTGCCCCGACTGGCCGGGCTGCTACGGCCATTCCAACCCACACGCGGCGATGGAGCCGATCCGGGCGGCCGAGACCGCGCTGCCGAGCGGCCCGGTGACGCTGGCCAAGGCGTGGATCGAGATGATCCATCGCTATTTCGCCATGGCGGTGGGCGTGCTGATCATCTCGCTGATGGTGCTGGCGTGGGTCCGGCGGCGGGAACTGAAGCAGTCGCCGTGTTACGCCACCGGCGTGTTCGTGCTGGTCTGCGTGCAGGGCCTGTTCGGCGCGCTGACCGTGACGATGAAGCTGCAGCCGATCATCGTGGTCACGCACCTGATGCTGGCGATGCTGCTGCTGGCGTCGCTGATCTGGCTCGGCTCGCGCAACGAAGCGCCGCATCCGGTGGCGCCGCAGGCCGCGGCGCTGCGCCGGGCCGGCGTGCTGGGGCTGGTGCTGCTGGTGATCCAGATCTTCCTGGGTGGCTGGGTGAGCACCAACTACGCGGTGCTGGCCTGTACCGATTTTCCGCTCTGCAACGGCCAACTGGTGCCCGAGATGGACTTCCGGCACGGCTTCACGCTGTGGCGCCAGCTGGGCATGACCGCCGACGGCGCCTACATTCCGCACGCGGCGCTGGTGGCCATCCACTGGGTGCACCGGGGCTTTGCGTTCGTGGTGCTGGGCTACCTGCTCTGGTTCGGCCTGCGCGCGCGGCGGCTCGAGGGGCTGTCGCGCCACGGGAAGTGGCTGCTGGCCGTGCTGGCGCTGCAACTGGCCACCGGGATGTCGAACATCGTGTTCGACTGGCCGCTGGTGGCCGCCGTGGCCCATAACGGCGGGGCGGCGCTGCTCCTGATGCTGTTGCTCCGTCTCAACTACAATATCGGCCTCGCGACCCGCTCCGCCGGCGCCGCCGCCCAACCCGCCGTGGCGGCGCGCGCCACATGAAAGACAAGATGCCCCCCGTGGTTACCGCTACCCATCCCCATTCCTCCGTGGGCCGATTACGACACCTGGCCCGCCAATATGCCGCGCTGACCAAGCCGCGCGTGACGCAGCTGGCCGTATTCTGCTCGGTCATCGGCATGTTCCTGGCTACGCCCGGCATGGTGCCGTGGTCCGTGCTGATCGGCGGTGCCGCCGGCATCTGGCTGCTGGCCGGTGCCGCGTTTGCCATCAATTGCCTGGTCGAGCAGAAGATCGACGCGCTGATGCGCCGCACCGCGTGGCGGCCGTCGGCCACGGGCGAGATCACGACGGCCCAGACGCTGGTGTTCTCGGCCATCCTGGGCGGCGCCGGCATGTGGCTGCTGCACGTCTTTGCCAATGACCTGACGATGTGGCTGACGTTTGCCACGTTCCTGGGCTATGCGGTGGTCTACACGATCCTGCTGAAGCCGGCCACGCCGCAGAACATCGTCATCGGCGGGCTGTCCGGCGCCATGCCGCCGGCGCTGGGCTGGGCCGCCGTGGCGGGCACCGTGCCGGCCGAGGCGTGGTTCCTGGTGCTGATCATCTTCACGTGGACGCCGCCGCATTTCTGGGCGCTGGCGCTCTATCGCCGCGCCGACTACGCCAAGTCGGGCCTGCCGATGCTGCCGATCACCCACGGCGAGCGCTACACGCTGCTGCACATCCTGCTGTACACGCTGGTCATGATCGCCGCCACGCTGCTGCCGTTCGTCTATGGCATGAGCGGCTACATCTACCTGGCGGCCGCGCTGGGGCTCGGGCTGGTGTTCCTGGGCTATGCCTGGAAGCTGTTCCGCAACTATTCGGACCAGTTGGCGCAGCGCACCTTCCGCTATTCGATCCTGTACCTGTCACTGCTGTTCGCGGCGCTGCTGGTGGATCACTACTTCAAGTTCGTGCCGCAGGTCTGACCCGCCTGTCCTGCGGCATCTTGCCGCGCCCGGAAGCCATGGCCGATGTGATCAGCGATACTTTCGGGCGTCTCCCCTCCTACCCGCCTCCACGCATGCCGACTCCCGCCCCCGGCCTTCTGGCCACGTTCCGCCGCCTCTGCCTGCTGGCGCTCTGCACCGCGCTGCTGGCGGCCTGCGGCCAGCCGAAACCGTCGTTCAAGAACGTCGACATCTCGGGCGCCAGCGACTTCGGCAAGGATTTCGCGCTGCTGGACCCCGCGGGCAAGACCCGCACGCTGGGCGACTTCAAGGGCAAGGTGGTGCTGATGTTCTTCGGCTACACCCATTGCCCGGACGTCTGCCCGACGACGATGGTCGAGCTGAAGCAGGTCATGGAGCAGATGGGCCCCGACGCCGACAAGGTGCAGGTGCTGTTCGTCACCGTGGACCCGGAGCGCGACACGCCGGCGCTGATGGCCCAGTACGTGCCGGCCTTCGACGCCCGCTTCCTGGGCCTGCGCCCGGCCGACGAAGCCGCGCTGAAGAAGCTGGCCAAGGACTTCAAGGTCTACTACGCCAAGGTGCCGGGAACGTCGCCCAACAACTACACGATGGACCATTCGGCCGGCAGCTACGTGTTCGACCAGAACGGCCAGCTCCGGCTGTTCATCCGCCACGGCCAGGGCCCCGAGCCGATCGCGCACGACCTGAAGGCGCTGATGTCCTGACGGGGCGGGGTGCGGCGCGCTGCGGCGCGCAGGCAAACAAAAAGGCCGGTCAATCGACCGGCCTTTTGCATGGGGCGCGTGGCCCGGAAGGATCAGGCAAACGCGGCCAGCGCGCCCTTCATCTTCTTCATCGCGGCCACCTCGATCTGGCGGATGCGCTCGGCGGACACGCCGAATTCGTCGGCCAGCTCATGCAGCGTGGCGCCGCCCGAGCCGTCGTCGTTCACGTCCAGCCAGCGCGCCTCGATGATGCGGCGGCTGCGCGGGTCGAGCTTGCCCAGCGCCTCTTCCAGCCCTTCCACCTGCAGGCGGTCGCGCGTCTTGGCCTCGATGACCTTGGTCGGCTCGTTATGGTTGTCCGCCAGGTAGGCGATGGGCGCGAATTCCTCCTCGCCGTCGTCGACCTGGCCTTCCAGCGCCATGTCGCCACCCGCCATGCGGGTTTCCATCTCCATCACTTCCTCGGGCTTGACGTTCAGCTCGCGGGCGACGGCTTCTACCTGCTCGGGGGTGAAGGTGTGCAGCCCCTGCTTGTGGCTGCGCAGGTTGAAGAACAGCTTGCGCTGGGCCTTGGTGGTGGCCACCTTGACCATGCGCCAGTTCTTCAGCACGTATTCGTGGATCTCGGCCTTGATCCAGTGCATCGCGTACGACACCAGGCGCACGCCCTGTTCGGGGTCGAAGCGCTTCACGGCCTTCATCAGGCCGATGTTGCCTTCCTGGATCAGGTCGGCGTGCGGCAGGCCGTAGCCCAGGTACTGGCGGGCGATGGACACCACGAGGCGCAGGTGCGACATCACCAGGCGGCGCGCGGCATCGACCGATTCGTTGTCGCGCAGGTCGCGCGCCAGGCGAAGCTCTTCCTCGGGCGTCAGCATCGGGATGCGATGCACCGCCTGGATGTAGCTTTCCAGATTGCCCAGCGTGCCCGGAAACGTCAGCGCAAGGCTGTTCGCGGCAGCACTCTGGGGCGCCGTCGGCAGACGGCGGGAAACTTGGGTGGGATCGGCAGACAAGACTGCGTTCACTATGACTCCTTTCGCATCCGGCGGTGGGTTGCCGGTGTGTCCCAGAAGGACACCGCATTGCAACGCATATTAGCACTCGAACCGGACGAGTGCTAAGTTAGAAGGCCTATGGGGTTGATAGTTCCACCCGATTAAAACCGGGTTGTTGATAGCGGTAAGTTGCCATCACAATTTCGCCAAGCCCCAGTCCTGACAAGGCCTCCCGGGCCATGGGCCCGCTCGACAGAAAGATTAGAGGGGCGCGGCACCCATCGGTTTCCGATGATTTCCTCGCATTTGCGGGATGGTGAATTGCGGGATTCGCTACACTGAAGCCCATTGGCAGCCACATCGTCCATTCGCATTGCACCATTCCCCGGAGACGTTCTCATGTCTGCTATCGAACACTTGCTGAAACCCCATGTGCGGGACATCGGCGAGTTCACCGTTCGCCGCCTGCTGCCCGCCGCCACGACCCAGACGGTCGGGCCGTTCATCTTCTTCGACCACATGGGCCCGGTGGTGATGGAGGCCGGCCACGGCATGGATGTGCGTCCACATCCACATATCGGACTGGCCACGGTCACCTACCTGTTCGAGGGCGCGATCCTGCACCGGGACAGCCTGGGCAGCGAGCAGGTGATTCGCCCCGGCGACGTGAACTGGATGACGGCCGGCACCGGCATCGTTCATTCCGAGCGCACGCCCGACGACGAGCGCGAAGCCGGCCCGCGCGTGCACGGCATCCAGACCTGGGTGGCGCTGCCAAAGGCGCATGAGAATGATCCGCCGTCGTTCCACCACCATCCGGGCGCGACGCTGCCCAAGCTGGAATTGCCGGGTGTGCGGATGACGGTGATTGCCGGCGATGCATTCGGCGCGGAATCGCCGGTGCGGGTCTATAGCCGCACGCTGTACGTGGCCATCGAGATGGATGCTGGCGCCACCCTGGTCATCCCGCCCGAGCACGTGCAGCGGGGCATCTACCCGGTGGACGGCAACCTGGAAATGGACGGCGAGACGCTGCCCGCCGAGCACCTGGTGGTGCTGACGCCGGGCGAGCCGGTGACGATTACCGCGACGCTGCCGTCGCGCGTGATGCTGCTGGGGGGCGATCCGACCGACGGCCGCCGGTTTATCTTCTGGAACTTCGTGGCCAGCAGCAAGGAAGCCATCGAGGAAGCCAGCCAGCGCTGGCAGGACGACAAGTTCCCGCACGTGCCCGGCGAGACCGAGCGGATTCCGCTGCCGGTGCGGCGCTAGGGCCCCCGGGGCCCCAAAAGCCCCAGGACCGCCGGCCGCCGCTCAGACCGGGCTGGCCCAGGCGACGCGCGTGGCCTGCGCCAGGCAGTCCTTGATCGTGGCGATCTGGGTGGCGATCGGGGCCGGCACGGGCTCGGCGCCATCGAGCACCTTTCGGATCCACGCCGCCGTGTCGGCCACGTCGGTCCCGGCCGGCAGCGCCGGCACCTCGCCGATGGAGCCGCCCACCGGGTCCACCATCGTCCGCTGATGCCCGTCGTGCAGCCAGTCGATCCGCGTGCTGCGGCGCGCGTCGGCCACCACCTCGCCCTCGGTGCCCCGGCCCAGCAGCACGTTGGCCGGCTCGTGCGAGAAATAGTCGGTCAGCGTCTCGCGGTACTCGGGGTGGGTATAGCTGTACAGCCGCAGCGCCTCGGCCGGCGTGTGGGCGCCCACCGGCTGCAGCATCTTGACGATCGTGTGCGACGAATTGCGCAGGCCGATGATCGCGCGCTTGTCCAGCAGGGCCGCCAGCGGGGGCGAGAGCACGTCGATCGGCAGCACGGCCAGCGGGTTGGTGCCAGCGCGCAGCTGGTCCTGCGCGGCGCCGGTGGTCGCGCACAGCGGCACGCCCAGCGCCTCGAACAGGGCGAGGCTCGTCACGCGGCCATGGAATGCCCGCACGCCATGCACCAGCGTGGGGACGCCGTCACGCGCCAGCAGCATCGCCAGCAGCGGCACCAGGTTTGGCTGCTTGCGCGCGCCGTTGTAGCTGGGGATGACCACCACGGGCGTGTCCGGCGGCGCGGCCAGCGGCTGGCAGTGCCGGTGCGCGGCTTCGAGCATGCCCGCCAGTTCGTGCGGGGCTTCGCCCTTGATGCGGTACGCCATCAGCACGGCGCCCAGTTCGATGTCCGAGACACGGCCGGCCAGCATCGCGTCGAACAGCGCCTGGGCGTCCTCGCGCGGCAGCGCGCGGGCGCCATTGACGCCACGGCCGATTTCCTTGATGTACTTGGCCGCCGAGAACGGGGCGGACTCGGGCGCAGCGGATGCGGTAGTCATGGTGCGGCGGGGAATCGTGGGGTGGGTTTGGGGTTCATGATAGCCCACGATGCCCGCCGGATCGCGTCCGCGGCGGCCCGGGGCGTGCTCAGGCGGCCTCCTGCAGCGCGGGGTTGCGCTGCTTGCGATACAGGAAGTCCAGCACCGCCGTACGGCACGCGTGGTAGGTGCGGTCGTCGGCCAGCGCCACGCGGTCGCGCGGGCGGGGCAGGTCCACGGCCAGGATCTCGCCGATGGTGGCCGCCGGGCCGTTGGTCATCATGACGATGCGGTCGGCCAGCAGCACGGCCTCGTCCACGTCGTGGGTCACCATGACCACCGTGCTCCGGGTGCGGGCGACGATCTTGATCAGCTCGTCCTGCAGGTGGGCGCGGGTCAGCGCGTCGAGCGCGCCAAACGGCTCGTCCATCAGCAGCACCTTCGGCTGCATCGCCAGCGCCCGCGCAATGCCCACCCGCTGCTTCATCCCGCCCGAGATCTCGTGCGGATACTTCGCTTCCGCGTGCGTCAGGCCGACCAGCGCCAGCGCGTCGTGCGTGCGGGCCTGGCGCTGGGCCTTGCTCTCGGTGGCGCCGAACACGCGCTCCACGCCCAGGTGGACGTTCTCGAAGCAGGTCAGCCACGGCAGCAGCGAATGGTTCTGGAACACCACGGCGCGCTCGGGGCCCGGCCCGGCAATCTCGCGGCCGGCGCAGATCAGCGCCCCGGCCGTGGGCAGCGTGAGCCCGGCGATCAGGTTCAGCAGCGTGGACTTGCCGCAGCCCGAGTGCCCGATCAGCGTGATGAACTCGCCTTCGGCGATGGACAGGTCGATGTCGCGCAGCGCCACGAACGGGCCCTTGCGCGTCTTGAACGTCTGGCCGACGCCTTCGATGCTGACAAATCGTTCCATGTGGTGGCTCCCCGGTCAGTTGTTGCCGTAGCTGAAGCGGCGCGCCAGGGCCAGCAGCAGGTGCTCCAGCACCAGGCCCACGACGCCGATGATGAAGATGGCGATGACGATATGTTCGACCTTGAGGTTGTTCCACTCGTCCCAGAGCCAGAAGCCGATGCCGGTGCCGCCCGTCAGCATCTCGGCGGCCACGATCACCAGCCATGCCGTGCCGATGGACAGCCGCACGCCGGTCAGCATGTACGGCAGCACGGCCGGGAACAGCACCTTGCGGAAGACCGTCCACTCGGACAGGTCCAGCACGCGCGCCACGTTCAGGTAGTCCTGCGGCACGCGCGTCACGCCCACGGCCGTGTTGATGATCATCGGCCAGATCGAGCAGATGAAGATGGCCCAGATGGCCGCCGGGTTGGCCGCCTTGAACAGCAGCAGGCCGATGGGCAGCCACGCCAGCGGCGACACCGGCCGCAGCAGGCTGATCACCGGCGCGGCCATCGCGTTCAGGAACGCAAAGCGCCCGAGCAGAAAGCCGGCCGGGATGCCGATCACGGCTGCCATGCCAAAGCCGGCCGCCACGCGCGCCAGCGACGCCAGCACGTTCCAGCCGATGCCCTGGTCGTTGGGGCCGTTGCGATAGAACGGGTCCGAGAACAGCGGCACGGCCGCGTTCCACGTGGCGCCCGGCGTGGGCAGCGCCGGGATCAGCGTGGCGATGCCGTGCCAGACCAGCAGGAATAGCACGAAGCCGGCCAGCGGCGGCACGCAGCCCAGCACGCCGCGCGCGACGGCATCGCGCCGCGCGGCCAGCCTTGCCTGGCCGGCCAGTTCCTGCGCGCGGCGGCGCGTGTGTTCCTTGGCTTCCGGGTCGATGGCGTCTGCGTCCATGGCAGCACCCTTGGGAGACGTCGAGGCGATGGCGTTCACGGCAAGCTCCTTTCCGAAGAGCGGTGAGTAGTCGGGATCAGAGGGCGGCTGCCTTGATCCTGAAGCCGTCGGCGTACGCCTTCGGGTCCTTGGTGGCGTCCCAGGTAACGCCGTCGATCAGCTTCGCGGTGCGGAAGTCGCCCTTGGGCAGCGGCACCTGCGCCGCGGCGGCGCCCTGCTTGTAGATGTCGATCCGGTTCACCTGCCGCGCCACGGCCAGGTAGTCCGGATGGTCCTTGAGCAGGCCCCAGCGCTTGTGCTGGGTCAGGAACCACATGCCATCGGACAGGAACGGGTAGTTGGCCTGGCCGTCCTGGTAGAACTTCATCGCGTCGGGGTCGTCCCAGGTCTTGCCCAGGCCGTTGCTGTAGCGGCCCAGCATGCGGTCCAGGATGATGTCCATGTCGGTGTTGACGTAGGACTTGGCGGCGATGGTCTCGGCGGTCTTGCGGCGGTTCGAGGCCGACGCGTCGATGAACTTCGACGCCTCCAGGATGGCCGCCACCATCGCGCGCGCCGTGTTCGGGTGCTTCTGCACGAAATCGGCCGTGGTGCCGAGCGTCTTCTCCGGGTGGTCCTTCCAGATCGACTGCGTGGTCTCGGCCGTGAAGCCGATCTTGTCGGCGATCGCCCGCGCGCCCCAGGGTTCGCCCACGCAGAAGCCGTCCATGTTGCCCACGCGCATGTTGGCCACCATCTGCGGCGGCGGCACGGTGATGGCCTTGGCGTCCTGCATCGGGTTGATGCCGTTGGCCGCCAGCCAGTAGTAGAGCCACATCGCATGCGTGCCCGTGGGGAAGGTCTGGGCGAACACGTACTCGCGCTTTTCCTTCGCCATCTGCGCCTTCAGGCTGGCGCCGTCGCGCACGCCCTTGTCGGCCAGCTTCTGCGACAGCGTGATGGCCTGGCCGTTGTGGTTCAGGTTCATCAGCACGGCCATGTCCTTCTTGGGACCGCCGATGCCGAGCTGCACGCCGTAGATCAGCCCGTAGAGCACGTGCGCGGCGTCCAGCTCGCCGTTGACGAGCTTGTCGCGCACGGCCGCCCATGACGCCTCCTTGCTCGGGGTGATCTTGATGCCGTATTTCTTGTCCAGGCCCAGCGTGGACGCCATCACCACCGAGGCGCAGTCGGTCAGCGGGATGAAGCCGATCTTGACCTCGGTCTTCTCCGGCGCGTCGGAGCCGGCCGCCCAGGCGCCGCTGCGCACCAGCGGGTCCACCAGCGTCATCACGCTGGCGCCGGCGATGGTGGCCAGCGCCCGGCGGCGGCCGTTGCTGGCGGGGGCGTGGTCGGCGGCGGCGTTGTCGGCGACGTCTGGCTTGGCGATCTTGAGGCGAGAGGGCATTGCAAGGGCTCCGAAAAGAAAAAAGGCGTCCCGACCGCCGCCGGCCATCGTCGATGAGAGGCCGGGGACGGTGCAGGACGCCGTTGTCCGATGCCGCGCGGGTCGTCGTTGATCCGCGTGCAGTCATGTTGTGGTGATGCCGGTGATGCCGGTGCTACGGGGTGAGGCTCGGGACTGCCGGCCGTCGTTGGCCTTGGATGCCAATCACGCAAGCGCCATGCCATGCTCGTTGCGGTGCACAAATTCCTGGCCGGGCGGCGGTTTTCCCCATCCGGAGGCGCAAAGCCTGCGGACGGTGCACGCGGCGGGCATGGCCCGGCACGCGCCGGGGTGGCGGCGGGATCGTGGCAGTGCGGCGGGGGAAAGTGGTGCGGCACCCGGCTTGTGCATGCACAAGTCCGGGCAGGGCGGGCGTCAGCCCATTACGTCGATCACGCGCTGGGCGGCGTCCGCCAGCTTGATGCCGCGTTCCATGGCCATCGAGCGCAGGCGCTTGAACGCTTCGTCCTCGCTGATGCCGCGCGCTTCCATCAGCAGGCCCTTGGCGCGCTCGACGGTCTTGCGCTCGGCAAGCTGCAGCCGGGTGGCGTCCAGCTCGGCGCGGAGCTGCTGGTCCAGTTCGAAGCGAGCGTAGGCCACGTCCAGCACGGTCTTGACGCGCTCGGCGCGCAGCCCGTCGACGATATAGGCCGTGATGCCGGCCGACAGCGCGGCCTTGATGCGCTGGGCGTCGTCGTTGTCGGTAAAGAGCACGATGGGCCGCGGCGCGTGCTGGGTCGACACGCAGACATGCTCGATCGTGTCGCGGGCGGCCGATTCGGACGCGATGATGACGAGGTCCGGCAGCGTGGCGGCGATCACGTCGGGCAGACGCAGGTCCGCCTCGACGGTCTGCACCGCCGTGAAGCCGGCCTGCGCCAGTCCGGCGCGGATGGTCTCCACGTTGAGCGGATCGGCGTCGTGCGGGTCCCGCACCAGCAGGATGCGCAGGATGCGGGGTCCCGCGGCCGGCGGCGGACTGGCAGGTGGGGGCGGATGGCGGCGGGTCATGGCGGTCGCTAAGTTGCAGTGCAATATGCAAGATTCGCGCCGGGTCTGCACCCCCTGTATGCCGCCGGACGCCGGGTGTATGCTTGGCCCCTGCCGCGCCGCCCAACCCCTGACACCGGGGAGAAGCCGAATGCACCGGCGTGGCGTCCCATCAAAAATAGAAAGCAGGAGAGTTGGATGACCGAGTTCGTCTTTGCCCCGCAGGCCCCCGTGGGCGTACCGGTGCGTGGCAGCAATGCAAGCTTCCCCGTGCGCCGGGTCTATTGCGTGGGTCGCAATTATGCCGCGCATGCGCGCGAAATGGGCTCGGACCCCGACCGTGAACCGCCGTTTTTCTTCTGCAAGCCGTCCGACGCCGTCAGCTACGTGGCCGACGGCGCCGAGGGCACCTTCCCGTACCCGCCGGGCACCGGCAACTGCCACTACGAGGTGGAGCTGGTGGTCGCCATCGGCAAGGGCGGTACCGACATCCCCGTGGACCAGGCCGCCAGCCACGTCTACGGCTACGCCATCGGCCTGGACATGACCCGCCGCGACCTGCAGAACGAGTCGAAGAAGACCGGCCGGCCCTGGGAAACCGGCAAGGCGTTCGACAAGTCGGCCCCGATCGGCCCGATCGTGCCGGTGTCCGCCATCGGCCATCCGCAGAAGGGCGCCGTGACGCTGGCCGTGAACGGCGTGGAAAAGCAGCGCGGCGATCTGTCCGACCTGATCTGGTCGGTGCCGGAGATGGTGTCGTACCTGTCGAAGCTGTTCGCACTGCAGCCGGGCGACCTGATCTACAGCGGCACCCCCGAAGGCGTGGGCCCGGTGGTCAAGGGCGACGTCATGCAGTGCCACATCGAGGGCGTGGGCGACCTGACCGTCAAGGTGGCGTAAGGCCATGCTGGCACTCCACAGCTACTTCCGCAGCTCGGCCTCGTTCCGCGTCCGCATCGCCCTGAACCTGAAGGGTCTGCCCTACGACTACAAGGGCGTGCACCTGCTCAAGGACGGCGGCATGCAGCTCAAGCCCGAGTACCGGGCGCTGAACGCCGACGGCGTGGTGCCGACGCTGGTGGTGGACGGCCGTCCGCTGATCCAGTCGATGGCCATCATCGAATACCTCGACGAGACCCATCCCGAGCCGGCACTGCTGCCCCGCGACCCGTTCGACCGCGCCATCGTGCGCGGCCTGGCCCAGGAAATCGCCTGCGAGATTCACCCGCTCAATAACCTGCGCGTGCTCAAGTACCTCAAGCAGACGCTGAAGGTGGAGGACGACGCCAAGGATGCCTGGTACCGCCACTGGATCGAACAGGGCTTTGCATCGCTGGAAATCAACCTGTCGCAACTGGGCCACGTGGGCCGCTACGCGTTCGGCGATACGCCGACGCTGGTCGACCTGTGCCTGGTGCCCCAGGTGTTCAACTCGCAACGCTTCAACATCGACCTGACCCCGTTCCCGACCATCGCCCGCATCCACGCGCACTGCATGGAACTGGAAGCGTTCCAGAAGGCGGCACCGGGAGCGCAGCCGGATAGCGAGTGAGGCGATCTGGCGGTTTTCTGATGTGAGCGACAAAAGGCCCGGCTCGATGCCGGGCTTTTTCTTGCCACGTGGCGCAGGGTTGCGATAGCGCAGGGAAGGCTTCCGGCAGGCGGATTAGGGTGGTGGCCTTCGACTATCGGGAGACACCGTGCCGGAATTCCGCTACGCATTATTGGACGGCGACAAAACGACGACCGGCGGCGTTCTTGCTGCAGCCTGCCCGCTGCCTTTTCGACATCAGGGGACACTGGCAGCGGTGGAGGGCAACATTGCCACTTGCCCAAAGTGCCAGAGCGCGGGCCCGGTATGGAACGATTGCGATGCAGGTTTCGAAGTTGCGGGCAAGCGGATTCTGGTCAGCGGCGCAAAGGTGTACTGCAAGTGCCCTACGCCACCATTGGTCATACATTCCCAGACCACATTTCGGGTCGAGGTTCGCTCGGGCGGGGAGCCTCAATTGCCATCCCGCCAAACCGCTTATGCCGAGTCCGGCCAAGCGCCCCAGGGGCTTCGGCCAGCGGGATTCGTACGCGCTCGCGCCGCGCAGGCGGAAGAAGATATCGAGGTCTTTATTTTTGACAGTCGATATTGGCCGCCAGAGTCGTCGTTTGGCCATGCGGCGATCGGCATCGACCAAGTCGTCTATAGTCGAGCGCACCGCAGGTACTACAAGGGCTCTCTAGCGGATTACCTTCGGTCGAATACGAGAGATCGTTGGTGGGACAACATTCTCCAGCGATGGCGGGGCATGCACCGGGACGTGGTTGGTTTGGTTCTCAGGGTGTCTCCAGCGGAGAAGAAGACCATCAGAGATGAACTGGACCGCCGTGTTTTGGAAGATGCGCCATACAGCCTGACGCGCAATTCCTGCAGTACCAACGTCGCCGATGTATTGGAGATGATTGGCGTTCTCGCCAGCGATCCGCGTTATCTGGCAACCCCGGTCTCTCCTGCTGAACTCATGCGTGTTCTGGAAAAATCGGATCGGCTTATTGAAAGAAGGTTTTATCCCAAAGGTTATCAAGGTGGTGCGTCGGACAATTGGTAGATTTGCCAAACTAGCGGCGGCGACCGTGCTTGCCCTCGGCGCATGGTTTTACCTGGGCGGCTATGTCCTCGATGTCCCGGGGCGCGTGACGGCAAAGCCGGTTCCCCTGTACAGGCATTTTGAAGGCATGCTCGGTCGTGACGCGCCTGTCCATATCGTGCCGCCTGGCACGCGATGCCGGGCGTTCCAGGCCAATATGAAGGTGCTTTTCAATTTTCGCGTCTGGTGTGGCGGCGCCATATACGGCTGGACCGATGATACGGCCGCGTTCGAGCCACCACTTGATATGGACTCGGCTGTGCAATAACGAAGAATGATGGATTCCCAAACCATCGACAGGGGCCCGAAATCAGACTGCCAAGAAAAAACCCCGCCAAGGCGGGGTTTTTTCTTGCCGGTGGGCGTCGCGAGCGGGCGGCCGTCTCACCCCAGCAACGCTTCCGCGAACTCCTCCGCCCGGAAGGGCTGCAGGTCTTCCACCTTTTCGCCCACGCCGATGAAGTACACGGGTACCGGGCGCTGGCGGGCGATGGCTGCCAGGATGCCGCCCTTGGCCGTGCCGTCCAGCTTGGTCACGATCAGGCCGGTCAGGCCCAGGGCGTCGTCGAAAGCGCGGGTCTGGGCCAAGGCGTTCTGGCCGGTGTTGGCGTCGATCACCAGCAGGCATTCGTGCGGGGCGGTAGGCATTGCCTTGCCGACCACGCGCTTGACCTTCTTGAGTTCTTCCATCAGGTGCAACTGCGTAGGCAGGCGGCCGGCCGTGTCGGCCATCACGATGTCGATCTTGCGGGCGCGGGCGGCGTTGACCGCGTCGAAGATCACGGCGGCCGGGTCGCCGCTTTCCTGGGCGACGACGGTCACGTTGTTGCGTTCGCCCCAGATCGTCAGCTGCTCGCGCGCGGCGGCGCGGAAGGTGTCGCCGGCGGCCAGCAGCACGGACTGGTGGTACGACTGGAAGTGCTTGCAGAGCTTGCCGATGCTGGTGGTCTTGCCCGCGCCGTTGACGCCGGCGATCATCATCACCAGCGGCTGCTCGCGGCCCAGTTCCATGGTCTTTTCCAGCGGCTTGAGCAGTTCCACCAGCAGGTCCTTCAGCGCGGTCTTGACGCCTTCGGCCGTCTCGATGCGGTCGTTCTTGACGCGGCGGCGCAACTGGTCGAGCAGGTATTCCGTGGCCTCCACGCCGGCGTCGGACATCAGCAGCGCGGTTTCCAGTTCCTCGAACAGTGCCTCGTCGACCTTCACGCCGACGAACAGCACGCCGATGTTGCGGCTTGTCTTCGACAGGCCCGCCTTCAGGCGCGTCATCCAGCCGCGCTTGGCCTCGGGCGTGGGCGCGGGCGGGGGAACCAGTTCGAGTTCCTCGACCACTGGCGGCTCGTAGGCGACCGGGGCGGGCGGGGGCGGCGGGACCTGCGCGGGCACCGGGACCGGGACGGGAACCGGCACCGGGCTTGGCGCCGGCTGGGGCGCGGGGGCCGGCGCCGGCATCGGCACAGGCACCGGAACGGGGACTGGCACCGGCACCGGGGCGGGCGCGGGAAGCGGGGCCGGCGCGGGGGCGGGCGTCGGGACCGGAGCCTGGGCGGGCGCGGACACGGGTTCCGGCGCGGCAACCGGCGGCTCGACGGGCGCGGGAGCCGGCTCGGCCTTGCGCTTCTTCCAGAAACTAAACATTGGGAAAGGGGTCAATACCCCGGTAGAATCAATCGCCAAAATTCTAGCAGACGGGGTCGCATGAACCATTGCGCTGACTTGTCCGGAGCGGGCGCCGCCCGCATCGTTTCGCCCTCCACCGGCGCCGCCCGATTCTCCCGGCGCCTGATCTCCACCCTCATCGTTGCCACCCTTGCCGGTCCGCTGGCGGGCACCGCCATGGCGCAGGCGCAGGGCGAAGCCGCCCGGGCCACCACGCCGCAGGGGCCGCCGTCCGGCATGGCGACGGCGGGCAAGGTGGGCCAGACGGAAGCCGGCACCACGGAATTCCGCCTGGCCAACGGCATGCGGGTCATCGTCAAGGAAGACCACCGGGCGCCCACCGTGGCGCACCAGATCTACTACCGCGCCGGCGGCAGCGACGAGGTCAGCGGCACCACGGGCGTGGCGCACATGCTCGAACACATGATGTTCAAGGGCACGCCGAAGGTGCCGATCGGCGAGTTCTCGCGCCAGATCGCGCTGCTGGGCGGCCGCGAGAACGCGCTGACCAACCGCGACTTCACGCTCTACTACCAGCAGATCGCCAAGCAGTACCTGCCCAAGATGATGGAACTGGAGGCCGACCGCATGGCCAACCTCATCATCAAGAAGGAGGAATTCGAGCGCGAGATGAAGGTGGTGATGGAAGAGCGCCGCCTGCGCACCGACGATTCCCCGCGCGGCAAGGTCTACGAACAGCTACTGGCGACGGTCTACACGGCGATGCCGTACCGCCATCCGGTCATCGGCTGGATGGACGACCTGGTCAACATGCGCGTCGAGGACGTGCAGAACTGGTACAAGACCTGGTACGTGCCGAACAACGCGCTGCTGGTGGTGACCGGCGACGTGAAGGCCGACGAGGTGCGCGCGATGGCCGAGCGCTACTTCGGCAAGCTCAAGCCGCGGCCGCTGCCGCTGCGCAAGACGCAGCTTGAGGCGCCGCAGCAGGGCATCAAGCGCATCTGGGTCAAGGCGCCGGCCGAGAACCCGTACATCGTGCTGGCCTACAAGGTGCCGCGCCTGCACGACGTGGAGAAGGACGTCGACCCGTACGCGCTGGAAGTCCTGTCGGCCGTGCTCAACGGCTACGACAACGCCCGGCTGACGCGCGAACTGGTGCGCCAGCAGCGGCTGGCCGACGACGTCAACGTCGGCTACGACAGCATCAACCGCAACGAGTCGCTGTTCGTGCTCGACGGCACGCCGGCCAACGGCCACACCACCGAGGAAATCGAGAAGGCGCTGCGCGAGGAGATCCAGCGCATCGCCAAGAACGGGGTGTCCGAGGAAGAACTGAAGCGCGTCAAGGCGCAGGTGGTGGCCGGCCAGATCTACAAGCGCGACTCGGTCTTCGGCCAGGGCATGGAGATCGGCGTGGCCGAAATCTCCAATATCTCGTGGCGCCAGATCGACCGGATGCTCGACAAGATCAAGGCCGTCACGCCGGCGCAGGTGCAGGCCGTGGCCGGCAAGTACTTCAGCGACGACAACCTGACCGTGGCCACGCTGCTGCCGCAGCCGATCGACCCCAACAAGCCCAAGACCGCAGCGCCCGAAGGCCTGCGTCACTGAGGAGAGAAGCAGCGATGTCCCTGTCCGTCATGACGATTGCGTCCCCGCGCCTGCTGCGCCGCCTGGCTGGCGCGGCCTGCGGGGCGGCCGCGCTGCTGGCCGTCACCGTGGCTCACGCGGCCATTCCCATCGAAAGCTGGACGGCGTCCACCGGCGCCAAGGTCTTCTTCGTGCCGAGCCCGTCGATCCCGATGCTCGACGTCAACATCGACTTCGACGCCGGCAGCCGCTACGACCCGCCCGGCAAGGCCGGCCTGGCGACGCTGGCCGCCGCGCTGCTCGACAAGGGCAGCAGCGCCCAGAACGGCCAGCCCGCCCGCAACGAGGCGCAGATTGCCGATGCCTTTGCCGATACCGGCGCCGACTTTGGCGGCGCGGCCGGCGGCGACCGCGGCGGCATCGGGCTGCGGACGCTGACCACGTCGCCCGAGCGCGAGCAGTCGCTGCGGCTGGCGTCGCAGCTGATCAAGGCGCCGTCCTACCCGGACGACGTCGTCGCGCGCGAGAAGCAGCGCCTGATCACGGCCATCCGCGAGGGCGACACGCGCCCGGGCGTGATTGCGGACAAGACGCTGTCGAAGGCGATGTACCCGAACCATCCCTACGGCGTGTCGGCCACGCCGGAGTCGGTGGGATCGATCACGCGCGAGGACCTGCTCAAGTTCTGGCGCGACAACTACACGGCCAAGCGCGCCGTGGTCACGCTGATCGGCGCGATCGACCGCAAGCAGGCCGAGCAGATCGCCGAGGACATGACGCGCGGGCTGCCCGAGGGCGCCGCGCCGCCCAAGCTGCCTGACGTGCAGATGTCGATCCCGGCCAGCGAGAAGCGGATTCCGCATCCGGCCCAGCAGGCCAGCGTGGCCATCGGCGCGCCGTCGATCGCGCGCGGCGATCCGGACTACTTCGCCCTGCTGGTCGGCAACTACGTGCTCGGCGGCGGCGGCTTCAGCTCGCGGCTGACCGACCAGGTGCGCGAGAAGCGGGGACTCACCTACGGCGTGGACAGCTATTTCGCGCCGTCCAAGCAGCCGGGGCCGTTCAGCGTCACGCTGCAGACCAAGAAGGAAAACACCAACGAGGCGCTGGGCCTGGTGCGCCAGATCCTGGCGAAGTACGTGGCCGATGGCCCGACCGATGCCGAGCTGAAGGCGGCCAAGGACAACCTCGTCAACGGCTTTCCGCTGCGGATCGACAGCAACCGCAAGCTGCTGACCAACGTGGCCAACATCGGCTGGTATGGCCTGCCGCTGGACTACCTGGACACCTGGACCGCGCAGATCAACAAGGTCACGCGCGACCAGGTGCGCGCGGCCTTCCAGCGCCACGTGCATCCGGACGCGCTGGCGACCGTGATCGTCGCCGGGCCGGAAAAGTGATGCCGGGGGCGGATGGTGGGCGAGGGCACGCGGCGCCGCTGTGCCGGCGTCCGCCACGCTCTACAATCACGGCATGAATTCGCAATCCCGACCTTCGCCCGCTCCGCGCGGGCGAACTTCTCTGTCCCGCCAGCCCCGCCAGACACCGGCCCAGGTGCGCATCATCGGCGGCCGCTGGAAACGCTCCCTGCTGCCGGTACTGGAGGCCGAAGGGCTCCGGCCCACGCCGGACCGCGTACGTGAAACGCTGTTCAACTGGCTGGGACAGGACCTGACCGGGCTGGCCTGCCTGGACCTGTTCGCCGGCTCCGGCGCGCTGGGTTTCGAGGCCGCCTCGCGTGGCGCGGCCACGGTGACGCTGGTGGAAGCCAATCCGCGCGTGGCCAAGCAGTTGCGCGACAACCAGTACAAGCTCGATGCGCCCCAGCTACGCGTGGTCCAGGCCGACGCGTTCGCCGCCGCCGCGCAGATGCCGGCCGACAGCTTCGACGTGGTGTTCCTGGACCCGCCGTTTGCCGAGGACTGGATCGGCCCGGCGCTGGAACACGCCGCGCGGCTGACGCGGCCGGGCGGCGTGGTGTACGTGGAATCGGACAAAGCGCTGGTCGGCGCCGATGCGCCGGTGCCGGCGTCGCTGGAGGTCGTCCGCCAGGCGCGCGCCGGGGCCGTCCATTTCCATCTGCTGCAGCGTCGCGAGGGCCACGGCGCCGACTGAGCGAAGGGCGTCGCGCCCGGGCCAGTCATATGACGACTGCCAGGCGGATTGCCGCGCCGGACAAGCGTTTGCGCCTCTGCTGCAATGCGGCAAAAATGCGGCCGGGCGGACTTCCAAAAGCGGCAATTGGGGTTACACTACGCCGCTGTTGATTGTCCAACGCCCGTCGCGCAGCCAGTATTCGAAAGCGGTCTCCCGCAGGGGAAGGCCGCCAGCGGGCAGCCCTAAGGAGGAAACATGGTCGTCGCCGTCTATCCCGGTACTTTTGATCCCATGACCCGGGGACACGAGGATCTCGTCCGTCGTGCGTCGAATATCTTCGACGAACTCGTGGTCGGCGTGGCGCACAGCCCCAACAAGCGCCCGTTCTTCTCGCTGGAGGAACGGATCGGCATCGCCCGCGAAGTGCTGGGGCACTACCCGAACGTCCGCGTGGAAGGCTTCTCGGGCCTGCTCAAGGATTTCGTGCGCAAGAACAATGCGCGGGTGATCGTCCGCGGTCTGCGCGCGGTGTCCGATTTCGAGTACGAGTTCCAGATGGCGGGCATGAACCGCTACCTGCTGCCCGACGTCGAGACGATGTTCCTGACGCCGTCTGACCAGTACCAGTTCATCTCCGGCACGTTCGTGCGCGAGATCGCCGTGCTCGGCGGCGACGTCAGCAAGTTCGTCTTCCCCTCCGTGGAGCGCTGGCTTAACGAGAAGATCGGCAAACCGGAATAAAATACGACCTTCGACCCCGTCGACGTGGCCAGTTCGGGCATGGGCGGGGTTGCTGGAAGGAACCATCATGGCGCTACTGATCACCGACGACTGCATCAATTGCGACGTTTGTGAACCCGAGTGCCCGAACGAAGCCATCTCGATGGGGCCCGAGATCTACGAGATCGACCCCAACAAGTGCACCGAGTGCGTCGGCCACTTCGACGAACCGCAATGCCAGCAGGTCTGCCCTGTGGCTTGCATCCCGAAGGATCCGAACCGCATCGAATCGCACGAGGTGCTGATGCAACGCTACCGGCTGCTGACCGCCGCCAAGCACGTGGCCTGAAGCCGGAGAGAAATCCGGCCCCTTCGTTCCGGCCCCCACAAGCAGAAAAAGGAAAACCCCGCGCAGCCGCAAGGCTGGCGGGGTTTTTTCCGTTCCGCGCTCGTTCAGGGGACGAAAACGCCACGTCCCGGCCCCTAGCGCCCCGTATGCAGTTCCATCATCGCCCGCTCGCTCTCGCCGCGGGCCAGCACGCCGATCGGGCCGATGCTGCGGTCGATCGCCTCGTCAATGGCCTGCTGCTCTTCCTTGCGTGGCGGCTTGAGCACAAAATTGACGACGTCCTCGCGCCCGCCGGCCGCGCCGCCCGGCGCGTTGCGCGGATGGCCCACGCCGATGCGCAGGCGCCAGTATTCCTGGGTGGTCAGGTGGGCCGAGATGTCCTTGAGCCCGTTGTGGCCGCCCGAGCCGCCGCCGCGCTTGAGCTTGACCGCGCCGGCCGGCAGGTCCATCTCGTCGTGCGCCACGAGGACCTCGTCGGGCAGGATCTTGTAGAAGCGCGCCAGCGATACCACCGACAGGCCCGAGCGGTTCATGAACGTCGACGGCTTGAGCAGCCAGACGTCCTGGTCCCACAGCCGCGCGCGGCCGGCCAGGCCGTGGAAGCGGCCTTCCACCCGGAGCGTGGTGCTGCCCATGCGGGCGAGCTGGTCGACGAACCAGAAGCCGGCGTTGTGCCGGGTGGCCTCGTATTCCGCCCCGGGGTTGCCGAGGCCGACGATGAGCTTGATCATGCGTGGAAGAAAGCGGAAAGCAGGCGTGAAGGATACGCGAAAACCGCGCACGAAAAAAAACCGCCGGCGAACCGGCGGTCTTTGCTGGCAACGCTGGCAGCTTAGGCAGCCGGCGTTTCGCCTTCGCCTTCGGCGGCTTCGGCCGACTGGGCGCCAGCCGGCAGCGAGATGTTCGCCACGGCCGGGTTGTCATCACCGTGGGTGATGGCGGTCACGCCCTTCGGCAGCTTCAGGTCCGACAGGTGGATGGTCTGGTTCAGCTCGACAGCACCCAGGTCCACTTCGATGAACTCGGGCAGGTCGGCCGGCAGGCACGACACTTCCAGGTCGTTCAGGATGTGGTTCACGATGCCGTGGCCCAGCTTCACGCCAGGAGCGGTTTCCTGGTTCATGAAGTGCAGGGGCACCTTCACGTGGATCTTTTCCGACGCCGACACGCGCTGGAAGTCGACGTGCAGCACCATCGGCTTGAACGGGTGCATCTGGAAGGCGCGCAGCAGTGCCTTCTCGCTCTTGCCAGCCACTTCCAGGTCCAGGATCGACGAGTGGAACGCTTCCTTCTTCAGGGCGTGCCACAGTGCGTTGTGATCCAGTTCGATCATCTTCGGCTCGGCGGCGCCGCCGTAGATGATGCCGGGCGTCTTACCCGAATTGCGCAGGCGGCGGCTCGCACCCGTACCCTGTACGCTACGTTCGAAAGCTACTACTTTCATGTCCAACTCCAGATGTGAAGAAGGCTGTCCGCGACCAGACAGCCTCGACTAGGCGATACGGCAACCAAACCGTACCGCATGAATCACATTGGCCACCCTGAAGGTGGCCAATGCGGTAAAGCCCAAGATTCTAGCAGGCTTTCGCCTGCCTTGCGCCAGCTTGCCGCTCAGTGGTCGGCAAACAGCGACATGATCGAGTCGCCCTTGACGATCCGGGTGAAGGTCTCGGCCAGCAGCGGGGCGGTGGAGACCTGGCGGATCTTGCCCGACTGGCGCGCTTCGTCCGACAGCGGGATCGTGTCGCAGACCACCACTTCGTCCAGCGAGGACGCGGCGATGCGGGCGGCGGCGCCACCGGACAGCACCGGGTGGGTACAGTAGGCGAACACCTTCAGCGCGCCCCGCTCTTTGAGCACCTGGGCGGCCTTGCACAGCGTGCCGCCGGTGTCGATCATGTCGTCCATGATCACGCAGTTGCGGCCGGCCACTTCGCCGATGATGTTCATCACCTCGGAAACATTGGCCTTCGGGCGGCGCTTGTCGATGATGGCCAGGTCGCAGTCGAGCTGCTTGGCCAGCGCACGGGCGCGCACCACGCCGCCGACGTCAGGCGACACCACCAGCAGGTCGCCGTAGTTCTTCTCGCGCAGGTCGCCCAGCAGCACCGGGGACGCGTAGATGTTGTCGACGGGGATATCGAAGAAGCCCTGGATCTGGTCGGCGTGCAGGTCCATCGTCAGGACGCGCTCGACGCCGGCCACTTCCAGCATGTTGGCCACGATCTTGGCCGAGATGGCCACGCGCGCCGAACGCGGGCGGCGATCCTGGCGGGCATAGCCGAAGTAGGGCATGGCGGCGGTGATGCTGCGGGCCGAGGCGCGCTTCAGGGCATCGACCATCACCATCAGTTCCATCAGGTTGTCGTTGGTCGGCGCGCAGGTCGACTGCAGCACGATGACGTGCTTGCCGCGAACGTTTTCCTGGATTTCGACCTGGACTTCTCCGTCGGAGAATCGGCCCACAAGTGCCTTGCCCAGCGGGATGCCGAGGTGCTGTACGACAGCCTCCGCGAGTTTAGGGTTGGCGTTGCCGGTAAATACCATCAAGCCTTCGACGCTCATTCGGGGCACCTGTCTTGCTGCTGGGGGAGCTTTGTGCTACCGGCCGGTGCCGGTAGCGAGTTCTGCATGTCCGTTTGGACACTATAGGAAGTAATGGCAGGGGAAGAAGGATTCGAACCTTCGAATGCCGGAATCAAAATCCGGTGCCTTGACCAACTTGGCGACTCCCCTACACAACCTTTGTCGTCTCTCGCCGAACCTGACTGCGGTCCGTCGCCAGACGAAAACCTGCTATGCGAACGTTGCGAGCGGGTGTTGCGACAAACTTCTCACACACCTGCCGTCCCACTCGGGCGGCAACCTTTCCATCACCTTCCGCGCCTCTGCCTCGTCTTCGAAACGGGCAAAAACACAGGCTCCGGAACCGGTCATCCTTGCATGCGGACTGTATTCTGTCAGCCATTCAAGGGCTCGGGCAACCTCGCCGAATTTCGCTGTTGCTACCGCTTGCAAGTCGTTGCGACCGAAAGCGAATTTGTTTGTGCAAGCAGCGAAGTCCGCAACTATAGAGATCGGGGAATTTCTTGTCAAGCGTTCGTCCGAAAAAATTGCCGCAGTCGGTACATGCTGGCGCGGATGGATAACGACGAACCAGCTGGCGGGCAGCGCCACCGGCGTCAGTTCCTCGCCCACGCCTTCGGCAAAGGCATTCTGGCCGAACACGAACACGGGCACGTCGGCGCCCAGCGCCAGTCCGATGCGCATCAGATCGGCGCGCGGCAGCGCCGTGCCCCACAGGTGGTTCAGCGCCAGCAGCGTGGTGGCTGCATCGGACGATCCGCCGCCGATGCCGCCGCCCATCGGCAGGATCTTGTCGATGGCGATGTCGGCGCCGAAATGCGTGCCGCTGGCCTGCTGCAGCGCGCGGGCCGCGCGCACCACGAGGTCGGTGTCGGCCGGCACGCCGGGGATGTCGGTCGCGCGGGCGATCACGCCGTCGTCGCGGCGGCGGAAGTGCAGCGTATCCGACCAGTCGATCAACTGGAACACCGTCTGCAGCGTGTGGTAGCCGTCGGGGCGGCGGCCCGTCACGTGCAGGAACAGGTTGAGCTTGGCCGGCGCGGGGCAGTCGCGCAGGTCCGGGGGCGGCAGCGCGGCGCCGGCGGTCACGGTTTGCATCATTGTTCGGACTTGGGATCGATCACGAGCCGCACGGACAGCGGCGCTTCGTTGCCGTCGCGCGCCATGTCGATGCGGCGCGGCTGTGCGGCCCCCTGGGCGGCGCCTTCGGCGGGCTCCTGCCACGCCACGTAGCGCACGGTCCAGCCGTTCTGCTTCAGCGTGTCCGGGCGGCCGTTCGCGTCGCGCGTGACGCTGGCGGGCCGGCCAGCGGCGGGGCGGCCGTGCAGCCAGTCGCGCATGCCCGATACGGGCAGCGAGAAGCCCAGCGCCTGCTCCATCAGGCTGTCCACCTCGGGCGCGTTGCGCGGCGCCTCGTTGGGCAGGTCGAGCGTGGCGCCGGACGGCGTGCTGGTGACCACGGCCAGCGTCTGGCCAAGCGGCGATACCAGGTCCAGTCGCACGTTGCGGCCCTGTTCTTCCCAGCGGAAGCTGCCCTGCACGCCCTCGCTGCGGCCGTAGCGCGTGTAGTTGGCGGCAAAGCGGCCCGTGTACTGTTCGCTGCGGGCGGCTTCGCCGGCGTCGAAGTTGCGGGACGGGGTGATGGTGCTGCACGCGGCAAGCCAGAACGGGGCGGCCACGCAAAGCAGGGCCAGGCGTCGGGATCGGAGCATGTGCGACGTTCGCGGGTAGTGGTCGGGAAGGAATCGGAAAACGGCCGGGGCCGTCAGAACGAAGCGCCCGGGCGCGGGGCCCGGGCGGCAATCGGCATGATACGCAAGGCCAGCTACTTGGACAGCAGCAGGTTCTGGTTGTAGCGGCGCAGCGTGTCGATCAGCGTGGGATTCTCGGGCTCCACCTTGGCGGCCTCGTTCCACGTCTTGCGGGCTTCCTCGTGCTGGCCCAGCTGCCAGAGCACCTCGCCCAGGTGGGCGCCGATCTCGGCCTCGGGCGCCTTCGAATAGGCCGATTTCAGCAGGTCGGCCGCGGGCTGCAGCTCACCCTGGCGGTACTTGACCCAGCCCAGGCTGTCCATGATGTACGGATCGTCCGGACCCAGCTCGGATGCCCGCTCCAGCAGCTTGCGGGCCTCGGGCAGGCGCTCGTTGCGGTCGGCCAGCGAATAGCCCAGCGCGTTGTAGCCCTGCTTCTGCTCGGGCTGCAGCGCGATGACCTTGCGCAGGCCGCGCTCCATGCTGTCGTAGCGCTTCTCGCGCTCGTCGAGCATGGCCAGCTCATAGAGCCAGTCGGCGTTGTCTGGCTCCAGCTTCACGCGCTCGTCCAGCACCTTGCGGGCGCGGTCGTAGGCCTTGCCTTCGAGCAGCGCGCCAACCTCGGCCTGGCGGATCGCCGTCATGCGCTGCTTGCGCTGGCCCGGGTCGGGAATGTCCTCGGCATCGGCCAGCAGTTCGCCGAACACGGCCTGCGCGTCGTCGAGCTTGCCCATGCGCGCCAGCAGCTGGCCGCGCTTGGCCTGCGCGGCCGTGGCCAGCCGGCTGTCCTCGATGCGGTCCAGCCAGCCGATGGCGCCCGCGTAATCCTTCTTTTCCTCGGCGATCTGGGCCAGGTACTGGAACGCGACGTCGGGATTGGCGGCCGGCGACTTCTCGGCCATCTGCAGGTATTCCTTCAGGTAGCGCTCGGCGTCGTCGTAGCTGCGCGCCTGCAGGCTGGTCAGCCCCAGCGCCAGCGGCACGCGCGGGTCGTTCGGCGCCACCTTGCGCAGTACCTCGAACTCGGCGCGTGCGGCCGGCATGTCGTTCTTCTGCAGGTACAGGCGGGCCAGCGTGATGTGGCCGTTCACCGACTGCGGGGACTTGGCCAGGAAGCGCTTGAGCACGTCGATCGACTTGTCCGTGGCCGATTCGGCCTGCAACTCGGCGGCCATCAGCGCGGCGGGCTCCAGGTCGGGCTTGATGCGCAGCGCCTGGTCCAGCTCGGCCAGCGCGCCGGCGTTGTCGCCGGCGGCCTCGCGGGCGCGCGCCAGGGCCAGGTGCGTTTCAGCCAGCTTGCTGTCGTTGGCGGTGATGCGCTGGAGCACGCCCACCGCGCCGGCCGGGTCGCTGGTGCGCGACATCTGCTGTTGCAGCAGCAGGATGGCCTCGCCGCGATGCGCCGCCGGCGCCGCGGCCAGTTGCTGCACCAGCAGCGGCTCGGCATCTTCCCAGCGGCCGTTGAGCACCAGCAGCGTCGACAGGACCTGCCGCGCGGCCGGCGACTTGGGCGCCAGTTCGGACCACAGCCGGGCGCCGTCCAGCGCCTGCTGCGCGACGCGGGCGTTGAACGCGATCTCCGTGGCGCGCTGCGCCAGGCGGGGGTCGCGCGTCTCGCGCGCCAGGTCGATATAGGTGCGGTAGGCGGGGCCGACCAGCCCGCGCTGCAGCGAGATTTCCGCCGCCATCACGCGGTACAGGATGTCAGGCGTCAGCGCGACGTTGGGCAGCGGCGTGCGCGCCGCGCGGGCCGCCGACGACGGCGCCGGCACCTCGATGGCCTCGTCGTCGTTCTGCGCCACCGTGGCGGGCGCGGCATGGGCCAGCGGGGCGATGGCCAGGCACGCGGCCACGCCCAGGGCGCGCGCATGGCGACGGATGCGGAATGCACTCATGGGGATGGCTTCCGGGCGCATGGCCTGAGAGGGCAAGATTTGGTCCGGCATGAATCAAAGCTCCGGCGCACGGGGGCGTAGGAATGGATGGAGGCATTGTAGCCTGCCGCTACAATGCGCTGCTTGCCTTGCGGGGCGCTTACGTATGGGAACCCGCACACGGGCGGCGCGGGGGCAGGCATCCCTGCGTGCTTGGAGCGTGAAAGCCCCCCATAGGTTCTGCGGGGCGGTGGTGCCGGGCGCAAATCCGGCCGGAAAGACAGGGGCGTATGCCAGAACTACCGGAAGTCGAAGTCACGCGGCGCGGATTGCTGCCGCATGTGGTGGGCCGCCGCATCGCCGGGGTGACCGTGCGTCACCGCGGGCTGCGCTGGCCCGTGGAGCCCGAGCTGGAGGCGCGCCTGACCGGGCGCGTGATCGGCCGCATCGAACGGCGCGGCAAGTACCTGCTGCTGGAATGCCTGCCGGCGGACGCCCGGCCGGATGCCGATGGCGATGACGCGGCGCCCGGGTGGTTGCTCGTGCATCTGGGCATGACGGGCACGCTGCGCGTCTATCCCGATGCGCCGGCCGCCGGCGCGCACGACCATCTCGACCTCGAACTGGTGCCGGCCGATCCGTCAGGTTCCGCCGACGCCGGCGCCCGCATGGTGCTGCGGTTCCGCGACCCGCGCCGCTTCGGCGCCATCATCTGGACGCCGCTACCCGAGGCGTCGCTGCCCGAGCACCCGCTGCTGCGGCGGCTGGGCATCGAGCCGTTCGACCCGCGCTTCGACGGCGCGTGGTTCCACCGGCTCACGCGCGGCCGCTCGGTGGCGATCAAGCAGGCGCTGCTGGCCGGCGACATCGTCGTGGGCGTGGGCAACATCTATTGTTCCGAAAGCCTGTTCCGCGCCGGCATCCGGCCGACCACGCCGGCGGGCCGTATCAGCCTGCCGCGCTACGAGAAACTGGCCGCCGCCGTGCGCGAGACGCTGACCGAGGCGATTGCCCGGGGCGGCAGCACGCTGCGCGATTTCGTGGGCAGCGACGGCAGCACCGGCTACTTCCAGCTCGACTGCCTGGTCTATGACCGCGCAGGCGAACCGTGCCGCGTCTGCGGCACCCCGATCCGCCAGATCGTGCAGGGCCAGCGGTCGACGTTCTACTGTCCGCACTGCCAGCATTGAGTCAACGCTGAGGCGCCGCCCAAGGCGCCGAGCGGGGGGTGAATCGCACGACACATCGGCCGATTCGCAAGGCGCCACAACATGGCAATCCGATGGCGACACGGCGTTGCCATATTGCGCCGATGGCTCGGCGCAACACTCCCGACACAGTTGCCGGCCAAGGGACGCGAATTCCACAAAATCCGGCCAGAAACCTGTATCGTGTGCGCAGACATAAAAAGTTACAAAAACTGCCGGTTTTGCCACTTCGACGGGGCAGGCCGGCAGGGCGCCTGACACCGGGTCCGCGGGTCAACGGAACCACCCGGCACAGGCGCGGCATGCGCCCAAAACCATAAAGAGCCGAAACAGCGAACCGCCATGACGAGCCTCGCCCATCAATTCGAACAATATGGCGCCTGGAGAACCGGGGTCCTTCAGTCCCTTGCGGAATTCCAGTCCTGGCTGCAACAGTGCGACCTCCATGACGCCACCGCCGACGATCGCGCGCAACGCATCCAGAGCGTGCTCAAGAGCGACCGGCTCAAGGTGGCGTTCATCGCCGAGTTCTCGCGCGGCAAGAGCGAGCTGATCAACGCGATCTTCTTTGCCGACTACGGCCGCCGCATCCTGCCGTCGTCCGCCGGCCGCACCACGATGTGCCCGACCGAGCTGCGCTACGACGAACACGAGCCGCCGTGCATCCGGCTGCTGCCGATCGAGACGCGGCTGCAGGACGCATCGACCGCCGATTTCATGGAGCCCGGCGCGTCCGGATCGCACTGGACCACGGTGCCGCTGGACCCGTCGTCACCCGAGGGCATGCTGGCGGCGTTCCAGCACGTGGTGGAAACCACGCGCGTGACGCCGTCGATGGCCGAGTCGCTGGGCCTGTACAACGAGAACGACCCCGACGCCGCGTACTCGGTCGATGCCGACGGCATGGTCGAGATCTCGCGCTGGCGCCATGCGGTGATCAACTTCCCCCATCCGCTGCTGCGCCAGGGGTTGGTGATCCTGGACACGCCGGGCCTGAACGCGATTGGTACCGAACCGGAACTGACGCTGCGGCTGATCCCGGACGCGCACGTGGTGGTCTTCGTGCTGGCCGCCGACGCCGGCGTGACCAAGAGCGACCTCGCGCTCTGGCGTAGCCACGTGGGCGCCGGGCACCGCCGCGGCTGCCTGGCCGTGCTCAACAAGATCGACGGGCTGTGGGACCCGCTCAAGTCGTCGCCGGAGATTGCCGACGAGATTGCGCGCCAGGTGCGCTCGACCGCCCAGACGCTGGGTATCGAGGAGCGCCGCGTGTATCCGGTGTCGGCGCAGAAGGGCCTGGTGGCCAAGGTCACGCACGACCAGCCGATGCTGGTACGCAGCAACCTGATGCAGTTCGAGCACGTGCTGTCGGACCAGCTGATCCCGCAGCGGCGCGAGATCGTGTCGGACCAGGTGCAGCGGCTGGTGCAGGACATGTCGCGCGGCGCCCAGCAACTGCTGCAGAGCCGCCGGCGCGACATCGTCGAGCAGCTTTTCGAGCTGCGCGGCCTGCGCGGCAAGAACCACGCGATGGTCAAGCACATGCTGATGCGCGTGCAGAGCGAGAAGGAAGAGTTCGAGCAGAGCATCGCCAAGTTCCAGGCGCTGCGGCTGGTGTTCGGCCGGCATAGCGCCGACATCATCAAGAGCCTGCAGCTGCGCGACGTGCGGCGCACCATGCGCGACCGCCGCGAGCAGATGAAGGAGCGCTTCTTCTCGCGCGGCCTGCGCGAGGACATGGAAGGGCTGTTCGCCCAGTTGACCGGGCTGATCCAGGACGCCGACCGCAAGATCGCCGAGCTGCACCAGCTTGTGGAAAGCATGTACCGCCGTTTCAACGCCGAGCACGGCTTCACGCTGCCGTCGCCGATGCAGTTCGTGACGTCGCGCTACACGGCCGAGCTGCAGGAGACGCTGGCGCTGGTCAACGCCCATTTCGGCACGGTCAACATGCTGACGCGGTCGCGCCCGCAACTGGTCCAGAACGCGTTTGCGACGATGGCCAGCCGCGTGCTGGAGAACTTCCGCGACCTGAACCGCGACATCGAGATCTGGCTCAAGTCCGTGATGACGCCGCTGGAAGCCCAGGTGCGCGAGCACCAGAAGCAGTTGCGCCGCCGTGTGGATTCGATCGAACGGATCCACGAAGCCACCGACACGCTGGAAAGCCGCATCGCCGAACTGGAGGAAGTGCTCAACGGCCTGGACGAGCGCAGCACGAAGATCGAGCAGTTCACGCGCAAGCTGGTGGAAGCGCCGGTGGAAGAGGCGGTCAGGGCGGCCTGAGCGCGGGGTGGGTTTTTTCCCCATTCCCGCCTGCGGGAGAGGGGCGCCACCATCGCGCAGCCGGCGGCGGCCGCCATCGCACGCTGTATCATGTCACGCCGCCTCCCGCGCGGCGTTTTTCATTTCCCGACTCCGCAATGCCCCGCAAGCCAGCCGCCGTTCCCGTGACCCCGGAAGCCATCGCCGTACCGCCCGATTTCGGCATGCGGGTGGTCCGGTGGCAGCGTACGCACGGGCGGCACGACCTGCCGTGGCAGAACACGCGCGATCCGTATCGCATCTGGCTGTCGGAGATCATGCTGCAGCAAACGCAGGTGGCGGCCGTGATCGAATACTTCCAGCGGTTCGTTGCCGCGCTGCCCACGGTGGCCGCGCTGGCGGCGGCGCCGGCCGATCAGGTCATGGCGCTGTGGGCCGGGCTGGGCTACTACTCGCGGGCGCGCAACCTGCATCGCTGCGCCAAGGCGGTCATGGACGACCACGGCGGCGTGTTTCCGACCGATCCGGACGTACTCGTGACGCTGCCGGGCATCGGCCGGTCGACGGCGGCGGCCATCGCCGCGTTCAGCGCCGGCGTGCGGTCTCCCATCCTGGATGGCAACGTGAAGCGCGTGTTCGCGCGCGTGTTCGGCATCCACGGCTACCCGGGCGAGCGCGCCATCGAGACCCGCATGTGGACGCTGGCCGGCCAGGCGCTGCCGCCGGCCGGGCCGGATCAGGCCGAGGACATGGTCGCCTACACCCAGGGCCTGATGGACCTGGGCGCCACGATCTGCTCGCGCGGCAAGCCGGCGTGCCTGGCCGATGCGGCCAACTGCCCGCTGTCGGCCGATTGCGTGGCGCGCCGCGACAACCTGACCGCCGTGCTGCCGACGCCCAAGCCGCGCGCGGCAATTCCGGAACGGAGCACGGTGATGCTGATCGCCCGCCATGGGCGCGACGTGCTGGTCCGCCTGCGGCCCGGCAGCGGCATCTGGGGCGGGCTCTGGAGCTTGCCCGAGATCGCGCTGGACGCCGTGCCGTTCGACGCCGAGGCGGCCGAGGACGCCGCGCTGGAGGCGGTGCGGCCGTTTGGCGAGCCGGCCCGGGCGTACCTGGCCGGCGAACTGACGCACGTGTTCACGCATTTCCGGCTGCTGATCCGCGCGATCCGGGTCGACCTGACGGCCGCGGCCCCGCGCCTCGATGCGGATAGCCGCTGGCTGTCGCTGGACGATCTGGATGCGCTGGGCACGCCCGCGCCGGTGCGGCGCCTGCTGGAAGACCAGGCGCGCATCGGGCTGTTCTAGCGGAAGGCGGCGGCGCCGCCCGGATCAGACGATATGGTGCTGCCGCATGTAGCGGTGCACGATCTCGATGCGCATGCCGGCGTCGGGCAGCGCCATCAGCATCTGCTTGGCCTTGAGCGGCACGGGCAGCAATTCGCACAGGCGATTGGCCACCCAGCTCGGGTCGTCCCAGAGATAGGGTTCGGCAAAGGGCAGCTTGGACTTGTCGGGCTGCTCGCTGTGCAGCGAGGCGACGATGCGGCGCAGCGCGTCCAGGCACTCGCTCAGCAGCTCCAGCTTGCAGTCGATGATGTCGTCGGGCAGGACTTCGGCCTGGGCGACGATCAGGCCGTCGTCGCGCGTGGCATGGGACAGCACGCGAAAGCGCTGCCGCCCGCGCGTTTCGATCAGCAGCACGCCAAGCTGCTCCATGTTGCAGTCGACGATCTGCGCCAGACAGCCGATTTCCTCGGGCACGGCATCCACGCCGGGCCGCGCCACCTCGTCGCCGCTGGCCAGCAGGCAGACGCCGAACGGCGCGTCCTCGCGCATGCACTGGCGCACCATGTCGACATAGCGTTTTTCGAAGATGCGCAGGGGCAGGCGGCCGTCGGGAAACAGGACCGTGTTCAGCGGGAACAGCGGCAGCGCGTCAAGGACGGTGCCGGTGGGTGCGGTGCCGGAGGGAAGAGTCGACATGCGTTGGCCGCTCCAGTGGCGGGCGGGCCGTGACGGCCGCCCTTCAAGCCCGCATGTCAGCCGGCCGGGGCCAACTCGCGGTGTCTGACCAGCACATTACCATGGGCCCGGAAATAGTTGGCGAGCCGTTCGGCGATGAAGACCGAGCGGTGCTGGCCGCCGGTGCAGCCGATGGCCACGGTCAGGTAGCTGCGGTTGTCGGCAATGAAACTCGGGAGCCACTTTTCCACGTAGGCGCGGATGTCTTCCGCCATCGCCAGCACCATCGGCTGGCTCTGCAGAAAGTCGACCACCGGGGCGTCGCGGCCGGTGAGCGGTCGCAGCGCCAGGTCGTAGTAGGGGTTGGGCAGCGAGCGGACGTCGAACACCAGGTCGGCATCGCTGGGCACGCCGTGCTTGAAGCCGAACGATTCGAACAGCAGCGTCAGCGACTGGCCGCTGGTGCTGTCCACGCGGATCAGCTCCTTGACCCAGCTACGCAGCGTGTTGGTGCGCACGTTGCTGGTGTCGATGCGGTGCGCCGATTCGGCCAGCGGGCTCAGCAGCTCGCGCTCCATCTCGATGGCCTCGATCAGCGACGTGCTGGCCGCGGCCTCCGCCTCGGCGCCGCTGCCCGATTCCAGCCGCGTCGACAGCGGGTGGCGGCGGCGCGTTTCCGAATAGCGCTGCACCAGCGCGTCGGTATTCGCCGTCAGGAACAGCACCTGGACCTGGTGATGCGCCGACAGCTCGCGCACCGTGTCCGGCAACCGCGCCAGCGACTCGCGGCTGCGAATGTCGGTGGCCACGCCCAGGTGCGTGTAGCCCTGGTCGGCCAGGTAGGCGGTGAGATCGGGGATGAACTGGGCGGGCAGGTTGTCGACGCAGTAGTAGCCTGCATCTTCCAGGACGTTCAGGGCGACAGACTTGCCGGAGCCGGAAATTCCGGTAATGAGAATGATCCGCATAGCGACGCAAGGATAGCACCGCATGGTGGCTGCGTCATGACAGCCGGCTGACGCGAACATGGCGAATCACGGGAGATTCGCCATGTTCGCGGGAAAACCGCCGGATGCGGGGCGGCGGGGTGGGGCTCAGGCCGCCGGCTTGGCCGAGAGGCAGTCGCTCATCGCCTTCTTGTACTCGTCGCCCTTCTTGCCCTTGTTCTGCTTGCTGCAGGCCGACATCTTGTCCTGCTGCGTCTTGGGCTCGGCCGCGGCGGCCGGGCCGTTGCCGGACAGGCATTCGCTCTGGGCCTTCTTGTACTCGTCGCCTTTCTTGCCCTTGTTGGCCTTGGCGCAGGCGGCCATCTTTTCCTGCTGGGCCGTCTTGCCGGACTTCTCGGCCGCCGGCGCCGACGCGCTCTGGGCAAACGCGCCCGTGGCGAACAGCGGGGTCACCAGCACACACATCGCGATCAGCTTCTTCATGCTTCTCTCCTCTGTGGAAACACATCGTGGCCGCGCGCCGTGGGTCTGGCTGGCGGAAATGGGCACGATGCCCATTACAGCACAAAACGATGACGGTCCACGGCGCGTTGACGCCGGCCGCGCGGGGCTTGTAAGCAAATGAAAACGCCCGCTGGGCAGCGGGCGTCCGGGCGGGCAAGGCGGGGGCGGTCAGAGCAGCCGGCCCTGGCTGCGTGAAACCACGTCGGCCTGCATGGCGGCGCGCTGGCGGTCCATGAAGTCGCGCAGCGTGTCGATGCCGCGCAGGCGCAGGATCGTGTTGCGCACGGCCGCTTCGACCAGCACGGCCAGGTTGCGGCCGGCCGCTACCTGGATCTTGACCATGTGGATCGGCAGCCCCAGCACGTCCAGGTACTGGGAATCGAGCGGCAGGCGTTCGAACTCGCCGTCGTTGCGGCGCACCAGTTGCACCACGAGCTTGAGCTTCATCTTCCGGCGCACGGCCGTCTCGCCGAAGATCGTCTTGATGTCTAGCAGGCCCAGGCCGCGCACTTCCAGCAGGTTCTGCAGCAGCGGCGGGCAGCGGCCTTCGATGAAATCGGGGCCCAGGCGCACGAAGTCCACGGCGTCGTCGGCCACCAGGCCGTGGCCGCGCGAGATCAGCTCAAGGCCCAGTTCGCTCTTGCCCAGGCCCGATTCGCCCATGATCAGCACGCCCATGCCCAGGATGTCCAGGAACACGCCGTGCATGGTCACGCGCGGCGCGGAGATGCGGGACAGGTAGAGGCGCAGGTGGTCGATCACGGCCGCCGAGGACACCGGCGTGGTGAACAGCGGCGTGGACGAGCGCGTGCAGCGCAGTTCTAGGTCCGGCGGGGGCTCCATGCCGTCGGCCACAACCAGGAACGGCGGCTCCAGCAGGATCAGCTCGCCCATCTGGCGCTTGCGCGGCTCGTCGTCCAGGCGCTGGTAATACTGGATCTCCGGCTTGCCCAGCACCTGGATGCGGTTCGGGTGGATCAGGTTCAGGTGGCCGACCAGGTCGGCGGCCGAGGTGGCTTCGCGGGCGAATTCGACGTCGAAGGCACGGTCGGCCCCTTCGAGACCGGCGACCCACGACAGTTTGATGTCGGCTGCGTTGTCGTCGAAGATCGACTGCGAGGTGACGCCGGTGAGTTCCATGCGGGATGACTTTCTACTTGGGGGCGGGTGTGGCTTCAGGCGGCGCGCCGGGCCGGCCTGCGGGTCGTCACGGGTGCCATTCGGTCAGCAACTGGTGCACCGCCTCGGGCGTGGGCAGCGTGGCCAGGCCCTCGCGCATTTCGCGGTCCGAGAGCAACTGCGCGATTTCCGAAAGGATTTCCAGATGCTGTTGGGTGGCCTGTTCGGGCACCAGCAGGAAGATCAGCAGCGACACGGGCTTGCCGTCGGGCGATTCGAACGGAATCGGCTCGGCCAGGCGCATGAAGCCGGCCAGCGGCTGTTTGAGCCCCTTGATGCGGCCGTGCGGAATGGCCACGCCGGCGCCCAGGCCGGTGGAGCCCAGCGACTCGCGCGCAAACAGGTTGTCCGTCACGGTGGCCCGGGCAACGCCATGGTTGTTCTCGAACAGGAGCCCGGCTTGCTCGAAGACCCGCTTCTTGCTGGTGACGGTGACGTCGAGATGGATGTTGCCGGGTGGCAGCAATTTGGCCAAACGATTCATGGGCGATGCACGAGAAGTCAGGGTGGCGATGCGGCGTGTCGTCGCCGTCCCGCCGGAATGGGGCAATTCAGGATTCGAGTGCTATGGACGCCCGCATTGGAGCGTCCGGCCATTATAGAGCAGGGCCACAGCGCGCTTGTGCACTGCAGCGCCGGCGTCGCGGTGGTTGCCGTCGACGAACCGGCCGGTTAGCCCACCCGGCTGCCCGCCGCGCCGCCGGCTGATCGCCATGCGGCATGCGGTGCGGTACACCGGGACCGTTCTGCCTGTCGTTCTTGTATGGCGCAGCATACACCGAGCGGCGCCGGATGCGAACACCCCGGCTGCCGGGGCGCGCCGGACGTGGCGCCAAGGTAACGCGGCACGCGCGGCCGGGACATCAAAAAAGCCGCGCAGATGCGCGGCTTTGCTCTCTTCCTATCAGTCCTCTCGGGGACGCTCGCGTCCGCCTCAAGGGGCAGTCGGGTTTGCCAGCCTATTGTTGCTGCAGCTGGGCGGCGGCCATCTGGTACTTGACCGCCTCGCGGTCATGTCCCTGCACCCGGTCCTTGTAGCGGATCACCTGACGGTCGAGCTTGTCGACCAGACAGTCGATCGCGGCGTACAGGTCTTCATGGTGCGCTTCGACGAAGATGTCCTTGCCCTTGAGATGCAGATTGATTTCCGCGTACTGACGCCTGTCCTTTTCCTTGTGGTTGTCGACCGATAGCAGCACGCTCACGCCAATGACCTGATCGAAATGCCTGACAATTCGCTCCAGTTTCGTTTCCACATACTCACGCAGCGGCGGCGTGATGTCGAGGTGGTGTCCACTGATCTTGAAGTTCATAGCGCTTCTCCTTCTGAAAGAGCCGCACCAGGCAGGCGGTTGCGGCTCGGCTACAAAGACTTGCGGAGATTCACTGCGGGGATCTTCAGCGCTTCGCGGTATTTGGCCACCGTGCGGCGTGCGACCACAAAGCCCTGTTCGCCCAGCAATTCGGCGATGCGGCTGTCGGAAAGAGGATTCCTGGGGTCTTCGGCTCCTATCAGTTGCTTGATCAGCGCGCGGATCGCCGTGGATGAGGCCGCGCCGCCCGTCTCGGTGGAGACGTGGCTGCCAAAGAAGTACTTCAACTCGAAAGTACCCATCGGCGTGGCCATGTATTTGTTCGTCGTCACCCGGGAAATGGTCGACTCATGTAAACCGAGTGTATCGGCTATTTCCCGCAAAACCAAGGGTCGCATCGCTATTTCGCCGTGCGAAAAAAAGTTCTTCTGACGCTCCACAATTGCCTGCGCCACCCGCAGGATCGTGTCGAATCGCTGCTGGATGTTCTTGATGAGCCACCGCGCTTCCTGCAGCTTCTGCTGCAGCCCGGCCGCCCCGGCCTCGCCCTTCGCGCCGCGCAGGATCTGCGCGTACATGTCGTTGATCCGCAGCCGCGGCATCACGTCGGGGTTCAACTGGGCGATCCAGCCGCTGCCGCTCTTGCGCACGAACACGTCCGGCACCACGAAATCCGCTTCAGGACGACTGTACGCATGTCCCGGGTACGGCGCCAGCGAACGGATCAGCTCGTGCGCGGCCTTCAAAGCTATTTCGTCCACCTGGAGCGCTTTCTTAAGCCGCGTGTAGTCGCGCACGGCCAGCAGTTCCAGGTGCTGGTTGACGATGGTCAGGGCCAGCTCGCGCTGCGGGTGCTGCAGCCGCTTCAGTTGCAGGCTCAGGCATTCCGCGGCATTGCGGGCGCCCACGCCAGGCGGGTCGAAGCTCTGCAGCAGCGTCAGCATCGCGTGCACTTCATCGTGTTCGAACTCGAGTTCTTCAGGAAGTTCGCTGCAGATTTCCTCGAGTGACGCACTCAGGTAGCCGTCGTCGTCCAGCGATTCGATCAGGAAGATGGCCAGGCCCTTGTCGCGCGCCGAGATCTTGAGGGGCGTCAATTGCTCCATCAGGTATTCGCGCAGCGTGGGATCCGCGTCGCGCAACTGCATCGGCGTCTTCTCGTCCTCGTCGCCCTGCGGGCGGCGCGCGAAGTCGTCCAGGCTCCAGTCGTTGCCGTAGTCCTCGCTGCCCGAATCGCCAAAACCCTCGTCCTCGCTGCCAGCGGCGCGATCGGTGCGGTCGTCGCCGTTGGCCTGGGGCTCGGCGGGAGCCGGCGCCGGGGCGCTCTGCAGGTTGACGGACCCGTCCGCGGCCACCCGCAGCGGGCTTTCGATCCAGTCGTTCTCGCGTTCGAGCAGCGGGTTTTCCGTGAGGGCCTGTTCCACCTCCTGCTGGAGTTCGAGCGTGGAAAGCTGCAGCAACCGAATCGATTGCTGCAGTTGCGGCGTCAGGGCCAGATGCTGGGAGAGTCGGAGCTGAAGCGAAGGTTTCATGCGACCTATTCTATGCGCATCTTTCCGTTGTTGGAACGGAATTTGCTAGAACCTATCGTTTCGGCTTCGCTGATCGGAAACGGCTTTGGAAAAGCCGTGTGCAGGTGCGGTAAAAATGACCTGCGGGCGGCGCGGGGCCGCGCTTTACATGCGGAAATTCTCGCCCAGGTAGACGCGCCGGACCGACTCGTTGGCGATGATTTCCTCGGGCTGGCCGGCCGCCAGCACGGTGCCTTCGCTGATGATGTACGCGTGGTCGCAGATGCCCAGCGTCTCGCGCACGTTGTGGTCGGTGATCAGCACGCCGATGTTGCGCGCCTTCAGGAAGCTGACGATGCGCTGGATCTCGCCCACGGCAATCGGGTCCACACCGGCGAACGGCTCGTCCAGCAGGATGAAGCGCGGCGACGACGCCAGCGCCCGGGCGATTTCCACGCGCCGCCGCTCGCCGCCGGACAGCGACAGCGCCGGGTTGTTGCGCAGGTGGGCAATCTGCAGGTCGTCGAGCAGCGAATCGAGCCGGCGCTCGATTTCGGCCTTGGACAGCGGCTTGCCGTTGTCGACCTGCAGTTCCAGCACCGCGCGGATGTTTTCCTCGACGTTGAGCTTGCGGAACACCGACGCTTCCTGCGGCAGGTACGACAGCCCCATGCGGGCGCGCTCGTGGATCGCCAGGCCGCTGATGTGCACGTCGTCCAGCACGATGTCGCCTTCGTCCAGCGCCACCAGCCCCACGATCATGTAGAACGACGTGGTCTTGCCCGCGCCGTTGGGGCCGAGCAGGCCCACCACCTCGCCGCTCTTCACGTCGAGCGACACGTCCTTGACCACGGTGCGCGTGCCGTAGCGCTTCTTCAGGTGGCGCACGACCAGCGTGCTGCTGTCGGTGCGGACGGCCGATGCGGAGGACGGGGCGGCGGCGGCGAGCGTGGCGGTATCGTTCATCAGGGACTGGCTGGTCAATCGTTAGGGCTTGGCGGGCGTGGCCGACGGCCGCAGGTCGAGCTGCGGGCCGGCCGCGGCGGGCGCGCTGGCATCGGTGCGCGGCGACAGCACCGCGCGCACGCGGCCTGACGGGTTGCCGGCGGTCGTGTTGTTGTCGCCGCCCGTGGCCGTGTAGTACTCGTTGCGGCTGTCGTAGGTGATGACCGCGCCGCGGATCTCGTCGATGATCTTCGCGCCCGCGCCGGACACGCGCGCCGCGCGGGCATGGCCGATCAGCTTGTTGACCTCCGACTTGCCGTCGTATTCGATGCGGTCGCCCCAGCCGTCGATGTACTCGTCCACGCCGTCGCGCTTCTGGCGGATGTACGCCTGGCGGCCCGGCTTGGCGGTGGCGATGGCGTACTGGTAGCCCTCGGGGTCGGTGCGCAGCTCGGCGGCGTCCGACTTCAGCACCATCGTGCCCTTGGTCAGCACCACGTTGCCGGTGAGCGTGTAGATCTGCTTGACGTCATCGTAGCTGGCGTTGTCGGCCTCCAGCACCAGCGGCTTGCCCTGGTCCGCGCGTTCGGCAAAGGCCGGCGCGGCCAGCGTCAGGCCGATGGCGGCAAGGGCGCCCAGCAGGGCGGGCGCGAGGCGGCGACAGGACGATGTCGTCAGGGATGCGGTCATGTTTGGCGAATGATGAGATGAAGACGGCGACCAGGGCGCGCCGCCGCGTGGGCGGCTGCCGGCGTCACTGGGTCCTGGTCTGCCCCTGCGGCGGGTTCATGATGATCGTGCCGCGTACGTTGCCCAGCAATTGTACTTCGCGGGTGACGTTGTTGAAGATCATGCCGTTGGCGGTCATGACCGACGGGCCGCGCGTCAGCTCCACGGCCTTGTCGGTCTTGACGATGTCGTCGTTGACCAGCAACTGGAAGTATTGCGAGGCGGCGGTCATGCGCGGGTCCTTGGACGGATCGGCGCCGGCCTGCCGGATGACGAAGGCGTTGCCGTACAGGTCGATCACCGACCCCTCGGCGTTCATCACGCCGCGGTCGGAATTGGCCGTCACGGGCGGCCGGTCGGCCTCGTACGAGCGCATGGCCGGCGTGGTCACCTCGTAGGTCTGGTCGTCCTCGAAATGGATCATCCTGACGCCGGTGAAGCGCAGCTTGGTGGATCCGTCCTCGGCCAGCTCGGTGGCCGAGAAGCGCTCCATCCAGTAGTCGGGCTCGTGGCGCTTGGCGCGCGACTGCTCGGCGTCCTCGCGCGGGGAGTTCAGCTGCACGAGCCAGAACGTGCTGCCGGCGACGATGGCCATTAGCAGCAGCGGCAGCAGCCGCATGACCATTCCGGTGAGTCTGGACAGGAAGTCCGGCATCGTTCAGATGACCTTGGCGCGCGTCAGGTCATGGATATGGAGCGCGCCCACCAGGCGGCCGTCGCCATCGACGACCAGTAGCTGGTTGATGCGGTTCGTTTCCATGATCTGCACGGCTTCCACGGCCAACTGGTCCTGGTTCACCGTGCGCGGGTTATGGTGCATGACGTCCCCGATCGGCACGGTCTTCCAGTCGCGCGGGGTTTCCAGCAGGCGGCGCAGGTCGCCGTCGGTGAACACGCCGATGGCGCGGCCATCGGGGTCCACCACGGCCGTCATGGCCATGCCCTTGCGCGTGATTTCCATCAGCGCCTGGGCCAGCGGCGTGCTTTCGCGCACCTCGGGTACCGCGTTGCCGGTGCGCATGACGTCGCGCACGTGGGTCAGCAGCTTGCGGCCCAGCGCGCCGCCTGGATGGGAGCGGGCGAAATCCTCCTCGCCAAAGCCGCGCGCGTCGAGCACGGCCACCGCCAGCGCGTCGCCCAGGGCCAGCGCGGCCGTGGTGCTGGCCGTGGGGGCCAGGTTCAACGGGCAGGCTTCCTGCGCGACGGCGCCGTCCAGGTGGGCGTCCGACAGCTTGGCCAGGTTCGACCCGGCATTGCCGGTGATCGAGATCAAGCCGGCGCCGATGCGCTTGACGATCGGCACGATCGACAGCAACTCGGCGGTCTCGCCCGAGTTCGAGAACGCGATCAGCACGTCGTCGCGCGTGATCATGCCCAGGTCGCCGTGGCTGGCCTCGGCCGGGTGGACGAAGAACGACGGCGTGCCGGTGGAGGCCAGCGTGGCGGCCACCTTGCGGCCGATGTGGCCGGACTTGCCGATGCCGGAGACCACCACGCGCCCGGTGCAGCCGAGAATCATCTCGACCGCCTTGGTGAACGCGGGCGTCAGCCGGCCGGCCAGCGCCGAAACGGCGTCGGCCTCGATCTGGAGGGTGTGGCGAGCGAGCGCGAGTGCTCGATCCGCATCGAAATTGGCTATCATGGCGCTGGAGTATACCAACGAATGCGATGGCGTCTGGCCCGGCGATCCGCCCGGCCGCCATGACGACCGCCGCGCTTGCCGTCTCTTGCCGGCGGGGTGCCGATGCCGGCTCAGGCGCGTGCCCGGCCGGTGTTTCCAAAGCCTGCCGAATGCATTCTCCGCTGGAACTGACCCTCGTGCTGCTGGCCGCCGCCGTCTTCGGCGTGGTGGCGTTCCGCATGCTGCAACTGCCGCCCATGCTGGGCTACCTGGCGGTGGGCATCCTGATCGGCCCGCACGCGCTGGGCCTGGCCAGCGACACCGGCCAGACCAAGTACCTGGCCGAATTCGGCGTGGTCTTCCTGATGTTCTCGATCGGCCTGGAGTTCAGCCTGAGCAAGCTGCGGGCGATGAAGCGGCTGGTGTTCGGGCTGGGCGGGTCGCAGGTGGCGCTGTCGATGCTGGCGGTGGTGCCCGCGAGCTGGCTGTTCAACTGGCTGTTCCCGCTGTCCTGGCAGGCGTCGGTGGCGCTGGGCGGGGCGCTGGCCATGTCGTCGACGGCCATCGTCGTCAAGATGCTGTCCGAGCGGATGGAGCTGGAAAGCGAGCACGGCCGCAACATCATCAGCGTGCTGCTGTTCCAGGATCTGGCCGTGGTGCCGCTGCTGATCATCATCCCGGCCCTGTCGCGCGATCCGGGCGACCTGGCCGCCGCGCTGGGCCTGGCCACGGTCAAGATCGTCGTGGCGCTGAGCCTGATCTTCTTCGTGGGGCAGCGCCTGATGAGCCGCTGGTTCCACATCGTGGCGGCGCGCCGGTCGCAGGAACTGTTCATGCTGAACCTGCTGCTGGTGACGCTGGGCATGGCGGCGCTGACCGAGCGGCTGGGCCTGTCGATGGCGCTGGGCGCGTTCATGGCCGGCATGCTGATCTCCGAGACGCCTTACCGCCACCAGGTGGAAGAAGACATCAAGCCGTTCCGCGACGTGCTGCTGGGCCTGTTCTTCGTCACCATCGGCATGCTGCTGAACGTGCGCGTGGTGTTCGACCACGTCTGGCTGGTGCTGGGCCTGCTGGTCATCCCCATCGTGTTCAAGCTGGTGCTGATCACCGGGCTGGCGCGGCTGTTCGGCTCGCGCCAGGGGGTGGCCATCCGCACGGGCCTGGGGCTGGCGCAGGCCGGCGAGTTCGGGTTCGTGCTGCTGAACCAGATCGACGGCATGGGGCTGGTGGACCCGGTGCTGATCCAGGTGATCCTGGCGTCGATGCTGCTGTCGATGCTGGCCGCGCCGTTTCTGATCCAGTACAGCGACGCCATCGTGCTGCGCTTTGCCGCCAACGAATGGCTGATGCAGTCGCTGAACATGACGCGCATTGCCGCCCAGAGCCTGCAGACCGAGAAGCACGCGATCATCTGCGGCTACGGCCGCAGCGGCCAGAACCTGGCGCACATGCTGGAGCGGGAGGGCATCAACTACGTGGCGCTGGACCTGGACCCGGACCGCGTACGCGAGGCCGCCGCCGCCGGCGATACCGTGGTCTATGGCGACGCCGGCCGGCGCGAATCGCTGATCGCGGCCGGTATCCACCGGGCGGCGCTGGTCGTGGTGACCTACGCCAACACGCCGTCGGCCGTGAAAGTGCTCCATCACGTGCAGGAACTGGAGCCCGCCATGCCGGTGATCGTCCGGACCGTGGACGATTCGGAGCTGGACACCCTGCAGAAGGCCGGCGCCACCGAGGTGGTGCCCGAGATCATCGAGGGCAGCCTGATGCTGGCGTCCCACGCGCTGGTGCTGCTGGGCGTGCCGATGCGCCGCGTGGTGCGCGGCGTCCAGCAGGCCCGCGACGCGCGCTACAGCCTGCTGCGCGGCTACTTCCACGGGCGCGACGACGAGGAAGACATGGTCGAGCGCGATACCGTGCGGCTGCATTCGGTGTCGCTGGGCCCCGAGCACACGGCGGTGGGCCGCCGGCTGGGCGCGCTGGGGCTGGAGCGGATTGGCGTGGAGGTGACGGCGGTGCGCCGGCGCGGTATCCGCGCGTTCGATCCGCAGCCCGAGACCGTGCTGGAACCGGGCGACATCATCGTGCTGCGCGGCACGCCCGAGGCGCTGGAGTCTGCCGAAGTCCGGCTGTCGCAGCAGTAGGCGCGGGCGGGCTCAGGCCGAGCCGGTGCGCCGGGCCTCGGCGGTTGCGGGGGTGGGACGGCGGGTGCCGCCGTTGTCGACCCAGGATGCCGGCAGGCTGTCGAGCACCGCGCGGGCGTCGAGCGACCGGATCGGCACATGAGGATCGGTCGGAATGCGTCCCTCGTTCTGCAGTAGCAGGTAGCGCATGCAGCACACGCGCAGAAAGGACGCGAAGTTGGCCGACAGCGACGCCTCGCCGCGATATTCGGCCAGCTCGTCGTGCAGGCGCGCCAGCAACTGGTTGACGCTCATCGCGTCGCGCCGGGCCAGCTCCTCCAGCACCTCCCAGAACAGCGTTTCCAGCCGGATGCTGGTAGCCACGCCGTGCAGGCGCAGCGAGCGGGACTGGGTCTGGTACGAGTCCGGATTGGCCCGGACAAAGATTTCACACATGCGGCCACTCCCGTGCGCAGCGGCCGGACCGGCCGCGTTCGGAAGCCTCTACTCTACGATCCGCGTTCCCAGCACGGCAAGAAACTGCGCGAGCCACGCGGGATGCGCCGGCCAGGCGGGCGCCGTCACCAGGTTGCCGTCGGTGTGGGCCTGGTCGACCGGGATGTCTGCATAGGTGCCGCCGGCCAGCCGCACTTCCGGGGCGCAGGCCGGATAGGCCGAGCAGGTGCGGCCTTCGAGCACGTCTGCGGCGGCCAGCAGCTGGGCGCCGTGGCAGACCGCCGCGATCGGCTTGTTGGCCTGGGCGAAATGGCGCACGATCTCGATCACGCGGTCGTTCAGGCGCAGATACTCGGGCGCCCGGCCGCCCGGTATCACCAGCGCGTCGTAGCTGGCCGGCTGGACATCGGCAAACGTGGCATTGAGCGTGAAGTTGTGGCCGCGTTTTTCGCTGTAGGTCTGGTCGCCCTCGAAGTCGTGGATGGCCGTGGCGCAGTGGTCGCTGGCCTTCTTGTCCGGGCAGACCGCGTGGACCGTGTGGCCCACCATCTGGAGTGCCTGGAACGGCACCATGGTCTCGTAGTCCTCGGCGAAGTCGCCCACCAGCATCAGAATCTTCTTTGCCATAGCTGTCTCCTGTATGGTTACGGGTTGCGGCCGCCCGGGCAGCCCGGCCATTGTGCGGCGGCCCGGCGCGGCGCGGGTGGTAGCCCGTTACCGCATGACCCTTTCCTACAGATTCCCCATGGCAGATTCCATCATCCAGTCCCCCGACCTCGGCGATGTCACCGGTTACCTGCGTGACCGCATCCGCACCGTGCCGGACTGGCCGCAGCCCGGCGTGCAGTTCCGCGACATCACGCCGCTGCTGCAGAACCCCAAGACCCTGCGCGTGCTGATCGACGTGTTCGTGCACCGCTACATGGACCAGCAGCTCGACCTCGTGGCCGGCATCGACGCGCGCGGCTTCATCCTGGGGTCGATCATCGCCTACGAGCTGAACCTGGGCTTCGTGCCGATCCGCAAGAAGGGCAAGCTGCCGTTCCAGACCGTGGCCGAGGAGTACGAGCTGGAGTACGGCAGCGCCACGGTGGAGATCCACGCCGATGCCTGCAAGGCCGGCGACCGCGTGCTGCTGATCGACGACCTGATTGCCACCGGCGGCACGATGATGGCCGGGCGCAAGCTGCTGGAGCGGCTGGGCGCCACGGTGGTGGAGGGCGCGGCCATCGTCGATTTGCCCGAGCTGGGCGGCTCGAAGCTGTTGCACGCGGCCGGGCTGCCGCTGTTCACGGTCTGCAAGTTCGAGGGGCATTGACCGGCACGCAACGCCGCGGCCCTGTCAGACCTGGGTGTCATTGCCCCACATGTCCGCGCGGCGCATAATGCCCCATTGATAACATCGCGATGACCGGGCGGGCCGCCCTTTTTCGCTTGCCAAGCCTCGCCAGCCGGCACCGGTCACGAAGGGACGCGCAATGGGCGTACTGCTTCATCTTCTCTCCGGCGTGGCGCTCCTGGTCTGGGGCACCAACATCGTCAAGGTCGGCATCCTCCGGGTGTACGGCGCCAACCTGCGCCAGGTGCTGTCGGTCAGCGTTTCCAACCGGTTCAAGGCGTTCGCGGCCGGCCTGGGCGTGACCGGCCTGGTGCAGAGCAGCAACGCCACCGCCGTCATCGTCAGCTCGTTCGTGGGCCAGGGCCTGATTGCCGTGGCGCCGGCGCTGGCCATCATGCTGGGCGCCAACGTGGGCACGGCGCTGATGGTGCAGGTGTTCTCGCTGGACCTGTCCTGGCTGTCGCCGCTGCTGATCTTCGTCGGCGTGATCCTGCATCTGTCGTGGAAGGGCAGCAAGGCCGGCCACGTGGGGCGCGTGCTGATCGGCCTGGGGCTGATCACGCTGGCGCTGGAACTGATCTCGATCGCCACGCGGCCGGTGGTGCAGGCCGCCGGGGTCAAGGTGCTGTTCAGCACGCTGACCGGCGACGCCGCGCTGGACATGCTGATCGGCGCCTTCCTGACCATCCTCTGCTATTCGAGCCTGGCCGTGGTGCTGTTCTGCGGCGCGCTGGCCAAGGCGGGCGTGGTGTCGATTCCCGTGGCGCTGGCGCTGGTGCTGGGGGCCAACCTCGGCTCGGGCATCTCGGCGCTGCTGACCACCTCGGGCAACAACCAGCCCGGCAAGCGCGTGACGCTGGGCAACCTGCTGTCGCGGCTGGTGGGCTGCCTGGTGGCGCTGCCGCTGCTGATCCAGGCGCAGGACCTGCTGGCGCTGGTCGATACGGACCCGCAGCGGCTGGTCGTCAACTTCCACCTGCTGTTCAACGTGGCGCTGGCGGTGCTGCTGCTGGGCGCCACCGGGCCGCTGGCGCGGCTGTGCGAGGCGATCCTGCCGGGCCGCAATACCGGCGACAGCCAGGTGACGCCGCGCCACCTGGACGCCGCCGCGCTGTCCACGCCCACGCTGGCGCTCTCCAACGCCGCCCGCGAGGTGCTGCGCATCGGCGACCGCATCGAGCAGATGCTGGACAACCTGCTGCGCGTGCTGCGCACCAACGACCTGAAGCTGGCCAACGCCACCTGCCGCATCGACAACGAGGTGGATGACCTCTACACGGCCATCAAGCTCTACCTGACCCAGATCAGCACCGAGGCGCTGGACGAGCGCGACGGCCAGCGCTGGACCGAGATCATCTCGCTGACCATCAACCTGGAGCACGCGGGCGACCTGATCGAGCGGGTCATCATGGACGCCCGCGAGAAGAAGATCGCGCACAACCTGTCGTTCTCCGAGGCCGGCATGGAGGAAATTGCCGAGATGCACCGGCGGGTGGTCGGCAACCTGCGGCTGGGCCTGTCGGTCTTCCTGACCGGCGACATCCGCAGCGCCCAGCAGCTGATGGCCGAGAAGGCCAACTTCCGCGACCTGGAACGCCAGTACGCCCGCTCGCACCTGCAGCGCGTGGCCGTGCAGACCGCCGAAAGCATCGAGACCAGCTCGCTGCACCTGGACGTCATCAGCGAACTGAAGCGCCTGAACTCGCTGTTCTGCGCCACGGCGTACCCGGTGCTGGAACAGGCGGGCCTGATGAACCGCAGCCGGATGAAGGAAGACACGCCTGGCGGCGTGGGGGACGTGGCGGAAGTGCGGTAGTGGCTGGCCTGGCCGGTGGTGGTGGCTCCCTCTCCCGCACGCGGGACAGGGGCTTGGGGGTGAGGGCGTTGAGGTGCAAATTGCGACAAGTCGACGCTTGCACCGCCGGCCCTCACCCCCGACCCCTCTCCCGCCTGCGGGAGAGGGGAGAAAGAAGGTACCTGAGCGGGGCCCCTTATCCCCGCTTCAGCAACGGCTTCAGATACTTCCCGGTGAAGCTGGCCTTGCTGGCCGCTACCGTTTCCGGCGTGCCCTTGGCGATGACCTGGCCGCCGCCGGCGCCGCCTTCGGGGCCCATGTCGATCAGCCAGTCGGCGGTCTTGATGACGTCGAGGTTGTGCTCGATGATCACGACCGTGTTGCCGTGGTCGCGCAGCTTCTGGATGACCTTGAGCAGCAGCTCGATGTCGTGGAAATGCAGCCCGGTGGTCGGCTCGTCGAGGATGTAGAGCGTGCGGCCCGTGTCGCGCTTGGACAGTTCGAGCGACAGCTTCACGCGCTGCGCCTCACCGCCGGACAGCGTGGTGGCCGACTGGCCCAGCCGGATATAGCCCAGCCCCACGTCCAGCAGCGTCTGCAGCTTGCGGCGCACCACGGGCACGGCGCTGAAGAACTCGTGCGCCTGTTCCACGGTCAGGTCCAGCACCTCGGAGATATTGCGCCCCTTGTACTGCACTTCCAGCGTCTCGCGGTTGTAGCGCTGGCCGTGGCAGACGTCGCACGGCACGTAGACGTCGGGCAGGAAGTGCATCTCCACCTTGATCACGCCGTCGCCCTGGCACGACTCGCAGCGCCCGCCCTTGACGTTGAACGAGAACCGGCCCGGGTCGTAGCCGCGCTCCTTGGCCGACGGCACGCCCGCGAACAGCTCGCGGATCGGCGTGAACAGGCCCGTGTAGGTGGCCGGGTTCGACCGCGGCGTGCGGCCGATCGGGCTCTGGTCGACGTTGATGACCTTGTCGAAATGCTCCAGCCCGTCGATATGGTCGTGCGGCGCCGGCTCCGCCGTGGACCCGTACAGGTGGCGCGCCACGGCGTTGTACAGGGTGTCGTTGATCAGCGTCGACTTGCCCGATCCCGAGACACCGGTAATGCAGGTCAGCAGCCCGACCGGAATCTCGGCCGACACGTTGCGCAGGTTGTTGCCCGTGGCGTTGACGATGCGCAGCATGCGCTCCTCGTCGGGCGCGGCGCGCTGCTTCGGCACCTCGATCGTGCGCTGGCCGGACAGGTACTGGCCCGTCAGCGACGCCGGCGACTGCTCGATCTGCGCCGGCGTGCCCTCGGCCACGATCATTCCGCCATGCACGCCGGCACCCGGCCCGATGTCGACGACGTAGTCGCACGCGCGGATCATGTCCTCGTCGTGCTCCACCACCAGCACCGAGTTGCCGATATCGCGCAGATGCTTGAGGGTGCCGATCAGGCGGTCGTTGTCGCGCTGGTGCAGGCCGATGGACGGCTCGTCCAGCACGTACATCACGCCGGTCAGCCCCGAGCCGATCTGCGACGCCAGCCGGATGCGCTGCGCCTCGCCGCCCGACAGCGTGTCGGCGCTGCGCTCCAGCGACAGGTAGTCCAGTCCCACGTTATTGAGGAAGTTCAGCCGCGCCGAGATCTCCTTGACGATCTTGTCGGCAATCTCGCGCTTGGCGCCGTGCAGGTTCAGCGTCAGGAACCACGTCAACGCGTCGCGCAGCGGCAGGCTGTTGATCTCGTAGATGGCCCGCGCCTGCGCGTCCTCGCCAATCTTGACGTGGCGCGCCTCGGTGCGCAGCCGCGTGCCGTGGCAGACCGGGCACGCCTGGTTGTTCTGGTACTTGGCCAGTTCCTCGCGCACGGCCGCCGAATCGGTCTCGCGGTAGCGGCGCTCCAGATTCGGGATGATGCCCTCGAACGCATGCTCGCGCACCGTGGTGCGGCCGCGTTCGTTGATGTACGTGAACGGGATTTCCTGCTCGCCCGACCCCTGCAGCACCACCTGCTGCACCTCGGCGGGCAGGTCCTCGAACGCGGTCTCGGTGTCGAAGTCGAAATAGGCCGCCAGGCTCTGCAGCATCTGGAAGTAGAACTGGTTGCGGCGGTCCCAGCCCTTGATGGCGCCCGAGGCCAGCGACAGGTTCGGAAAGGCCACCACGCGCTTCGGGTCGAAGAACGTGATCTGGCCCAGCCCGTCGCAGCTCGGGCAGGCGCCCATCGGGTTGTTGAACGAGAACAGCCGCGGCTCCAGCTCCTGCAACGAATACGAGCAGATCGGGCAGGCAAAGCGCGAGCTGAAGACGTGCTCGTGGCCCGTGTCCATCTCCAGCGCGATGGCGCGGCCGTCGGCCAGCCGCAGGGCGGTTTCGAACGATTCGGCCAGCCGCTGCTTGATGTCGGCGCGCACCTTGACGCGGTCCACGACCACGTCGATCGAGTGCTTCTCGGTCTTCTTGAGCTTGGGCAGGCTGTCCACCTCGTAGACCTTGGCGGCCGCCTCGTGCGCCGTGCCGCCGCCCGAGCGGATGCGAAAACGCACGAAGCCCTGCGCCTGCATGGCATCGAACAGGTCCGTGTGCTCGCCCTTGCGGTCCGAGACCACCGGCGCCAGGATCATCAGCTTGGTGTCCTCGGGCAGCGCCAGCGCGGCGTCCACCATCTGCGAGACGCTCTGGGCCTGCAGCGCGATGTGGTGATCGGGGCAGTAGGGCGTGCCGGCGCGGGCGTAGAGCAGGCGCAGGTAGTCGTGGATCTCGGTGACGGTGCCGACGGTGGAGCGGGGATTGTGGCTGGTGGCCTTCTGTTCGATCGAGATCGCCGGGGACAGCCCCTCGATCAGGTCGACGTCGGGCTTTTCCATCAGTTGCAGGAACTGGCGGGCGTAGGCGGACAGCGATTCGACGTAGCGGCGCTGGCCCTCGGCGTAGAGCGTGTCGAACGCCAGCGAGGACTTGCCCGAGCCCGACAGGCCCGTGATCACCACCAGCTTGTTGCGCGGCAGGTCCAGGTTGATGTTCTTCAAATTGTGGGTGCGCGCCCCACGGATCTTGATTTCTTCCATATCCCGTTCGTTCGCCCGGTGGGCCGCGGCCAGCAGCATGCCGGCCGTGCCCGCGGAAATTCGATGTGCCTTGCCCGACGCCTGGAATGGCCCGCCGCACGCGGCCGCCAGCCCGCTGCCGCGCACTTTTCCGGGTCCCGCCCGCACTGCACGTGACCGGGAAAGCGCGAGAAGCAAACCTGCTAATATACCGAACTTCGGTTTCCGGGGTTGCCCGGCGCCAGACGGCCCCGCCCGGGCGCCCGGCCGCCAGCGGCGCTGGCGTCACGGCGGCGGCGGGCCGATCAATGTCCGCCACGCCAGACATGGCGGTACCTGGCAACTCGCGGGCACCGGCCCGATCGAAGCTGCCAGGCTGCCGATGCGGCGACCGGACCAGAATTCCACCAACGACCGCGATGCCGTCGATCCCGCCTTCTTCTCCTAGCCTTGCCGCCGACCCGGCCCCCGCCGAGACCCTGCGCGACCGCATGACGCGCGGCGAACTGCGCGCGAGCCTGTCGCTGGCCAGCATCTTCGCCCTGCGCATGCTGGGCCTGTTCCTGATCCTGCCCGTCTTTGCCGAATTCGCGCGCACGCTGCCCGACGGGCACGACGCCCAGCGCGTGGGCCTGGCCATGGGCATTTACGGCCTGATGCAGGCGTTCCTGCACATCCCGCTGGGCTGGCTGTCGGACCGCGTGGGCCGCAAGCCGGTCATGGTGGCCGGCCTGCTGCTGTTCGTGGCCGGCGGGCTGGTGGCGGCCTTTGCCGATACGCTGACCGGCATCACCGTGGGCCGCGCGCTGCAGGGCATGGGCGCCATCTCGGCGGCCATCACGGCCTGCATTGCCGACCTGACGCGCGAGCGCCATCGCACCAAGGCCATGGCGATGGTGGGCGGCAGCATCGGCCTGACGTTCGCGCTGTCGCTGGTGATTGCATCGCCGCTGCTGCACGCCATCGGCATGCCCGGCATCTTCGGCCTGATGGCGGTGCTGGGCGTGCTGGCCATCGGCGTCACGATCTTCCTGGTGCCAGCCCCGCCGCCGCCGCATCCGGTGCAACTGCCGTTCCGGCAGGTGCTGCTCAACGCCGACCTGATCCGCCTGAACGTGGGCGTGCTGGCGCTGCACGCCAGCCAGGTGGCGATGTTCATGGTGGTGCCGGCCATGCTGGCCGACGCCGGGATGCCGCTGGACCAGCACTGGAAGGTGTACCTGCCCGTGGTGCTGGTGTCGTTCCTGCTGATGCTCGGGCCGATGATGGCCGCCGAGCGCTACGGCAAGGTGCGGCCGGTGCTGCTGGCGTCCGTGGCGCTGATGACGGCCGTGCAGTTGCTGTTCGCCACCGTGCACGGGCTCTGGCCGATCGCCGGCGTGCTGCTGCTGTTCTTTGTCGCGTTCAACGTGCTGGAGGCCATGCAGCCGTCGCTGGTGTCGCGCTACGCGGCCGCCAGCCGTGGTGCCGCGCTGGGCATCTACAACACCACGCAGGCGCTGGGGCTGTTCCTGGGCGGCGTGGCGGGCGGCTGGCTGCTCAAGCACGAAGGCCGCCCGGCAGTGTTCGTGGGCTGCGCGGCCGTGCTGCTGCTCTGGCTTATAATCGCCTGGAGCATGAAGGCGCCGCCGGCCCGCAAGCAGGAAGCCGGCCCGGCCGTGGCGGCTTAGACACACTTTTTAAAGTCTCCGCAACAGCCCGAAACGCTTTTTCCCGATACAGGCGGTAGCATTCGACACGCGCCCGACGGTCTCTCCGGACGGCGCGTGATGTCGTTAACGGGCGGCATCCCGGGCGTTCCGGCGCCCGTCGCGCCGCCACCCATCCCGCGAACCTCGCACTACGTTTAACGCCGCGCTGAAAGGGCGCGGTCCTTGGAGATCTTCACCATGGCATCGGTCAACAAAGTCATCCTCGTCGGCAACCTGGGCGCCGACCCGGAAACCCGCTACATGCCCAGCGGCGACGCCGTCACCAACATCCGGCTCGCGACGACCGACCGCTACAAGGACAAGCAGAGCGGCGAGTTCAAGGAAGCGACCGAATGGCACCGCATCGCGTTCTTCGGCAAGCTGGCCGAGATCGCCGGCCAGTACCTGCGCAAGGGTTCGTCGGTCTATATCGAAGGCCGCATCCGCACCCGCAAGTGGCAGGACCAGTCCGGCCAGGACAAGTACAGCACCGAAATCGTCGCCGACCAGATGCAGATGCTGGGCGCCCGCCAGGGCGGCGGTGGCGGCGGTGACGAGGGTGGCTACGGCGGCGGTGGCGGTGGTGGCGGCGGCTACAGCCGCGAATCGCAAGGCGGCAGCGGTGGCGCCGGCTACGGCGGCGGCCGCGGCCAGGGCGGCGGCGGTGCTGGTGGCAGCGGCGGCCAGCAGGGCGGCCAGCGTCGCCAGCAACAGTCGTCGAACGGCTTCGAGGATATGGACGACGATATTCCGTTCTGAAGCGGCCCCGGCCCCCACGGAAAGACAAGAACCCCGCGATTCGCGGGGTTTTTTTATTGCGGCAGGCTCACGCGCCCGCCGCGGGCGGCTGCTCGCCGATGGCGCGCATTTCGCGGTGGATGGCGTTGCGGTCCAGCACGTGCAGGGGCAGGTTCACGAACAGCGTGACGCGGTTCAGGATCTGGCGGAAGACCTGGTCGAAGACCTTGCGCTTCTCGTCGTCGGAGCCCTGAATGGCGGCCGGGTCCATGAAGCCCCAGTGCGCGGTCATCGGCGTGCCGGGCCAGATCGGACAGGTCTCGCCGGCGGCCTGGTCGCAGACCGTGATGACGAAGTCCATCTGCGGCGCGCCGGGCTGGGCGAACTCGTCCCAGCCCTTGCTGCGCAGGTTCGCGGTGTCGTAGCCAATGGACCGGCACAGGTCGACCGCCATCGGATGGACCCGGCCGGTCGGCTGGCTGCCGCCGCTGTAGGCCCGGAAGCGGCCCTTGCCCAGCACGTTGAACAGCGCCTCGGCCATCACGCTGCGGGCGGAGTTGCCGGTGCAGAGCACCAGCACGTTGTACGTCTTGTTGTCGGACATGGCTGCCTCGGGATGCGGTTGAGGGGGCGGGGGGCTCAGCAGCAGCCGGAGGCCGGCGTGCAGCCACGGGCCGGGGTGGCCGGGGAGGCGGGCTGCGGCACGGCGTCGAACTGACGTGGCACGCAGCAGGCCGACGCCTCGGCGCCGCGGTCGCGCGATTCGCCGTAGGTGGGCGCGTCGCCGAGCGTCTGGAACGATTCCCACGCGATGCCGGTGGGGTCCACCGACCAGTGCTTGCTCGATCGGGCGTAGCAGCAGTTCGTCTCGGACTGCGTCTGCATCGGCAGGTCCGCGCTGGCCAGCCGCGCCTGCATTGCCGCCAGTTCGTCGGCCGTTTCCACCTGGATGCCCAGGTGGTCCACGCCGGGCTGGTCGGTGCGATTCGAGATCGCGAAGTTCACGTGTGGGTCGTCGAGCGCCCACTTGGCATAGTCGTCGCGCACGACGGTGGGTTCGGCGTCGAACAGGGCCGAGTAGTAGCGGATGCTGGCCGACAGGTCGGCCACGCTGACGTGGACGTGAAAGCGCTTCATGGTTCAGGACTCCGTGGCGGCGGAACAGGCGGACACCGGCGAACACGGCGCGCCGCCGCAGCAGTTCTCGGTGAGGTAGCCCAGCAGGGCATTCATGGTTTCGAAGCGGGCCATGTAGACGATGGAGCGGCCTTCCTGGCGGCTGGCCAGCAGGCCCGCGCGGTGCAATTCCTTGAGGTGGAACGACAGCGACGAGGCCGGCATCTCCATCAACTCGGCAATGCGGCCGGCCGGCAGCCCGTCGGGGCCGGCCTGGACCAGCAGACGGAAAACGGCCAGCCGGGCGGCATGGGCCAGTGCGGCGAGCGCTTCGATGGCTTGAGTAGTTTCCATTATTCGAATGTAGTCGAAATATGGAAACTAGGCAAGGTGGGAATGTGTCCCGTGCCGGGGTGGAACTTCCGCAACTTACGCAGGCAGGAAGAAAAACGTCAGCGCCAGCGTGAAGTAGACGACCAGCAGTTGCATGCCCTTGAACCAGTCGGCATACCCGTCGCTGGCCATCTGGGCCGTGACGACCACGGCCAGGATCACCACCAGCACCAGCGCCGGCCGGAACGCCAGGTCCATCGGCACGGGGCCGATGAACAGGCTGGCCAGTACCAGGACCGGGGCGACGAACAGCGCCACCTGCACGCTGGAGCCGACGGCGATGGAAAAGGACAGGTCCATGCGGTTGTTCATCGCCGCGGTAATGGCCGTGGCGTGCTCGGCGGCGTTGCCGAGGATGGCCACCACGAACGCGCCGACGAAGATCGTGCTGAGCCCGTACCGCGCCATCATCGGCGTGATCGACCCCACGAGGATCTCGCTCATCCAGGCCGTGCCGGCGGTGGCAACTACCAGGATCGCCACGGCGCGCGGGATGGAGACGTGGGCCGGGGCCGCCGGCGCGTGCCCCGTGTCGGCCGGGCGGACGCCACGAAACAGGTCCGGGTGCGTGGCCAGCGAGAACACCAGGTACAGCGCGTAGACCAGCAACAGCGCCACGGAGAGATAAACGCTGAGCCAGTTCAGCGTGGCCGATGTACCGCCGACGGTCTCGAACGCCGCGGGCAGGATCAGCGCGATGGCCGACAGGATCAGCATGGTCGCCTGCGAGCGCGCCCCGCGCGGGTTGAACTGCTGCTCGTGGTAGCGCGTGCCGCCGGCCAGCATTGCCGCGCCAAACACCAGCAGCAGGTTGCCGACGATGGACCCGACGATCGACGCCTCCACCACCTCGTGCAGCCCGGCGCGCAACGCCACCAGCGCGATGATCAGCTCGGCCGCGTTGCCGAACGTCGCGTTCAGCAGGCCGCCCACGGCTTCGCCCAGGTGCTCGGCCAGCGCCTCCGTGGCCCGGCCCATCTGCTGCGCCAGCGGCAGGATGGCCACGGCCGAGACGACGAAGATGGCCAGGTGCTGGTGCGGCGCGAGCAGCTCGGCCGCGATGGCGATCGGGACGAAGACCAGCAGGTAGTGCAGCCGCATGCCGCGCCGTCAAGACAGGATCATGATGACCACCATCCCCCAGATCGTCAGCAGCGTGTTGCCGACCGCGTAGGTTACCGTATAGCCCAGCCCCGGCACCTGGCTCCTGGCCGCCTCGCAGACCATGCCCAGGGCCGCCGTGGTGGTGCGGGAGCCGGCGCAGATGCCCAGGATCAGCGCCGGGTGGAAGCGGAACACGTACTTGGCCAGGAACATGCCCAGGATCAGCGGCACCGTGGTGGCGAAGATGCCCCACAGGAACAGGCTGATGCCCAGCTTCTGCAGCCCGGCAATGAATCCCGGCCCGGCCGAGATGCCCACGACGGCGATGAACACGTTCAGCCCCACCGAGTTCATGAACCAGAGCGTCGGCTCGGGAATGCGGCCGAACGTCGGGTGGATGGCGCGGAACCAGCCGAACACGATGCCGGCGATCAGCGAGCCGCCAGCCGTCGAGATCGTGATCGGGATGCCCGCCACGTTGATGACGATGGCGCCGATCAGCGCGCCCACCGTGATCGCCAGCGACACGAACGCCACGTCGGTGACCGTGGTCGGCCGGTCCACGTAGCCGAGCTGCCGCGCGGCGGCGTTGATGTCCTGCGTGCGGCCCACCACCGTGATGACGTCGCCGCGGTATAGCCGCGTCTTCGGCAGCACGGGGATGACCGTCTCGGTCGGGCCGCGCTTGATCTTCTTCAGGAACACGCCGCGCGCGCCGGGCCAGCGCGCCAGCGCCTCCAGCGGCTTGTCGTCCACCTCCTTGCTGGTGATGTAGATGTCCACGCCTTCGGTCGGCATGTTCAGCAGTTCGGCGTCTTCCACCTCGCGCCCGCTCGGGCCCAGCCGCAGGATCATCTGGTCGCGCTTGCCGCCGATGGCCACCACGTCGTTGGCCTCGATCACGGTGTTCTGGTCCACCTCGATGATCTTGCCGTCGCGGCGAATCCGCTCGATGAACGCCCGCACGCCTTCGCGCGTGCCGGCTTCGAGCTCGGCCACCGTCCGGCCGATGAACACGCTTTCCGGCGCCACGGCATAGGCGCGCACCTCGAAGTCGTGCCACTCGGTGGCGCCGCTGGCGCTCGACGTGCCGGCGCCAAGCATCGCCTCGTACTCGCGGCAGGCGCCCACCAGGTCGATGCCGAGCAGCTTGGGCCCGATCTGCGCCAGGATGATGGCCGACCCGACCGTGCCGAAGATGTACGTCACGGCGTAGGCAATGGGCATGCCGTCCAGCAGCACCTTGGTTTCCTCGGGCGAGCGGCCGAGCCGGTTGATGGCGTCGGTGGCCAGCCCCATCGACGCCGAGATGGTCTGCGAGCCGGCAAACAGCCCGGCCGCCGACCCAAGGTCGTAGCCGGCGATCATCGCCGCCGCCACGGCCGCGCCCAGCGAGAACACCGCCATGATCGCCGCGAAGATGGCCTGCGGCACGCCGTCCTTGGCGATGCCGCGCACGAACTGCGGCCCCACCCCGTACCCCACGGCGAACAGGAACATCAGGAAGAAGACCGACTTCACGTTGGCCGATATCTTGACGCCCAGGATGCCGATGACGATGGCCACCAGCAGCGTCGACGTCACCGCGCCCAGGCTGAACCCCTTGAAGCTCTTGCCGCCCACCCAGTATCCGATGCCGAGCGCCAGGAAGATGGCGATCTCCGGATAGGCCTTCAGCGTGTCGACGAACCAGGTCATGGTCTTCCCTCCGGGTGTTCGAGCCGTGTTGTGCGGGAGCGAAAGGGGCAGCAGGGCGCGGGCCGTCCGCGCGCTACGTCTTCTTCGGCTTGTCCGACTTGTTCCCGTTGCCGTTGCCCTTGCCCAGCGCGCGGTACCGTTCCAGGTACTCGTCGCGCAGCTTGCGCACCGAGCGGCCGATCTTCACGTAGTCCTCTTCGTTGAGATTGGCCAGCGAGACGCGGCCCGACGGGTGCCGCGTGCCAAAGCCGCCGCCGGGCAGCAGCACCACGCCGGCCTCCTCGGCCAGCCGGAACAGCAGCTCGTGTGGCTGCACCTGGTCCAGCAGCCAGGTCACGAACTCCGGTCCCACCTCGCGGCTCATCTGCTCGACGTCGAGCAGCGTGTAGTAATCCACCACGTTCTCGTCCACCTCGGCCATCCGGGCGCCCATGCCGCGGTACAGCGCCGCCTTGCGGCTGCGGATCAGGCGCTTCATCGTCTGCTTGTAGGTCTCGGCCGTGTCCATGAGCGAGAACAGCGAGAACAGCACCATCTGCACCTGCTGCGGCGTGGACAGGCCGGCCGTATGGTTCAGCGCCACGGTGCGGCTGTCGGCCACCACGCGGTCGATGAACGGCAGCTTCTCCGGCGCGGTGGTGATCGACGCATAGCGCTTGTTCAGGCCCTCGCGCTCGTCCCTGGGCAGCTCGGCGATCTTGCTGTCCAGCAGGTTGGTCTTGTGCGTGGCGATGACGCCCAGCCGCCAGCCCGTGGCGCCAAAGTACTTCGAGTACGAATAGACCAGGATGGTGTTCTGCGGGCACATGGCGAACAGCGACACGAAGTTGTCGGCAAAGGTGCCGTAGACGTCGTCGGTCAGGATGATCAGGTCGGGCCGCTCCTGCACGATCTCGGTGATGTACTGCAGGCTTTCGTCGCTGACGCGCACCGACGGCGGGTTGCTCGGGTTGACCAGGAAGAACGCCTTGACCTTGGGGTCGCGCAGCCTGTCCAGTTCCTCCCTGGCGTACTGCCAGCCGGCCGCCGGGTCGGCGTCGATCGACAGTTCGGTCAGGTGGTACTCGGCCAGCTCGGGAATCTCGATGTAGGGCGTGAAGATCGGCATGCCCAGCGCGATGGTGTCGCCCGGCTTGAGCAGGTGGTTCACCCGCATCGAGTTGAACAGGTACGTCATGGCCGCCGTGCCGCCTTCCACGGCGTACAGGTCGAAGTCGCCCACGAACGGGTGCCGGCCAATCATCTCGCGGCGGACGTACTGCTTGACGATCTTCTCGGTCAGCCGGAGCATCCGGTCCGGCACGGGATAGTTGCAGGCCAGGATGCCTTCGCACATCTCGTACAGGAAGTCGCCGCCGTCCAGCCCGAGCTGGTCCCGCACGAACGACACCGCGCCGGCCAGGAACTGCACGCCGGGCACGTCGCGGTGCTCGCGGGCGAACAGGTCGAAGCGCTCCTCGATGCCGGCGCGGCGCGGAAAGCCGCCCACGCCGGCCGTCAGGTACGAGAACGACCGCTCCGACTCGATCATCGCGAACAGGCCAAGCTGCCAGAAGCCATGGCGGGGCACCGTGGCCAGGAAGTTCGGATTGCCGCGCCCGGCGTTGAGCATCAGCCGGTTCGTGGCGCTGCCCGCGAGCTTGATCAGCTCGTCCTTCAGTTCGAATGGCGAAAGGTTCTCCAGGCCGGAGGTATCCCGCTTGTTCATTGCCCGTCTCCTCGAATCGTCAGAGGGCCGTCCGCGGCTGCCGGTGTGCCGGGCGCGGGCGTGGCCACAAAATCCCGATACTCAAGCTAGTCGGCGATTGGCACGCGCTCAATTGGCCCAAAGCCCTACCACGGGGCATTGCGTGCATTGCTGCGGTGCACGGGGGACCAAGGTCCAATGGCAGCGGCGTGTGGATGTCCAACATTGATGGGATGGACGCCGGCCCAGGCCGGTCCCTTGCCTGTGGAGGCGAATCATGGAACGTTCCGAGCACCCGTCCCGGCCGCGCGGCCTGCACCAGTTCCTTTCGGCGTCGGAAGGCCGCATCGACCGGTGGCGCACGCTGCATCGGCTGGCGCGCCAGCTGGCCGCGGCGCCGCAGGACGACGCGTCTTACGCCACCCAATGCCGCGAGGTGATCCAGGAGCTGGCGCCGCTGGAGCAGTACAACGGCTATCCGGGCGTGGAACTGTTCGGCCAGGTGGAGGCGCGGCTGGCGCAGCGTGACTGGGCCAGCCTGGAAAAGCTCGTGCGGCGCATCAGCACGGCGCTGCTGTCCAACAGCTACCGCGACGAGCGCGAGGCGTGGCTGGTGGAGGACGAGGGCGAGACGCGGTTGCCCGAGTTCCTGCCGCCGTCGATCGGCAAGGGCCAGAGCCGCAAGCCGTACTTCGAGCTGCTGATCGTGGCGGCCGGCGAGCCGTCCACGTGGGGCGATCTGCGCGCGTCGTTCCGCCGGCTGCGCCGCGACGAGGACGCGTTCATCTACGAGACCGTGGTGGTGGGCAACTTCGAGGACGCGCTGCTGGCGGCGATCTTCAACTACAACCTGCAGTCGGTGCTGATCGTCGACGGCTTCACGTTCGCGTCGCCGAACACGACGCCCGCGCTGCGCGAGATCATCACGCGCAACACGCCGGTGGGCACGGGGCAGGGCACCGGCGATACCGGCGCCACGCTGGCGCGCGTGCTGCGCCGGCTGCGGCCGGAACTGGACGTCTTCCTGTCGACGGACCGCGACGTCGGCCACCTGGCCGGCTCCGACGAGGCCGCGCCGCTGCGCCGCATCTTCTACGGCGCCGAGGAACCGATGGAGATCCACCTGGCCATCCAGGAAGGCGTCAAGGACCGCTACGAGACGCCGTACTTCGACAACCTGAAGCACTACGCCCAGCGGCCCATCGGCACGTTCCACGCGCTGCCGGTGGCGCGCGGCAAGTCGATCTTCAAGTCGAACTGGATCCGCGACATGGGCGAGTTCTACGGCGCCAACCTGTTCCTGGCGGAGTCGTCGGCCACCACGGGCGGCCTGGACAGCCTGCTGGAGCCTACCGGCAACATCCGCCGCGCGCAGGAAAAGGCGGCCCGCGCGTTTGGTGGCGACCGCAGCTTCTTTGTCACGAACGGCACGTCCACCGCCAACAAGATCGTGCACCAGGCGATGCTGATGCCCGGCGACATCGTGCTGATCGACCGCGACTGCCACAAGTCGCACCACTACGGCGTGGTGCTGGCCGGCGCGCAGCCGCTCTACATCGACGCCTACCCGCTGACCCAGTACTCGATGTACGGCAGCCTGGCCATCCGGCCGATCAAGCAGGCGCTGCTGGCGCTGAAGGCCGAAGGCAAGCTCGACCGCGCCCGGATGCTGGTGCTGACCAACTGCACGTTCGACGGCCACATCGCCAACGTGCGGCGCACCATGCTGGAATGCCTGGCCATCAAGCCGGACTTGGTCTTCCTGTGGGACGAAGCCTGGTACGGCTACGCGCGGTTCTCGCCGCTGCTGCGCATGCGCACCGCCATGGGCGCCGCCTACAAGCTGCGCCGGATGATGGCCGACCCGGCCTACCAGAGCCGGTACGAGGCGTACCGCGAGACGGTCAAGGACATCCCCGACGACGACCCGCGGCTGCTGGACATGGAACTGCTGCCCGACCCGGCGCGCACGCGGGTGCGGGTCTACCAGACCGAGTCCGTCCACAAGTCGATGTCGGCGCTGCGGCAGGGGTCGATCATCGTCGTGGCCGACCAGGATTTCCACACGGTGGAGGCGCCGTTCAAGGAGGCGTTCTTCACGCACACGTCGACGTCGCCGAACCTGCAGATCATCGCGTCGATCGACCTCGCGCGGCGCCAGATGGAGCTGGAAGGCTACGAGTTGGTGCAGCGCGCGCTGCAGCTTGCCATCGAGCTGCGCCAGGAGATCAACGAGCACCCGCTGATCTCGAAGTATTTCCGCGCGGCCACGCCGGCCGAGATGATCCCCGAGCAGTACCGGCTGTCCGGCTTTGCCGACTACGCCGCGCCCGACAAGACGCTGGCGGACACCGCCCAGGCCGTGCGCGAGGACGAGTTCTTCCTGGATCCCACCCGCATCACGCTGCTGTGCGGCGCGGCCGGCTACGACGGCACCCAGTTCAAGGGGCTGCTGGCCGAGCAGTACGATATCCAGATCAACAAGACGTCGCGCAACAGCGTGCTGGTGCAGATCAACATCAACAACACCCGCAGCGACCTGGCGCACCTGATCAAGGCGCTGGCCGACATCTCGCGCAACCTGGACCGCAGGCTGGAGGAAGGCGGCGAGAGCGAGCGGGCCACGTTTGCCGCGCGCGTCAAGGCGCTGGTGGAGGACGTGCCGGACCTGCCCAACTTCAGCCGCTTCCACGACGCGCTGCGGCTGGATCCGCGCAGCCAGACGCCCGAGGGCGACATGCGTCGCGCCTACTACCTGGCATACCGGCCGGAATGCTGCGAATGCATCAGGCTGAACGACCCGCGCATCGACCAGCGGCTCGCCGACGGCCCGGAACTGGTATCGGCCAAGTTCGTCATCCCGTATCCGCCGGGCTTTCCGATCATGGTGCCGGGGCAGGTCATCACGCCCGAGACCATCATGTTCATGCGCAAGCTGGACGTGAAGGAGATCCACGGCTTCAACGCGGCGCGCGGGCTGGAGCTGATCCGCCCCGAAGCGCTGGGCGCGGATGGCGACGGGGCGCGGGCGGACCGGGGCTGACGTTGGCCCAAAGGCCATTCGGGAAAGCGGCGCGAACTCCTAGAATCGAGATCGAACGCAGGCCCGGCCCGGCCCGGCCGGGGCCGCCGCAACGCCTCTTTGACCGCGAAGGAGTACCACGATGAGAAAGACGCTGCTCGCATCCCTGTTCATGGCTGCCGGGCTGCTGGCCGCCTTGCCGGGCCATGCACAACCCGACATGAAGACCGACCTGACGCGCACGCCGGGGCAGGCCACCGCGTCGGGCACGGTCACGGCGACCGCCGTCATCACCGCCATCGACGCGGCCAACCGCAAGCTGACGCTGAAGACGCAGCAGGGCAAGACCGTGGAGATGACGGTCGGCCCCGAGGCGCGCAACTTCGAACAGCTCAAGGTGGGCGACAAGGTCACAGTGTCTTACCGCGAGGCGCTGACCGTGAGCCTGAAGAAGGGCAGTGGCGCCGCGTCGATGCAGGAAAAGGAGATTGCCGACCGCGCGCAGCCGGGCGCGCGTCCCGGCGGCACCGTGGGCCGCGAGGTCACGGTGGTGGCCCAGGTGGTGGCCGTGAACCGCGAGGCGCAGATCGTGACCGTCAAGGGCCCGCGCGGCCAGATCGTCGACCTGATGGTCAGCGATCCCGACCAGATGAAGGACGTCAAGAAGGGCGACCGCGTGCAGGCCGTCTACACCGAGGCCGTGGCGGTGTCCGTGGAACCGGGCGCTGCCAAGTAGCCCCGCCGGCGCCGGCCGGGGAGGATCCGGCCCGGCGCGTGGCCTTGTCGAAGTGCCTCGCGCGCAACATATTGCGCCGCTTTCGCACGGATTTTTGCCGCCGCATCAGGGTTTTCGCGGGGAGGGGCGCTGTAGAATAGCGCCCTGCCGACTCCCCGGCCGGCCCGGCGCGCCCTGCGACGCCGCCCGCGCCGGGTAGCCGAGCGTCCAGGCATCCCCGCTTTCCTGCGCGAATCGCCCAGCGCGACTCCGCCGATCGCAATCCCGATCCCGCCTTTTCCTGCCCGCCGGCCGACACTGTCCCTGGGCCGGCGGCGTGACGCGGATGCCGGACGCGCCACCGCGACACCCTTATCTCCTCGAACCATGAAGAAAATTGCAGCCGTATTCCTGATCTCCGGTCTTTCGTTGCTGGCCGCCTGCGGCAAGGGCGACCCGAAGCCGGCGGCCAGCCAGCCCAGCGCCAGCACCGCCATCGTCGTCGGCCTGGACGACAACTTCCCGCCGATGGGCTTCCGCGACGCCAACAACCAGCTCGTCGGCTTCGACATCGACATGGCCAAGGAGGCCGCGCAGCGCCTGGGCATGACCGTGGAGTTCAAGCCGATCGACTGGAGCGCCAAGGAGGCCGAGCTGAACGGCAAGCGCGTGGACGTGCTCTGGAACGGGCTGACGATCACCGAGGAGCGCAAGAAGAACATCAGCTTCACGGACCCGTACATGACCAACCACCAGATCGTCATCGTCACGGCCAAGTCGCCCATCCAGGCCAAGGCCGACCTGGCCGGCCGCATCGTCGGCGCGCAGGACGGCAGCAGCGCCGTGGACGCCATCAAGAAGGAAGCCAGCCTGGCCGCCAGCATGAAGGAGCTGAAGACCTTTGGCGACAACGTCACCGCGCTGATGGACCTGTCCGCCGGCCGGCTGGACGCCGTGGTGGTGGACGAGGTGGTGGGCCGCTACCTGGCAGGCAAGCGCGCCGGCGAATACCGCGTGCTGACCGAGAACTTCGGCACCGAGGACTACGGCGTGGGCGTGCGCAAGGACGACGCGGAGCTGCTGGCCAAGCTGAACAAGACGCTGGCGGCAATGAAGCAGGACGGCACGGCCGGCCGCCTGGCCACGCAGTGGTTCGGCGCCGACATCACCAAGTAAGACTCACCCAGGCCGCCGGCGCCCGGTCGGGCCAGCGGCGTGACGTTTCAGCATGGACTACGTTCTTTCTCTCCTGCCGCCGATGGTGGACGGGGCCAGGGTCACCCTGACCCTGTTCGCCATCACGCTCGCGCTGTCGGTCCCGCTGGGCCTGGTGCTGGCCCTGCTGCGCATTTCGGCCTGGAAGCCGGTCAGCACGCTCGTCAACGGCTATATCTGGCTGATGCGCGGCACGCCGCTGATGCTCCAGATGCTGTTCATCTACTTCGCGCTGCCGTTCGTGCCGTACGTCGGCATCCGGCTGCCGGACTTCCCGGCCGCCGTGGTGGCGTTCGCGCTGAACTACGCGGCGTACTTCGCCGAGATCTTCCGCGCGGGCATCCAGTCCGTGGAGCGCGGCCAGTACGAGGCCAGCAAGACGCTGGGCCTGAGCTACTTTCAGACCATGCGGCGCATCGTGCTGCCGCAGATGATCGGCCGCGTGCTGCCGCCGGTCAGCAACGAGACCATCACGCTGGTCAAGGACACGTCCCTGATCTACGTGCTCGCGCTCAACGACATCCTGCGCACCGCCCGCAGCATCGTGCAGCGCGATTTCACGACCACCCCGTTCCTGGTGGCCGCGCTCTTCTACCTGGTGATGACGCTGGTCCTGACGTGGATGTTCCAACGGCTGGAGAAACGCTATGCAAGATACGATCAATGAGCCCGCCGGCGTGCGCGCGCGCCCGTTGATGGTGGGGGCGCGCGACATCCACAAGTCGTTCGGCCCGCTGGAAGTGCTGAAGGGCGTGTCGCTGTCGCTGCGCAAGGGCGACGTGACGGCCGTGATCGGGCCGTCCGGCTCGGGCAAGAGCACGCTGCTGCGCTGCCTGAACCACCTGGAGGTGATCGACGCCGGCACGCTGGAGATCGAGGGCGAGCGGCTGGCGTACACGGAGGGCGGCGTCGTGCACTACGCGCGGGGCGCCGACCTGCGCCGCATCTGCGGCCGGATGGGCATGGTGTTCCAGTCGTTCAACCTGTTCCCGCACCTGACCGTGCTGCAGAACCTGATCGAGGCGCCGATGACGGTCAAGGGCCTGTCCCGCGACAGCATCGTGCCGGTGGCCGACGACCTGCTGCGCAAGGTGGGCCTGTTCGACAAGCGCGACAGCTACCCGTCGCGGCTGTCGGGCGGGCAGAAGCAGCGCGTGGCGATTGCCCGCGCGCTGGCGATGGCGCCCGACATCATGCTGTTCGACGAGCCCACGTCGGCGCTGGACCCGGAACTCACCGGCGAGGTGCTGCGCACGATGCGCCAGCTTGCCGACGAGCACATGACGATGCTGGTGGTCACGCACGAGATGGGCTTTGCCCGCGAGGTGGCCAACCACGTGGTGTTCATGGACGGCGGCAAGGTGGTCGAGGAAGGCGCGCCGGCGCAGTTGTTCGGCGCCCCGGGCCACGCCCGCACGCGGGAATTCCTGACCCGCGTGTTCTAGGCGGCGCACGCGGCGCCGGGTCAGTGGGAAGGCGTCACGGAAGTGTCACATTCCCGGCTTACATTTTCGTTCGACCATGCACCATGCGCGAATGAAACCCGATGAGCCCGACCCTGACCCCGCGGCAGCGTGAAATCTTCGGCTGGCTGAACGACGCCGGCTACCTGAGCACCGAGCAACTGGCCAGCCGCTACGGCGTGAGCAGCCAGACCATCCGGCGCGACATCAACGAACTGAGCCTGCAGGGGCTGGCACGGCGCATGCACGGCGGCCTGAGCCTGCCGGCCAGCCAGCACAATATCAGCTACCTCCAGCGCAGCACGGCCCACGTTGAGCGCAAGCGCCGCATCGCGCAGGCCGCGCTCGGCATGGTCGAGGCCGATGCCACGGTATTCCTGGGCTACGGCACCACGGTCACCGAGTTCGCGCGCGCACTGCCGGCCGACCTGCCGCTGCGCGTGGTGACCAACAACCTGGGCGTGGTGCACGCGCTGGCCGACAAGCCGCGCATCGAGACCTGGGTGGCCGGCGGCCGGCTGCGCACGGGCGACCTGGACGTGATGGGCAGCGCCACGCTGGACTTCATGCGCCGGTTCCGCGCGCACGTCACCATCTGCAGCGCCGCCGGGCTCGACGAGGACGGCACGTTCTACGAATTCCAGCCCGAGGAGGCCGAACTGAGCCAGGTGCTGCTGGCGCAGAGCCATCTGCGCGTGCTGCTGGCCGACAGCAGCAAGTGCCTGCGCAACGCGCCATGCCGCGTGGCCGGGCTGGAACAGATCGACCACCTGTTCACCGACGCCGGCGCCACCGACACGCTGCCCACGCTGCCGGCCCTCTGCGAGCACGCCAGCGTGGCGCTGCACGTGTGCTGACCGGGCCCGCCTACTGGCCGATGCCGCCGGTATCCACCGGGGCCAGCCGGTTGAACACGTAGTCGCGGTCCTTGACCACGGTGTGGCACGCAAAGCAGGCCTGCGGGTTGCCCGCCGCCTTGCCGCTGTCGAACTCGGCATAGCCCCAGCCGCCCGTGGACGCGTACTTGACCGAATCCTTGACCATGAACTGCACGCCGTTCTTCGGATGCCCGGCCACGTGCGACTGCGGCTTGCCGAACGCGGCGGCGCTCTCGGGCAGCGCGTCGTAGCTCCACGCCAGCCGCGCCAGCACGGTGCCGTCGGGCAGCGGGTACTTGCCGCGTTGCAGCGCGGCAATCGCCACGTCGTTGCCCAGGATGGCGCGGATGTCGTCGTTCTTGCCTTCCTCGCGCGCCACGGTCACCAGCTTCCAGTCGCGGAAGCCGGGCGGGATGCGGACGCCGTTCGGCGCCACGCCGTCCGGGGTGGCGGGTTCGGCGTGCAGGGCCGGCGCGGCGGCTGCGGCGGCTGCGGCGGCCAGGGCCAGCGCGGACAGCCAGGTCGGGATCGATCGCTTCATGGGAATCTCCTGCGCGTCGGGCGCATGTCGTCATGACCGCCAGCATGGCCGCGCGGCGGCGCCGGCCGTTTTGTGCAGCGCGCAGCCGTTTCGGGTTTGCCGGATCGGTCACGCCCGGCTTGCTTTGGCCGCCCCGGGGCCTATGCTGAATCCGACCGGTCGCCCGGCGTGATTCCACGACAAGAAGGGTTCCATGGCATCGACTACCCCCACGCCCAACCCCTCCGGCCCCTCGGGACTGGACGCCCCCGCGCCCCCGGCTGGCTGGCTGCGCTGGCTGCCCGGGCTGGCCATGCTGAAGACCTACCAGCCGGCGTGGCTGCCGCGCGACCTGGCCGCCGGGCTGGTGCTGACCACGATGCTGGTGCCGGTGGGCATCGCCTACGCCGAGGCGTCGGGCGTGCCGGGCGTCTACGGGCTCTACGCGACGATCATCCCGCTGCTGGCCTACGCGCTGTTCGGGCCCAGCCGCATCCTGGTGCTGGGCCCCGATTCCGCGCTGGCCGCGCCGATCCTGGCCGTGGTGCTGAGCGTGTCCGGCGGCGACCCGGCGCGCGCGGTGGCCACCGCCAGCCTGATGGCCATCGTCTCGGGCGTGTTCTGCATCGTGCTGGGCCTGCTGCGGCTGGGGTTCATCACCGAACTGCTGTCCAAGCCCATCCGCTACGGCTACATGAACGGCATCGCGCTGACCGTGCTGGTCAGCCAGCTACCCAAGCTGTTCGCCATCCCGATCGACGACGCCGGCCCGCTGCGCGAACTCTGGCAGCTGGTGCAGCGCATCGCGCAGGGCCAGACCAACTGGTACAGCTTTGGCGTGGGCGCGGCCAGCCTGGCGGTGATCCTGGCGCTCAAGCGCTTCGACCGCGTGCCGGGCATCCTGATCGCCGTGATCCTGGCCACGCTGGCGGTCAGCGTGTTCCAGCTGGATGACCGCGGCGTCAAGGTGCTGGGCGAGATCCCGCAGGGCCTGCCGGTCTTTGCCATCCCGTGGCTGACCGGCGCCGACGTGGTCAAGATCGTGCTGGGCGGCTGCGCCGTGGCGATGATCGCGTTTGCCGATACCAGCGTGCTGTCGCGCACGTACGCCGCGCGCACCCATACCAAGGTCGATCCGAACCAGGAGATGGTGGGGCTGGGCGCGGCCAACCTGGCGGCAGGTTTCTTCCAGGGCTTTCCGATCAGCAGCAGCGCATCGCGCACGCCGGTGGCCGAGGCGGCCGGCGCGCGCTCGCAACTGACCGGCGTGGTCGGCGCCCTGGCCGTGGCCGCGCTGCTGCTGGTGGCGCCCAACCTGCTGCGCTACCTGCCGAACAGCGCGCTGGCCGCCGTGGTCATCGCCGCCGCCATCGGCCTGTTCGAGTTCAAGGACTTGCGGCGCATCTACCGCATCCAGCAGTGGGAGTTCTGGCTGTCGATGCTGTGCTTCGCGGCCGTGGCCGTGTTCGGCGCCATCCCGGGCATCTGCCTGGCGATCGTCGTGGCCGTGGTCGAGTTCCTGTGGGACGGCTGGCGGCCCCATTTCGCGGTGCTGGGCCGCGTGCCGAACCTGCGCGGCTACCACGACCTGAAGCGCTACCCGCACGCGGCGCGCGTGGACGGGCTGGTGCTGTTCCGCTGGGATGCGCCGCTGTTCTTCGCCAACGCCGAGCTGTTCCAGCAACGGCTGCTGGAGGCCGTGGAGGCATCGCCCACGCCCGTGCGCCGTGTGGTGGTGGCCGCCGAGCCCGTGACCAGCGTCGACGTGACGTCGGCCGACATGCTGCGCGAACTGGGCCAGCACCTGGCGCAGGACGGCATCGCGCTCCATTTCGCCGAGATGAAAGACCCGGTGCGCGACAAGCTCAAGCGCTTCGAGCTGACCGAGGTGTTCAGCGACCACCGCTTCCACCCGACCGTGGGCAGCGCGGTCGACGACTACATGGACAGCCGCGGCATGCGCAAGCCGCCCGAAAAGCTGGCGCTGACGGTCAGCCGCCCAGCGCGGCGCCGAAGCGCCACGACAGCCGCCGCGCGGCCTGCCGCACCACCTGGGCCACGTCGCTGTCGGTCGCGCTGTCAAAGCTGCCGCTGCTGCCCATCACGGCGATGACCAGCGCCAGCGCGCCGGTGTGGTCGAACACCGGGGCGGCGAGCGTGTCGATGCCGGGCACCGGCCGGCTCACGGCGTGGTCGATGCCGGCCGCGCGGATCGCGCGCCAGCGCGGCGCCCATTCGGCCTGCAGCGCGGCGTCCACCGCCACGCCGGCCATGCGGATCGCGTCCTGCGCCAGCGCCTGCGCCAGCACGTCGTCGGGCAGATGGGCCGCAAAGGTCCGGCCGATGGCCGTGTTGACCATCGACAGCACCGTGCCCACGCGCAGGCTCACATGCTGCGGGCGCGACGCTTCTTCCAGCCGGATCACCGTGGGACCCAGCGGCCCGAATACCGCCATCGCCACCGACAGCCCCGTGGCATGCGCCAGCGCCACCACCTCGGGCTCGGCCTCGCGCGTGGGCGACAGCCGCTGCAGCGCCACCAGCCCCAGGTCCAGCGCCAGCGGGCCGGCTTCGAAATCGCCATCGGCATTGCGCGCCAGCAGGCCGATCTTCTGCAGGCTGACCAGGTGCGGAAACGCCTTGGCCGGCACCATGCCGGCCGCGCGCGCCAGTTCGCCAAGCGAAAGCGGGCGGCCCGCGTCGGCCAGCGCATCGAGCAACTGGCCGGTGTTGTCCAGCGACTGGATGCCGCGCTGGGGCTTGCTGTCTTCCGGCTGGCTCATGCGGGCTCCATCTCGCGGGCGATGCGGTCGAGCGTGTCGCGCATCGCGCGGGCCACGGGGCCCCGCCAGCCGACGTCGATCGCGCCCGTCGAGCCAATCGCGGTCAGCACCAGCCGCAGCGCGCCGTCGGCGCCGGCCAGCGGCATCGCCAGGCTGCTGACCGCCGGGCTGGGGGTGTCGATGCTGTGTTCCATGCCGCGCGCGCGGATGGCGTCCAGTTGCGCCTGAAAGGCGGGCAGCGCGGCGGCCGACGCGCCGGTCTGCTGGCGCGCCCAGATCGGCTGCCAGTGCGACGCGGGCTGGAACGCGCAATAGGTGCGGCCCGTGGCCGTGGTCGCCAACGCCATCACGGTGCCCACGTGCAGGTTCACGTGGAGCGGCGTGCCGGCCGGGGCAAAGTGGACGATGGTCGGCCCCTGCGGCGTCGGCAGGCTGATCGCCACGTTGCAGCCGATGGCCGCCGCCAGCGCGCGCACGTGCGGCACGGCCGCGCGATAGGCGGGCGCATGGTCCAGGTGCAGCATGCCCAGCCGCAGCGCCAGCGGGCCGGGCTCGTAGCTGCCGTCCAGGTGGTCGCGCTTGATCAGCCCGAGCCGCGTCAGGCTGACCAGGTAGGTGTGGGCCTGCGCCGGCGCCAGTTGCGCGGCGGCCGCCAGTTCGGCAAGGCCCAGCGGTCGCCGCGCATCGGCCAGCGCCCGCAGCAGGCGGCCGCCCACCTCCACGCTCTGGATGCCGCGCTGCGTCTTGCCGGCGGGTTCGCCCGGGGGTCGTGCCATGTCCGCGTGTCGGGTTGGAAAGGTGCCCATGGTAAGCGATCCGCCCCGCGCGGGCGGCCCCGGCGCCGCATGGGGCGGCTGCGGGGCGCTGGGGGTTTTCCCGGGGGCGGGCACGGTGCGGCAAGGGTTTGCGGTCTGTTTATCCAATAGCAAGCGGATTTGCCATTGATTAAAAACGGCGGCCTTCCTAAGATTCAGTCACGCCGATCCCCACAGATCGCTGGCCCATACCTATCGAGACAACGAGGCAGACATGGCAAAAGCATTCGCATCCCAGGCCGACCTGGAAGCCAAGCAGATCACCTTCACGCAGCTCTCCGAGAACGCCTGGGCCTACACGGCCGAGGGAGACCCCAACTCGGGCGTGATCATTGGCGACGACGGCGTGATGATCGTCGACACCACGGCCACGCCCGCCATGGCGCAGGACCTGATTGCCCGCATCCGCACCATCACCGACAAGCCGATCAAGTACGTGGTGCTGTCGCACTACCACGCGGTGCGCGTGCTGGGCGCGTCGGCCTACTTTGCCGAGGGCGCGCAGCAGGTGATTGCCAGCCGCGGCACCTACGAGATGATCGTGGAGCGCGGCGAGGCCGACATGAAGTCCGAGATCGAGCGCTTTCCGCGCCTGTTCGCCGGCGTGGAGACCGTGCCCGGCCTGACGTGGCCGACGCTGGTCTTCGACCAGGAAATCACGCTGTTCCTGGGCAAGCTGGAGGTGCGCATCGCCCACCTGGGCGCCGGCCACACCAAGGGCGACACCGTCGTCTGGCTGCCGCAGCAGAAGGTGCTGTTCTCGGGCGATCTGGTCGAGTACGACGCGGCCTGCTACTGCGGCGACGCCCAGCTCGAACAATGGCCCGCCACGCTCGACGCGCTGGCCGCGCTGCAACCCGAAAAGCTCGTGCCCGGCCGTGGCCCCGCGCTGACCAGCCCGGCCGAGGTGGCCAAGGGCCTGGCCTATACCAAGGATTTCGTCTCCACGCTGCTGCAGGCCGGCCGCGAGGCCGTGGCCGGCAAGATGGACCTGAAGGCCGCCATGGCGCACACCCGCAAGTCGATGGACCCGAAGTTCGGCCACGTCTTCATCTACGAGCACTGCCTGCCGTTCGACGTCTCGCGCGCCTACGACGAAGCCGCCGGCATCCAGCATCCGCGCATCTGGACGGCCCAGCGCGACCAGGAGATGTGGGCCGCGCTGCAGGCGTAGGGCAGGCGCGGCGGTTTTCCCGCTCGCCCGGATGGCGGGGGCGGGCAGCAGAACAAGCGTGACGACACGCACACATGGACGGAGACACCATGCGCAGTACGCCGGTCGACATCGACTACCAGAAGCAAACGTACGCCTACGCGCCGTGCGCCGAGCAGCAGCCGGGCCACTGCGCCGGCGCCCCCCACCCGGTGGTGGTGGTCGGCGCCGGGCCCGTGGGCCTGGCCACGGCCATCGACCTCGCGCGCCAGGGCGTGCCCGTAATGCTGGTCGACGACGACTGCACGCTTTCCACCGGCTCGCGGGCCATCTGCTTCGCCAAGCGCACGCTGGACATCTTCGACCGGCTGGGCTGCGGCGGCCGCATGGTCGACAAGGGCGTGCGCTGGCACGTCGGCAAGGTGTTCCTGCAGGACCGGCAGATCTACGCGTTCGACCTGCTGCCCGAAGGCGGCCACCAGCGCCCGGCGTTCATCAACCTGCAGCAGTATTACGTCGAGGGCTACCTGCTGGAGCTGGCGCAGTCGCTGCCGAACCTGGAAATCCGCTGGAAGAGCCGGGCGGTGGGCGTGGCCCAGCACCCCGACCACGTGGCGCTGACCATCGAGACGCCCGACGGCTGCTACACGCTGTGCGGGCGCTACGTGGTGGCGGCCGATGGCTCGCGCAGCCCGCTGCGCAAGCTGCTGGGGAAGGAAAGCCACGGCCACACGTTCCGCGACCGCTTCCTGATCGCCGACGTGAAGATGGAGGCGCCGTTCCCGGCCGAGCGCTGGTTCTGGTTCGACCCGCCATTCCATCCGAACCAGTCGGTGCTGCTGCACCGCCAGCCCGACAACGTCTGGCGCATCGACTTCCAGCTCGGCTGGGATGCCGATCCGGTGGCCGAGAAGGCGCCCGAGCGCGTGATCCCGCGCGTGCAGGCGCTGCTGGGCCCCGACGCTAGGTTCGAACTCGAATGGGTCAGCGTCTACACGTTCTCGTGCGTGCGGATGGACAGCTTCCGCCACGGCCGCGTGCTGTTTGCCGGCGACGCCGCGCATGGCGTGTCGCCGTTCGGCGCGCGCGGCGCCAACAGTGGCGTGCAGGATGCCGAGAACCTGGCCTGGAAGCTGGCCTACGTGCTGCAGGGCAAGGCGCCCGACAGCCTGCTGGACAGCTACGCCAGCGAGCGCGAGTTCGCCGCCGACGAGAACATCCGCAATTCCACGCGTTCCACCGACTTCATCACGCCCAAGAGCCCGGTCAGCCGCGTGTTCCGCGATGCCGTGCTGACGCTGGCGCGCGACCATGCATTCGCCCGGCAACTGGTGAACAGCGGCCGGCTGTCGGTGCCGGCGGTGCTGCACGGCTCGCCGCTCAACACGGCCGATCTCGACGGGTTTGCCGGCCCGATGGTGCCCGGCGCGGCCTGCGTCGATGCGCCCGTGGCCGAGGCCGCCGACGGGGCGGGGCGACCCTGGCTGCTCCAGCACCTTGGCGATGCGTTCGTCGTGCTGGTGTTCGGCGCGCCGTCCGGCCTCGACGCCGCGCAGGCCCAGGCGCTGCGCACGCTCCAGCAGGGCGGCATCCCGCTGCGCGTGGTGTTCGTGACCGATGCGTCGATCTCGGCCTCGGCGCAGGCGTGGCCCGGCGCCACCGTGCTGCGCGACGCCGAGGGCCTGGCCGCCCGCCGCTACGACGCGCGCGCCGGCACGTGCTACCTGATCCGCCCGGACCAGCACGTCTGCGCCCGCTGGCGCGGCGTGGACAGCGCCCGCATCGGCGCCGCGCTGGCCCGCGCCACCGGCAACGCCCCGGCATCGCCGCTGCCGCAGCCGGCCCCGGCCACCGCCGCGGCCCTGGCCTGACGGCCCCGCAACCCAGGACAGGCCCATGCCACTGAACACCGCCCCCAACCTCGCCCGCCCCGACGACTTCTACGAGGCGCTGATCGACATGCACCGCGACCTCGACGACGCCGCCAGCCAGGCCGCCAACGCGCGGCTGATCCTGCTGCTGGCCAACCACATCGGCGACCACGACACCCTGGTCGAGGCGATGCGGCTGGCCCGTTCGGCAGCCCACGCCGACGCCCCGGCCGCTTGATTCCGATCGGCAGCGGGCGTGGGCGGAAATCCGGTACGCTAGGCGCTTCATCCATTTCCGCCGCAAGGAGTGCCGATGTCCGCCAGCCTGCCCCGCCAGTCTTCCGCCCCAGACGCCGCGCCGCTGGCGCGGGACGTCGTCCACGGCCTGCGCGCGTCGCGCATCCGCGAGGTAGCCAACGCCGGCATCGGCCTGCCCGACGTGCTGCCGTTCTGGTTCGGCGAATCGGACCAGGTAACCCCGGCGTTCATCCGCGACGCCGCGGCCCGCGCGCTGGCCGAAGGGGCCACGTTCTACACCCACAACCTCGGCATCGCGCCGCTGCGCGCGGCACTGGCCGGCTACGTGACGCGGCTGCACGGCGACACGGCCGTCGACCACATCGCCGTGACCAGCGCCGGCGTCAACGCGCTGATGCTGGCCGCGCAGGTGGTGACCGGGCCGGGCGACCGCGTGGTCTGCGTCACGCCGCTCTGGCCGAACCTCGTTGAAATCCCGCGCATCCTGGGCGCCACCGTGGAAACGGTCACGCTGGACTTTGGCGCCGACGGCTGGACGCTCGACGTCGACAAGCTGCTGCGCGCGCTGACGCCCGGCACGCGCGCCGTGATGATCAACTCGCCGAACAACCCCACGGGCTGGGTCATGCCGCGCGCGCAGCAGCAGGCGGTGCTGGACCACTGCCGCCGGCACGGCATCTGGATCATCGCCGACGAGGTCTACGAGCGGCTCTACTACGGCGCCGAGGGCGGCAACGCGCCGTCCTTCCTCGACATCGCCAGCCGCGACGAGCGCGTGATCGCCGTGAACTCGTTCTCGAAGGCCTGGCTGATGACGGGCTGGCGGCTCGGCTGGATGGTGCTGCCGGCGTCGCTGATGGACGACCTGGGCAAGCTGATCGAGTACAACACGTCGTGCGCGCCATCGTTCGTCCAGCAGGCCGGCATCGTCGCCGTGAACGAGGGCGAGCCCTTCACGCAGGATCTGGTGCAGCGGCTGCACACGTCGCGCGACCATCTGGTGACCCGGCTGGCAGCGCTGCCCGGCGTGGAAGCCCACGCGCCCGACGGCGCGATGTACGTGTTCTTCCGGCTTGCGGGCACCACGGACAGCCTGGCGCTATGCAAGCGCCTGGTCCGCGAGGCCCGGCTGGGCCTGGCCCCCGGCAGCGCCTTCGGCGACGAGGGCGAGGGGTTCGTCCGGTGGTGCTATGCGTGCGACACGGCCAGGCTGGACGAAGGCGTGCAGCGGCTGGCGGGGTTTCTGGGGCGGTAGGGGGGCGGTTTTGGTTCTCCTCGCGCGCGTGGGAGACGGGTTGGGGGAGACGGTCAGGGGGTTCAAATTGCCACACGTCGGCAAGCAGAGGCTCGACGCCCTCACCCCCGGCCCCTCTCCCGCCAGGCGGGAGAGGGGAGCAAACCGACAGCGTCTGAAGCTCCGACTGTTTTCTCCCCTCTCCCGCGCGCGGGAGAGGGGCCGGGGGTGAGGGCCAGCGCATCCAGAGCAAACAGCCGGTGCTTCAGATGCTGCTGTTTTCTCCCCTCTCCCGCGCGCGGGAGAGGGGCCGGGGGTGAGGGCCAGCGCATCCAGAGCAGATAGCCGGTGCTTCAGATGCTGCTGTTTTCTCCCCTCTCCCGCCCGCGGGAGAGGGGCCGGGGGAGAGGGCCAGCGCATCCCATTGCCACCACCGCCCCCGTCAACACCTCACCGCCCGCCCACCACCGTCTCCCCTTGCCACCACCCGCCGCCCAGCGCCTGCATCAGCGCGGCGGAATCAGCCAGCCGCGCCGCGCGGGCCTGGGCCAGGTCCAGTGCGGCCTGGCGGGCCTGGCGTTCGGCGTCGATGACCGTGAACTGGCTGACGCCGCCAAGCCGGTATTGCTCGCTGACGATGGTCAGCGTGTCGCGCGTCTGGCGGGCGTTGTCGGCGCGGGCCTGTAGCGTGGCGGCGTCGGCTTCCAGCGCGCGCAGCGTGTCGGCCACGTTCTGCAGGCCCTGCAGCACGGCCTGCTGGTAGGCGCCCAGCGACTGCTCGTACGCCGCTTCCTTGGCCCGCTTCTGCGCGCGCAGCTCGCCGCCGTGGAACACCGGCTGCACCACGCCGGCGGCCAGGCTCCAGACGTTCAGGCTGCTGAACAGGTCGCGCGCGCGCATCTGCTGCGTGCCGCCGCTGGCGGTCAGCGTGATCTGCGGGTACAGGTTGGCCGTTGCCACGCCGATGTCGGCCGATGCCTGGTGCAGCAGCGCCTCGGCCGCGCGGATGTCGGGGCGGCGGCGCGCCAGTTCGGCGGGCAGGCTGACCGGCAGCGATTCGGGCAGGTGCAGGTCTTCGAGCCGGAATTCCGGCAGTTGGGCGCTGGCCGGGGTCTGGCCCGTATAGACGGCGAGCTGGTGGCGCGTGGCGTCGAGCTGCTGCGACAGCCCCGGGATCAGCGCCTGCGTCTGCGCCAGTTCCGCCTGCTGGCGCTGCACGTCCACGCGCGCCACGCCGCCCGCTTGCAGCCGCTGCCGCATGATGTCGAGCTGGCGCTGCTGCGCGGCGGCGATGGCTACCGTATCGGCCAGTTGCGCGCGCAGGCCGGCTTCGCGGATGGCGGCCGTCGCCACGTTGGCGGCCAGCGACAGGCGCGCCGCTTCCAGTTCGTAGCGCTGGTAGTCCACGGCGGCCCGCAGGCCCTCCAGCTCGCGCCGCTGTCCGCCGAACAGGTCCAGCGCGTACGACACCTGCACGCTCGCGTTGTACAGCGTGAATGGCCCGGGGCTCGGGAACTGCGTGATGCCGACCGACGTCAGGTCCACCTGCTGGCGCGTGGCGTTGAGCTTGGCGTCCACCTGCGGGAACTGGGTAGCGCCGGTGCGCGCGTTCAGGTTCTCCTGCGCCTCGCGCAGCCGGGCGCGGGCCTGCGTCAGCGTGGGGCTGCTGGCCAGCGCCAGGCGCACGGTCTCGTCCAGCGGCGCGCTGCCGAAGGCGGTCCACCAGTCGGCCGGGATGTCGCCGGGCGCCACGGTCTGGGTGGGATAGCCCTGCGCGGCCATCTGCGACGGCTGCGGGCCGGCCGTGAAGCGCGGGTCGGCCGGCGCGTCGGGCGTGCGGAAGTCGGGGCCGACCGCGCAGCCGGCCATCAGCAGGACGGCGGCGGCGGTGGCAAGAAGGGGTGGGATACGCATGACGACGCTCCGCAGTCAGTCGAGCGTGCGCTTGTAGAAGCGCACCGCAATGGCCATGACGATGACCGTGAACAGCGCCACGGGCCAGACGTTGGGCCACAGTTCGGTCCAGCCGCTGCCCTTGAGCATGATGCCGCGGACCATCCGGTTGAAATAGGTCATCGGCAGCACGTTGCCGATCCACTGCGCCCAGGTGGGCATGCCCGCGAACGGGAACATGAAGCCCGACAGCAGGATGTTGGGCAGGAAGTAGAAGAACGTGAGCTGCACCGCCTGGAGCTGGTTGGCCGCCAGCGACGACAGCGTGATGCCGACCGTCAGGTTGGCCGCGATGAACAGCAGCGCCGCCAGGTAGACCGCCACCACCGACCCCAGGAACGGCACGCCGAACACGAAGTGCGCGGCCAGCACGATGATCGTGGCCTGGATCAGGCCGATGAAGATGTACGGGACGATCTTGCCCGAGATGACCTCGATAGGCTGCACCGGCGTGGCCAGCAGGTTCTCCATCGTGCCGCGCTCGCGTTCGCGCGTCATCGCCAGCCCGGTCATCATCACCATCGTCATGGTCAGGATCACGCCCATCAGCCCCGGCACGATGTTGTACTGCGTGATGCCCTCCGGGTTGTACAGCCGCTGGACGTTGACGTCGAACGCCGGCGCCCCGCCGGCCAGCGGCGCCAGCGCGCCCTTGAGGTCGACGCGGGCGACGGTGGCCGGCAACTGCGCCAGCGCGCCGATGGCCGGGCCCGTGGCCGACGGGTCGGTGGCGTCGGCCTCCACCAGGATCGCCGGGCGGTCGCCGTGCAGCAGCCGGCGCGAGAAGTCCGTGGGGATGGTGACCACGAACTGCACGTCGCCTCGCAGCAGCGCCTCGCGGCCGCTGCGCTCGTCGGGCATCGTGCGCACGACCTTGAAGTACGTGGTGTTTTCCAGCGCGGCGACGAACGACCGCGAGAAATCGCTGTGCTCGGCCACGATCACGGCCGTGGGCATGTGGCGCGGGTCGCTGTTGATCGCAAAGCCGAACAGCAGCAGCTGCACGATGGGCAGGCCGACGATCATGCCGAATGTGATGCGGTCGCGCCGTAGCTGCAGGAATTCCTTCAGGACGATGCTCCACCAGCGCTGCACCGAGAACCGGCGCTGGCGCGGGGCGGCCGGGCGGGCGGTGCTCATGGCGCCTCCTTCGGGCCGACGGCCGGCTGGCGGGCCGGCGTGGCCATGTTGTCCTGCGCGCCGCCCATCATGTGGATGAACACGTCTTCCAGGCTGGTCTGCGCCTGGGCGATGCGATGGCCGGTGCCGGCGTACTGCCGCAGCGTGCGTTCCAGCTGGCCGGCGTCCTTGCCGGTCACGTGCAGCGCGGTGCCGAAGGCCACGGTCTGGTCGACGCCGGGCTTGCCCTGCAACTGCGCGGACAGCTCGGCCAGGTTGTCGCCTTCCACGCTCCAGGTGCTCAGGTGCTGGCTGGCCACCACTTCGTCGGACGTACCCTGCGCCAGCAGCGTGCCATAGGCGATGTAGGCCAGCTTGTGGCAGCGCTCGGCCTCGTCCATGTAGTGCGTACTGACCAGCACCGAGATGCCCCGCGCGGCCAGTTGGTGGAGCTGTTCCCAGAAGTCGCGCCGGGCCTTGGGGTCCACCCCGGCGGTGGGCTCGTCCAGCAGCAGTAGCTGCGGCTCGTGCAGCAGGCAGGCGGCCAGCGCCAGCCGCTGCTTCCATCCACCCGACAGCGATCCGGCCAGCTGCTCGGCGCGCGACTGCAGGCCCAGGTCTTCCAGCGCGCGGTCCACGGCCTCGCGTCGGCTGGGCATGTCGTAGACGCGGGCGACGAAGTCCAGGTTCTCGCGGATCGAAAGGTCTTCCCAGTACGAGAAGCGCTGCGTCATGTAGCCGACGTTGCGCTTGATCTCGGCGGCCTGGGTCAGGATGTCGTAGCCCAGGCAGGTGCCCGAGCCGGAGTCTGGCGTCAGCAGGCCGCACATCATCCGGATCGACGTGGTCTTGCCGCTGCCGTTGGGGCCCAGGAAGCCGAAGATCTCGCCACGCGCCACCTGCATGGTCAGGTTGTTGACCACGTGCTTGTCACCGAAATGCTTGTTCAGGTCGCGCACGTCGATGGCCAGCTCGCCGTTGCGGGCGGGGGAGGGGGACGTGCTCATGACCGCGCCACCTCCACGGGCTGGCCGGGGCGCAGCCGGGGCGCGTCGGCGGCGGTGGGGCGGGCCTCGATCAGGAACACGAGCTTGCCGCGCGTTTCGTTGCTGTAGATGACCGGCGGCGTGAACTCGGCCTCGTTCGACACGTAGGTGATCTTCGCCGGCACCGGGGCCGCGCAGCCGTCGCAGCGGATGGTGATGGCCTGGCCCGGCTGCAGGGCGCCGACCACGGCTTCGGGCACGAAGAAACGCACCTTGACGTTGCCCGGCGGCAGCATCCGCACCACGGCGCTGCCGGCCGGCACCCATTCGCCGGGGCGGAACGGCACGTCGTAGACCAGGCCCGGCACGGTGGCGTTGACCGACTTGCGCGACAGCTTCCACTCGGCCTGCGCCAGCGCGGCCCGCGCGGCGTCGATCTGCGCGCGCTGGGCGGCCAGCTGGTCCTTGCGGCCGGGCAGGCGGGCCACTTCGATGTCGCGCTGCAGCTCGCGCACGCGCGCGGCGTCGGCATCGGCCGTGGCGCGGCTCTCGTCAAGCTGGGCGCGCGAGATGCCGCCGATCTCGAACTGGGCCTCGTCGCGCCTGCGTTGCGCGGCGCTGCGGGTGGCCTGCGCCTGGGCCTGCACGAGCTGGGCCTGGTTGACGGCCACTTCCACCGGCCGCTTGCCGGTCTGGATATCGGCAAGCTGCGCCTCGGCCACGCGTACCTGCTCGGCGGCCTGCTGGCGCGCGGCGCGTTCGTCGTCGGATTCGAGCACGAACAGCGGGGCGCCGGTGCCCACCTGCTGGCCGCGCTCGACCGACAGCGTTTCCAGGCGGCCGGCGAACGGCGAGGCCACGGCCACGAATTCGCCTTCGACGTAGCCTTGCCACGTGTCGGGCTTGTCGTTGCCGCAGGCGCCGAGCAGCGCGGCGGCCAGCAGCAGGGGCGGGGTGCGGAGGATCAGGGACATGGATGCGGGCTCCGGAGAGATGGCGGTTCAGGCGGGATCCTTGGGCGGCACGGACAGGCCGTGGGCCAGCAGCGCGGTGACGTGGCGCACCAGCGTGTCGGTATCGATATCGGCCGCGCCGGGCAGCGCGCGCCAGATGTGGGTGGTGGCCAGCGGCAGCATCGTCAGGCCGATCAGCGAGACCATGACCAGCGCCGGCTCCAGCCCCGGATTGAGCTGGCCCTGCGCATGGGCGGCGGCCAGCGGGCCGGCGATCAGCTGGGCGCGCTGCGGGGCCACGCGCTGCAGCAGCCGTTCGCGGAGGTGGCCGTCGACGCTGACGATCTCGCGGATCCACAGGCCCGGAAACCATGGCGTGCCCGCCGCGGTGCGGATCAGCTGCGCGGCCAGGCCCTGGATGCGCGTGACCGGGTCGGCGTCGCCGGCCTGCAGCGCGCCGAACACGTGGTCGATCATCGGCTGCAGCCGTTCCTCGAAAATCGCGTCCAGCAGCGCCTCGCGGTCGCGGAAGTAGTAGTGGACCAGCGCCGGCGTGACGCCGGCCTCGGTGGCGATGGCCTTGGTCGACGTGGCGGCCACGCCGTGCCGCGCGAACATCGTCACGGCGGCGTCGATCAGCAGGTCGCGCTGGCCGGCGTCGGCCGTGCGGGTGGTCGGTCGGCCGGGTCGGCGTTTCGGGTCGGACGGGGCGGAGGGCATGGATGGTCTGGATGCTGGCGGGCTTCGCTCGAATATTAATTTTCGAATTAATTAATACAAGGACTGTTACAGGTTGGGCGGCGTTGTTGCGATGCAGCATGGGCGGTGGACAGGTCATGTCGGCTTGGCTATGCTCGCGCAGCCAAGGGGCCGCCCAGCCGGGCGGCGTATCCAACCCTTCTTTCCGATCTTCCATGCCGCGTCACGTATTGCTGGCCGCCCGGCGGCCGCGCCCCCGCTTTGTCCGTCGACTCGCCGCGTTGCTGGCCAGCGCGGCCTTGCCGTGGGCGGCGCAGGCGCAAGAGGCCGCGACGCCACCCGATACCGAGAACCCGTTCGCCATCCACGGGCAGGCCACCTACATCTGGACCCGCAAGCCGGCGTTCGACGCGCCGTATTCGGGCGAGAACAGCCTGACGCCCGAGCGCGCCAAGAGCTATTCCTTCACGAGCACGCTGGACCTGGGGCTGCGCCTGTGGCGCGGCGCGGAGTTCCACTTCAATCCCGAGGTGTCGCAGGGCGTACCGTTCTCGGACCTGCACGGGCTGGGCGGGCTGTCCAACGGCGAGCTGGCCAAGACGGCCAGCACGTCGCCAAAGTTCTACCGGGCGCGCGCGTTCGTCCGCCAGTACTGGGGCATGGGCGGCGGCGACGAGACGCTGGACGCGGATTTCAACCAGTTCGCGCGCACGGTGGACAAGCAGCGGCTGGTGCTGACGGCCGGCAACTTCGGCGTGATCGACGTGTTCGACCAGAACCCGTACGGGTCAGACCCGCGCACGCAGTTCATGAACTGGTCGTTCCTGACGCATGGCTCGTGGGACTACCCGGCCGATTCGCGCGGCTACAACTGGGGCGCGGCGCTGGAGTACATCGGCGACGGCTGGTCGGCGCGCGTCGGCCACTTCCTGCAGCCGCTGGAGTCCAACGGGCGCGAGCTGGACACGCGTGCGTTCAAGCACTACGGCCAGATGCTGGAGCTGGAAAAGCGCTACGAGATTGCCGGCCGCCCCGGGCAGGCGCGGCTGCTGCTGTGGCGCAACCGCGCCAACATGGGCGCCTTCAACGACGCCATCGCGTTCGGCCAGGCCAACGGCGTGACGCCCGACGTGGCCGACGTGCGGCGCGAACACACCAAGTGGGGCGTGGGGCTGGCGTTCCTGCAGGAAGTGACGCGCGACGCGGGCGTGTTCCTGCGTGCCAACTGGTCCGACGACAAGACCGAGACCTACGCCTTCACCGAGATCGGCCGGCAGGTGGCCGGCGGCGGCACGCTCAAGGGCGCGCTATGGGGCCGCCCGAAGGACGAGGTGGGACTGGCGATGGCCGTCAACATGCTCGGGCCCGCGCACCGCAACTACCTGGCGGCCGGCGGCCTGGGCGCCTTCCTGGGCGATGGCGCGCTGCGCTACGGCCCGGAACAGATCGTGGAGATCTACTACAGCTTCGCCGTGTGGAAGACGCTGACGCTGAGCCCGGACTTCCAGTACATCCGCAACCCCGGCTACAACCGCGACCGCGGCCCGGCGAAGTTCATCGGCGTACGGGCGCACGCGGAGTTTTGAGGGGGCCGGGGCGTTTCGCAGTGGCTTGGGGTTTTCTCCCCTCTCCCGCGATGCGGGAGAGGGGTCAGGGGAGAGGGCTGGCAGTTCTATTTGCGACATGTCGCGTTTTGAACCTCAACGCCCTCACCCCCAGCCCCTCTCCCGCAAGCGGGAGAGGGGAGCAAGACCGCCGGCGGGAGCAAGACCGCCGGCGGGAGCAAGACCGCCGGCGGGAGCAAAACCCGGTGTCGGCACGACTCGCCGTCGCCCCGCTCCCTACTGCCTCGCGTTCCGGCGGTTATCCGGCCACGGTGTGTTGAAGTTGGTGCGGAACGGGTTGATGTCCAGCCCGCCGCGGCGGGTGTAGCGGGCGTAGACGGCCAGCTTGACCGGCTTGCACATGCGCAGCACGTCCGTGAAGATCCGCTCCACGCACTGCTCGTGGAACTCGTTGTGGTTGCGGAACGAGATCAGGTACTTGAGCAGCCCTTCCTGGTCGATCGGGGCGCCCACGTAGCGGATCTGCACGCTGCCCCAGTCGGGCTGGCCCGTGACCAGGCAGTTCGACTTGAGCAGGTGCGACACCAGCGTTTCCTCCACCGGCGATGCCTCCTGGTCGGCCTTGAGCAGCGAGGCGTCGGGCTCGTAGATGTCGGTCTCGATGTCCAGGCGGTCCAGCAGCAGGCCGTCCAGTTCGCCCATCTTCTGCGTGCCCAGGTCCGCCTCGGTGACCAGCCGCACCTGCACGGTGCCGCCCGTGGCCTGCGACAGGTCGTGGTGCAGCAGTTGCTGCAGTGCCTCGGCAGAGGCGATCCGGCTCTGGTTGAACGAGTTCAGGTACAGCTTGAAGGACTTGGACTCGACGATGTTCGGCGTGTCGGACGGGATGATGAACGTGGCCAGCGCCACCTGCGGCTTGCCCTTCAGGTTCAGCCACGACACCTCGTACGCGTTCCAGATGTCCACGCCGAAGAACGGCAGCGCGCGGCCCTCGGTCAGGCCGATCTCGGTGCGCTTGGGCTGGCGCGGGATCGGGAACAGCAGCGTCGGGTCGTATTCGGTCTTGTACGCCGAGGGCTTGCCCAGCGGCGAGTGCTCAGGAAGCGTCATTGCGGGTCTCAGGCCAGGAACAGCTTGTAAACGGGGTTGTCGGTCTCGTCCCAGTGTACGTAACCGAGCGTGGAAAGGAAGGTGCGGAACGCGCGCTTCTCGTTCTTCGGCACCTGGATGCCCACCAGGATGTTCGACGTGTCCGCGCCCTGGTTCCGGTAGTGGAACAGGCTGATGTTCCAGTTCGGGGCCATGCTGGACAGGAACTTCATCAGCGCGCCCGGCCGCTCCGGGAATTCGAAGCGGTACAGCAGTTCGTCCTGCGCCAGCGGCGAGTGGCCGCCCACCATGTAGCGGATGTGCTGCTTGGCCAGTTCGTCGTTGGACAGGTCCAGCGTGTCGAACCCGTGGCGGCGGAAGTTGGCGGCGATCTTGTCGTTCTCGCTGCGCGCGGCGATCTGCAGGCCCACGAAGATGTGCGCCACGCCCTTGTCGGCGATACGGTAGTTGAACTCGGTCACGCTGCGGGTGCCCACCTGCTCGCAGAAGCGCCTGAAGCTGCCGCGTTCCTCGGGGATCGTCACGGCGAACACGGCCTCGCGGGCCTCGCCTACCTCGGCGCGCTCGGCCACGAAGCGCAGGCGGTCGAAGTTCATGTTCGCGCCGCAGGCGATGGCCACGAGCTGCTGGCCCTTGAGCTTCTCGCGCTCGGCATAGGCCTTCAGGCCGGCCACGGCCAGCGCGCCGGCCGGTTCCAGGATGCTGCGGGTGTCCTGGAACACGTCCTTCAGGCCCGCGCAGATCGCGTCGGTATCGACCAGGATGATGTCGTCCACCAGCTCGCGCGTGATGCGGAAGGTTTCCTTGCCCACCAGCTTCACGGCCGTGCCGTCCGAGAACAGGCCCACGTCCTTCAGTTCCACGCGCTTGCCGGCGTCGACCGAGCGCTTCATCGCGTCGGAATCGAACGTCTGCACGCCAATGACCTTGATCTCGGGGCGCACGGCCTTGACGTAGGCGGCAATGCCCGAAATCAGCCCGCCGCCGCCGATGGCCACGAAGATCGCGTGGATCGGGCCCGGGTGCTGGCGCAGGATCTCCATGGCGATGGTGCCCTGGCCGGCAATCACGTCGGGGTCGTCGAACGGGTGGATGAAGGTGAGCTTCTGCTTGGCCTCCAGCTCGGCCGCGTGCAGGTAGGCGTCGCTGTACGACTCGCCGTGCAGCACGATGCGGACCCATTCGCCGCCGCGCTCGCGCACCGCGTCGATCTTCACCTGCGGCGTGGTGGTGGGCATGCAGATGATGGCCTTGCACTGCAGCCGGGCGGCGGCCAGCGCCACGCCCTGGGCGTGGTTGCCGGCCGACGCGGCGATCACGCCGCGCTTCAGTTCCTCGTGCTTCAGCGACGCCATCTTGTTGTACGCCCCGCGCAACTTGAACGAGAACACGGGCTGGGTGTCCTCGCGCTTGAACCAGACCGCGTTGCCGGTCCGCGCCGACAGGGCCGGGGCGTAGGTCAGCTCGGTCTCCTGGGCCACGTCGTAGACCTTGGCGGTCAGGATCTTCTTCAAATAGTCGGGCTTGGGCGGAGTGCGGGTCATGGTCAGCGGGGGCGCCACGCGGGCGGCGTGCAAAAAAAGCCGGAAAAATCGGCGGAAACCGCCAATGATAATGGATGGCGCCGGCGCGGGCCCCACCACGGCCGCACCGCGCACCGGCCACGCCGGCGTGCCGCAAGGGCCACAGTTGTAGGACAGCGCCCGGTGGACGCTTGTCAAAACCACGTGTTACGGTTTCACGCGATGCCCCCGTTACCTCTGATCGAACCCAACACCGCGCTATTCCTGGACTTCGACGGCACGCTTGCCGATCTTGCGCCGCTTCCGCACCTGGTGCAGGTGGAACCGGAACTGGTTGGCACGCTGCGCGCGTTGCATACCTGCCTGGGCGGCGCGGTGGCCATCGTGTCCGGCCGGCCCGTCGCCGAGCTGGACGATTTCCTGCAGCCCTTGCGCCTGCCGGCCGCCGGCATCCATGGCGCCGAGTTCCGCAATGGCGCCGAGCGCATCGCGCGGCCGCCGGCGCCGGGCATCGGCCCGCTGCTGCCCAAGCTTGAGGCGCTGGTCGCCCGGCATCCGGGGCTCAGGCTCGAACGCAAGTCCGTGGCCGTGGCCGTCCACTATCGCCAGGTGCCAGACCTGGAGCCGCTGGTGCGGGCCGCCGTGGCCGACGTGCTGCGCGACGCCATCGGGCTGGAGGCGCTGCCCGGCAAGATGGTCATCGAGATCAAGCCGGCCGGCGTGGACAAGGGCGGCGCGATTGCCGCGTTCATGCGCTCGCCGCCGTTCGCCGGCCGCCTGCCGCTGTTCGCCGGCGACGATGTCACCGACGAAGCCGGCTTCACCGTGGTGCGCGAACTGGGCGGCATCGGCCTGCTGGTGGGCCAGCGCGCCTCTGCCGCGTCGCACAGCCTGCCCCGCCCGGCGGACCTGCGCGAGTGGCTGCACCAGTCCGCCCATGCGCTGACGCACCTGCTGGCGCAGCGCCAGGACCCCCCGTCCGACCCCCTCTCACCCCCATCTGCCCGGGAGGATACGTTGTGAGCGAACCTGCCAACCTGAACCCTGCCATCGCCACGGAGGCCCCCGCCGTCAATACCGATTCCGATACCTCGTCGCGCCACGCCGATCCGTCGCTGTCGCTCGGGATGATCGGCAATTGCGCGTTCTCGGCGCTGGTGGACGGCCGCGGCCGCATCGTCTGGTGCTGCATGCCCCGCTTTGACGGCGACCCGGTGTTCAACGCGCTGCTGGACCCCAGCGAGAACGCCGGACACTTCAACATCGAGATCGAGGACTTCCAGGAAGCCACGCAGTGGTACGAGCCGAACACGGCCGTGCTGCGCACCCAGCTCACCGACCGGCACGGGAGCTGCCTGGAAATCACCGACTTCTGCCCGCGCTTCTTCCGGCTCGGGCGCTATTTCCGACCGTTGACGCTGGTACGGCGCATCCGCCCGATCCGGGGCGCGCCGCGCGTGCGCGTGACGCTGGCGCCGCGCTACAACTACGGCCGGCACGCGCCGCACGTCACGCGCGGCAGCAGCCATGCGCGGTTCGTCGGCGAGGACATGACGCTGCGCCTGACCACCGACGCGCCGCTGGCCTACGTGCTGTCGAACACGCCGTTCCTGGTTACGCGCGGCTACAACTTCATCCTGGGACCCGACGAGACGCTCACGCACAGCGTGGAGGACATCGCGCGCGATTTCGAGCAGGAGACCACGGCGTACTGGCGCCTGTGGAGCCGCCGGCTGGCCGTGCCGCGCGAGTGGCAGGACGCGGTGATCCGCGCGGCCATCACGCTGAAGCTGTCGCTCTACGAGGAAACCGGTGCCATCGTGGCCGCCATGACCACGAGCATCCCCGAGGCGCCGGGCAGCGGCCGCAACTGGGACTACCGGTTCTGCTGGCTGCGCGACGCCTTCTTCGTGGTGCGGGCGCTGAACAGCCTGTCCGAGGTCGGCACGATGGAGGACTACCTGCGCTGGCTGTCGAACGTCGTGATGCAATCCCAGGACGGCCATATCCAGCCGCTCTACGGCATCGGCCTGGAGCGCGAGCTGCCCGAAAGCATCCTGGACCACCTGGGCGGCTACCGCGGCATGGGGCCGGTGCGGGTGGGCAACCAGGCGCAGGAACACTTCCAGCACGATGTGTACGGCAACGTGGTGCTGGCCGCCGCGCAGGCGTTTCACGACCACCGGCTGCTCCATCGCGGCGGCCCGGCCGAATTCCAGAAGCTGGAGGACGTGGGCGAGCAGGCCGTGCGCGTGTTCGGCACGCCCGACGCCGGCATGTGGGAGCTGCGTACGCGCGCCCGCATCCATACGTCGTCGGCGCTGATGAGCTGGGTGGCGTGCGACCGCCTGGCCAAGATCGCCGTGAAGCTGGAGCAGCCCGCGCGGGCCGCGTACTGGCACGACCACGCGGACCGCATGAAGCGGCGCATCCTGGAGGAGTCCTGGAGCGAGAAGCGCCAGGCGTTCGCGGAAAGCTTCGGCGGCAAGGAACTGGACGCCAGCGTGCTGCTGATGGCCGAGGTCAACTTCATCGACCCCCGCGACCCGCGCTTCGTGTCGACCGTGAAGGCGCTGGAAGAATCGCTGTGCGACGGCCCGTACATGCGGCGCTACGAGGCGCCCGACGACTTCGGCAAGCCCGAGACCGCGTTCAACATCTGCACGTTCTGGCGCATCGACGCGCTGGCGCGTATTGGCCGGCGCGAGCAGGCGCGCGAGATCTTCGAGGCCATGCTGGCCGCGCGCAACCCGCTGGGCCTGCTGTCAGAGGACACCCACCCGGTCACCGGAGAGATGTGGGGCAACTTCCCGCAGACCTATTCGATGGTCGGCCTGATCAACGGTGCCATGCGGCTGTCGGCACCCTGGGACACCGTGATCTGAGGAAAGGATTCGCAACAACAAGAAGCGATATATGGGCAGACTAGTAGCAGTATCGAACCGGGTCGCGGACCCGCGCAACCACGCGGCGGGCGGGCTCGCAGTGGCGCTTTCCGAAGCGCTCAACAAGACGGGCGGCCTCTGGTTCGGCTGGAGTGGCAAGGTGTTGGAAACCGCGCAGGGCGGCACGCCCGGCGAGGGCGAACTGCATCAGACGCAGGCCGGCAACGTGACGCTGGCCACCGTGGACCTGTGCCGTGAGGACCACGACGCGTATTACCTGGGCTACAGCAACGGCGTGCTCTGGCCCGTGCTGCACTACCGCGTGGACCTGGCCGACTTCGACGCCGGCGGCAACCTCAACGCCTACCGCCGCGTGAACCAGCTGTTCGCGCGCAAGCTGGCGCCGCTGCTGAAGCCCGACGACGTCATCTGGATCCACGACTACCACCTGATCCCGCTGGCGGCGGAACTGCGCGCCATCGGCTGCGGGCAGCGCATCGGCTTCTTCCTGCACGTGCCGCTGCCGCCGCCGCTGATCCTGGCGGCCATCCCGCAGCACGAATGGCTGATGCGCGCGCTGTTTGCGTACGACCTGCTGGGCTTCCAGAGCCAGGCGGACCTGGACCACTTCTCGCGCTACGTGCAGGGCGAGGCCGGCGCGGAGCCGATGGGCGAGTACCGCTTCCGGGCCTTCCACCGCACGGTGCGCGCGCAGGCGTTCCCGATCGGCATCGACGTCGACGAGTTCGCGGAACTGGGCCGTGGCGACGAGGCGATGGAAACCTACGAGATGATGCGCGGCCAGTACTCGACGCGCCGGCTGCTGCTGGGCATCGACCGGCTCGACTACTCGAAGGGCCTGCCGCAGCGGCTCAAGGCGTTCCAGACGCTGCTGTCCGAATACCCGGAAAACCGCTCCAGCGCCACGCTGATCCAGATCGCGGCACCGTCGCGCGAATCGGTGGACGCCTACGCCGACCTGCGCCGCGAGATGGAAGGCATCACCGGCGCCATCAACAGCGAGTACGGCGAGCTGGACTGGATGCCAGTGCGCTACATCCACCGCTCGACATCGCGCCGCCGGCTGCCCGGGCTGTGCCGCGCCAGCGCCGTGGCGCTGGTCACGCCGCTGCGCGACGGCATGAACCTTGTCGCCAAGGAATACATCGCCGCCCAGGACCCGGACGACCCCGGCGTGCTGGTGCTGTCGCGCTTCGCCGGCGCGGCGGAGCAGTTGAAAGAGGCGCTGCTGGTCAACCCGTACGACACCCGCGCCACGGCCCAGGCCATCCAGCAGGCGCTGCACATGCCGCTGTCGGAACGCCGCTCACGGCACCAGAAACTGCTGGAACGCATCCGCCAGCAAGACGTGCACTGGTGGAGCAGCGAATACCTGCGGGCGCTGATGGAGACAGAGGGCGGCTGAGGGCTGGTGCTTTGCGTCCGGCTCCCGCGTGTGAGATGGGAGCCGGCATGCGGTCATGCAGGCCGCGTCAGCCAGCACTACGTTTGCGCCCGACGCTTGTTTGCTCCCCTCTCCCGCAACGCGGGAGAGGGGCCGGGGGTGAGGGCTGGCGGTCCAAATTGCGAATTGTCGGCAAGCAGATCCTCGACGCCCTCACCCCCAACCCCTCTCCCACTGCGTGGGAGAGGGGAGCCGGCATGCGGTCATGCAGGCCGCGTCAGCCAGCACTACGTTTCGCCCGACGCTTGTTTGCTCCCCTCTCCCGCAACGCGGGAGAGGGGCCGGGGGTGAGGGCTGGCGGTCGCAAATTGCGACCTGTCGGCAAGCAGATGCTCGACGCCCTCACCCCCAGCCCCTCTCCCACTGCGTGGGAGAGGGGAGCCGGCATGCGGTCATGCGGGACGCGTCAGCCAGCACCGCGTGGCATCGGCGAGCCAGCCGCCGGCGCATCGCTGTCTCTCAGCGCCGGCGCATCGCTGTCTCTCAGACCAGGTCGCCCGGCACGTCGATATCGCGGAATGCGGCGTCGTCCTCGGTGAGGATGCGGGTGACCGGCTGGGATTTCAGCAGCGCGCGGGCGCCTTCGTCGCCGTCCAGTTTCAGCAGTTCGTCGCGCCATGCGGCGCCGAAGCCGACAGGATGGCCGCGGCGGCCGTCGCGCCAGGGGGCGGCGATGGTGTCGCGCGAGGTGATGGTCAGCGCCACGGCGCGGACCAGTTCCATCGACAGCCACGGCATGTCGGCCAGCGCGACCACCCAGCCGCGGGCGTCGGCGCTGGCGGCCACGCCGGCGCGCAGCGCGGCGCCCATGCCGGCTTCGGCTTCGGCCGATTCGATGACCCTACAGCCGCCGCGTTTCAGTTCGGCCGCCAGTTCCGGGTGGCCGGGCCGCACCACCGCGATCGAGTTTGGCAGGCCGGCCGCCAGTGTGCGGGCGCTGCGCCATGCCACGGTGCGGCCGTCAGGCATCGTTTCCAGCAGTTTGTTGCGCAGGCCGGCCGGGTCGAAGCGGCGGCCAAAGCCGGCGGCCAGCAGGATGCCGGTGGGCAGGTCGGTCTGCGTGAGCGGGGCGCGGGCGGGCCTGGTCATGGCTGGCTGGCGGTCACGGGTGCGCCGCCCGGCAGGATCGGGCACTCGGCCTCGCCCGCGGCAATCTCGCGTGCGGCCTTGGCGCCTTCCACCTGCAGGATGTCGGGCAGCGACACGTGGTTCTTGGCGGCGACCACCTCGGCCAGGATCGAAATGGCGATCTCGGGCGGCGTGCGGCTGCCGATGTAGATGCCCACCGGCCCGTGCAGCCGGGCCAGTTGCTGCTCGCTCAGGTCGAACTCCTTGAGCCGCTCGCGGCGCGCGGTGTTGTTGCGGCGCGAGCCCAGCGCGCCGACGTAGAACGCCGGCGTGCGCAGCGCCTCCATCAGCGCCAGGTCGTCGAGCTTGGGGTCGTGCGTCAGCGCGATGACCGCGCAGCGCTCGTCCAGCCGCATGGCCTCGACGGTGTCGTCGGGCATCGTGCGGACCATGGTCACGCCGGGGATGTCCCACGTCTCCGTGTACTCCTCGCGCGGGTCGCAGACGGTGACCTGGAAGCCCAGCCCCACTGCGATCTGGCACAGGTACTTCGATAGCTGCCCCGCGCCGATCACCAGCATGCGGTAGCGCGGCCCGTGGATGGTCATCAGCGTGCGGCCGTCGAACGACAGCCCGTCGGCCGCCTGCGCGTGGCTCAGCGTGGCGCGGCCGGTGGCCATGTCCAGCGAGCGCGCCACCAGGCGGCCCTGTTCCACGGCGCCGAGCAGTTCGGCAATGCCGCTCTGCGGCCCCAGCGGCTCGGCCACCAGTTCGATCGTGCCGCCGCAGGGCAGCCCGAAGCGGTGCGCTTCCTCGGCGCTGATGCCGTACTTCATCGCCTCCGGGCCCGCCGCGCGGATGCCCTCCTTGTGCACGCGATAGATGATGTCGTCCTCGATGCAGCCGCCCGAGACCGACCCGACCACCAGGCCGTCGTCGCGCACCGCCAGCATCGCGCCTTCGGGGCGGGGCGACGAGCCCCACGTCCTGACCACCGTCACCAGCAGCACGCCGTGTCCGGCCTGCTGCCACTTCACACTGCTCTTCAGGACTTCGAGATCCACGCTGTCCATGATCGTTTCCGCTTGCCTGCCTGTTCCTCGCCACCGTCGGCGTCGCCGTCTTCGGTGGCCCCATTGCTCTGGGAGTTGTCGTTGTTGTCACTGCCCGGCGCCATGCCGTCGCCGTCATCGCCCGCCTCTGCGGGGCCGCCGGTCACCGCCTCGGTGAAGCGCGCGAAGAACGTGTCCGCCATCTTGCGCGCGGCGGCGTCCACCAGCCGCGAGCCGATCTGCGCGATCTTGCCGCCCACCTGCGCCTGCACCGTGTAGGCCAGCAGCGTGGCCGCGTCACCGTCGGGGGTCAGCGTGACGCGGGCCGACCCCTTGCCGAAGCCGGCCGCGCCACCCTGTCCGTCGAACTGGATCGTGTAGCTGTCCGGCGCCTGGATGTCCTGCAGCGCCATGCGGCCCTTGAAGCGCGCCTTGACGGGGCCGACCGCCGCGGTGAGCGCGAGCTGGTAGGCGTTGTCGCCATCGGGCTCGATGCTCTCACATCCGGGAATACATTGCTTGAGCAGGGCCGTGTCGTTCAGCGCCTCCCATGCCACCTGCTGCGGCACGGGCAGCCGCTGGGTCTGGATCATTTCCATCGCGGATTTCCTCCTGTAGGGCCGGTTTGTCTCACCGGTGGGACAGACGGGGCGGGCGGTCGTCCGCCAGCAGCGTTTCCAGCGCCAGCAGGCTGTCCAGGTTGTGCGCGGGGCGCAGCGCGTCCACGTACGGCAGGATGGCCTGGATGCCGCGCGCCTGTGGCGCAAAGCCCGCATAGCGCAGCAGCGGGTTCAGCCAGACGATGCGGTGCGCAAAGCGCCGCAGCCGGGCCATTTCCTGCGCCAGCAGGTCGATGTGTTCGAGGTCGATGCCGTCGCTGACCAGCAGCACCGTGGCGCGCCCGGCCAGCGTGCGGCGCGCCCATTGCCGGTTGAACGCGGCCAGCGCCGCGCCGATGCGCGTGCCGCCGGCCCAGTCGCGCACCTGCCCGGCGATCAGCGTCACGGCGTCGTCCGGGTCGCGCTCGCGCAGCCGGCGCGTGACGTTGGTGAGCCGCGTGCCGAACAGGAACACGTGCATGCGCTCGCGCGACTGCATCAGCGCGTGGCAGTAGTACAGCACCGCGCGCGAGTACTGGCTCATCGACCCCGAGATGTCGAGCAGCAGTACCACGGGCGGCTTGCGCGCGACCTGCCGGCGGTGCTTCCAGCGCAGCCATTCGCCATGCTGGCGCACGGCCAGCCGGGCGCTGGCGCGCAGGTCGGCGTGGGTGCCGGCCGTGGCGGCGCGCAGCCGGCGCGTGCGTTGCAGCGCCAGGTGGGCGCGGCGGGTGCGGACCAGGTGCTGCAGCGCGCGCCATTCGTCGGCCGTGAGCGTGTCGAAGTCGCGGCTCGACAGCCGTTCCTGGGCCGAGAACGTCAGCGGCGCGGTAAAGCGTTCCTCGCGCATCGGCGTGTCGGGGCGGGCGGCGGCCGGCTGGCGGGCGGCCAGCGCGTCGGCCAGCCGGTTGCTGCGCCGGGGCGGCGGCGCGCCGGCATCCACGCGCGGCAGCAGCATCGCGCGCAGCTTGCCCTCCCAGTCGGGGTCGCGCCAGAACAGGTCGAAGGCGGCGTCGAACAGCGGCCGCTGGTCTGGCCCGGACAGCATCAGCGCCGCCAGCGCCGCGCGTACTTCCTGCCGGGCGCCGATGTCGACGTGGCGCAGCGCCTCCAGCGCATCCACGGCGTGCGCCGGCGACAGCCCGAAGCCGGCATCGCGCAGCAGCCGCGTGAAATGCGTGACGTTGCGCGCCAGCATCGGCAGGGCGGGTGCGGCGGCGGGCGTCATCTCAGGCCGCCGGGGTGGCGCCGGCCAGCAGCTCGGCGATGGTCGGGCCGTCGGCGCGCGCCAGGTCGTCCTGGTACTTGAGCAGCACGCCAAGCGTGTCGCGCACCGACTGCGGGTCCAGTTCGGTCACGCCCAGCGCGGCCAGCGCGCGGCACCAGTCGATGGCCTCGGCAATGCCGGGCGCCTTGAACAGGTCGATGCCGCGCAGCCGGTGGATGAAGTCGACGGCCTGCCGCTGCAACGCGGCGGCGGCCTCGGGCGCGCGGGCGGCCACGATGCGCAGTTCGCGGTCGCGGCCCGGGTAGCCCATCCACTGGTAGAGGCAGCGGCGCTTGAGCGCGTCGTGCACCTCGCGCGTGCGGTTGGACGTGATCACGATCAGCGGCGGCCGTTCGGCCTGGATCACGCCGATCTCCGGGATCGACACCTGGTATTCGGACAGGATCTCCAGCAGGAACGCCTCGAACGGCTCGTCGGCGCGGTCGATCTCGTCGATCAGCAGCACGCGCGGCACGCCGGGCGCGGCGGGGTCGGGCAGCAGGGCTTCTAGCAGCGGGCGCTTGAGCAGGTAGTCGTCGTGGTAGAGCGACTGCTGCTCGGGCCGCTCGCCGCGCGCCTCGGCCAGCCGCAGCGCCATGATCTGGCGCGGGTAGTCCCACTCGTACAGCGCGCTGGCCGCGTCCAGGCCCTCGTAGCACTGCAGCCGCAGCAGGCGTGTGCCCAGGATGCCGGCCATGGCATGCGCCAGCGCGGTCTTGCCCACGCCGGGCTCGCCTTCCAGGAACAGCGGCCGCTGCATGCGCAGGGCCAGGTACAGCACCGTGGCCGCTTCGCGGTCGGCGTAATAGTGCTGGGTTTCCAGCGCGGCGAGGGTCTGGTCGATGGAGGTGGGGAGCATGGGCTACGCCGCTAGAGACATGGGACAAGGCTGCCGGGTCGATCCGGGCCGGTGGCGGCCTGGCAGGCCGGGCTCTCGGCCCCCGGCCCCTCTCCCGCGCGGGAGAGGGGCGCACCCAGGCGCCGTCACCCCTTCAGCGCCTGCTCCACCGCGCGGGCGGCCAGCACGGGGATCAGGTGGGCCCGGTACTCGGGAGAGGCGTGGAGGTCGCCGTTCAGGCCGGACGGGTCCATCCTGACCGCGCGGGCGGCGGCGGGGGTGAAGCTGGCCGACAGGGCCTGTTCCAGCGCCGGGGCGCGGAACACGCTGTCGGCCGCGCCGGTTACCGCCACGCGGACGGTGTTGCCGGTGCGGGCCACCATCACGCCGACCAGGGCGAAGCGCGATGCCGGGTTGCGCATCTTCTCGTAGCCGGCCTGGTCAGGTACGGGAAAGCGCACGGCCGTGATCAGCTCGTCGGGCGCCAGCGCGGTCTCGTAGAGGCCCTTGAAGAAGTCGTCGGCCGCAATGCTGCGGCGGTCCGTGACCACGGTGGCGTTCAGCCCCAGCACGGCGGCCGGATAGTCGGCGGCGGGGTCGTCGTTGGCCAGCGATCCGCCCAGCGTGCCCACCGCGCGCACCTGCCGGTCGCCGATCACGTGGGCCAGCGCGGCCAGGGCCGGGATGCGGCGCATCACGTCGGGGTGCGCCGCCACGTCGGCGTGCCGGGCGCAGGCGCCGATCACGAGTTCGTCGCCCTGCACGTGGATCTCGGCCATGCCGGGGATGCGGTTGATGTCGATCAGCGTCGATGGCGCCGCCAGCCGCAGCTTCATCGCGGCCAGCAGGCTCTGGCCGCCGGCCAGGATCTTGGCGTCGCCGTCGGCCTTGAGCTTGGCCACGGCGGACTGGGCGTCCGTGGCGCGTTCGTACTGGAATGCGTACATGGTCGTCTCCCCGGTTATGCCGCGCTACCCTGCGCGGACTGGATGGCCTGCCACACCCGGTGCGGCGTGGCGGGCATCTGCACGTCGCGCACGCCCAGCGGCGCCAGCGCGTCGACCAGCGCGTTGATGAAGGCCGGCGGCGAGCCGATGGCGCCGGCCTCGCCGCAGCCCTTCACGCCCAGCGGGTTGTGCGTGCAGGGCGTGCCGCTGGAGGTTTCCACCGTGAAGTCGGGCAGGTCGCCCGCGCGCGGCATCGCGTAGTCCATGTACGACCCGGTCAGCAGCTGGCCGCTGTCGGGGTCGTAGATGCACTGCTCCAGCATCGCCTGCCCGAGCCCCTGGCCAATCCCGCCGTGCACCTGGCCCTCGACGATCATCGGGTTGATGACGTTGCCGAAGTCGTCCACGGCCGTGAACTTGATGACTTCCGATTCGCCGGTGTCGGGGTCCACCTCCACCTCGCAGATGTAGGCGCCGGACGGGTACGTGAAGTTGGTGGGGTCGTAGAACGCGTTCTCGTTCAGGCCCGGCTCCAGCTTGTCGAGCGGGTAGTTGTGCGGCACGTAGGCGGTCAGCGCCACCTCGCCGAAGGTCTTGGTGCGGTCGGTGCCGGCCAGCCGGAACACGCCGTCCTGGAACTCGATGTCGGCGTCGGACGCTTCCAGCAGGTGGGCCGCGATCTTCTTGGCCTTGGCCTCGATCTTGTCCAGCGCCTTCATGATCGCCGACCCGCCCACGGCCAGCGAGCGCGAGCCGTAGGTGCCCATGCCGAACGGCACGCGGCCGGTATCGCCGTGCACGATCTCCACGGCGTCCAGCCCGATGCCCAGCCGGTCCGCCACGATCTGCGCGAACGTGGTCTCGTGGCCCTGCCCGTGGCTGTGCGACCCCGTGAACACCGTGACGGTGCCGGTGGGATGCACGCGGATCTCGCCCACTTCGAACAGCCCGGCCCGGGCGCCGAGCGCGCCGGCGATGTTCGACGGGGCCAGGCCGCACGCCTCGATGTAGCACGAGTAGCCCAGCCCGCGCAGCTTGCCGCGCTGTCTGGCCGCCTCGCGCCGCTGGGGAAAGCCGGCCACGTCGGCCAGCTCCTCGGCCCGCGCCAGGCACGGCTCGTAGTCGCCGGTGTCGTAGGTCAGGCCCACGGGCGTGGCGTACGGGAAGGTGCGGATGAAGTTCTTGCGGCGCAGCGCGGCCGGGTCGGTGCCGGTCTCGCGCGCGGCGGCTTCCACCAGCCGTTCCACCACGTAGGTGGCCTCGGGGCGGCCCGCGCCGCGGTAGGCATCGACCGGCGCGGTGTTGGTGAAGACGGCCTGCACCTCGGCGTAGATGGCCGGCGTGGCGTACTGGCCGGCCAGCAGCGTGGCGTAGAGGATGGTCGGCACGCTGCTGGCGAACGTGGACAGGTACGCGCCCATGTTGGCCACCGTGTGCACGCGCATCGCCAGGAACTTGCCGTCGGCGTCCAGCGCCAGCTCGGCCCTGGTCACGTGGTCGCGGCCGTGGGCGTCGGTCAGGAACGACTCGGACCGCTCGGCCGTCCACTTGACCGGCCGGCCCACCTTCTTCGACGCCCACGTGAGCGCCACGTCCTCGGGGTACAGGAAGATCTTCGAGCCAAAGCCGCCGCCCACGTCGGGCGCGATGATGCGCAGGCGCGACTCGGGCAGCCCCAGCACGAAGGCGCCCATCAGCAGCCGTTCCACGTGCGGGTTCTGGTTGGCCACGTAGACCGTGTAGCTGTCGTCCTGGCGGGTGTAGCTGGCGTTGACCGCGCGCGGCTCGATCGCGTTCGGGATCAGCCGGTTGTTGACGATTTCCAGCGTGGTCACGTGGGCCGCGCGCGCAAAGGCGGCGTCGGTGGCGGCCTTGTCGCCGTGGCCCCAGGTGTAGCAGGTGTTGGCGGGCACGTCGTCGTGGACCAGCGTGGCGGCCGACGCGGCGTTGGCCGGGCTGACCACGGCGGGCAGCTCGTCGTAGTCCACGTCGATCAGCTCCGAGGCGTCGCGCGCCTGCTGCAGCGATTCGGCGATCACCAGCGCCACCTGGTCGCCCACGTGGCGGACCTTGCCGTGCGCCAGGGCGGGGTGGGGCGGCTCCTTCATCGGCGTGCCGTCGATGCTGTGGATCAGCCAGCCGCAGGGCAGGCCGCCCACCTTGTCGGCGGCCATGTCGTCGCCGGTCAGCACGGCGATCACGCCCGGCGCGGACCGGGCCGCCTGCGTGTCGATCGACCGGATGCGCGCGTGCGCGTGGGGCGAGCGCAGGAAGTAGCCGTAGCTCTGGTGCGGCAGCGTGACGTCGTCGGTGTACTGGCCGTTGCCGGTCAGGAAGCGGTAGTCCTCCTTGCGCAGGACGGGCGTGCCGATGAACGGGTGCTTTTCGGGTGCGTTCATGACGGTCTCCGTTATTCGGCGCTGGCCGCGGCCAGGTCGCTCTGCTGCGGCGTGCCCTGGCCCTGCATGATCGCCTGCCCCTTCTGCACGGCCCGCACGATGTTGTGGTAGCCGGTGCAGCGGCACAGGTTGCCGTCCAGCTGCTCGCGGATGGCCTGCGCGTCGGCGTTGGGCTGGTGCTGGAGCAGCGAGGTGGCGGCCATGACCATGCCCGGCGTGCAGAACCCGCACTGCAGGCCGTGGCATTCGCGGAATGCCTGCTGCACCGGGTGCATCTGGCCATCGGGCGCCAGCCCCTCGATGGTGGTCACGGTGGCGCCGTCGACCTGCACGGCAAGCAGGTTGCACGACTTCACGGCCTGGCCGTCCAGGTGGACGGTGCAGGCGCCGCACTGCGCGGTGTCGCAGCCCACGTGCGTGCCGGTCAGGCGCAGCTGTTCGCGCAGGAACTGGACCAGGAGGGTGTTGGGTTCGACCTGGGCGTCAACGGGCTTGCCGTTGACCGTCAGGCGGATCGGAATGGCCATGCTTGTCTCCATGTGGGGTGTGCGCGCATGGCCAGCTCCGCCGATTCCCGAATGGATGACTGCGCGGGACTGGCCACGACGCGGTACTGCCGCTTGGTTGAGACGGCTATTTCGTGATATTGGTGCTGCCGGGTTTGCCCCGGCCGGCGCGGCGTAGTGAACGAATCGCCGCAACTGGCTCTAAAAGTAAATCACAAATCCTCAGGCCCTGCCATGCGGGTTGCCCTCCGGGGCCCGCGGCCAGGCGGCCTGGCCCACGCGCCGCCCATGGAAGCCTTTCTCGACTGGCTGTTCGACACCGTTGCCTTGCCCAAGGTGGGACTGCCCGCCATCTTCGTCGTCAGCCTGATCTCGGCCACGCTGCTGCCGCTGGGCTCGGAGCCGGCCGTGTTCGGCTACGTCAAGCTGAATCCGGACATGTTCTGGCCGGCCGTGCTGGTCGCCACGGCCGGCAACACGGTGGGCGGCGCCATCGACTGGTGGCTGGGCTACGCGGCCAAGCTGGCCGTGGTGCGCTTTCGCCAGCACCGCCAGCACCACGAGCACGAGGTGGAGCACGCCGAGCACCGGCCGCACCCGCGCAAGCCGCACAAGCCCAAGCTGGACAAGAAATATTCGCGCTGGATGCGCCGCCACGGCCCGCCGACGATGCTGCTGTCGTGGCTGCCCGCCATAGGTGATCCGCTCTGCACACTGGCCGGCTGGCTGCGGATGCCGTTCTGGCCGAGCCTGTTCTATATGGCGATCGGCAAGTTCCTGCGCTACCTGGTCATGACCGCCAGCCTGCTCTGGATCCCGGATTCGTTCTGGCAGGGCGCCGGCGAGGCGATCCGCCAGTGGTTCTGAATGCGCCGGAAGTCGGGAATTGCATGCAATCCGCGCGGGATTCCTGACAAATTCAGGGGTTATTGGTCCGAACCGCCGATGGTGCGGCGCAGCAAAACGAAGCGGTGCAGTACAATCGCGCTTTAATGAAAAACGCGCACTGTCCCCGTGCGCAGTTTCGAAGCGGTCCCGCCCATGAATGCCCCACTCGTGCTCGACGCCAAGCTCGCAGCGCAGGACGCCCCGCCGCGCCTGCGCGAGATCCCCTATAACTACACGTCGTTTTCGGATCGCGAGATTGTCATCCGTCTGCTCGGCGAGGAAGCCTGGCGCATCCTCCACGAACTGCGGGGCGAGCGCCGCACCGGCCGCTCGGCGCGGATGCTCTACGAGGTGCTGGGCGACATCTGGGTAGTCCGCCGCAATCCCTATCTGCAGGACGACCTGCTGGAAAATCCCAAGCGCCGCCAGATGCTGGTGAGCGCGCTGCACCACCGCCTGGCCGAGATCGAGAAACGCCGCGCCGCCGACCGTGCCGAGCACGCCGAGCCGGCCGCCGAGGACCGCTCGCACCGCGTGGAGCAGCTGGTGGCATTCGCCAAGCAGGCGATCGAGGCGTTCCAGCAGGAATTTGCCGATGCCTACGCGCTGCGCAAGCGCACCCAGCGCGTGCTGGGCAAGGTGACCCAGAAGGACAACATCAAGTTCGACGGCCTGTCGCGCGTGTCGCACGTGACCGACGCCACCGACTGGCGCGTGGAATACCCGTTCGTGGTGCTGACCCCCGACACCGAGGAAGAGATTGCCGGGCTGGTCAAGGGCTGCTTCGAACTGGGCCTGACGATCATTCCGCGCGGGGGCGGCACCGGCTACACCGGCGGCGCCGTGCCGCTGACGCCGTTCTCGGCCGTGATCAACACCGAGAAGCTGGAACAGCTGGGCGACGTGGAGATGACCGACCTGCCGGGCGTCGACCACAAGGTGGCCACGATCTACTCGGGCGCCGGCGTGGTGACGCGCCGCGTGGCCGACGCGGCCGACAAGGCCGGGCTGGTGTTCGCGGTGGACCCGACGTCGATCGATGCGTCGTGCATCGGCGGCAACGTGGCGATGAACGCCGGCGGCAAGAAGGCGGTGCTGTGGGGCACGGCGCTGGACAACCTGGCGTGGTGGCGCATGGTCGATCCCGAGGGCAACTGGCTCGAAATCACGCGGATGGACCACAACCTCGGCAAGATCCACGACGTGGCCGTGGCGACGTTCGAACTGACGTGGTCGGACGGCAACCGCCGGCCCGGCGAAAAGGTGCTGCGCACCGAGACGCTGGCCATCGAGGGCCGCAAGTTCCGCAAGGAAGGGCTGGGCAAGGACGTCACGGACAAGTTCCTGGCCGGCCTGCCCGGCGTGCAGAAGGAAGGCTGCGACGGCATCATCACGAGCGCGCGCTGGATCCTGCACCGCATGCCGAAGCACATCCGCACGGTCTGCCTGGAGTTCTTCGGCCAGCCGCGCGACGCCATTCCGAGCATCGTCGAGATCAAGGATTTCCTGGACGCGGAATCGAAGCGCGAGGGCGGGGCGATCCTGGCCGGCCTGGAACACCTGGACGAGCGCTACCTGCGCGCCGTGGGCTACGCCACCAAGAGCAAGCGCAACGCGTTCCCGAAGATGGTGCTGATTGGCGACATCGTCGGTGACGACGAGGACGCCGTGGCGCGCGCCACGTCCGAGGTCATCCGCATGGCCAACGGCAAGAGCGGCGAGGGTTTCATTGCCGTGAGCCCCGAGGCGCGCAAGAAGTTCTGGCTGGACCGCTCGCGCACGGCGGCCATCGCCCGCCACACCAACGCGTTCAAGATCAACGAGGACGTGGTGATTCCGCTGCCGCGGATGGGCGAGTACACCGACGGCATCGAGCGCATCAACATCGAGCTGTCGGTCAAGAACAAGCTCAAGCTCGTGGACGAGCTGGAAGCGTTCTTTGCGCGCGGCAACCTGCCGCTGGGCCGCAGCGACGACGCCAACGAGATTCCCAGCGCCGAGCTGCTGGAAGACCGCGTGCAGCACGCGCTGACGCTGCTGCGCGAGATCCGCGCCCGCTGGCGCTACCTGCAGGACCACCTGGACACGCCGCTGCAGACGGCCCGTGCGTCGCTGATCGGCCACGGGCTGGGGCTGCTGGGGCCGGCCTTCGACCAGCGGCTGCAGGTGCAGCCGGACGCGGCCGTGTTCCACCTGATGCAGGACCGCACGATCCGCGTGAGCTGGAAGAGCGAGATCCGCGCCGAGCTGCGCAAGATCTTCAACGGCGGCGAGTTCAAGCCCATCCTGGACGAGGCGCAGAAGATCCACAAGCAGGTGCTGCGCGGCCGGGTCTTCGTGGCGCTGCACATGCACGCCGGCGACGGCAACGTCCACACGAACATCCCGGTCAACTCCGACGACTACGACATGCTGCAGGACGCGCACCGCGCGGTGGCCCGCATCATGGACCTGGCGCGGTCGCTGGACGGCGTGATCTCCGGCGAGCACGGCATCGGCATCACCAAACTCGAATTCCTGACCGAGGACGAGATTGGCGAATTCCGCGCGTACAAGCAGCGCGTGGACCCGCAGGGCCGCTTCAACAAGGGCAAGCTGCTGCCCGGGGCCGACCTGCGCAATGCCTACACGCCTTCGTTCGGGCTGATGGGGCACGAGTCGATCATCATGCAGCAGAGCGACATCGGCGCCATTGCCGACAGCGTGAAGGACTGCCTGCGCTGCGGCAAGTGCAAGCCGGTCTGCGCCACGCACGTGCCGCGCGCCAACCTGCTGTACAGCCCGCGCAACAAGATCCTGGCCACGTCGCTGCTGGTGGAGGCGTTCCTGTACGAGGAACAGACGCGCCGCGGGGTGTCGATCAAGCACTGGGACGAGTTTTCGGACGTGGCCGACCACTGCACGGTCTGCCACAAGTGCGTGACGCCGTGCCCGGTCAAGATCGACTTCGGCGACGTGTCGATGAACATGCGCAACCTGCTGCGCAAGATGGGCCAGAAGAAGTTCAATCCCGGTGCCGCGGCGTCGATGTTCTTCCTGAACGCGACCAACCCGCAGACCATCAACCTGGCCCGCACGGCCATGATGGGCGTGGGCTACAAGGCCCAGCGCCTGGGCAACGAGGTGCTGAAGAAGTTCGCGAAGAAGCAGACCCAGCATCCGCCTGCCACGGTGGGCAAGCCGCCGGTGCAGGAGCAGGTGATTCACTTCATCAACAAGAAGATGCCGGGCAACCTGCCCAAGAAGACGGCCCGGGCGCTGCTGGACATCGAGGACAACGAGATCGTCCCGATCATCCGCGACCCCAGGCTGACCACGCCCGAGACCGAGGCCGTGTTCTACTTCCCGGGCTGCGGCTCGGAGCGGCTGTTCTCGCAGGTGGGGCTGGCCACGCAGGCCATGCTGTGGCACGTGGGCGTGCAGACCGTGCTGCCGCCGGGCTACCTGTGCTGCGGCTACCCGCAGCGCGGCGCCGGCCAGTATGACAAGGCCGAGAAGATGGTCAGCGACAACCGCGTGCTGTTCCACCGCGTGGCCAACACGCTGAACTACCTCGACATCAAGACCGTGGTGGTGAGCTGCGGCACGTGCTACGACCAGCTTGCCGGCTACGAATTCGACAAGATCTTCCCGGGCTGCCGGATCATCGACATCCACGAGTACCTGCTGGAAAAGGGCGTGAAGCTGGAAGGCGTGACCGGCACGCGGTACATGTACCACGACCCCTGCCACACGCCGATCAAGACGATGGACCCGACCAGGCTGGTCAACGACCTGATGGGCGGCAACCAGGGCGGCGGCAAGATCGAGAAGAACGACCGCTGCTGCGGCGAATCGGGCACGCTGGCCGTGACGCGGCCGGACGTGTCGACGCAGATCCGCTTCCGCAAGGAAGAGGAAATGCGCAAGGGCGCCGGCAAGCTGCGCGCCGACGACTTCAACGGCGACGTCAAGATCCTGACGAGCTGCCCGTCGTGCCTGCAGGGCCTGTCGCGCTACAACGAGGACGCCGCGGTTACCGCCGACTACATCGTGGTGGAAATGGCCAGGCACCTGCTGGGCGAGAACTGGATGCCCGAGTACGTGGCCAAGGCCAACGCGGGCGGGATCGAGCGGGTGCTGGTGTAACGCGGCAACGTCCGTCCGCGCCGTCTCAACGCCCCGCTCCCGCTTGGCGGGAGCGGGGCGCCAACCATCCACATCCCCAGGCCGACCACCATGCACCGACTGCCCTCCTGTCCCCTCTGCGAAACCGACGGCGGCGAGCTGGTCTGGATGGGCGACCGCGCCCGCGTGATTCTGGTGGAGGCGGAACGGTTTCCAGGGTTCTGCCGGGTGGTCTGGAACGACCACGCGGCCGAGCTGACCGACCTCGACGAGCCCGACCAGGCCTGGCTGATGCGGCTGGTGGCGCGCGTGGAGCGGGTGGTGCGCGAGGTGATGGGGCCGGACAAGGTCAACCTGGCGGCGTTCGGCAACATGGTGCCGCACCTGCACTGGCACATCATCCCGCGCTACCGCTGGGACACTCACTTTCCCGAAGCGGTCTGGGCCGCGCCGCAGCGCAACGCCGATGCGGCGCGCATTGCCGAGCTGCAGACGCGGCTGCCCACGCTGCGGGCGGCCCTGTCCGCGCTGGGCGCTGCCGACTGACGCCGTCCTTGGTAAAGTGCCGTAGCCGTCAGGCGAGGAACCCGCCCCGGTGGCGGTACGTCTGACACCGGTCGAACAACAACATGCCCGCCGGCCGTTGGCGGCGGGCCAACCGCTGGCGCCATGTCTTCCACCCCTTCGTCCGTTACCGTGCCGGGCCCGGCCGTCCCCGCCGAGGCCCTGAAGAACCAGAGCCGGCTGCGCCTGGCGGCCACCTGGGCACTGATCAAGCCGTACTGGCGTTCCGAGGACCGCAAGGCCGGGCTGGGCCTGCTGGCGCTGGTCGTGGCGCTGAACCTGGGCATCGTCTACATCAACGTGCTGCTCAACGAGTGGAACCGCGTGTTCTACAACGCCATCGAGCAGCGCGACTTCGTGTCGTTCAAGGCGCTGCTGCTGCGGTTCTCGTGGATCGCGGCCTGCTTCATCGTGCTGGCCATCTCGCGCCAGTACTACCAGATGATGCTGCAGATGCGCTGGCGGACGTGGATGACCGGCACGTTCCTGCGGCGCTGGCTGGGCCACCAGGCGTACTACCGCATCGAACAGACCCATTCGACCGACAACCCCGACCAGCGGCTGGCCGACGACCTGCGCCAGTTCACCGACGGCGCGCTGACGCTGTCGATGGGGCTGCTGAACTCGGTGGTCACGCTGGTGTCGTTCATCGGCATCCTGTGGGTGGTGTCGGGGCCCATCAGCTTCGTGCTCGGCGGCGTCGACGTGACCATCCCCGGCTACATGGTCTGGTTTGCGATCGGCTACGCCGTGGTCGGCTCGCTGATCGCCCACTTCGTCGGCCGGCCGCTGATCGGCCTGTCTTTCCAGCAGGAACAGTACGAGGCTAATTTCCGTTTCATGCTCGTGCGGCTGCGCGAGAACAGCGAGCCCGTGGCGCTCTACCGCGGCGAGCCGACCGAGGAAGGCGGCCTGCGCGCCCGCTTCGAGCGGATCCGGGCCAACTGGAACCAGCTCATGCGCTACACGCGGCGGCTGACGTTCGTGAACTCGGGCTACGGCCAGTTCGCGATCATCTTCCCGCTGCTGGTGGCCGCGCCGCGCTACTTCTCGGGCAAGCTGACGCTGGGCGGCCTGATGCAGATTAATTCGGCATTCGGCCAGGTGCAGGGCGCGCTGTCCTGGTTCGTCGACAGCTACGCGACGCTGGTGGGCTGGAAGGCGGCCGCCAACCGGCTGATCGACTTCCAGGAAGCCATGCGCGTGGCCGAGCGGCAGGACCTGACGCACGAGGGCCCGGGCGACATCGAGGTGGTGACGGCCACCGACGGCGCGGATGCCGGCATCGCCATCAGCGGGCTGGCGCTGGCGCTGCCGGTGCGCGGCGGGTTTGGCGTGGACGACGAGGGCGTGGCCGGCGAGGGCGTGGAAGGCGCCGGCCAGCCCGGCATGCGCCCGCTGGTGGCGCCGTTCTCGCTGTCGATCGCGCCGGGCGAGCGCTGGCTGGTCAGCGGCCCGTCGGGCTGCGGCAAGAGCGTGCTGTTCCGCGCGCTGGCCGGCATCTGGCCCTACGGGTGCGGCCGCATCACGATGCCGGCGCGCCGCACGCTGTTCCTGCCGCAGCGCAGCTACCTGCCGATCGGCACGCTGGCCGATGCGCTGTCCTACCCGGACGCCGGCAACGCCCATTCGCGCGAGACGCTGGCCGACGTGCTGCGGCGCGCGCAGCTAGGCTTCCTGGCGCGGCATCTGGACGTCTTCGACAACTGGTCGCTGCGGCTGTCGCCCGGCGAGCAGCAGCGGCTGGCCTTCGCCCGGGCGCTGCTGCAGAAGCCCGACTTCCTGTTCCTGGACGAGGCCACCAGCGCGCTGGACGAGGACACCGAGCGCGCCATGTACCAGTTGATGGTCGATGCGCTGCCCGGCGCGGCCATCGTCAGCATTGCGCACCGCAGCACCGTGGCCGCGTTCCACAACCGGCGCCTGCGCTACGTGCCGGCGGCCGGCCCGGCCAACGGCGCCAGCGACGAAAGTGGCGGCGGGCCGCGGGATGGGCAAGGCGAGGGGGGTGGAGTAAGCTATCGGGTCGTAGAAGACGCGTGACGACGCCGGCGCCGCCCCTGGAGCCGGGCCGGCGGCGCGGCACTCCTGATCATGGCTGGCCTGGACAAAGACACTCCTCATCCCACCGCGCTGACCGTCCACACGCAATCGCGCGTGCTGGAAATCGGCTTCGACAATGGCCGCACCTGGCGGCTGCCGTTCGAGCTGCTGCGCGTATACTCGCCCTCCGCCGAAGTCCAGGGCCATGGGCCCGGACAGGAAACGCTGCAGACCGGCAAGCGCCACGTCGGCATCGCCGCCGTGGAGCCGGTGGGCAACTACGCGATCCAGATCCGTTTCGACGACGGCCACGACACCGGCATCTACACGTGGGAACTGCTGTACCGCCTGGGCGACCAGCAGGAATCGCTGTGGACGGGCTACCTGCAGCGGCTGCAAGCCGCCGGGCTGGACCGCGACGCGCCGATGCCTGCGGCCGGCGGCCACGCCTGCGGCCATCATCACTGAATCAAGCACCTGGAGTCCAAGAATGAGCGAAACCCACTTCGGGTTCGAGAAGGTCGACGAAACGGAAAAGGCTGGCAAGGTCGCCGGCGTGTTCCATTCGGTGGCCGGCAAGTACGACGTGATGAACGACCTGATGTCCGGCGGCATGCACCGGGTCTGGAAGATGTTCACGATCGCCCAGGCCAACGTGCGGCCCGGGCACAAGGTGCTGGACATCGCCGGCGGCACGGGCGACCTGGCCAAGGCGTTCGCCCGGCAGGCCGGCCCCAGGGGCGAGGTCTGGCTCACGGACATCAACGAGTCGATGTTGCGCGTGGGCCGCGACCGCCTGCTGGACAAGGGCGTGGTGACGCCCGTGGCGCTGTGCGACGCCGAGAAGATTCCGTTTCCGGACAACTACTTCGACCTGGTGACCGTGGCGTTCGGCCTGCGCAACATGACGCACAAGGACCGGGCGCTGGCCGAGATGCGCCGCGTGGTCAAGCCGGGCGGCAAGGTGATGGTGCTGGAGTTCTCCAAGGTCTGGAAACCGCTGGAGAAGTTCTACGACATCTATTCCTTCAAGGTGCTCCCCTGGCTGGGCCAGCGCGTGGCTGGGGATGCCCCGAGCTATCGCTATCTGGCGGAATCGATCAGAATGCATCCGGACCAGGGTTCACTTGTACGCTTGATGGAACAAGTCGGGCTTGAACAAGTCGAATACTTCAATCTGACGGCCGGAGTCGTGGCGCTCCACGTCGGGAGAAAGTACTAATTCGCCATGTTCGGCCGCATAGGCCGGAAATGACAGGGGAAAGCTAAAAATGTCTTCTTTTCGTGGAAAATTCCTGGCCGTGTCGCTGATGGCGACGCTGGCCCTGGGGGCAGCGCTGGACGCCAACGCGAAACGCCTGGGCGGGTCGCGCAGCGTCGGCAAGCAATCGTCGACGGTGACGCAGCAGCGCCAGGCCACGCCGCCGCAACAGACCGCGCCGGCCCAGCAGCCCGCGCAGCAGGCCGCACCGGCCACGGCCGGCGCCGCCGGCACGGCAGCCGCGGCCGCCCCGAAGCGTAACTGGGGCGGCATGCTCGGCGGCCTGGCAGCCGGCCTGGGTCTTGGCTACCTGCTGTCGCACTTCGGCCTGGGTGGCGCGGCGGCCAGCTTCTTGGCAAACGCCATCCTGATCGCCATCATCGCCATGATCGCGTTCTGGCTGATCCGCAAGTTCCGCGGCGGCGCGGCCCGGTCGCGGACCCCGGCCTATGCCGGCATGGGCAACAGCCAGGGCAATAACTCGCCGTTTGGCGGCATGGAGCGCAACACCGAACCGACGCTGCGCCAGGCCGAACCGGTGCAGCCGGCCGCTGGCTACGGTGGCGCCGCGGCCAACCCCGTGATGGGTGGCGCGGCCGCGGGTGCCGCGGCGGCAACGGTGCAGCAGCCGTGGGGCGTGCCGGCCGACTTCGATACCGAAGCGTTCCTGCGCAATGCCAAGGTTCACTACGTCCGCCTGCAGGCCGCCTGGGATGCCGGCAACCTCGACGACATCCGCGAGTTCACCACGCCGGAAATGTTTGCCGAGATCAAGATGGACCTGTCCGACCGCGGAGTGGCCGTCAACAAGACCGACGTCGTCACGCTGGAAGCCCAGTTGCTCGGCATCGAGTCGACGCCGTCGCAGCACGTTGCCAGCGTGCGCTTCTCGGGCATGATCCGCGAGACCGCCGGCGAGCCGGCGCAGCCGTTCGGCGAGGTGTGGAACCTGGCCAAGTCGGCGTCCGGCGACGGCGGCTGGCTGCTGGCCGGCATCCAGCAGGAATCCTGAGTGGCGTCTGGGCCGTCGGCGCATGGATGACATGAAGCGGCGGCCGAGTAGCTTAGAATGGAGGCCCACGTAAGCGTGGGCCTTTTTTATTGGGCAGCACTGCCCGGATACCCGACGCCATGAACGCCTTGCCCTCACCGCTGGCCGCGCCGATCGTCGCCGCGTTGAATCACCTGATCGAACAGGAGCCATGGGCCTGCAGCCTGCTGGCCCCGTTTGCCGGCCGCGTGATCCGGTTCGATGCCGCCGCGTTTGCGCTGTCGCTGCGGATCACCGATCAGGGCTGCATCGAGCGGGCGGCCGAGGCCGAGGTGGCGGCCGTGACGCTGATTGTGCCGCTGCAGCAATGGCCGCTGGTGGTGGCCGACGTGGCCGAGGGCGGCCAGGCCGCCGCGATGCGCCATGTGCGGATAGACGGCGACGCCGAGCTGGCCAATGCGGTGTCGACGCTGGCGCGCAACCTGCGCTGGGATGCGGCCGAAGACCTGTCGCGCGCGCTGCGTGGCGTGATGGGCGGCCCGATCAGCGACAGCGTGGCGCAGCGCGTGGTGGACGGCGCGCGCCAGGCGCATGAAAGCGCCAACCGCGTCGGCCGGGCCCTGCTCGACAATGTGACCGAATACCTGCTGGACGAACAGCCGACCCTGGTGCGCCATGCCGCGCTCGACGGGTTCGGCGCCGATGTGGCACGGCTGCGCGACGACCTGGCGCGGCTCGAAAAACGGCTGGAACGCCTGGAACGCGGGGGCGGACAGGGGGATCACGCGCCGGGCTCGCTCCCGTCGGCCCACCGCTAACCGCCATGCCGTCCCCCGTTGCCGCCCCGCGCGGCGCTGCCACCTGAACATCCCGAATGACCCGCCTGCTGCGTCTCTGCAAGATCATCTTCGTCGTCCTGTACTACGGGCTCGACGAACTCGTGCTGTCCGGTTTCAAGAGCCGGCGCATCAAGTTTCTGGTTCGCGTCATCACCATCGGCCGCAAGCTGGAGCAGCCGCGCGGCGAGCGGCTGCGGCTGGCGCTGACCGCGCTGGGCCCGATCTTCGTCAAGTTCGGGCAGGTGCTGTCCACCCGGCGCGACCTGATGCCGCCCGACATCGCCGACGAACTGGCCAAGCTGCAGGACCAGGTGCCGCCGTTCGATTCGGCGCTGGCGGTGAAGATCATCGAGAAGTCGCTGGGCCGGCCGCTGGGCGACCTGTACGAGAATTTCGAGCTGCAACCGGTGGCCAGCGCGTCCATCGCCCAGGTGCACTTTGCCACGCTGCGCGGCGGGCCGAACCATGGCCGCGAGGTGGCCGTGAAGGTGCTGCGGCCGGGCATGCTGCCGGTCATCGACAGCGACCTGGCGCTGATGGGCGACATGGCCACGTGGCTGGAGCGGGTCTGGGTCGACGGTCGGCGCCTGAAGCCGCGCGAGGTGGTGGCCGAGTTCGACAAGTACCTGCACGACGAGCTGGACCTGATGATCGAGGCGGCCAACGCCAGCCAGCTACGCCGCAATTTTGCCGACAGCGAGCTGCTGTGCGTGCCCGAGGTGTACTGGGACTGGTGTACCAGCACCGTGTTCACGATGGAGCGGATGCATGGCATCCCGATCTCGCGGACGGAGTCGCTGAAGGCCGCTGGCGTCGACATGCACAAGCTGGCCGAGGAAGGCGTCGAGATTTTCTTCACGCAGGTGTTCCGCGATGGCTTCTTCCACGCCGACATGCATCCGGGCAATATCCTGGTGTCGGTGCAGCCGGAGACGTTCGGGCGCTACATCGCGCTGGACTTCGGCATCGTCGGCGCGCTGTCCGAGTTCGACAAGAACTACCTGGCGCAGAACTTCATCGCTTTCTTCCGGCGTGACTACCACCGCGTGGCGCTGCTGCACGTGGAGTCGGGCTGGGTGCCGGCCGAGACACGCGTGGAGGAACTGGAGTCGGCCGTGCGCGCCTGCTGCGAGCCGTACTTCGACAAGCCGCTGCGCGAAATCTCGCTGGGCATGGTGCTGATGCGGCTGTTCCAGACCTCGCGCCGCTTCAATGTGGAGATTCAGCCACAACTGGTGCTGCTGCAGAAGACCCTGCTCAATATCGAAGGGCTGGGCCGCCAGCTCGACCCCGACCTGGATCTCTGGAAGACCGCCAAGCCGTTCCTGGAACGGTGGATGTACGAGCAGGTGGGCTGGAAGGGCGCCTGGGAGCGGGTCAAGGTGGAGGCGCCGCAGTGGGCCAAGATGCTGCCGGACTTCCCGCGCCTGGCCCACCAGTTCCTGGAACGCCGGGCGCTGCAGGGCAACGGCGAGCAGGAACGGCTGCTGGCCCAGCTAGTGATCGAGCAACGGCGGACCAACCGGCGGCTGTCCACGGCGTTGCTGCTGATGGGTGGCTTCCTGGCCGGCATCGTGATCGTCCAGGCCATGGCCTGGGCCGGGTACTGGTAGCGAAAATCCCGCAAACAACACATTTGTGCACGAATTCGTGCATTTGGCGGCTGTCCGGGAATTTTTTTCGACCGGAAAAGTCTCCGTCGCTATAATCCGCGTTTTGATTCGGCTACGACCGCCTCTGCCCGTTCCCGGGCGCCCGCGGCCCCGACCGATGAATTGGACTCCGGGCGGAGTCGGCCCGGGACATCCCAGGCCACCGGCCGGCATTCGGTTTTTCGCCTCCAGGGCATCTCTGGCACATTGGGATAGGGCAGCGGCATGCTGATCTGGTTCGTCATCACCTATTGGGTTATCTCGGTCGGCATCGGCCTGTGGGCGGCGCTGCGCGTCAAGGGCACCGCCGACTTTGCCGTGGCCGGCCGCAGCCTGCCGTTCTACATCGTCACCGCCACGGTGTTTGCCACATGGTTCGGCTCTGAGACCGTGCTGGGCATCCCGGCCGTGTTCCTCAAGGAAGGGCTGTCCGGCGTGGTCTCGGACCCGTTTGGCTCCTCGCTCTGCCTGATCCTCGTGGGCCTGTTCTTCGCCCGGCCGCTGTACCGGATGAACCTGCTGACGATCGGCGACTACTATCACAACCGCTACGGGCGCCTGGCCGAAGTGCTGACCACGCTGTGCATCGTGGTGTCGTACCTGGGCTGGGTGGCCGCCCAGATCAAGGCGCTGGGGCTGGTGTTCTATACGGTGTCCGACGGCGCGCTGTCGCAGGACGCCGGCATGATGATCGGCGCGGCCAGCGTGCTGGTCTATACGCTGTTCGGCGGCATGTGGTCGGTGGCGGTGACCGATTTCATCCAGATGATCATCATCGTGATCGGCCTGCTCTATATCGGCTACGAGGTGAGCGGCCAGGCCGGCGGCGTGTCGGCCGTGGTGTCCCACGCGGCCGCGGCGGGCAAGTTCGAGTTCCTGCCGTCGCTGGACCTGGTGCAGATCATCGGGTTTGCGGCGGCGCTGTTCACGATGATGCTGGGGTCGATCCCGCAGCAGGACGTGTTCCAGCGCGTCACGTCGTCGAAGACCGAGCAGATCGCCGGGCGCGCGTCGGTGCTGGGCGGCGTGCTGTACTTCTTCTTCGCGTTCATCCCGATGTTCCTGGCCTATTCGGCCACGATGATCGACCCGCAGATGGTCGAGAAATACATCAATTCCGATTCCCAGCTGATCCTGCCGCAGTTGATCCTGACCCACGCGCCGATGTTCGCGCAGGTCATGTTCTTCGGCGCGCTGCTGTCGGCCATCAAGAGCTGCGCGTCGGCCACGCTGCTGGCGCCGTCGGTGACGTTCGCGGAGAACATCCTGCGGCCGTATTTCCGCCATTTGAGCGACAAGCAGTTCCTGCGCGTGATGCAGGCGGTGGTGCTGGTGTTCACGACGCTGGTGACGCTGTTCGCGCTGAATTCGCACCTGTCGATCTTCCACATGGTCGAGAACGCATACAAGGTAACGCTGGTGTCGGCGTTCGTGCCGCTGGCGTTCGGGCTGTTCTGGAAGCCGGCCACGCGGCAGGGCGGCCTGCTGGCCATCATCCTGGGGCTGACGTCGTGGCTGACCTGCGAGGTCGCCTTTGCCGACGCGACGGTGCCGCCGCAGATGGTTGGCCTGCTGTTCTCGATCGGCGGCATGGTGTTCGGGTCGCTGCTACCACAGTGGATCAGCGACCGGCCGCAGGTCCGCGAAGTGCATATTGCTTAACTTTTAAGCGGCGGGGCGGCATCGCGACGATTACGCCCCCGAAAGCCCCCATTTCCTCCCGGTAGACGCCCCGCCGACGGTTTATAATCCGAGGCTTTGCATCGCCGCGCATGCCATTTTTTTGGGTCCGCACCCTTGTCGATCCGGGGCGGCGCTGCCATCTACCCGCTTTACGTTCAGATTCCACGAAAGAACCATGCCGATCTATGCCTACCGTTGCGACGCCTGCGGCCACGGGCGCGATGTGCTGCAGAAGATGAGCGATGCCCCGCTCACGGACTGCCCATCCTGCGGCGCCGCCGGGACCTTCAAGAAGCAACTGACCGCGGCCGGCTTCCAGCTCAAGGGCTCGGGCTGGTACGTGACGGATTTCCGCGGCGGCAGCGGCGGCACCAGCGCCACGGCTTCGGGCAACGCCCCGGCCGCTGACGGCGCGTCGGCCGCCCCGGCGGGCACCGCCCCGGCTTCCTCCACGGCATCGGCCGCCCCGTCCGGCGGCGGCGCCGGCTCGAGCGCCAGCCACTGAGCGCCGGGCACACCGTGGCTACCAAGAAAACGTCCGCCATCAAGACCTGGTTCCTGACCGGGCTGCTCGTCCTGGTGCCGCTGGGCATCACGCTGTGGGTGCTGAACCTGATCATCGGCACGATGGACCAAAGCATGGCCCTGCTGCCGCTGGCGTGGCAGCCCGAAAACCTGTTCGGGCGCCGCATCCCCGGGCTGGGCGCCATCCTGACGCTGCTGTTCATCCTGCTGGTGGGCGTGCTGACGCACAACTTCATCGGGCAGCGGCTGGTGCGCTGGTGGGAGGCGCTGCTGGGCCATATCCCCGTGGTCGGGCCGATCTACACCAGTGTCAAGCAGGTGTCGGACACGCTGCTGTCGTCGTCCGGCAACGCATTCCGCAAGGCGCTGCTGGTGCAGTATCCGCGCGAGGGATCGTGGACCATTGCATTTCTGACCGGGCGACCGGGCGGAGACGTGCAGAATCACCTGCAAGGCGAATACGTCAGCGTGTACGTGCCGACCACGCCGAACCCGACTTCCGGCTTCTTCCTGATGATGCCGAAGGCCGACACCATCGAGCTGGACATGAGCGTCGACGCGGCGCTCAAGTACATCGTGTCGATGGGCGTCGTGGCGCCCACGGAGCTGCCGCGCAGGAACGGCGAGGGCCGCCCGGCCGACGCCGTGACCGCCGCCGACGAAGTCGCCGACACCCATACCAACTGATTCTCGCGCGGCGCGCCCGGCGTGCCGCGTCTTACAGGGACTCTCTCCTATGTCTTCCATGCGTACACACTACTGCGGTCTGGTGACCGAACAACTGACCGGCCAGGAAGTGGCCCTGACGGGCTGGGTGCAGCGCCGCCGCGACCATGGTGGCGTGATTTTCGTCGACCTGCGCGACCGCGAGGGCCTGGTGCAGGTGGTGTGCGATCCGGACCGCCCGGAGATGTTCAAGGCGGCCGAGGAAATCCGCAACGAGTTCTGCATCCGCGTGGTGGGCAAGGTGCGTCCGCGCCCGGCCGGCACGGAGAACGCCAACCTGACGTCGGGCAAGATCGAGGTGCTGTGCCACGAGCTGACCGTGCTGAACCCGTCGGTCACGCCGCCGTTCCAGCTCGACGACGACAACCTGTCGGAAACCACGCGCCTCACGCACCGCGTGCTGGACCTGCGCCGCCCGCAGATGCAGTACAACCTGCGCCTGCGCTACAAGGTGGCGATGGAAGTGCGCAAGTACCTGGACGCCCAGGGCTTCATCGACATCGAGACGCCGATGCTGGGCAAGAGCACGCCCGAGGGCGCGCGCGACTACCTGGTGCCGTCCCGCGTGAACCCGGGCCACTTCTTCGCGTTGCCGCAGTCGCCGCAGATCTTCAAGCAGATGCTGATGGTCTCGGGCTTCGACCGCTACTACCAGATCACCAAGTGCTTCCGCGACGAGGACCTGCGCGCCGACCGCCAGCCCGAATTCACGCAGATCGACTGCGAGACGTCGTTCCTGACCGAGCAGGAGATCCGCGACCTGTTCGAGGACATGATGCGCACCGTGTTCAAGAACGCGATCGACGTGGACCTGGACGCCAAGTTCCCGGTCATGGAGTTCCGCGAGGCCATGGCGCGCTTTGGCTCGGACAAGCCCGACCTGCGCGTCAAGCTGGAATTCACCGAGCTGACCGACGTGATGAAGGACGTCGACTTCAAGGTGTTCTCGGGCCCGGCCAACAGCGAGAACGGCCGCGTGGTCGGCCTGCGCGTGCCGGGCGGCCATGCCATCTCGCGCGGCGAGATCGACGCCTACACGCAGTTCGTGGCCATCTACGGCGCCAAGGGCCTGGCCTGGATCAAGGTCAACGAGGTGGCGAAGGGCCGTGACGGCCTGCAGTCGCCGATCGTCAAGAACCTGCACGACGCGGCGATTGCCGAGATCCTGAAGCGCACCGAAGCCCAGGACGGCGACATCATCTTCTTCGGCGCCGACAAGGCCAAGGTCGTGAACGACGCCATCGGCGCGCTGCGCCTGAAGATCGGCCATTCGGAGTTCGGCAAGAGCACCGGCCTGTTCGAGGACACCTGGAAGCCGCTGTGGGTCATCGACTTCCCGATGTTCGAGTACGACGAGGAAGACGCCCGCTGGGTGGCGATGCACCACCCGTTCACGAGCCCCAAGGACGAGCACCTGCAGTACCTGGAAACCGACCCGGGCAAGTGCATCGCCAAGGCGTACGACATGGTGCTGAACGGCTGGGAAATGGGCGGCGGCTCGGTGCGGATCTACCGCGAGGACGTGCAGAGCAAGGTCTTCCGCGCGCTGAAGATCGGCGACGAGGAGGCACGGGCCAAGTTCGGCTACCTGCTGGACGCGCTGCAGTACGGCGCGCCGCCGCACGGCGGCCTGGCGTTCGGCCTGGACCGCATCGTGACGATGATGGCCGGCGCCGACTCGATCCGCGACGTGATCGCCTTCCCGAAGACGCAGCGCGCCCAGGACCTGCTGACCCAGGCCCCGAGCCCCGTCGACGAGAAGCAACTGCGCGAACTGCATATCCGCCTGCGCGCGCAGGAGCCCAAGACGACCGCCTGACCGGCGTCGCCAAACCGGATCATTCCGGTTCCGGCATCGAAAGCCGCGCGAAAGCGCGGCTTTCTTGTTTTCGGCGCAAGGATGCGTTTCCATTTGTTACCACCCGGAACGAAGTGGCGCCGCATGATGTCTTTCTGCCTGATGCGCGCGATGCTCGCCCACCCGAAAGGCCGGCCGTGACGCGGGAGGACAAACCACCATGCTGCAACTCGATGCGGAAACGATCCGGGCCTTCCTGCTGGCCCATGCCGAAACCATACTGACCTGGCTCGTGGCCGGCCTGCTGATGATGCTGCTGGCGCGCTTCGAGCTGCGCCGCGCGGTGCGCAAGTCGGCGCAGGCCATGTCCGAATCGGTGGCCACCACGGTGGCCGCCTGCGTGCCCGACATCGCCCACGCGGCGCAGGGCGCCCAGCCGGTGGTGGACTACGGCGCCGCCGCCCAGGGGCCGGAGCCCGTGGCGGCGCAGCGCGCCGAGGCGCTGCGCAAGCTGGCGCTGGACACGGTGGCGACGGTGATGGCCCGGGGCCGCTGGCTTGAAGATGTCGGCAACCTGCGGCTGCCCGAGGATGCGCTGCTGTCGGGCCGCCGCTCCGGTGGCGCCGATCCGCTGCTCGTGGTGGCGCCGCAGCCGGTGGTGCAGGCGTACCTGACCGCCCAGCGCACGTTCGACGACGAGGCGTCGCGGCTGCAGACCCACCGGCGCGAGGCGCTGCGGCTGCAGGAGGCGCTGCAGCAGCTCAGCGCGGAGGCGGCGCACGTCGAGCAGGAAACCGCCAGCATCGTCATGCGCTTCGAGCAGGTCAACGCCCAGGCCGCCCAGGGCGTGGAAGCCGGCGACTACCAGCGCTTCCTGATCCAGAAGTACAACCAGCTCGGCACGCGCGAGAAGGATATCGCCCAGGAACGGGCCGAACTGGCCACCCAGGTGCAGGAAAGCACCGACGCGCTGGCCGAGCATGCCCATGTGGCGTCGCAGCGCTACACGCAGGCGCTGGCGCCGCTGATGCAGCAACTCCGCGCGGCCTGGGGCCATGGCGATTCGCCGGAGGTGTTCGATACCTGGCTGCGCAGCATGCCCGGCGCCACCCCGGACGGCATGGCTGCGCCGGGCCCCGACGGCGGCCATTTCCTGACGCCACGCCATCCTGGCGAGCGGACGATCGCCTGATTCCACATCGCGGTAATCGGACAGCGGAGGACGCCCAAGCCCGCGCGGCTGCGCTATGCTTGGGTTCTGTCGCCTTCACCGCCCCATGCGCTACAAGATTCCCGAATCGGTACTGGTCGTGATTCACACGCCAGACCTGCAAGTCCTGTTGATCGAGCGAGCCGACCGGCCGGGCTTCTGGCAATCGGTCACCGGCAGCCTCGATGCCGAAGACGAGCCGCTGGCGGCCACCGCCGCCCGCGAGGTGGCCGAGGAAACCGGCATCGTCGCCAGCCAGCACCAGTTGACCGACTGGCAGCACACGATCGACTACGAGATCTACCCGCAGTGGCGCCACCGCTATGCGCCCGGCATCACGCGCAATACCGAGCACTGGTTCGGCCTGTGCGTGCCCGAGCCGCTGCCCGTGACGCTGGCGCCGCGCGAGCACCTGCAGTACGCGTGGCTGCCCTGGCAGGACGCCGCGGCGCGTTGCTTTTCGCGCAGCAACGCCGAGGCGGTACGCCAGCTGGCGTGGCGCGCGGCGGCCCGGGAGGATGCCGGGGAGGTGGCACGATGAAGCTGCGCGTCGTCACCTACAACATCCACAAGGGGGTGAAGGGGTTCAGCGGCAAGCCGCGCATCCAGAGCGTGCGCACCGGGCTGCAGGCGATGGACGCCGACATCGTGTTCCTGCAGGAAGTGCAGGACCGCAACGACCGTCTGGTCGCCGCCGAGCTGTTCGACCCGGACCATACCCAGCTCAACTACCTGGCCACGGACGCCTATCCGCACTCGGTCTACGGCCGCAACGCGGTGTACGAGCACGGCCACCATGGCAACGCGATCCTGTCGCGCCATCCGATCCTGATGTCCGAGAACCTGGATATTTCCGATCACCGTTTCGAGCAGCGCGGGCTGCTGCACGCGGTGGCGGACATCCACGGCGTGGAGGCGCACCTGATCTGCGTGCACTTCGGGCTGTTCGCGCGCAGCCGCGTGCGGCAGGCCACGGCGCTGGTGGAGCGCGTGCGCTCGGTGGTGCCCGACGGCGCGCCGCTGGTCATCGCCGGGGATTTCAACGACTGGAACCACAAGCTCGACAGCAAGATCTGCAACACGCTCAATGCGGTGGAATCGGCCCATGCCAAGAACGGCCGGATTCATACCTTTCCGAGCCACATGCCGTGGTGGCAGCTCGATCGCATCTACGTGCGCGGCTTCGACATCGAGCGGACGCAGGCGCTGACGGGCCGCGAATGGGCGGAGCGCTCGGACCACGTGCCGCTGATGGCCGAACTGGCCCACCGCGTGGCGATTCCCGAGGCTTGACCGGGCCTGGGCGTCAGGCCGACGCCAGGTAGTCGCGGATCCAGCCGTAGATGGCGTCGACGTCGGCCAGGTCGATGACCGGCAGCGCGGTGTTGGTGGCCACTTCGTCCACGGCGTCCGTGGCGACGGCGACGATGCCCGGCACCTCGGTCCAGAGCGGCGGCTTGCCGTGGGCGGGCCGGTAGATCTCCAGCTTCGGGAAATCGCTCCACTTGTAGCCTTCGACCATGACGAGGTCGGTGTCGCGCGGCAGCACGGCCAGCGCCTCGCCAATCTCGGGCGACGGCTTGTCCTCGGGGTAGTGGCGCATCAGCGTCAGGTGCCGCGCGCCGACCAGCACCACGTTTTCGCACCCGCCCTGGCGCATCCGCCAGGAATCCTTGCCCGGCGTGTCGGGGTCGAAGCCGTGGTGCGTGTGCTTAATGCCGGCCACGCGCAGGCCGTCGGCCACGAAGCGGGGGATCAACTGGTCCAGCAGCGTCGTCTTGCCGCTGCCAGAGGAACCGGCAATGCCGAATACCTTCACAATGCTTTCCCTGTTGGGCGTCAGAATGCCCTGACAATAGCAGAGTTGGTCCGGGCGATGTGCAGGAGCCGCCCGTTGGCCGATAATCGAGCCATGTCAGGGATCTACGACCGCAACACACCGCCAGACCCCCAGCCGCCGGCCACCGCGCCCAAGGCGGGGATGCCCGCATCGGTGACGGACCTGGGCACCGCCGGCGCCCGTACCCGGGCCCGCGTGCTGCACTGGATGCGCCGCCGCGGCAGCCCGGTGCCGGGCAACCATGTCGACTTGCTCTGCAACGGCCAGGCGTTTTTTCCGGCGCTGATCGAGGCCATCGACGCGGCGCGGGTGCACGTCGTGGTGGAGACCTATATCTATGCCGACGACGCCGTCGGCGCCCGCGTCGGCGATGCGCTGATCGCGGCGGCGCAGCGCGGCGTGGACGTCCGGCTGGTGGTGGACGGCTTTGGCGCCGGCGACCTGCCGGCCGCGCTGCAGGCGCGGCTGCGCGACGGCGGCGTGGTGCTGGAGATCTACCGCCCGCTGCGCGGCTTCAAGTTCGCGCGCCGCCATCTGCGGCGGCTGCACCGCAAGATCGCCGTGATCGACGGCAAGGTCGCCTTTGTCGGCGGCATCAACATCATCGACGACCACAACCACGGCCCGGTGGATCTTCCCGAGATCGGCCCGCGCTTCGACTTTGCGGTGCGCGTGCGGGGTCCGCTGGTGGCGCAGATTGCGCTGGCGTCGGCGCGGCTCTGGTTCCGCATCGCACAACGCCGGGGCCTGCGCGAGACTGCCAGTGCCTTTGCCGAAGTGGAAACGCTGACGCGCGGCGCGCGCCAGGCGCGGTCCGACGTGCAGCCGGGCGGGGTGCCGGCCAGCCTGCTGCTGCGCGACAACCTGCGCAACCGTCGCACCATCGAACGCGAATACCTGTACGCGCTGGGCGCCGCGCGGCACGACGTGATCCTGGCCAACGCCTACTTCCTGCCCGGCCACAAGATGCGCCGAGCGCTGCTGGCCTGCCGCGAGCGCGGCGTGCGCGTGCGGCTGCTGCTGCAGGGCATGGTCGAATACCGGCTGCAGCATTACGCCACCCACGCGCTGTACGCGCGGCTGCTGGAGGCCGGCGTCGAGATCTACGAGTACGAGGAAAGCTTCCTGCACGCCAAGGTGGCGGTGGTGGACGACATCTGGGCGACCGTGGGATCGAGCAACATGGACCCGTTCAGCCTGCTGCTGGCCCGCGAGGCCAACGTGGCCGTCTACGACCCCGCCTTTGCCGGCACGCTGCGCACGCGGCTGGAGGCGGCAATGGCCCAGCGCAGCGCGCGGGTCATGCCCGAAGCCCACGCCGGACTGCCGCGTTTGCGGCGATTTGCCAATTGGGCGGCCTACTACGTGTTGCGTCTCGGCGTCGTCATCGCGGGTGTGACGGGGCGCTACTGAGGCGCCTCACGGTACCATGTTGCCCTGCCGCAGCACGGCCAAGGCGCCCCCGCGTCACCCGCCGGATCGGCGCGCTTTTCAGCCTTTGCTGCATTGCGCTGCGGCGCGCCGGGTGTTTAGAAACTCCGGTCTAATTAAAAACTTGATGCCAGTCGGCCTCGCCAGAATAATCTGAACGACCGTTCTTTTTTGGCTTAGACTTCGTGCATTTACGATGGCAATCTCGCTGTCGACAGTGCCTGCCGAACGCAGTGTCAGGCCAGGAACAGCAGCCTTCGGGGTGCTGCAGAGAACGGAGAGAAACCATGCGACACCAGTCAGTTCGTCTTGAATCCGCCGCCGCGCCCGCGCCCTTGCGCAAGGGCGAGATGACGCGCGTGGCGATTCTCGATGCCGCACTGGAACTGTCGTCCCGCGACGGGCTGGAAGGGCTGACCATCGGCCTGCTCGCGGAACGCATGCAGATGAGCAAGAGCGGCGTGTTCGCGCATTTCGGTTCGCGCGAGGACCTGCAGGTGGAAGTGGTGCGCGAGTATCACCGGCGGTTCGAGCAGGAGGTGTTCTACCCCTCGCTGCAGGAACCGCGCGGGCTGCCTCGCCTGTGGTCGATGGTGCGGCGCTGGATGGAAAAGCGCATCCAGGAAGTGACCACGGGTTGCATCTACATCAGCGGGGCCGTCGAGTACGACGATCGCGCGGAAAGCCCGGTACGTGACGAACTGGTCAAGAGCGTCACGATCTGGCGGGCCGCGCTGATGCGTGCGATCGACCAGGCCCGGGAAGAGGGGCACCTGCGCGCGGACTGCGATCCGCGCCTGATGCTGTTCGAGATGTACAGCCTTGAACTAGGCTTGCATCACGACGCCCGCTTTCTGCGCCTGCCGGACAGTGCCGAGCTTGCCATGGTCGCCCTCAACAAGCTGATTCAGTCTTACCGTACCTGAGCCGCCCCCGGCAACGGTCGCACGCGCCCCCCGCGGGGGCGTGCGGCATGCGTGTGTGGCGGCATTGAAAACCTCCAAGGAGTCTTTGATGGGCCAGTACACCGCACCGTTGCGCGACATGCAGTTCGTGCTCCATGAACTGCTCGGCGCAGAAGCCGAACTCAAGGCGATGCCCAAGCACGCGGACATCGACGCGGACACCATCAACCAGGTTATCGAGGAAGCCGGCAAGTTCTGCGCGGACGTGGTGTTCCCGCTGAACCAGCCCGGCGACCGCGAAGGCTGCACCTACGTGGGCGACGGCGTGGTGCGCGCGCCCAAGGGCTTCAAGGAAGCCTACCAGCAGTACGTCGAGGCCGGCTGGCCCGCCCTGGCGTGCGATCCCGAATTCGGGGGCCAGGGCCTGCCGATCGTCGTCAACAACGCGCTGTACGAGATGCTGAACTCGGCCGGCCAGGCGTGGACGATGTACCCGGGCCTGTCCCACGGCGCGTACGAGGCGCTGCACGCACACGGCACGCCGGAACTGAAGCAGGCCTACCTGCCGAAGCTGGTGTCGGGCGTGTGGACCGGCACGATGTGCCTGACCGAGCCGCACTGCGGCACCGACCTGGGCATCCTGCGCACGAAGGCCGAGCCGCAGGCCGATGGCTCGTACGCCATCACGGGCACCAAGATCTTCATCTCGGCCGGCGAGCACGACCTGGCCGAGAACATCATCCACCTGGTGCTGGCGCGCCTGCCGGACGCACCGCAGGGCACCAAGGGCATCTCGCTGTTCGTGGTGCCGAAGTTCATCCCCGACGCCAGCGGCAACCCGGGCGAGCGCAACGGCATCAAGTGCGGCTCGATCGAGCACAAGATGGGCATCCACGGCAACGCCACCTGCGTGATGAACCTGGACGGCGCGCGCGGCTGGCTGGTGGGCGAGGCCAACAAGGGCCTGAACGCCATGTTCGTGATGATGAACGCCGCCCGCCTGGGCGTGGGCGCGCAGGGCCTGGGCCTGACCGAAGTGGCCTACCAGAACTCGCTGGCCTACGCCAAGGACCGCCTGCAGATGCGCGCGCTGACCGGCCCGAAGGCGCCGGACAAGGCCGCCGACCCGATCATCGTCCATCCGGACGTGCGCCGCATGCTGCTGACGCAGAAGGCGTACGCCGAGGGCGGCCGCGCGTTCAGCTACTGGACGGCGCTGCAGATCGACCGCGAGCTGTCGCACCCGGACGAAACCGTGCGCAAGGAAGCCGCCGACCTGGTGGCGCTGCTGACGCCGGTGATCAAGGCGTTCCTGACCGACAATGCGTTCACCTCGACCAACGAGGGCATGCAGGTGTTCGGCGGCCACGGCTACATCTCCGAGTGGGGCATGGAGCAGTACGTGCGCGACGCCCGCATCAACATGATCTACGAAGGCACCAACACCATCCAGTCGCTGGACCTGCTGGGCCGCAAGATCCTGGGCGACATGGGCGCCAAGCTCAAGGCGTTCGGCAAGATCGTGCAGCAGTTCGTGGAGGAAGAGGGCACGAACGAGGCGATGCAGGAGTTCGTGAACCCGCTGGCCGACATTGGCGACAAGGTCCAGAAGCTGACGATGGAAATCGGCATGAAGGCGATGGGCAACCCCGACGAAGTGGGCGCGGCCGCCGTGCCGTACCTGCGCGTGGTGGGCCACCTGGTCTTCTCGTACTTCTGGGCCCGCATGGCCAAGATCGCGCTGGAAAAGCAGGACAGCGGCGACAAGTTCTACGTGAGCAAGCTGGCCACGGCTCGCTTCTACTTCGCCAAGCTGCTGCCCGAGACCGCCGCCGAAATCCGCAAGGCCCGCGCCGGCTCGGCCACGCTGATGGCGCTGGACGCGGATTTGTTCTGATTGTCCTGACCCGCTGAGGGTTTGCTCCCCTCTCCCGTCTCACGGGAGAGGGGAGTCAGACTTCGGCAGACCTATCTTCTCCACAAACGCTCACGACTCTAGGAGCGCGCATGTCCAATTTCATCGTCAAGCAGGTCGCCGTGCTGGGTGCCGGCGTCATGGGGGCGCAGATTGCCGCCCATCTGGTCAATGCCCGCGTGCCCGTGGTGCTGTACGACCTGCCCGCCAAGGAAGGCCCGAAGAGCGGCATTGCCGCCCGCGCCATCGAGAATCTCAAGAAGCTGTCGCCCGCGCCGCTGGGCATCAAGGAAGAGGCCGGGCTGATCCGCGCCGCCAACTACGAGGACGATATCGCGCTGCTCAAGGACTGCGACGTGGTGATCGAGGCGATCGCCGAGCGCATGGACTGGAAGCACGACCTCTACAAGAAGGTGGCGCCGCACCTGGCGCCGCATGCGATCTTTGCCACGAACACCTCGGGCCTGTCGATCACGTCGCTGTCCGACGGCTTCGACGCCGAGCTCAAGGCGCGTTTCTGCGGCGTGCACTTCTTCAACCCGCCGCGCTACATGCACCTGGTGGAGCTGATCCCGACGGCCGCCACGCAGCCCGAGATCCTGGACCGGCTGGAAGCCTTCCTGACCACCACGCTCGGCAAGGGCGTGGTGCGTGCCAAGGACACGCCCAACTTCATCGCCAACCGCGTCGGCATCTTCTCGATCCTGGCCGTGTTTGCCGAGGCCGAGAAGTTCGGCATCCCGTTCGACGTCGTCGATGACCTGACCGGCACCAAGCTGGGCCGCGCCAAGTCCGCCACGTTCCGCACCGCCGACGTGGTGGGCCTGGACACGATGGCGCACGTGATCAAGACGATGCAGGACGGCCTGGGCGGCGACCCGTTTGCGCCGGTCTACCAGACGCCGGCCGTGCTCAAGGGGCTGGTCGATGCCGGCGCGCTGGGCCAGAAGACCGGCGCCGGCTTCTACAAGAAGGAAGGCAAGGCCATCAAGGTGCTGGACGCCAAGACGGGCCAGTACGTCGACGCGGGCAAGAAGGCCGACGAGATCGTCGTGCGCATGCTGAAGAAGGACCCGGCAGAGCGCATCAGGCTGCTGCGCGAATCGACCAACCCGCAGGCGCAGTTCCTGTGGAGCGTGTTCCGCGACGTGTTCCAGTACATCGCGGTCTACCTGGAGCAGATCGCTGGTTCGGCGGCCGACGTGGACCTGGCGATCCGCTGGGGCTTTGGCTGGAACTCGGGTCCGTTCGAGGACTGGCAGGCCGCCGGCTGGACGCAGGTGGCGCAGTGGGTCAAGGAAGACATCGACGCCGGCAAGGCGCTGGCCAACGTGCCGCTGCCCGCCTGGGTGTTCGACGGCGCGGTGCCCGGCAACGGTGGCGTGCACGGCGCGCAGGGCTCGTGGTCGCCGTCGACGAACAGCTTCGTCAAGCGTGCCGCGCTGCCCGTGTATGAGCGCCAGGTGTTCCGCGCCGCGCTCAAGGGCACCGACGCCGCCGACCCGCGCAAGGCCGGCAAGACCATCGAGGAGAACGACGGCGCCCGCATCTGGACCAGCGATGGCGCCGATGACGTGCTGATCATCTCGTTCAAGAGCAAGATGAACACGCTCGGGCCGGACGTGCTCGACACGGTGGTGCGCGCCGTGGAACTGGCCGAAGCCGGCTACAAGGGCCTGGTCGTCTGGCAGCCGACGTCGCTGCAACTGGGCGCGCCGGGCGGCCCGTTTTCGGCCGGGGCCAACCTGGAGGCGGCGATGCCGGCCTTCATGATGGGCGGCGCCAAGGGCATCGAGCCGTTCGTCAAGAAGTTCCAGGACACGATGATGCGCGTGAAGTACGCGGCGGTGCCGGTGGTGCCGGCCGTGTCCGGCATCGCGCTGGGCGGTGGCTGCGAGCTGATGCTGCAGTCGGCCAGGCGCGTGGTGGCGCTGGAAAGCTACGTCGGCCTGGTCGAAGTGGGCGTGGGCCTGGTGCCGGCCGGCGGCGGCCTCAAGGAGGCGGCCATTGCGGCGGCCCGTGCGGCCCAGGCCGCGGGCAGCACCAACTACCTGAATTTCCTGACCAACCGCTTCCAGGCGGCGGCGATGGCCAAGGTGTCGACGTCGGCGCTGGACGCGCAGAAGATCGGCTACGTGCAGCCGACCGACACCATCGTCTACAACGTCCACGAACTGCTGTACGTGGCGCAGAGCGAAGTGCGCGCGCTGGCCAACGCCGGCTACCGTGCGCCGCTGCCGGGCCAGTTGATCCCGGTGGCCGGCCGCTCGGGCATCGCCACGATCCAGGCGTCGCTCGTGAACATGCGCGACGGCAACTTCATCTCGGCGCACGACTTCCTGATCGCGTCGCGCATCGCGGAAGTGGTCTGCGGCGGCGACGTCGAGGCCGGCTCGCTGGTCAGCGAGGAATGGCTGCTGGCGCTGGAACGCAAGGCGTTCATCGACCTGCTCGGCACGGGCAAGACGCAGGAGCGCATCATGGGCATGCTGCAGACGGGCAAGCCGGTGCGCAACTAATCCGCCAACGAGGAACCGACATCATGAAACAACTGCAAGACGCCTACATCGTTGCGGCTACCCGTTCGCCGATCGGCAAGGCGCCCAAGGGCGCGTTCCGGAACACCCGTCCCGACGACCTGCTGGCCACGATCCTGAAGGCCGCCGTGGCCCAGGTGCCGGGCCTGGACCCGGCGCTGATCGAGGACGCCATCGTCGGCTGCGCCATCCCCGAGGCCCAGCAGGGCCTGAACGTGGCGCGCATCGGCGCGCTGCTGGCCGGCCTGCCGAACACGGTGGGCGGCATTACCGTGAACCGCTTTTGCGCGTCGGGCCTGTCGGCCGTGGCGATGGCGGCGGACCGCATCCGCGTGGGTGAGTCGGACGTGATGATCGCAGCCGGCGTGGAATCGATGAGCATGGTGCCGATGATGGGCAACTCGCCGTCGATGTCGCCGTCGATCTTCGCGCGTGACGAGAACGTCGGCATTGCCTACGGCATGGGCCTGACCGCCGAGAAGGTGGCCACGCAGTGGCAGGTCAGCCGCGAGGACCAGGACGCGTTCTCGCTGGCGTCGCACCAGAAGGCCATCGCCGCGCAGCAGGCCGGCGAGTTCCAGAACGAGATCACCCCGATCGAGGTGGTCGAGAAATTCCCGGACCTGGCCACGGGGCAGGTGGGCGTCAAGACGCGCACCGTGGCGCTGGACGAAGGCCCGCGCCCGGACACGTCGGTCGAAGGGCTGGCCAAGCTGCGCGCGGTGTTTGCCAACAAGGGCAGCGTGACGGCCGGCAACAGCTCGCAGACGTCGGACGGCGCCGGCGCGCTGATCCTGGTCTCGGAGAAGATCCTCAAGCAGTTCAACCTCGTGCCGCTGGCCCGCTTCGTGTCGTTCGCGGTACGCGGCGTGCCGCCCGAGATCATGGGGATTGGCCCGAAGGCGGCCATTCCGGCCGCGCTGAAGGCGGCCGGCCTGACGCAGGACCAGATCGACTGGATCGAGCTGAACGAGGCATTCGCCGCGCAGTCGCTGGCGGTGATGCGCGACCTGGAGCTGGACCCGGGCAAGGTGAACCGCATGGGCGGCGCGATTGCGCTGGGCCATCCGCTGGGCGCCACGGGCGCGATCCGCTCGGCCACGGTGGTGCACGCGCTGCGTCGCCACAATCTCAAGTACGGCATGGTGACCATGTGCGTGGGCACGGGCATGGGCGCCGCCGGCATCTTCGAGCGCGTATAAGCATCGACCAAACGCGCCGCACAGGGACAGCCCGGCGAGGCTGTCCCAACCTTCGATCAGATGAGGAAATGTATGGACACGGAGATGCCAACACGTTGACGCACTGATACGGAGGAGAACAACAACATGCAGGAGACAGCCATTCTGGCCGACGCGGCGTGCGACATGCCGCGCACGATGATGGACGCACTGGGCGTGCGCACCATCCCGTTCCGCATTCGCGCCGGCGACCGCTTCGTGGTCGACACCCGCGACGAAGCGGCGCTGCCCGAGCTCTACCAGCAGTACCTGGTGGGCAAGCAGGACCACTACGCCGAATCGATCCCGCTGCTTGAACGCGAGCTGGAAGACCACCTGCTCAGGCACGTGGTGGCCGGCTGCGACCGCGCCATCCTGCTGACGATTGCCAGCAGCCGCAGCAAGCTCTACGCCAATGCCACGGGCGCCGTGGTGGGCACGGTGGCGCGCAGTTTCAAGCTGCGCAAGGACGCCGGGCGCAGCGGGCTGTTCGACCTGACCGTGATCGACACGGGCGCCATCGGGCCGGGCCAGGCGCTGATCGTGCGCGAGGCCGCGCGCATGCTGGCTGACGGCGCCAGCGCGGCGCAGGTGGTGGATGCCGTGGAGCATCGCCTGCGCGATGCCGCGCACATGTTCCTGATTCCGGACGAACTGCTGTACATGTACACGCGCGCGAAGCACAAGGGCGAGAACAGCATCACGTGGGGCCGCTACATGCTGGGCAGCGCGTTCAATATCCGGCCGGTCATCCGCATGCACCAGGGCGAGACCGAGGCCATCGCCAAGGTGCGCGGCACCGACGAGGGCATCCGCCGCCTGCTGGGCCATGCGGAAGCGTGCATCCGGGCCCGCTGCCTGCTGACCCCGGCCGTGGCCGCGGCCTACGCGGGCGACCCGGACGACGTGGCGGCCTGGCCCGCGTGGCAGTCGCTGGCCGATACGGCGCGCCGCTACGACGTGCAGCTCATGCTGGCGCCGATGAGCCTGACCGTCGCGCTGAACGTGGGCGCGGGCGCGTTCGGCCTGAGTTATCTTTCCGAAGTGCCGCCACCGTTCGTGTGAGCGGCGACCATTACGACCGAGACGAGGAAGACATGAGCATTGCTACCCGCATCGACCAGGGCGTCCTGACCATTGGTTTCGATCGCATCGACAAGAAGAACGCCATCACCGCCGCCATGTACCAGACCATGGCCGATGCGCTGCGCGCCGCCGAGACCGACAACGCCGTGCGCGTGATCGTGATCGAGGGCAAGCCCGAGATCTTCACGGCCGGCAACGACCTGGAAGACTTCATGAAGCGCCCGCCCACGCAGGGCAGCGACGGCGCCGAGCCGCCGGTGTTCCAGTTCCTGCACGCGATCAGCCACGCCAGCAAGCCCGTGGTGGCATCGGTCAGCGGGGCGGCCGTGGGCATCGGCACCACGCTGCTGCTGCACTGCGACCTGGTCTACGCGTCGGACACCGCCAGGCTGTCGCTGCCGTTCGCGCAGCTGGGCCTGTGCCCGGAAGCGGCGTCCAGCCTGCTGCTGCCGCGCCTGGTGGGCTACCAGCGTGCGGCGGAAAAGCTGCTGCTCGGCGAGGCGTTCAGCGCGCAGGAGGCATTCTCGATCGGGCTGGTGACGAAGGTGCTGCCCCTGGCCGAGCTGCCCGATTTCGTGCGCCAGCAGGCCGCCAAGCTGGCGGCGCTGCCCGCATCGTCGCTGCGCGAGACCAAGCGGCTGATGAAGGGGGGCGATGTGGCGGCCGTGGAGAAGAAAATGGCCGAGGAGGGCGAGGTCTTCCGCCGCATGCTGGTGGCACCCGAAGCCAAGGAGGCTTTCACGGCGTTCTTCGAAAAGCGCAAGCCGGATTTCTCGAAGTTCGATTGAGCAGGGCGCCGGCGGCCAATCGACGACCTGTCGTGTCAGAACCGCCCGGCCCTCGCCCCTGACCCCTCTTCAGCCATGCGGAAGAGGGAACCCAGAGCAACGAAGGACGCCGGTCAAGCCGTCGGCAACACCCTCGGCATCCGGCTTTCATCCGTCGCCACGTACGTCAGCGTGGCTTCCGTGACCTTGACGATCTCGTGGCTGTGGCGCATGCGTTGCGCGTAGACCTCCACGGAGACCGTGATCGAGGTGCGGCCCGTCTTGACGATATCCGCGTAGAAGCTGACCAGGTCGCCCACGAACACGGGGTGCTTGAACAGGAACGAATTCACCGCCACCGTGGCCACGCGGCCCTGGGCGCGTTCCACGGCCGGGATGGAGCCGGCGATGTCGACCTGCGCCATGATCCAGCCGCCGAACACGTCGCCGTGGACGTTGGCGTCGGCGGGCATCGGCACCACTCGCAGGGCGGGGTTCTTGCCGGGCGGCAGTTCGGAGAGGGGGGCGGATGTGGACATGTCGGGGACCGAGGAGAGCGGGAAATACGGGGCGTTCATGGGCGGTGGGGCAGTGGCCTGCCGGACGTGGCGATCTCTGCGACAATCGCGGCATTGGCACGAATTCTACCGTATGCGCCGCTATTCCACGACCGCCGAGCCCGCCCCCGCCGAGCCGGCCAATCCCCTGTTCCAGGGCGCTGGCGCCCCGCGCAGCGACTGGCAGACCGTCCGCAACCTGCTGCCCTACGTCTGGCACTACAAGTGGCGCGTGATGCTGGCGCTGGCCTGCCTGGTGGCCGCCAAGGTGGCCAACCTGGGCGTGCCAGTGCTGATGAAGAAGCTGGTCGACAGCATGGACCTCAAGGCCGGCGACGCCACCGCGCTGCTGGTGGTGCCCGTGGGCCTGATCGTCGCCTACGGGCTGCTGCGGCTGTCTGGGTCGCTCTTTACCGAGTTGCGCGAGATCCTCTTTTCGAAGGTGACGCAGAGCGCCGTGCGCGAGATCGCGCTGCAGGTGTTCCGCCATCTGCACGCGCTGTCGCTGCGCTTTCACCTGGAGCGGCAGACCGGCGGCATGAGCCGCGACATCGAGCGCGGCACGCGCGGCATCCAGTCGCTGATTTCGTACTCGCTGTACAGCATCCTGCCCACGCTGGTGGAAATGTCGCTGGTCATCGGCTTCTTTTTCCTGCACTACGACATCTGGTTCGCGGCCATCACGCTGTGCGCGCTGGTGGGCTACATCGTCTTCACGATCGTCGTGACCGAGTGGCGCACGCATTTCCGGCGCCGGATGAACGAGCTGGATTCGCGCGCCAACCAGAAGGCCATCGACTCGCTGCTGAACTTCGAGACCGTCAAGTACTTCGGCAACGAGGAGTACGAGGCGCGGCGCTATGACGAGAACCTGCGCACGTACCGCGCGGCGGCAATCCGCTCGCAGAACTCGCTGTCGTTCCTGAACTTCGGCCAGCAGGCCATCATCGCCACGGGGCTGATCCTGATCCTCTGGCGCGCCACGGTGGGCGTGGCGGCCGGCAAGCTCACGCTGGGCGACCTGGTGCTGGTCAACACGCTGATGATCCAGCTCTACATCCCGCTGAACTTCCTGGGCGTGATCTACCGCGAGATCAAGCAGTCCACGACCGACATGGACCGGATGTTCGTGCTGCTGGGCACCAACCAGGAGGTGGCGGATGCCCCCGACGCGCCGCCGCTGCGCGTCAACGGCGCGGCGGTCCGCTTCCGGCATGTCGGGTTCGGGTACGAACCCAACCGGGTGATCCTGCACGACGTGGACTTCACGATCGCCGCCGGCACCACCACGGCCGTGGTCGGCCACAGCGGCTCGGGCAAGTCGACGCTCGCCCGGCTGCTGTTCCGCTTCTACGACGTGTCGCAGGGCGCGATCGAGGTGGACGGGCAGGACATCCGCGCGGTGCGCCAGTCCACGCTGCGTGCGTCGATCGGCATCGTGCCGCAGGACACCGTGCTGTTCAACGACAGCATCTACTACAACATCGCCTACGGGCGGCCCGAGGCCACGCGCGAGGAAGTGATCGCCGCCGCGCGGGCCGCGCAGATCGACCACTTCATCAGCGAACTGCCGCAGGGGTACGACACGCCGGTGGGCGAGCGCGGGCTGAAACTGTCGGGCGGCGAGAAGCAGCGCGTGGCCATCGCCCGGACGCTGCTCAAGAACCCGCCGATCCTGGTGTTCGACGAAGCCACCTCGGCGCTGGATTCGCGCACCGAGCAGGCCATCCAGGCCGAGCTGATGCGGCTGGCGCAGAACCGCACCACGCTGCTGATCGCGCACCGGCTGTCCACGGTGGTCCATGCCGACCAGATCCTGGTGATGGACCACGGCCGCATCGTCGAGCGCGGCACGCACGCCGAGCTGATGCGCGCCAACGGCCGCTACGCCGAGATGTGGCAGATCCAGGCGCGCAACGCGGCCAAGGGCGTGCCCGACGGCGACGATGCACGCGACATCGAGGTGGGCGACGCGACGCAGGACGCCTGACGATTGTCGACAATGGCGGGCGGCAACACCCGCCAACACCGGCCCGCGCACAATCGTGGGTCGTCAATGCACCGCGGCCACGCCTCGCGCCGGTGCATGACAACCCGGTGAAAGGCTGGCACGCCCCTTGCGGAAAGCCTGCTCCAGAGAGATCAACAACTGGAGAAGGTCCATGCCGCAATCCCCCGTGCGCCGTCATCTGCTGAAGCTGTGCACCGCCCTGGGCACCACGATGGTGCTGTCGACACTCTGCGCGGGCATCGCCCAGGCGCAGGCCGCGACCAAGGTGCGCTTTCAGCTCGACTGGCGCTTCGAAGGGCCGTCCGCCCTGTTCCTGCTGGGCGAGCAGAAGGGCTACTTCAAGGCCGAGAAGCTCGACGTGTCGATCGACGCCGGCAACGGGTCGGGCAACGTGGTCAACCGCGTGGCATCGGGCACGTACGACATGGGCTTTGCCGACCTGGCGTCGGTGATGGAGTTCTACGGCAACAACCCCGACGCGCGCAACAAGCCGGTGGCCGTGATGATGGTCTACAACAACACGCCGGCCGCCATCCTGGCGCTGAAGAAGTCCGGCATCAAGGCGCCCAGGGACCTGACCGGCAAGAAGCTGGGCGCGCCGGTGTTCGACGCCGGCCGCCGCGCGTTCCCGATCTTCGCCAAGGCCAACGGCCTGCAGGCCGCGTCGTTCAACTGGCAGGCGATGGACCCGACGCTGCGCGAGACGATGCTGGCGCGCGGCGACCTTGATGCCATCACCGGCTTCTCGTTCACGTCGATCCTGAACCTGAACGCGCGCGGCGTGAAGGACGAGGACATCGTCGTGCTGCCGTACCCGCAGTACGGCGTGAAGCTCTACGGCAACGCCATCATCGCGTCCGAGCAGTTCCTCAAGGCCCATCCGGAGGCCGTCAAGGCGTTCCTGCGCGCGTTTGCCAAGTCGGCGCGCGACGCCATCGCGCGGCCGGAAGAGGGCATCAAGGCCGTGAAGGCGCGCGACGGCATCATCGACGAGAAGCTGGAGGTGCGCCGGCTGAAGATCGCGCTGGACAGCGTGGTCAAGTCGCCCGATGCAAAGGCCGAAGGGTTTGGCCGCGTCAGCAAGCCGCGCCTGTCGCTGATGGCGTCGCAGGTGGCCGACGCGTTCGGCACCAAGGGCCGCATCGACGCCGATGCCGTGTGGACCGACGCCTACCTGCCGTCGGCCGCCGAACTGGACGTGCTGCGATGATGGCAAGGCAGGCACAGATGCCCGCGGCAGGCGGCGCGGGCACCGACGCCGGCGGCAAGCCGTTCGTCGACTTCAACCGCGTCTGGCTGGCCTACGACGACGACCTGGCGCGCCGGGGCGAATTCGCGGTCGAGGATATCTCGCTGCAGGCGGCGCCGGGCGAGTTCATCGCCATCGTCGGTCCGTCCGGCTGCGGCAAGTCGACCTTCATGAAGCTGGCCACCGGCCTGCGCCCGGCCACGCGCGGCGTGGTGACCATCGACGGTGAGCGCGTGACCGGGCCGCTCAAGCAGGTGGGCATGGCGTTCCAGGCGCCCACGCTGCTGCCGTGGCGCACGACGCTGGCCAACGTGATGCTGCCGCTGGAGATCGTCGAGCCGTACCGGTCGACGATGCGCCGGCGGCGGGCCGAGTACGAGGAACGGGCGCGCGCGCTGCTGAAGACCGTGGGGCTGGCCGGCTACGAGGACAAGTACCCGTGGCAGCTCTCTGGCGGCATGCAGCAGCGGGCGTCGATCTGCCGGGCGCTGATCCACCAGCCGCGCATGCTGCTGCTGGACGAGCCGTTCGGCGCGCTGGACGCCTTCACGCGCGAGGAACTCTGGTGCGTGCTGCGCGACCTCTGGCAGGCGCAGCGCTTCAACGTGATCCTGGTCACGCACGACCTGCGCGAGGCGGTCTTCCTGGCGGACACCGTCTACGTGATGAGCGCCCGGCCGGGCCGCATCCTGCTGCGCAAGGAGATCGACCTGCCGCGCCCGCGCCCGCTGGACATCACCTATACCGAACCCTTTGCCGAACGCGTGCACCTGCTGCGCGAGAAGATCGGCCACGTCAGGCAATCATGATCATGGCAACCATGTCCGCTGCCCAGGCGAAGCGCGTCCAGCGCGTCGCCCCCTGGATTCTTCTTGGCGCCTGCCTGCTGCTGTGGCAGGGCGCCTGCCTGGTGTTCGACGTGTCGGACTTCATCCTGCCGAGCCCGTCGGCCATCGTCGCCTCGCTGGCGGAATACGGCGGCGTGATCGCCGGCCACGCCTGGCGCACGTTCTGGACCACGATGGTCGGCTTCGGCCTGGCCATCGTGGTGGGCGTGGTGCTGGGCATGCTGATGGGGTCGTCGCGGCTGGCCTATGCCGCCACCTATCCGCTGATGACCGCGTTCAACGCGCTGCCCAAGGCGGCGTTCGTGCCGATCCTGGTGGTCTGGTGCGGCCTGGGCGCCGGCCCGGCCATCCTCACCGCGTTCCTGATCTCGTTCTTCCCGATCATGGTGAACATCGCCACCGGGCTGGCCACGCTGGAGCCGGAACTGGAAGACGTGCTGCGGGTGCTGGGTGCGCGGCGGCGCGACGTGCTGCTCAAGGTGGGCCTGCCGCGCGCGATGCCGTTCTTCTTTGCGTCGCTGAAGGTGGCCATCACGCTGGCCTTCGTCGGCACGACGGTGTCGGAGATGAACGCGGCCAACGAGGGCATCGGCTACCTGCTGGCGTCGGCCGGCTCGGCGATGAAGATGCCGCTGGCGTTTGCCGGGCTGGTCGTCATCGCGGTCATGGCGATGGGCATGTACGAGCTGTTCGCCGTGGTGGAAAAGCGCATGACCGGCTGGGCGCACCGCGGCTGACCGGGGTGGCGCCGGGCTCAGGCGTAGTCGAGCGGCAGCGCGGTGGTGTACTTGATCTGCTCCATCGCAAAGCTGGAACTCACGTCGGCCAGCTCGGCGCCCTGGATCAGCTTCTTGTAGACCGCGTCGTAGGCGGCGATGTCGGGCACCACCACGCGCAGCAGGTAGTCGGTATCGCCGGCCATGCGGTAGAACTCGGTGACTTCGGGAATCGAGGCCACGAGGTCGTGGAACGCCTTCAGCCACTTCACGTTGTGCTGGCTGGTGCGGATCGACACGAAGACCGTGACGCCCACGTTCAGCCGGGCGGCGTCCAGCAGCGCCACGCGCTTGCGGATGACGCCGGACGCCTCCAGCTTCTGCACGCGGCGCCAGCACGGCGTGGAAGTCAGCCCCACGCGCTCGCCGATCTCGGCGACGGGCACGGCGGCATCCTCCTGCAGGATGTTCAGGATCTGGCGGTCATAGCGGTCCATGGGCGTCTCGAAGGGGTAGGTCGGCCGGCGCCGGCCGTCCCCGCGCGGCCGGTGCTAGCTGACGATGGTATCCACCAGCAGGTTCACGCCGGTGGCGATGCGGTCCTGCTCCACGCCGTAGATGTGCAGCGACACGGCCACCGTGTCGCCGTCGTTGCCGAGCGCGTGGATATGGCGCAGGCCGGCCGGCACGCTGAACGTGTCGCCCACGGCGCGCGGCACGGCGCCGGTCTGCTCGGCCGTGCGGCTGGCCGGATTCCACCGGTAGTGGCGCTCGGACAGCGTGCCGCGCAGCACGCGGTACGCACACCATGTGCGATGGCCATGCACGGGGCTGTGCTGGCCGGGGCGCCAGACCAGCACCATGATGGAGAACCGCTCGAAGGGGTCGGCGTGCACCAGGTGGCGCGTGTAGTGGTCGGGGCTGCCGTCCAGCGCGCCGGGCGGCAGGGCGGCCAGCAGCGTGTCGATATCGTCCATGCCCGCCGCCACGTGGGCAGCCACCATGCGCGCGCTCTGGGCCAGCGTCGCCTCCATGCCGGCGGCCAGCCGGGCGAACGGGGAGGGCGGGACGGGCGGGAACGGCAGGTCGGACAGGTTGGCCGGGACGGACGTGGCTGGCATGGCGCGCTGATTGTGGGGGGATCGCAATGGCATCCATGTTAAAAGCCCGCTCCGAGCAGAAACCTGCAAGATATGGTGGGAAAGACGGTGGAATGGTAATCCTATTCTCCATTCTGGGCGAGAACAGGAAAATTATTGCCCGTCACGCCATCCGGCGCCGGCCGGGCGATAATCCGCGCCATGGAAATCAAATGGCTTGAAGACTTTGTCAGCCTGGCCGAGACGCACAGCTTCTCGCGCTCGGCCGAGCTGCGGCACGTCACGCAGCCGGCGTTCTCGCGCCGCATCCAGTCGCTGGAGGCGTGGGTGGGCACCGAGCTGATCGACCGGTCCAGCTATCCCACCAGCCTGACGGCGGCCGGGAAGGTGTTCTACGAGCAGGCGCTGGCGATGCTGGCGCAGGTCAGCGAGACCCGTGCGCTGATGCGCGGGCAGCGGTCGGCCAACGCCCAGGTGCTGGAATTTGCCGTGCCGCACACGCTGTCGCTGACGTTCTTCCCCGAATGGCTCAAGGGCGTGGAAAGCCAGCTCGGCACGCTGCCGTGCCGGCTGCGGGCGCTCAACGTGCACGACGCCGTGCTGATGCTGGTGGAAGGCGGCTGCGACCTCGTCATGGTCTATCACCATCCGCGCCAGGCCATCCAGCTCGATCCGGCCCATTACGACATGCTGGTGCTGGGCACCGAGCGGCTGTCGCCGTACAGCGTGCCCGACGCCGGCGGCCGGCCGCTGTTCCGGCTGCCCGGCACCGACAAGAAGCCGGTGCCGTTCCTGAGCTATACGCCCAATGCGTTCCTGGGCCGCATGGTGGACATGCTGCTGGCCGAGTCGGCCGATACGCTCAAGCTGGACAAATGCTACGAGACCGATATGGCCGAGGCGCTCAAGGTCATGGCGCTGGCCGGGCACGGCATGGCGTTCCTGCCCGAGAGCACCGTGCGCGAGGACGTGGCGGCCGGGCGGCTGGTGCGCGCCGAGGCCGCGCGCGGGCTGCCCCAGTCGATCGACATGGAGATCCGGCTCTACCGCGAGCGGCCGGCCGAGAACGGCGGCGACCGGCGCGCCGGGCCGCTGCGCCGCAAGCGCCAGCTGGTGGACAAGATCTGGGCGACGCTGGTTGCGCCGTCAACGGGATCGGCGGGCGGCTGAGCCGGGCTGGAGGGGCCGGTGCAACGTTATGCGTGCCTTGCATAATGGCGCCGGGGCGGATGACCAATCGGCATTGGATTCCGGCAGGGGGGCGCCGATATGCTGCGTGTCACCTTCACTCGGAACCCAACGATGTCTTCCGCAGCACCGACGCAAAACGTCTCCAATGCTCACGCCCTGCCTTCGTACCTGAACGCCGACCACCTCGGCCCGTGGGGCATCTACCTGCAGCAAGTCGACCGTGTCACGCCCTACCTGGGCTCGCTGGCACGCTGGGTGGAAACGCTGAAGCGCCCCAAGCGCGCGCTGATCGTCGACGTACCGATCGAGATGGACAACGGCACCATCGCCCACTTCGAGGGCTACCGGGTGCAGCACAACCTGTCGCGCGGCCCGGGCAAGGGCGGCGTGCGCTTTCACCAGGACGTGACGCTGTCCGAGGTGATGGCGCTGTCGGCGTGGATGTCGGTCAAGAACGCGGCCGTGAACGTGCCGTACGGCGGCGCCAAGGGCGGCATCCGCGTGGATCCGCGCACGCTGTCGCAGGGCGAGCTGGAACGGCTGACGCGCCGCTACACCAGTGAAATCAACATCATCATCGGGCCCAGCAAGGACATCCCGGCGCCCGACGTCAACACCAATGCCCAGGTCATGGCCTGGATGATGGACACCTACTCGATGAACTCGGGCAGCACGGCCACCGGCGTGGTGACCGGCAAGCCGATCTCGCTGGGCGGCTCCCTGGGCCGCCACGAGGCCACCGGCCGCGGCGTGTTCGTCGTGGGCTCGGAAGCGGCCCGCAACCTGGGGCTGGACATCAAGGGCGCGCGCGTGGCCGTGCAGGGCTTCGGCAACGTCGGCGCCGTGGCCGCCAAGCTGTTCCACGAGGCCGGCGCCCGCGTGGTGGCCGTGCAGGACCACCGCACCACGCTGTACAACCCGGCCGGCCTGGACGTGCCGGCCATGATGGAATACGCGTCCCACAGCGGCACCATCGACGGCTTCCAGGCCGAGGTACTGCGCGGCGATCAGTTCTGGGAAGTGGACTGCGACATCCTGATCCCGGCCGCGCTGGAAGGCCAGATCACGGCCGAGAACGCGCCGAAGATCACGGCCCGGCTGGTGATCGAGGGCGCCAACGGCCCGACCACCCCGCAGGCCGACGACATCCTGCGCGAGCGCAACATCCTGGTCTGCCCGGACGTGATCGCCAACGCCGGCGGCGTGACCGTGTCCTACTTCGAATGGGTGCAGGATTTCTCCAGCTTCTTCTGGACCGAGGAGGAGATCAACGAGCGCCTGGTACGGATTATGCAAGAAGCCTTCCGGGCGATCTGGCAGGTAGCCCAGGACAACAAGGTCACGCTGCGGACGGCTGCGTTCATCGTGGCGTGCTCGCGGATCCTGCAGGCGCGCGAGATGCGCGGTCTGTACCCCTGATGCGGGCGGGTCTGATGTCGGAGGGCTGGCGCTGCTGCAATGCAACAAATCCTCCGGTTCTCAGCATCCACTGAAAAGCGGCGGCCGGATTTTCCGGCTGCCGCTTTTTTATTGGCCGGGGGTTTGGCGCAACTGGCAAGCGGGCGTTTGCAGATGTGTCTCATTTTGGCGCATCGCCGCGAAACCATGCCCGCAATGGCACCACTTAGGGGAAAAACCCGTTGTCTTGGGTCAATTGCTAAGCAATACTGTTTCGCCGGCAGGACTGTCTGATACAGTCCCGCCTTTCTCTTCATGGTCAAGGAGATGTTATGAATGTTGCCAAGTTGGCTGGCCTGATGATTGCGGCAGGCATGCTGTGCGCGAGCGCGCAGGCAGCCGAGCCGCTGACGGGTACGCTGCAGAAGATCAAGGATACGGGTGTCATCACGCTGGGTGTGCGGGACTCTTCGATTCCGTTCAACTACAACCTGGGCGGCGTGCGCCAGGTGGGCTATTCCTACGATATCAACATGAAGATCGTGGAAGCCATCAAGGACCAGCTCAAGCTGCCGAACCTGCAGGTCAAGGAAATCCCGATCACCTCGCAGAACCGCATCACGCTGCTGCAGAACGGCACGATCGACATCGAGTGCGGCTCGACGACGAACAACCTCGAACGCCAGAAGCAGGCATCGTTCACCACCAGCATCTTCATCATTGGCACGCGCATCATGGTGAAGAAGGACGGCGGCATCAAGGACTGGGCCGACCTGAAGGGCAAGAACGTGGTCACCACGGCCGGTACGACGTCCGAGCGCCTGCTGCGCAAGATGAACGACGACCAGAAGCTGGGCATGAACATCATCAGCACCAAGGACCATGGCCAGTCGTTCCTGACGCTGGAATCGGGCCGTGCCGTGGCGTTCATGATGGACGACGCGCTGCTCTACGGCGAGCGCGCCAAGGCCAAGAACCCGAACGACTGGATCGTCGTGGGCAAGCCGCAGTCGCGTGAGTCGTATGGCTGCATGATCCGCAAGGACGACGCGCCGTTCAAGAAGCTGTCCGACCAGGTCATCACCGGCCTGATGAAGGATGGCTCGATCAACGCCATGTACACGAAGTGGTTCCAGCAGCCGGTCCCGCCGAAGGGCCTGAACCTGGACTTCCCGCTGTCCGAAGACATGAAGGCGCTCTTCAAGAACCCGAACGACAAGGCACTCGACTGATCTGCACGATCGGAGCAGTGCGAAACGGAAGGAGCAGTCCTTCCGTTTCTTTTTGAGGACGCACTATGGATTACATCTTTCACTGGGGAGTGTTCCTCGAGCAGGCCGCCTCCAACGAGACGTACCTGGACTGGATGATCTCCGGTCTCAAGGTCACGATCGCGCTGGGCCTGTCGTCGTGGGTCATCGCCCTGATCATCGGCTCCGTGCTGGGCGTGCTGCGCACCGTGCCGAACAAGTGGCTGTCGGGTTTCGCGGCCACCTACGTCGAGATCTTCCGGAACATTCCGCTGCTGGTGCAGCTTTTCATCTGGTACTTCGTGGGCCCCGAGCTGCTGCCGGGCGGCGAGGCGATCAAGCAGATGAACCCGTTCACCCAGCAGTTCCTGGCCGCCATGCTGTGCCTGGGCACGTTTACCGCCGCCCGGGTCTGCGAACAGGTGCGCTCGGGTATCAATTCGCTGCCGCGCGGCCAGAAGAACGCCGGGCTGGCCATGGGTTTCACGCTGGCCCAGACGTACCGCCACGTGCTGCTGCCGATGGCGTTCCGCGTCATCGTGCCGCCGCTCACGTCCGAATTCCTGAACATCTTCAAGAACTCGGCCGTGGCGTCGACGATCGGCCTGCTGGAACTGGCCGCGCAGGGCCGCCAGCTCGTGGACTACACGGCGCGGCCGTATGAGTCGTTCATCGCGGTGACGCTGCTGTACGCCGCCATCAACGTGACGGTGATGCTGCTGATGCGCTCGGTGGAACGCCGCACCCGCGTGCCGGGCTTCATCGGCAGCAAGTAAGGAGCTGGAACATGGCATACGAATTCGATTTCAGCTCGATCAATGCGTCGACCATCCACGTGCTCGGCGAGGGCATGGCGGTGTCGCTCAAGATCACGGTCACGGCCGTGATCGTGGGCATTGTGTGGGGCACGATCCTGGCGATGATGCGCCTGTCGTCGTTCCGGCCGCTGAACTGGTTCGCCCAGGCGTACGTGACGGTCTTCCGGTCCATCCCGCTGGTGATGGTGCTGCTGTGGTTCTTCCTGATCATCCCGCAGCTGCTGCAGAAGGTGTTCAACCTGTCGGCCGCGTCCGACCTGCGCATGACGTCCGCGCTGATCGCGTTCTCGCTGTTCGAGGCCGCGTACTACTCGGAAATCATCCGCGCCGGTATCCAGAGCGTGTCGCGCGGGCAGATGTTCGCCGCGCAGGCGCTGGGCATGACCTATGGCCAGACGATGCGGCTGGTGATCCTGCCGCAGGCGTTCCGCAACATGGTGCCGCTGCTGCTGACGCAGGGGATCATCCTGTTCCAGGACACGTCGCTGGTGTACGTGAGCGCGCTGGCGGACTTCTTCGGCCAGGCCTACGGCATTGGCGAGCGTGACGGCCGCATCGTGGAGATGCTGCTGTTCGCGGGCCTGGTGTACTTCCTCATTTGTTTCTCCGCTTCACTGCTGGTCAAGCGTTATCAGAAAAAGGTGGCCGTATGATCGAGATTAATAACGTTTCCAAGTGGTACGGCACGTTCCAGGTGCTGACCGATTGCACGACCCGCGTGGCCAAGGGTGAAGTGGTGGTGGTGTGCGGCCCGTCGGGCTCGGGCAAGTCGACGCTGATCAAGACGGTCAACGCGCTGGAGCCGTTCCAGAAGGGCGACATCCTGGTGGACGGCACCTCGGTCGGCGACGCGAAGACCAACCTGCCCCGGCTGCGCTCGCGCGTGGGCATGGTGTTCCAGAACTTCGAGCTGTTCCCGCACCTGTCGATCACCGAGAACCTGACCATCGCGCAGATGAAGGTGCTGGGCCGCTCGAAGGAGGAAGCCATGGCCAAGGGCCTGAAGTACCTGGATCGCGTGGGCCTGAAGAACCAGGCGGCCAAGTACCCCGGTCAGCTTTCGGGCGGCCAGCAGCAGCGCGTGGCCATCGCCCGTGCGCTGTCGATGGACCCGATCTGCATGCTGTTCGACGAGCCCACCTCGGCGCTGGACCCCGAGATGGTCAACGAGGTGCTGGACGTGATGGTGCAGCTCGCCCAGGAAGGCATGACCATGATGTGCGTGACCCACGAGATGGGCTTTGCCCGCAAGGTGGCCAACCGCGTGATCTTCATGGACGCCGGCAAGATCGTCGAGGACTGCGCCAAGGAAGAGTTCTTCGGCAACATCGACGCCCGCTCGGAGCGCGCCCGCCAGTTCCTGTCCAAGATCCTGCACCATTAAGCCGGTGCCTGGCTTCCCTCTCCCGCCGTGCGGGAGGGGGAGCCTCCCTGACCCTCAGGTACAGGCCGTATTCGCCGCATTCTTCGCCTGGACTTCGGGCGGAATGGGCACGGTCCACGTCATGGTCGGCCGCCCGGCCTCGAACATGATCAGCTCGCCGGGCGCGAACTGCGTCCAGGTCTCGTTGTCGGTCAGCGGGGCGGTGGCGATGACGGCCACGCGGTCGTCGGGCGTGGTGACCTGCGCGAAATCGATCGACAGGTCCGCGTCGATCAGGTGCGCCTTCGAAAACGGCCACTGCCGCACGATGTAGTACAGCCGTGTCGAGCAGTGCGCAAACAGCGCCTGTCCATTACATAGCAAAAAGTTGAAAACGCCGTGCAGCGTGATGTCCCGCGTGATGTCCGCCAGCGCGTGGCCCAGCTCGTTCAGCGGCGGCTGCGAGCCCGGAAAGCGCTTGCGCAGGCCCTGCATCAGCGTGCAGAACGCCAGTTCGCTGTCGGTATCGCCCACCGGCTGGTAGACGCCGGACAGGAACGGCGTGAACCCGTGCAGGTCGCCGTTGTGGGCAAAGATCCAGTGCCGGCCCCACAGCTCGCGCATGAACGGGTGGCAGTTCTCCAGCAGCACCGTGCCCTGGGTGGCCTTGCGGATGTGCGAGATGACGTTTTTCGACTTGATCGGGTAGCGCTTGATCAGGTCGGCCACGGGCGAGGTGCCGGCCGACTGGTTGTCGATGAACAGCCGGCAGGCCTTGTCCTCGAAGAACGCCACGCCGAAACCGTCGGCGTGATGGTCCGTGACGCCGCCGCGGGCGGCAAAGCCGGTAAAGGAAAACGTCACGTCGGTGGGCGTGGCGCAGTTCATGCCTAGAAGCTGGCACATGGCAAGGGCACCGTGCGGCAGGGGGCTGCCGCTTTGCAATAGAATGCAGACATTATCCTGCGCGTGCCCGGTGCTGCCAAGCCGGGTGCCGCGCCCCGCCACCTCGCCCCTTCCCAGCCATGAGTCAATACAAGATCGCTGTCATTCCCGGAGACGGAATTGGAACGGAAGTGATGCCGGAAGGCATCCGCGTCATGGACGCCGCCGCGCGCCGCTTTGGCGTCGACTTCCAGTGGGACCATTTCGACTTTTCCAGCTACGCCTACTTCGAGCGCCACGGCAAGATGCTGCCGGACGACTGGTTCGACACGCTGGTCAAGTACGACGCGATCTACTTTGGCGCGGTGGGCTGGCCGCAGAAGATGCCCGACCACGTGTCGCTGTGGGGCTCGCTGCTGCAGTTCCGGCGGTCGTTCGACCAGTACGTGAACCTGCGGCCCGTGCGGCTGATGCCCGGCATCAAGAGCCCGCTGGCCGACCGCAAGCCCGGCGACATCGACTTCTACGTGGTGCGCGAGAACACGGAGGGCGAGTATTCCAGCATCGGCGGGCGGATGTTTCCGAACACCGAGCGCGAAATCGTGGTGCAGGAGACCGTGATGAGCCGGCACGGCGTGGACCGCATCCTCAAGTTCGCGTTCGAACTGGCCCGGAAACGGCCGAAGCAGCATCTCACGTCGGCCACCAAGTCCAACGGCATCTCGATCACGATGCCGTACTGGGACGAGCGCGTGGAGGCCATGGCGGCCAACTATCCCGGCCTGAAGGTGGACAAGTACCACATCGACATCCTGACAGCCCACTTCGTGCAGCATCCGGACTGGTTCGACGTGGTGGTGGCCAGCAACCTGTTCGGCGACATCCTGTCAGACCTGGGCCCGGCCTGCACGGGCACGATCGGCGTGGCGCCGTCGGGCAACATCAACCCTGACCGCGTGTACCCGAGCCTGTTCGAGCCGGTGCACGGCTCGGCGCCCGACATCGCGGGCAAGGGCATCGCCAACCCGATCGGCCAGATCTGGTGCGGCGCGATGATGCTGGAGCACCTGGGCCATGCCGATGCCGGCGCGGCCGTGCTGCAGGCCATCGAGCAGGTGCTGGCCGCCGGCCCGGGCCACGCGCCGCTGACGCGCGACATTGGCGGCACGGCGTCCACGGCCGACCTGGGCCAGGCCATCGCGGAGGCGCTATGACATTCCAGGGCTGCCCCCGCACCTTGCTGCTCGAAAGCTTTCGCGCCGCCGTGGCCGCCGCGGACCCGCTGGAAATCGTCGCCGGCCACCTGCCGCCGCCCCACGCGGGCGGGCGCACGCTGGTGGTGGGCGCCGGCAAGGCGGCCGCGTCGATGGCGCTGGCCGTCGAGCGCGCCTACGAAGGCAAGGCCACGCTCGAAGGCGTGGTCGTCACGCGCTACGCGCACGGCCTGCCGACGCAGCACATCCGCGTGATCGAGGCCGGCCACCCGGTGCCCGACGAGGCCGGCGAACAGGCCGCCGCCGATATCCTGGCCCAGGTGCAGTCGCTGGGCCCCGACGACCGGCTGATCGTGCTGGTATCGGGCGGCGGGTCGAGCCTGCTGTCGCTGCCGGCCGAAGGCATCCCGATGGCCGACCTGAAGGCCACCACGCGCGAACTGCTGCGCTGCGGCGCGCCGATCACCGACATGAACATCGTGCGCAAGCATGTCTCGCGCATCCAGGGCGGGCGGCTCGCGCAGGCCAGCCGGGCGCCGGTGACCACGCTGATCGTCTCCGACGTGGCCGGTGACGACCCCAGCGCCATCGCCTCGGGCCCCACCGTGCCGGACCCCAGCACCTATGCCGATGCGCTGGCGATCCTCAAGCGCTATGGCGCGACGGTGCCGGCCAGCGTCCAGTCGCACCTTGAACGCGGCGCGCGCGGCGAGATCGCCGAGACGCCAAAACCGGGCGATTCCCTGTTCGCCCGCGTCGACAACCGCATGATCGCCACTGCCCACGGCAGCCTGGAGGCGGCCGCCGCGCTGTTCCGCCGCCAGGGCATCCAGCCCGTGGTGCTGGGCGACACCGTGACCGGCGAGGCGCAGGAAGTGGCGCGCGTGTACGCGGCGCTGGTGCGCGAGATTCGCCAGTACAATGCGCCGTTCTCCGCGCCGGTGGTGCTGATCTCCGGGGGTGAATGCACCGTCACATTGCCCAGCGGCGGCGCGCAGCAGGCGCGCGGCGGGCGCTGTTCGGAATTCCTGCTGTCGCTGGGGATCGAGCTGGGCGGCGCGGCCGACATCCACGCCATCGCGGCCGATACGGACGGCATCGACGGCTCGGAAGACAACGCCGGCGCGCTGCTGGCGCCCGATTCGCTGGCGCGGGCCGAAGCGGCCAGCGTGTCCGCCCGGCACCTGCTCGACGCCCACGACGCCTGGGGCTTCTTCGATGCCATCGGCGACCTCGTGGTGACCGGCCCCACGCGCACCAACGTCAACGATTACCGCGCCATCCTGATTCTCTAAGTAGTGTTTGTCCCCATGACCCAGAAGCTAACGATTACCCGTCCCGACGACTGGCACCTGCACGTGCGCGACGGCGCCGCGCTGTCGGCGGTGCTGCCCGATACCGCGCGCCAGTTCGCGCGGGCGATCATCATGCCGAACCTGAAGCCGCCCGTGACCACGGTGGTCCTGGCCAGCGCCTACCGCGACCGCATCCTGGCCGCGCTACCCGCCGGCATGGCGTTCGAGCCGCTGATGACGCTGTACCTGACCGACAACCTGCCGCCCGAGGAAATCGTCGCGGCCAAGGCCAGCGGCTTCATCCACGCGGTGAAGCTGTACCCGGCCGGCGCCACGACGAACAGCGACGCGGGCGTGACCGACATCCGCCGCTGCGCCGCCACGCTGGAGGCGATGCAGCGCGAGGGCCTGCCGCTGCTGGTGCACGGCGAGGTGACGGACGGCGACATCGACATCTTCGACCGCGAAGCCGTGTTCATCGAGCGCGTGATGCAGCCGCTGCGCCGTGATTTCCCGGAGCTCAAGGTGGTGTTCGAACACATCACCACGCGCGACGCGGCCCAGTACGTGGCCGAGGCCGAAGGCCCGATCGGCGCCACGATCACCGCGCACCACCTGCTGTACAACCGCAACGCGATCTTCACGGGCGGCATCCGGCCCCATTACTACTGCCTGCCCGTGCTCAAGCGCGAAGTGCACCGCGATGCGCTGGTCAAGGCGGCCACGTCGGGCAGCGCGCGGTTCTTCCTGGGTACCGACAGCGCGCCGCACGCCCGCGGCCTGAAGGAGCACGCCTGCGGATGTGCCGGCTGCTACACGGCGCTGCACGCGATGGAGCTGTACGCCGAGGCCTTCGACACCGCCGGCGCACTGGACAAGCTCGAAGCGTTTGCCAGCTTCAACGGCCCGGCCTTCTACGGCCTGCCGCGCAACACCGGCACGCTGACGCTGACGCGCGAGGACTGGCAACTGCCGGCCGAGCTGCCGTACGGCGATACCACGCTGGTGCCGCTGCGCGCCGGCGAAACGCTGCGCTGGAAGGCCAGCTAAGGCGTTGCTGGCCGACATCGACTGGACGCGGCCGTGGTTCCGGCCGTTCGCGGCGTCGGCCCCGGTCTTCGACCATGGCGACCTGCGCCAGGCGCTCAATGCCCGCGCCGGGTCGCTGCGCAACGCCAGCGGCCTGCCGCTGCGGTTCGTGCCGCAGGCCGACCTGCCGGCGGGCGTCGCCTATGAATCGCACATTGCCGCCACCGGCCAGGTGCCCACGCGCGACAACCTGCACGATGCCTTCAACGGGTTGATCTGGCTGCACTTTCCGCAGACCAAGCGGCTGCTGAACCGGCTGCAGGCCGACGCCATCGACCGCGACGGGGTAGGGCAGGTGCGCGGCGGCGTGCGCGATGCCGCAACGCTGTTCGACGAAAACGCCGTGATCTTCATCTCCGAGGTGCCGCCGCTGGCCGACGCCCTGCGCGGGTTTGCGTGGCGCGAGCTGTTCGTCGCCCGCCGCGACGCGTGGCACGACCAGTGCACGGCCATCCCGTTCGGTCATGCGCTGCTCGAAAAGCTCGTGCAGCCGTACAAGTCCGTGACGGGCCACGCGTGGTGGGTGCGTGCGGCGCCGGGCATCGCGCCCGAAGCCCTGGACGGCCGTCTGGCCGACACGCTGGCCGCCGCGGCAGGCGCGGGCGGGCTGGCCGGCGGCCGCAGCTTCTGGCCGCTGCCGGTCATGGGCATCCCCGGCTGGTGCGACGAAAACGCCGCGCCTGGCTTCTACGACGACACCGCCGTATTCCGCCCCGGACGCCGCGGCACCGCTGCGGGCTGACCGGGCCGGCCATCGGTGTTAGACTGCGGCCCGCAAAGCAGGCCAGACAATCGCTGCTTGTCTCGCAAGGGGCAAGGGGAGGAAAGTCCGGACTCCACAGGGCAGGGTGTTGGCTAACAGCCATCCACGGCAACGTGCGGAATAGGGCCACAGAGACGAGTCTTGCCGCCGGCTTCGGTCGGCGGGAAGGGTGAAACGCGGTAACCTCCACCTGGAGCAATCCCAAATAGGCAGACGATGAAGCGGCCCGCCGAGTCTGCGGGTAGGGAGCTGGAGCCGTCCGGTAACGGGCGGCCTAGAGGAATGGTTGTCACGCGCCGCCAGCCCGCAAGGGTGCGCGGTGTGCACAGAATCCGGCTTATCGGCCTGTCTTTGCTTCTTCGGATATGGAAACGCCCGGCACTGGCCGGGCGTTTTTCTTTTGGCGGCGTGCGTCGGGGTTCAGCCCTCGACGATCTCCGTCGTGTGCGTGATCTCGGCCGTCTTGGCCAGCATGATCGACGCCGAGCAGTATTTCTCGTGCGACAGCTCGATCGCGCGTTCCACCTTGGCCGGATCGAGATTCTTGCCCGTCACCGTGAAATGGAAGTTGATCCTGGTGAACACCTTCGGATCGGTGTCGGCGCGCTCGGCTTCCAGCTTGACCGAGCAGCCGCGGATGTCCTGCCGCCCGCGCTTGAGGATCAGCACCACGTCATAGGCCGTGCAGCCGCCGGTGCCAAGCAGCACCATTTCCATCGGGCGCGGCGCCAGGTTGTTGCCGCCGCCGTCCGGAGCGCCATCCATCGCCACAAGGTGCCCGCTGCCGGTCTGGGCGATGAAGCTCATGCCCTCCGGACCCGACCATGTCACTTTGCATTCCATTTTTTTCGTTCCTCGGTTCCTGTTTGGTTCTTTTCGCTCACGCCAGCGCGCAGGCGCATCTTGCTTTCCGCGAGTATAGGCCAATCTCGACGGCCGTCCCGGCTACGGGATTACCCCTAAGATTCAGAAGGTTTCCTCTAGTGTGGCATCCGCGCAGCACGTCAAGTCTTCACTTAAGTTTTTGATTTATATGAATTTATGGCATTTGTCTGCGATGGATTCATCATTTCGCATAATGATATGCCATTTCACAGTGCAAATTTTCTTGCATCCACCGGACCCGTATGTATAATCCATTCCATCGAACGACGGCGCACGAGAGCGCGCCAGAGTGCGAAAGCGAAGCCGGTTTCAGACCCCATCGCCCCTCGCACCGCCCGCCATGACCGGCCCCGTCGATCGCCCGGTGTCTCCTCCACCCTCCTCCTTTGGTGGATTCAAACCCAAGTCCAAACCGACTTGGGTTTTTTTTCGCCGATTGCAAGGCCCGGCATAGCCCACGCTGTGGCGCTGGCGGCGCTTCCCGGGCGTCCGGGCGCCATCTTGACGAAAAGCCACATCTTTGCTTGTGCGATCGGCGCCGCGGACAGTATAATCGTCGGCTTTCCGGTCATTGCCCCCGGAAGAGATTCAGGGAGAGCCTGCAGATACAAGCAGGAAGGTCAGGTCCAAAGGGCCGGCCGTTCGACAGGACGCTAAAACGGCGACCGTCATCTCGGGCAGTTTTCAAAATTCAGGAAAAATCATGAAGACCTTTTCCGCCAAGCCTGCAGAGGTAAAGCGCGACTGGTACGTGATTGACGCGACGGACAAGGTCCTCGGCCGTGTTGCCAGCGAAGTGGCACGCCGACTGCGCGGCAAGCACAAGCCGGAATTCACTCCTCACGTCGACACCGGTGATTTCATCATCATCGTCAATGCGGCCAAGCTGCGCGTGACGGGTACCAAGGAACAGGACAAGAAGTACTACCGCCATTCGGGCTACCCGGGCGGTATCTACGAAACCACTTTTGGCAAGATGCAGCAGCGCTTCCCGGGCCGTGCCCTGGAAAAGGCTGTCAAGGGCATGCTGCCGAAGGGTCCGCTGGGCTACGCGATGATCAAGAAGCTGAAGGTTTATGCCGAAGGCGAGCATCCGCATGGCGCACAGCAGCCCAAGGTGCTGGAAATCTAAGGGGGCCAATCCATGATCGGTAACTGGAATTACGGTACTGGCCGCCGCAAGAGCGCTGTGGCTCGTGTCTTCATTAAGTCGGGCAAGGGCGAGATCGTCGTCAACGGCAAGCCCATCAACGAGTACTTCGCTCGCGAAACCTCGCTGATGATCGTGCGCCAGCCGCTGGAGCTGACCGCTCACGCCGAAACGTTCGACATCAAGGTCAACGTGACCGGCGGTGGCGAAACCGGCCAGGCCGGTGCCGTGCGCCACGGCATCACGCGCGCCCTGATCGACTACGACGCCACGCTGAAGTCGGCCCTGTCGAAGGCTGGCTACGTCACCCGTGACGCCCGTGAAGTCGAGCGTAAGAAGGTCGGTCTGCACAAGGCACGCCGCCGCAAGCAATTCTCGAAGCGTTAATCCGCTTCCTGCAGGGTTCGGCCTTCGGGCGGATCCGGCACCCAGAAAACCGCACGCTTGGTCGTGCGGTTTTTTTTTCGTCCGTTGCGCGGGCGCCATCACGGTTTGGCACATGCTTGCCATTTCTTACACTTTTCATCGGCGTGGGGATCGCGTGGCGATACAATCACGGGCCTGCAGAACACAGGAATAGACGATCGCTGGCGACCATTTGGCGCGGTTGCCGCCAGGGGACGACATACCGGACGCTGCGGCCGGGTCTGCGACACGAGGGGGGTTGAACATGCTGTTTTCGAAGAAGAAGGGTTTGTCCATCGATACGCTGGTAGGCCAGGACGCCGCCATCGAGGGCGATGTGACCTTTTCCGGGGGCTTGCGGCTCGACGGCCGTGTACGGGGCAACGTACTGGCGGCGGACGGCAAGCCCAGCATGCTCGTGATCAGCGAGAAGGGCGTGGTCGAGGGTGAAGTCCGCGTCGACCATCTGATCCTGAACGGCACCGTGACCGGGCCGGTGCATGCCGCCGAACTGCTGGAGCTGCAGGCCAACGCGCGCGTCTATGGCGAGGTGCGCTATGCGGCACTTGAAATGCACCAGGGCGCCATCGTCGAAGGCCGCCTGGTGCCATTGGTCCAGGGCGAGATCAAGGCCTTGCCGAACCATATGCCGCCTGCCGAGGTCAACGAAGAACCCGCTGCCACGGCCGAGCCGGCCGACGACGGCGACAAGGCCCCGGCCGATGCCAAGGTGCCGGCCTGAGTGGCGAAAACGTCCAGAGCCCCTTGAAAACAAAGGGTTTCGGCACGATTTGTGAGTAGCGCTTAGAATACGGGCGTATCTAACCAGGAGAATCCCCATGAACGCAGTCGCAGAGGCACCCGTTACCGAGGACGTGCCGGCACCGTTCGTCTTTACCGACAGCGCGGCCGACAAGGTCAAGCAACTGATCGAGGAAGAGGGCAATGCCGAACTGAAGCTGCGCGTGTTCGTGCAGGGCGGCGGTTGCTCCGGCTTCCAGTATGGCTTCACGTTCGATGAAGACGTCAACGAAGACGACACCACGATGGTCAAGAACGGCGTCACCCTACTGATCGACTCGATGAGCTACCAGTACTTGGTTGGCGCCGAGATCGACTACAAGGAAGACATCAACGGCGCCCAGTTCGTGATCAAGAACCCGAATGCCTCGACCACCTGCGGTTGCGGCTCGTCGTTCTCGGTCTGACGCCTGGCCCTACGGCCTTGCCAGAAAATAGCGCACCACCCGGTGCGCTTTTTTATTGCCGCGGGCCGATGGTTTCAGCGCGGGTAGACCGCCCCCAGCACACGCGGCCCGGCCGCGCCCGTGACGGTCGGCACGTTGCCCGGCGCGCGGCGCACGCATTGCCGCGCCAGCCAGGCAAAGGCCAGCGCCTCCACCTGCGAGACCGGCACGCCGAAGTCGTCGGTGGTCTGGACGGTCACGTCGGGCAGCAACTGCTCCAGCATCGCCATCACGTGCGCGTTGCGCGCGCCGCCGCCGCAGACGATCAGCCGGTGCGCGTTCGGGGCGTGCGACTGGACGTCGCGCGCGATGGCCGTGGCCGTCAGCGTGGCCAGCGTCGCCTGGACGTCGGCCGGATCGGGCGGCGTGGGCAGGCCATCGAGCACGTCCTGTAGCCAGCCCGGATGGAACAGGTCCCGCCCGGTGCTCTTGGGCGGCGGCGCGCGGAAGTAGGGCTCGGCAAGCAGCCGGGTCAACAACTCGGCATGCGCCTGGCCGCTCGCGCCCCAGGCACCGCCATCGTCGAAGGCCACGCCGCGATGTCGATGGATCCACGCATCGAGCAGCGCATTGCCCGGGCCGCAGTCGAAGCCCGTCACCGGCCGGCCCGTGCTGGCCGCCGGCAGGATGCTGATATTGGAGATACCGCCGATATTGCAGACCACGCGCGTTTCGTCGCGGGCGCCGAACAGCGCGGCGTGCACGGCCGGCACCAGCGGCGCGCCCTGGCCGCCCGCGGCGATGTCTCGGCTGCGGAAATCCGCCACCACGTCGATATCGGTCAGCTCGGCCAGCAGCGCCGGATGCTGCGACTGCCGCGTGTAGCCGATGCCGTCGTACAGCCCGGGCCGGTGCCGGATCGTCTGCCCGTGCGCGCCGATGGCGGCCACCTCGGCCGGATCGCGGCCCGCCACCTTCAGCAGTTCGGCCACGCAGTCGGCATAGACGCGCGCCAGCGCGTTGGCGGCCACGGCCTCGCGGTGGATCTCATCCTCGCCAGGCTGCTGGAGCGCGCCGAACGCGGCGCGCAGGTTATCGGGAAAGGGGGTGTGGGCCGCCGCCAGCACCACCGGCTGCGGCCCCGAGAAGTCGACGAGCACGCCATCCGCCCCGTCCATGCTGGTGCCCGACATCAGGCCGACATAACACTCGCTGGACGAGACGGACATGGATCAGTTGCTGGCGGTCAGGACGTTGTAGGTGCGCAGCATGTTGATGCGGCTTAGCATGGCGCTCGTGTAGGAAAGGAATTCCGCGCGCGACTTGCCGGTCAGCGTCGGCGCTTCCATCAGCGTCGTGGTCAGCGGGTTCTGCGGCACGTCGTTGTAGCGGAATTCGTAGTGCAGGTGCGGCCCGGTCGCCCAGCCCGTCGAACCCACATAGCCAATCACCTGGCCCTGGTTCACGTGCTGGCCCTCGCGGATGCCTGCAAAGCCGGACAGGTGGGCGTAGTACGTGGAATAGCCGCCCGCGTGCTGCAGCACGATGATGTTGCCGTAGCCGTTCTGCTGGCCGACGAACTCCACGGTGGCATCGCCGGTGGCAAAGACCTTGGTGCCCTGCGGCGCGGCAAAGTCCACGCCCTTGTGCTGGGCCCACTGGTGGTGCAGCGGATGGTCGCGGCCGCCAAAGCCCGACGACATCCGCGAATACTCGACTGGCGACCGCAGGAACGGCCGTTTCATGCTGCGGCCATCGAACGTGTAGTACGCGCCGGGTTCGCCGTCCTCGGGCGAATACCAGAGCGCCTGGTACAGCGTGTTGCGGTTGATCAGCTCGATGGCCACCACGCGCCCGTTGCGCACGAACGCGCCGTCGCGGAAGCCGGCCTCGTAGACGATGCGGAAGCGGTCGCCGCGGGCGATGTCATGGTGGAAGTCGATCACGCCCGAAAAGATCGAGATCATCTGGCTGACCACCTCGTCGGGCACGTTGGCGGCGTCCATCGACTTGAAGAAGCCGGCGGCGTCGATCGCGCCCGACGCCATCTCGTAGTGCACGTCGTTGTCGACCGACGCGATGCGCGCCTTGTACGTGTAGTCGCCGCCGTCTTTCTTTGGCGCCACGCGCTCGATCACCAGTTCGCGCGACGCCGTGGCGTCGCCGCCCAGGTTGGCCTGCAGCGACACCAGCAGGTTGCTGTCGTCGATCTCGGCCTGCACGGTCTGGCCCGGGTTCAGGCTGAACAGCCCGCGGGCGGTGGGATTCTTGAGGATGAACGCCTGGGCGTCCGGGTCCTCGACGCCAAGCCGGCGCAGCAGCGTGGCGATGGTGTCGCCGCGCTGCATGCGCTCCTGGCGCACGTAGACGCTGCCGCCGTCGGCTTCGGTCAACTGGGCAAGCTGCTCGCTGACGTCGGGCATGCGCAGGGGCTGCTGCACGCGCGGGGCGAGCGGATCGTCGAAGGCGTTGCGGGGGGCAACGCCCATCGCGGCCGCCATGCCGAGCGTGAAGACCGTGCCGACGGCAACGGTCAACTGCTTGCGGCGGCGCGCATGCTGGGGATTCGTAGGGTCGACAAGGACCACCAGCTCACGCGCGAAAACTTCGCGGAGACTAGACCACATCACGTAGAATTCAAGCTTTCGGTATTGCCAGGCCGCTGCCGCGACGATATGTCTCGTCTGCCTTCCTCCCCCGAGGTGCGGTGCGGGCGTTGTCTGTGTGCCGCCTGCTTGGCGGCCGGCCGACGGATCGGGTCCGTCAGGCACGAAGCGCGGATTATACCAGAACAATGCTGGCCGTCCGTCGCAATTTCTTTATAGATTTCAAAGACTTACGTCATGAGTGAAGTGTCCTCGGCCGCCGCGCCCCAATATCCACTTACGCCGTCGGTGATGCGCGCACTGGAGATCACCAAGCGCGGCTGCGACGAGCTTCTGGTCGAATCCGAGTGGCTCCAGAAGCTCGCGCGCAGCGAGGCCACCGGCGTGCCGCTGCGCATCAAGCTGGGCCTGGACCCGACCGCGCCCGACATCCACCTCGGCCATACGGTCGTGCTCAACAAGCTGCGCCAGTTGCAGGACTTGGGTCACCAGGTGATCTTCCTGATCGGCGATTTCACGTCGACGATCGGCGATCCGTCGGGCCGCAACAGCACGCGCCCGCCGCTGACTCGCGAGCAGATCGAGGCCAACGCCCAGACCTACTACCGGCAGGCCAGCCTGGTGCTGGACCCGGCCCGCACCGAGATCCGCTACAACAGCGAGTGGTGCGATCCGCTTGGCGCGCGCGGCATGATCCAGCTTGCCGCAAAGTACACCGTGGCCCGCATGATGGAGCGCGACGACTTCACCAAGCGGTTCCGGTCTGGGATTCCCATTTCGGTCCATGAGTTCCTTTATCCGCTCATGCAGGGCTACGATTCGGTCGCGCTGAAGTCCGACCTGGAGCTGGGCGGCACCGACCAGAAGTTCAACCTGCTGGTGGGGCGCGAGCTGCAGAAGGAATACGGCCAGGAGTCGCAGTGCATCCTGACCATGCCGCTGCTGGTGGGCCTGGACGGCGTCGAGAAGATGTCGAAGTCCAAGCACAACTACATCGGCGTGACCGAGGCCCCGAACGACATGTTCGGCAAGCTGATGAGCATTTCGGACGACCTGATGTGGCAGTACTTCACGCTGCTGTCGTTCCGGCCGATGAGCGAGATCGACCTGATGAAGCAGGAGATCGCGGTGGGTCGCAACCCGCGCGACTGCAAGGTGGCGCTGGCGCAGGAGATTGTGGCGCGCTTCCACAGCCAGGCCGATGCCGAGGCGGCGCTGGAGGCGTTCAACCACCGCGCCCGCGGCGGCATCCCCGACGACATCCCGGCGGTCAGCCTGGCCGGCGCGCCGCTGGGCATCGCGCAACTGCTCAAGCAGGCCAACCTGGTGCCGTCGACGTCGGAAGCCAACCGCAACATCGAGCAGGGCGGCGTGAAGATCGATGGCGAGACCGTCAGCGACAAGGCGGTGAAGATCGCCGCCGGCACCTACGTGGTCCAGGTGGGCAAGCGCCGCTTTGCGCGCGTGACGCTGTCCTGAGCCCGCGATGATCGCCCTGATCCAGCGCGTATCGCAGGCCCGCGTGACCGTCGGCGGCCGGACCACCGGCGAGATCGGCGCCGGCCTGCTGGCGCTGGTCTGCGCCGAGCGCGGCGACACCGAGGCCCAGGCCGAGCGGCTGCTGGCCAAGCTGCTGTCGTACCGCGTGTTTGCCGATGCCGAGGGCCGGATGAACCTGCCAGTGCAGAACATCGACGGCAACGGCACGGCGGGCGGGCTGCTCGTGGTGTCCCAGTTCACGCTCGCGGCCGATACCAACAGCGGCACGCGCCCCAGCTTTACCCCGGCGGCGTCGCCCGAGGACGGCCGCCGGCTCTATGATCACTTCGTGGCCCGCGCCCGCGCCGCGCATCCGACGGTCCAGACCGGGGAATTCGGCGCCATGATGCAGGTCAGCCTCACCAACGATGGTCCCGTCACGTTCTGGCTGCGCGTGCCGCCGGCCGGCACGGCCTGACGGGCGCCGCCTGACATATCGAAGGAGATTGCCATGAAACTGTGGAGCAACGCCTTTGCGGACAACGCGCCGATCCCCGGCGAGTTCGCGTTCTGCGTGCCGGATGCCGCGGCCCATGTCACGCTGTCGGCCAACCGCAATCCGGACCTGCACTGGGACGACGTGCCGGCCGGCACGCGGTCGTTCGTGCTGCTGGCGCACGATCCCGACGTCCCGAGCCGGGGCGACGACGTGAACCAGGAAGGCCGCGAGGTGCCGGCGTCGCTGCCGCGCGTGGACTTCTTCCACTGGGTGCTGATCGATATTCCGCCCGGCCTGAACACGATCTCGGCCGCCACGCACAGCGACGGCGTGATCGCGCGCGGCAAGCCGGGCCCCGAGGCGCTGGTGGGCACGGCCACCGCGGGCGGCCTGCGCCATGGCGTGAACGACTACACGGGCTGGTTTGCCGGCGACGAGGACATGAAGGGCCACTACTTCGGCTATGACGGCCCGTGCCCGCCGTGGAACGATGCCATCCCGCACCGCTACATCTTCACGGTGTACGCGCTGGATATCGACCGCGTACCCGTGGAAGGCCATTTCACCGGGGCCGACGTGCGCCGCGCGATCGAAGGCCACGTGCTGGCCGAAGCCAGCTACACCGGCACCTACACGCTCAACCCCCGGCTCCTGCAGCAGGCGGGCCAATAGGCAAGCCGGCGCCCGAACCGAATCCGTCGCCCCCAAGGAACCGGCATGTTGCAAAGCTCCGGCCCGCAGTCGCTGGCCTACACCCACCTGATCGTGATCCGCCATGGCGAGACGGCCTGGAACCGCGAACGGCGGCTCCAGGGCCAGATCGACATCCCGCTCAACGACACGGGCCGGGCGCAGGCCCGCGCGCTGGCCGAGGCGCTGACCGGCGAGCCGATCGACGCGGTGTACACCAGCGACCTGGGCCGCGCCCGCGAAACGGCCATGCCGCTGGCCCAGGCGCTGGGTCTGACGGTGCACGCCGAGCCGCGGCTGCGCGAGCGCTGCTATGGCGACCTGGAAGGCATGACCTATGCCGAGGTGGCGGAAAAGCGTCCTGAGGATTTCGCGCGCTGGCAGGCCCGCGTGCCCGACTACGCGCCGCCCGGCGGCGAGTCGCTGCGCGAATTCCACGAGCGGGCGGTGGAGGTGGCGCTGTCGCTGTCGCGCCGCCATCCGGGCGAGCGGATCGCGCTGGTGGCCCACGGCGGCGTGCTCGACTGCCTGTATCGCGAAGCCACCGGCATGACGCTGGAGGCGCCGCGCACGCATGAACTGCTCAACGCCAGCGTCAACCGGCTGCGCTGCGACAGCGCCAACCTGACGCTGCTGCAATGGGGCGATGTCAGCCACCTGGAAGCGCTGACGCTCGACGAGGTCGACCGCCGGGTTCCTTGAAATCCGGCCCGGCCCTCAGACGCGCAGCCGGAACGGCGTGAAGTTCGTGTCGCGGTCGTACCAGTCCTCGTTCTCGGCACGCTTCAGGAACGCCACCACCTTGTAGGTGACCGGGGTCATCACGACCTCCCAGCCGGTCTTCAGCACGTACTGTGCGATGGCTACCTGGATGACCTTTTCCAGCGGCCAGATCCCGTAGAACGCAATCACGTAAAACAGCGACGAATCGACCAGCTCGCCGGCCAGCGTCGAGCCGATCGTGCGCGTCCACAGCCAGCGCCCGCCGGTCCACAGCTTCATCTTGGCCAGCGTGTAGCTGTTGGCGAAACTGCCACAGCAGAACGCGATCAGCGATCCCAGCGCGATCCGCCAGGTGTTGCCGAACACGTCCTCCAGGCTCTTCTGGTAGTCGTGCATGAAAGGCGCCACCGGCATGCGCAGCACCACGAAGGCCATGAACGTGGCAAACGCCAGCGCCGCAAAGCCGGCCCACACCACACGGCGGTCGCGCCCGTAGCCGTAGACCTCGGTCAGCACGTCGCCAAAGATGTACGAGACCGGGAAGAACAGCACCCCCGCGCCGAAGGTGACCGGGCCGATGACAGGCAGCGTCACCTGCGCCGCCTTGGCCGCGCCGATCAGGTTCGAGCACAGCAGCACCGTGACGAACGCCACCATCACGAGGTCGTAGTAGCGATAGACGCGCCCGGTGTGGCCGGAGGGGGCGGGGGCGGCAAGCGGGTCGGGCATGGGGAGATCCGGGGGCGGGGACAGGTTCCGGGCGATTATGCCAGCGGCGCGGCGGATGCGTCGCACGGACGAAAAAAAGCCCGGCCGGAGCCGGGCATCGTCCATCTGCCACCCCGGCGGCGGGGCGGCACCATCGAACCGCTACAGGTCCAGCTTGCTGATCTTGGCGCCGTTCAGCGACACATCGACCATCAGGCCGGCGTTGGTCTGCACGAAGGCGATTACCGGCTGCTGGGCCGTGACCGTGTCGACCATGCCATTGGCGCCCACCTTGGCCAGCGCCACGCTGGCGTCGGCGCCCACGGTCCAGCCCTTGGACTGCACGAACTTGTTGTACGCGTCGGGCGTCATGAACATGATGATGACCGAGCGCGACTGGCCGCCGGCGGTCAGGCCGATCGACCCGGCAATGGTCCGGTAGTAGCCCTGCGTGGCGCCCTTGCTGCGCAGCGCGCCGTCGCCGTACTCGCCGCCCACCACCAGCCCGCCGGACAGCACGCGCGGGAAGATCAGGATGCCCTGCGCGCGGTTGCCCAGCTCCTGGGCGTTCTTCACCGACGCATAGAGCCGGTTCAGCGCGCCGTCCGCGCCGGCGTCGATTTCCTTGCGCTTGGCCGCCGCATCGGTGCCGGCGCCGGTGCCGGTGGTCGTACAGCCGGCCGCAAAGGCGGCGGTGGCCACCAGCAGGCCCGACCCGGCCACGCGGGTCACGAACTGACGTCGATCCATTTGTCGTCTCCTGGAATAGGTGCTGCGTCAGAGGGAGGGGGGAGGCGGCTCAGCCGGCGGCCGGCGCCTTGACCGTGATCGCCACCACTTCCTTGATCACGAACTTGGCCATCTGGCCCTTCTTGATCGATGCCAGGTCGATGTTCGGGTCCTGGACCTTGACGGTGCGCAGCGTCTCGCGCGGGCCGCGGAACGTGACGGTGCGGCGGGCCGTGTCGACGTTGGTGATCTGCGCGGTGATGGTCGTGGTGATCTCGCGCATCACGCCGGGCTTGCCGCCCTCGGGCGCGCGCGACACGCGCTCCACCTGTTCCATCAGCGCCGTGTCCTTGCTGCCGATCGGCTCCAGCGCGGCCACGATGGCGGCGCCGCGCGTCAGCGTGACGATGTCGCCCTTCCGGACGTTGCCGATGTTCTTGGCCTCGTCGCCGGCCACGATCTCCACCAGGTTGCCGCGCGGGCCCTGCACCAGCACCGCATTGGTCGAGGCGTCGATGTCGACCACCTTGCCGCTGACCACGGCCTCCTCGGCCACGCCGATCGGCGCGGGCGTCGACGGCTTTTGCGCATGGGCGGCGCCGGCCCAGGCGAACATCAGGCAGGCGGCGGCGGAAAGGGCGGTTCTGGCTCGCAGTTTCATGGCAGTCCTTAAGGCGCGTAGGCGCGTTTTGTAAAAAGGATGCAGCCATTGTGGACAACCCGCCATAGGCGGGCAATCCACTTCGAAAAAATTTGCAGGCCCTGAGAAAACGTTTAATTGACGGCCCGCGATGGCGGGCTAGGGGGCGTCGAACATGTCACCGCCGGCGTCCGACCGGGGCGTAGCCAGGCCGAAATGACGGTACGCGGCGGCCGTGGCCACGCGCCCGCGCGGGGTGCGCTGCAGGTAACCCTGCTGGATCAAATACGGCTCCAGCACGTCCTCGATCGTGTCGCGCGCCTCGCCAATGGCGGCCGCCAGGTTGTCCACGCCCACCGGGCCGCCGTCGAACTTGTGCAGCACGGCCTCCAGTAGCTTGCGGTCCATCAGGTCGAAGCCGACCGTGTCGACGTCCAGCATCGCCAGCGCCTTGTCGGCCAGATCGCGCGTGATGGTGCCGTCGCCCTTGACCTCGGCGTAGTCGCGCACGCGGCGCAGCAGCCGGTTGGCGATCCGGGGCGTGCCGCGCGCCCGGCGGGCAATCTCCAGCGCGCCGGCCGGGTCGATGGCCGCGTTGAGCAGGTGCGCAGACCGCGCCACGATGCGCGCCAGTTCGTCGGGCGTGTAGAACTCCAGCCGCGCCACGATGCCGAACCGGTCGCGCAGCGGGTTGGTCAGCATGCCGGCGCGCGTGGTGGCCCCCACCAGCGTGAACGGCTGCAGGTCCAGCTTGACCGAGCGGGCCGCCGGGCCTTCGCCGATCATGATGTCGATCTGGTAGTCCTCCAGCGCCGGGTACAGGATTTCCTCGACCACGGGCGACAGCCGGTGGATCTCGTCGATGAACAGGACGTCGTTGGCTTCGAGGTTGGTCAGCAGCGCGGCCAGGTCGCCGGGCCGTTCCAGCACCGGGCCGGACGTCTGGCGCAGGTTCACGCCCATCTCGCGGGCGATGATGTGCGCCAGCGTGGTCTTGCCCAGGCCGGGCGGGCCGAACAGCAGCACGTGGTCCAGTGCCTCGCGGCGCTTGCGGGCCGCGTGCATGAAGATGTCGAGCTGGCCGCGCACCTTTTCCTGGCCCACGTACTCGTCCAGCAGCTTGGGCCGCAGCGCGCGTTCGAAGGCTTCCTCCTGGGTGGAGGCGGGCGTGGCGGCGATGACGCGCTCGGGCGGGCGGTCACCAGTCAGCTTGTCGGTTTCTATCATGGCGGGTCACAGGCGGGATGGCGCCATTCTACCCGCCATGGGCCGCGTCCTAGCCCTTCGACAGCGCCTTGAGTGCCAGCTTGATGCCCTCGGACACGCCGGTGCCGGCCGGCACCTGCTTGATGGCCAGCGTGGCTTCCTTCTCGGAGTAGCCCAGCGCCAGCAGCGCGTTCAGGATGTCGGCGCTGTCCGGCGCCGGCGTGGTGCCCGGCGCGTGGCCCAGCTCGGCGCCCAGCTTGCCCTTCAGCTCCAGCAGCAGCCGCTCGGCCGTTTTCTTGCCGATGCCGGGGATCTTGGTCAGCCGGCCCGCTTCCTGCATCGTCACGGCCTGCGCCAGTTCCGCCACGGACAGCCCGGACAGCACCGCCAGCGCCATCCGCGCGCCGATGCCGGTGATCTTGATCAGCTCGCGGAACGTGTTGCGCTCGGTGGCGCTGCCGAAGCCGAACAGCAGGTGGGCGTCCTCGCGGACGATCTGCTGCGTGAGCAGCGTCACGGGATGGCCCACGGCCGGCAGGTTGTAGAACGTGCTCATCGGCACAGCGATCTCGTAGCCCACGCCGTGGCAGTCCACTAGCAGGTGCGGAGGGTTCTTTTCGAGCAGGGTGCCGGCGATGCGTCCAATCATGATGGGTGCGAAGGATGAATTGCGCGCCAGTGTAGCGCGGCCGCGTGCAACGCAGGGCGCCGCAATGGCCCGGTCAGCGCCCGTCCACCGCGCGGCGGCCCAGCGCCGGGTCGTCGGTGAAGAAGCCGTCCACGCCGGCCGCGATGAACGCCTGCACCTCGCGCACCATGCCGTCCGGGCTGCGCGTGGCGTCGCCGCCCGGCGCGCGCAGCGGCCGGGGCAGGAAGCTGTTCTCGGGCCGGAACGTGTACGGATGGACGGTCAGCCCGGCCGCGTGGGCGTTGGCCACCAGCGCCGTGGGCGCGCCCAGGCCGCCGGCATGGTCGCGCGGGATCACCAGGCTTTTCTCGGGGCCGATGCCGTTGGCGTAGGTGGCCACCTCGCGCAGGCCCAGCGGGGTCAGCATCGACGCATAGGTGCGGCTGTCGCCGGCCAGGCGCCAGTCGGCGGGGCGGCCCTGGGCGCTGCCCAGCAACTGCACGATCCGCACGTTGGGCATCGACGCGCCCAGCAGCCGCTTCATCGTGCGCAGCGGGCCCACCTCGAACGACTGCACGTAGACGGGCGCGGTGCGGGCGTAGCTGCTGTGCTGCAGCGCGGCGGCCAGCTTTTCCTCCAGCGGCAGGCCGATGCCGCGGAAGTAGCTCGGGTGCTTCAGTTCGGGATAGATGCCGACGCGGCTGCCGCGCCGGGCGGACGCCTGTTCGGCCAGCTTCAGGATCTCGTCGAGCGTCGGAATCTCGAACTGGTCGTTCAGCTTGGCGTTGTAGGGCCGCAGGTTCGGAATGCGCTCGCGGGCGCGCAGCGTCTTCAGCTCGGCCAGCGTGAAGTCCTCGGTGAACCAGCCGTCGATGCGTTCGCCGTCGATGACCTTGATGCGGCGCCGGCCCGCAAATTCGGGCACCTCGGCCACGTTGGTGGTGCCGGTGATGTTGTTCTCGTGCCGCGCCACGAGCACGCCGTCGCGCGTGGCCACCAGGTCGGGCTCGATGATGTCGGCGCCGTCGTCGATGGCCTTCTGGTACGACGCGAGCGTGTGCTCGGGCCGCAGCGCGCTGGCGCCCCGGTGGCCAATGACCAGCGCGGGCGGGGCCGGCGGGCGGGCCGTCGCGGCCGGCGCCGGGGCCTGCGCGGCCGGCGGCGCCGGAGCCACCGGCGCGCGCGGCGGCGTGGCGCAGCCCGCAATCAGCGTGGCAGTGGCGGCGGCAAGGGAAAGACGGCGGGCAAGGGCGTGCGGCATCGGGGGCGTTCCTGGCGGGATCTCGAACGCAAATTCTAAGCGAGCCGGGCGGGGGAGGAGAGGGCGGCGGACGGGCGGTCCGCCGAAGCGCATGGGCCGATCAGCCGATCAGCCGATCAGCCGATCAGGCGGCCGCGCCGGACGCGCAGCCCCTTGCGGGCCAGGTCCGGCGCCATCCCGGCGAGCGTGCCGAGCGTGTCGCCGCCGTTGGCGTGGCAGATCGCCACGCCCAGCGCGTCGGCCGCGTCGGAACTGGGGCGGCCGGACAGCGACAGCAGCCGCATCACCATCTCCTGCACCTGTTCCTTGTTGGCCCGGCCGTAGCCGACCACGGCCACCTTGAGCTGCAGCGCGGTGTACTCGTGCACCGTCAGCCCCTGGCCCACCAGGCCGCAGATGGCGGCGCCGCGCGCCTGCCCCAGCATCAGCGTGGACTGCGGGTTGACGTTGACGAACACCTTCTCGATGGCCGCGCAGTCGGGTGCGTAGGTGCGCGCCACCTCGGCAATGCCGTCGTAGAGCGTCTTCAGCCGCTGCGGGAGGCTTTCGTCGCCATTGCTGCGGATGGTGCCCGACGCCACGTACGCCAGCTTGCTGCCGTGCTTTTCCAGCACGCCAAAGCCGGTGGTCCGCAGGCCGGGGTCGATGCCGAGGATGCGCATGAAGCGGCGGGCGCCGGCTTAATGCCGGAAGTGCCGCGTTCCGGTCAGCACCATGGCGATGCCGCGCTCGTCGGCCGCGGCAATCACCTCGTCGTCGCGCATCGAGCCGCCCGGCTGGATCACGACCGTGGCGCCGGCGTCCACCACCACGTCCAGGCCGTCACGGAACGGGAAGAACGCGTCCGACGCCACGGCTGAGCCGGCCAGCGACAGCCCGGCGTTCTGGGCCTTGATGCTGGCGATGCGGGCCGAATCCACGCGGCTCATCTGGCCGGCGCCCACGCCCAGCGTCATGCCGTTGCCGCAGAACACGATGGCGTTCGACTTGACGAACTTGGCCACGCGCCACGCGAACATCAGGTCGTCCATTTCCTTGGGCGTCGGGTGGCGGCGCGTCACCACGCGCAGCTCGGACGGCTGCACGTTGCGCGCGTCCGGGCCCTGCACCAGCAGGCCGCCGCCCACGCGCTTCAGGTCGAACTGGTTCACGCCGCCGCCCAGCGGAATCTCCAGCAGGCGCACGTTCTGCTTGGCCGCGAACACGTTGCGCGCGGCGGTGCTGAACGACGGGGCAATCAGCACTTCGACAAACTGCTTCGCCACGGCCTGGGCGGCCGCTTCGTCCAGCTCGACGTTGAACGCGATGATGCCGCCGAAGGCCGAGGTCGAGTCGGTCTTGAACGCCTTTTCGTACGCTTCCAGCGCGTTGGCGCCCACCGCCACGCCGCACGGGTTGGCGTGCTTGATGATCACGCAGGCCGCGCCGGCTGCCGCCTCGAACGACTTCACGCACTCCCAGGCCGCATCGGCGTCGGCGATGTTGTTGTACGACAGTTCCTTGCCCTGCAGCTGCACGTAGTTGGCCAGCGCGCCGTCCACGGCCTTCAGGTCGCGGTAGAACGCGGCCGACTGGTGCGGGTTCTCGCCGTAGCGCATTTCCTGCACCTTCTCGAAGGCCAGGTTCAGCGTCTGCGGGTAGCTGCTGCGGCCCTGGTGGGACTTGTCGCTGCCCAGGCTGGTCAGGTAGTTGGTGATTGCGCCGTCGTACTGGGCCGTGTGCGCGAAGACCTTGGTCGCCAGGCGGAAGTTCGTGTCGTAGCCCACGGCGTTGCCGTTGGCGCGCATTTCGTCCAGCACCACGGCGTAGTCGGCCGGATCGACGATCACGGTCACGTCGCGGTGGTTCTTGGCGGCCGAGCGCAGCATGGTGGGGCCGCCGATGTCGATGTTCTCGATGGCGTCGGGCAGCGTGCAGTCGTCCTTGGCCACGGTCTGCTGGAACGGGTACAGGTTGACCACCAGCAGGTCGATCGTCGGGATCTTGTGCTCGGCCAGCGCGGCCATGTGCTCGGGCAGGTCGCGGCGGGCCAGGATGCCGCCGTGCACCTTCGGGTGCAGCGTCTTGACGCGGCCGTCCAGCATTTCGGGAAAGCCGGTGTAGTCGGCCACTTCCGTGACCGGCAGCCCGGCGTCGGCCAGCAGTTTGGCGGTGCCGCCGGTGGAAAGCAGCGTCACGCCGAGCGCGTTCAGTTCGCGCGCGAAGTCGACGATGCCGGTCTTGTCGGAGACGGAAAGGAGTGCTTGCTTGATCATGGCTTGGGGGAACGCGTCAAAGTAATCCGTGTTGCTGCAGCTTCTTGCGAAGGGTGTTGCGGTTGATGCCCAGGTACGCGGCCGCCAGCGACTGGTTGCGCTCGGCGCGCACCATCACGGCTTCCAGCAGCGGCCGCTCCACGGCCTCCAGCACCATGTTGTACATGTTGGACGGCACTTCGCCGTCCAGGTCGCGAAAGTAGGTATCCAGGCTGTCCCGGATACATTGGTCGATGGCGTTGCGGCTCATGCGGCAAGCAGTTCCCGTTTCTTGTTGTTGTCGATGTTGTCTTGTGCGTCCGGCGCGGCGGCGTCGTCGACGTAGACCAGGCGGTCCGAGATGGCCGCCTGCTCGTCGAAGAACGCATTCACGGCCTCCAACTGCGCGTCCGTGGTTTCCAGCGTGTTCATCCGGTGGCGGAACAGGTTCGCGCCCTTGAGCCCGCGCGTGTACCAGGCGATGTGCTTGCGCGCGGTGCGCACGCCGGTGAACTCGCCGTAGAACGCGTAGTGGTCGGCCAGGTGGTGGTTCATGATCGCGCGGATCTCGGCCACCTCGGGCGACGGCAGCAGCTCGCCCGTCTTCAGGAAGTGCTCGATCTCGCGGAACAGCCACGGGCGCCCCTGCGCGGCGCGGCCGATCATGATGGCGTCGGCGCCGGTCACCTGCAGCACGTGGCGCGCCTTCTGCGGCGACGTGATGTCGCCGTTGGCCACCACGGGGATGCGCAGCGCCGCCTTGACCGCGGCGATGGTCTCGTACTCGGCCTCGCCGTGGTACAGGTCGGCGCGGGTGCGGCCGTGGATCGTCAGCATGCTGATGCCGGCGTCCTGGGCCATGCGCGCCACGCGCAGCGCGTTCTTGTGCTCGCGGTCCCAGCCGGTGCGGATCTTCAGCGTCACGGGCACGCGGTCGCCCACGGCGCCCACCACGGCCTCGACGATCCGCACCACGAGCGGTTCGTTCTGCAGCAGCGCCGACCCGGCCGCCACGTTGCAGACCTTCTTGGCCGGGCAGCCCATGTTGATGTCGATGATCTGCGCGCCACGGTCGACGTTGTAGCGCGCCGCCTCGGCCATCATCGACGGCTCGGCGCCGGCAATCTGCACCGAGATCGGCTCGACCTCGCCCGTGTGATTGGCGCGCCGCATGGTCTTTTCGCTTTTCCACAGCTGGGCGTTCGACGCGACCATCTCGGACACTGCGTAGCCGGCGCCGAGCTGCTTGCAGAGCTGGCGGAACGGGCGGTCCGTCACCCCGGCCATCGGGGCGACAAAGAGGTTGTTGCGGAGCGTGTGGGGACCGATCTGCACGGTGGCGGCGCGTTGCGAAAGAAGCGAAAAAGGAAAGCCCGGCTAGTGCCGGCAATCCGGCAAACGGCGCCGGGGGTCGTATGCGAGGCCGGGATTTTACCGCCAAACCGGTACGGTTGCCCAATAAATAAGCAAATATCATGGAGCGGGGGCGGCGGCACGCCCCGGCACCTTGATCCGGCCGGCTAGCGCCGGGCGCCGAACATCATCTGCCGCGCCAGCGCGTGCTTGAGCGGCGCCACGCAGGCCAGCGCCGCCAGCGACGCGCCGCGCGCATGGGCCGCCAGCGGCCCGCCCACGCCAAACACGCGCGGCAGCAGGTCGGTGATGCCGATCGTCATCGCGCGGTCCAGGCGGTGGCGGCCCGCAAAGGCCTGCAACGCCTGCGGCGTGCAGCCGGCGCGCAGGGAATCGGCCAGCGCGAAGGCGTCGCGCAGGCCCAGGTTCAGGCCCTGGCCGGCCACCGGATGTAGCGTCTGCGCCGCATTGCCGACGGCCACCACCCGGTGCTGCACCGTGACCGGTGCCGCGTTCAGGCCCAGCGGAAACGCGTGGCGCTTGCCCACCAGCGTGAAGCGGCCCATGCGCGTGCCGAACGCGCGGCCCAGTTCATCGGCAAACAGGTCGTCCGGCAGTGCCAGCCGCCGCTGCGCCTGCTCCGGCGCGCAGCACCAGACCAGCGCGTAGCCGGTGACACCATGGTCCTCGTGCGGCAGCAGCGCCAGCGGCCCCTCGTCGGTGAACCGTTCCCAGGCCCAGCCCGGCAGCGGTTGCGTGCAGGTGACGTGGCCGATGATCGCCGTCTGGCCGTAGTCGCGGCGGCGCGCCGGATCAGTGCCGCGCGACAGGCGCTGCGCCTGCTGGTGGAACAGCCCGCCTTCGGCCTGCACGGCGATGCGGGCCGCAAAGGCCACGGGCAGGCCCTCATGGTCGGCGTGCGACACGCCGGTCAGCCGGACCACGGCGCCCGGCTGGCGTGCGCGCGCATCGTCGCCGCTGCCCTGGTCGAGATCGTCGATGCGGGTCTCGAACGCGCGTTCCAGCCGGCCGGGCGCGGCGTCGGCCGCCCGCGCCAGCGCGCGTTCCAGCGCCAGGCACAGGTCGCCGTACTTGACCACGTGGCCCAGCGCGGGCACGCCGTAGTCGTCGTGATGAAGCTTCACATGGCCAAAGCGGCCGCGCTGCGACACGTGGATGTGCTCGATCGGCTGCGCCGGCACGGGCCACGCGCCAATCTGCTCCAGCAACTGGCGGCTGCCGTGCGACAGCGCGATGGCGCGCGGGTCGCGCGCGGCGCGGGCCGGCGTGGCGGCATCGATCAGCACGATGCGCCATGGCGTGGTGCGCAGCAACTGGCAGGCCAGCGCCAGCCCCACCGGGCCGCCGCCGACGACGGCCACGTCGTGCGGCTCGCCGTGGCCGGTGCCAGGGGCGCCCAGGGTACCGAGGGTGTCAGCGTTGGCCGGCTGTGTCATGGTCGGGCTCCTCGTGCGCCGGGGCGGCGTCGGCCGCCGGGGCTTCGCCGCGCTTCCAGAGGTTGGCGTCGGTGCGGGCCTTGCCCGCGGCCGCGTCGCGCATCGCGTTGTCGAGCTTCTGCTGGTGGAAGCCCGGCAGCGCCTGCAGGCGCCGCAGCAGCGCGTCGTGGTTGGCGGCGGTCATCGGCACCACGCAGCCCTGCTGGCTCTGCGCGTCGCCGGCCAGGATCAGCCACGGCGTGCCGGTCCACGGCGCGCGGTCGGACACGCGCACCACCACGCGCTCCAGCGCGTCCCACGCCAGTTCTTCGCGCTGGCCGTCCGGGCGATGCACGACCAGGCGGTCGTCATGGAGATTCACCACGAACGGCTGGTTCGGGTCCACGGGATGCACCGTGCTCCGGTGCTTCGGTACGCCCACGCCAAACAGCTTGCTCAACAACGCCTTCATCGCGCCGCTCCTCCGTTGCCGCGCATCAGTGCCTCGATCTCGTCGGCCTTCACAGGCACGCCGCGCGTGATCAGTTCGCATTCGCCCGCGCTCACCACGGCGTCATCCTCGATGCGGATGCCGATATGCCAGTAGCGCTCGGGCACGTCCTCGGCCGGCCGCACGTAGATGCCCGGCTCGATCGTCAGCACCATGCCGGGTTCCAGCGGCCGCCACGGGCGCTCGCCCTCCTGGCCGGCCGGCAGCGGGCCGGGCACGCGGTATTCGCCCACGTCGTGCACGTCCATGCCAAGCCAGTGGCCGGTGCGGTGCATGTAGAAGCGGCGGTAGCTGCCGCTGGCCAGCACGTCGTCCAGCGTGCCTTCCTTGTTGCGGTCCAGCAGGCCCGTGTCGAGCATGCCCTGCGCCAGCACCTTCACCGCGGCGTCGTGCGGCACGTTGTACGGCACGCCGGCGCGAGTCTCGGCGATGGCGGCCTCCTGCGCGGCCAGCACCAGGTCGTACAGCTCGCGCTGGGCCGGCGAGAAGCGGCCCGAGACCGGGAACGTGCGCGTGATGTCAGACGCATAGCCGTCCAGCTCGCAGCCGGCGTCGATCAGGCACAGGTCGCCGTCGCGCAGTTCGCCGGGGCCGGCGCGGTAGTGCAGCACGCAGGCATTGGCCCCGCCGGCCACGATCGAGTTGTAGGCCACGCTCTGGGCGCCATGGCGGCGGAATTCGTACAGCAGCTCGGCTTCCAGGTGGTACTCGCGCAGCCCGGCGCGCGACGCGCGCATGGCGCGCACGTGGGCCTGCGCCGAGATCTCGGCCGCGCGGCGCATCGTCGCCAGCTCGCCGGCGTCCTTGAACAGCCGCATTTCGTCGAGCAGCGTGCGCACGTCCATGGCCACCGACGGCGACGAGACGCCGGCGCGGCCCTGCATGCGCACGCCATCGAGCCAGCGGCGCACGTCGGCGTCGATGGTGGCGGTGGCGGCCAGCGGGTAGGCCAGCTGGGCGCGGTTGGCCAGCAGCGGGGGCAGCAGCTTGTCGATGTCCTCGACCGAATGGGCCTCGTCGAAGCCGAACGTCGCGCGGGCGCCTTCGGGGCCGAAGCGGAAGCCGTCCCAGATCTCGCGTTCCTCGTGCCTGGGGCGGCAGAACAGGATGCTGCGGTCGCCGCCTTCGCCCGGCGCGCCGGCCACGAGCACCAGCACGGCCTCGGGTTCGGTGAAGCCGGTCAGGTAATAGAAATAGCTGTCGTGCCGGTACGGGTAGTCGCTGTCGCGGTTGCGCATGGCTTCCGGCGCGGTGGGCACGATCGCCACGCCACCGCCGGTGGCGCGCAACTGTTGCAGCACGCGGGCACGGCGGTCGCGGCACGCGCCAAGGAGAGCGGAATCGGGTGCGGACATGAGGCAGGCCGGTGAGGGGAATGTGCCGATTCTAAACCCGCCGGCCGGCGGTGCGGGCACGCCATGCGCCGCAACGGGCGCCCAGTAGGCCGCTTGGCGGGGCGGCGGGCGCGGGCGTCAGGCCCGCAGGGCGCGGTCCAGCGCGTCCAGCTGGGCCGGCGTGCCGACGTTTTCCCAGCGGCCGTCGAAGCGCTCGCCGGTGGCGGTACCGGCCCCGATCGCAGCGCGGTAGTACGGCGACATCGCCACCTTCTGCCCCGGCGCGATGTCGCGGAACAGCCGCGTGTCGTAGAGGCCGATGTTGCCGAACGTCAGCGCCTGGCCCGGCTGGCTGGCGTCGGGCAGGTGCAGCCGGCCGTCGTCGCCGAGCACGAAGTCGCCGCGCGGATGGAAGTCGGGATTCGGCACCATCACGAGGTGCATCTGCGGCCGCGCCGCGCCGGCCATCCTGCGCGCGCGCGGCAGCAGCGACGCGTAGTCGAAATCGCAGAAGATGTCGCCGGATACGGCCAGGAAGACGTCGTCGCCCGCGCCGGCGGTCAGCAGCGGCAGCGCCTGCGCGATGCCGCCCGCCGTCTCCAGCGCCGTGCCTTCCGCCGACCAGTGCAGGCGCACGCCAAACTGGCGGCCGTCGCCCAGCGCCGCTTCGAGCCGGTCGCCCAGCCAGGCATGGTTGATGACGATATCGGACAGCCCCGCGCGGGCCAGCGCCTCGATCTGCCAGACGATCAGCGGCTTGCCGCCCACGGCCAGCAGCGGCTTGGGCGTGGTGTCGGTCAGCGGGCGCATGCGGTCGCCGCGCCCGGCGGCAAAGATCATCGCTTTCAAAGCAGGGACTCCAGGGCGATCAGCGTGGCCATGCCGCCGGCAATGGTCCAGCCGACGCTGCGCGTGCGCGCGGCGATCACGATGGCGACCAGGCCGGCCACCAGCCGCGCGTTGTAGGGGCTCAGGTACACCGCGCCGTCGCGCATCAGCAGGTCCGGCGCGATCAGCGCGGACAGCATCGCGGCCGGCACGAACTGCAACGCCGTGCGGAACCACGGCGGCAGGTGCACGCGGCCTTCGACGGCGATGAACGACAGGCGGATCAGGTAGGTGGCCAGGCCCGCGCCCAGGAACACCCAGAGCAAGGTCAGCGCACTCATGCCGCGTGCTCCTTGCCGTCGGCGCGGGGCGCGCGCTGGCCGCCACGGGGGTGCCCCCGCAGCAGCAGCATGCCCGCCGCGATGCCGCCCAGCGCCGCCACCATGATCCCGAGCTTGTGCGGCATGGCGTAGCACACCACGGCCAGCGCCGTGGCCACCAGCGCGGCGGCCACGTGGGCGCGATGCTTGAGGTTGGGCACGATGATCGCGATGAACGTCAGCGGCAGGAAGAAGTCGAGCGGCCAGTCACGCGGCACCTGGGCGCCCACCAGCACGCCGGCCAGCGTCGACACCTGCCAGCTCGTCCAGAGCGAGACGCCGGCGCCGAAGTAGAACCAGTGGCGATAGCGCGCGCGGGGGCCGGTATCGCCCAGCCGGCGCGTCATGGCGGCGAAGGCCTCGTCGGTCAGCAGGTAGGCCACCAGCGCCTTCCAGCGGCGCGGCAGCGGCGCCAGCGACGGCGCGATCGTGGCCGAATAGAGCGCGTGCCGCAGGTTGACCATCGCCACGGTGAACGCGATGACCAGCGCCGGCGTGCCGGCCGACCAGAGCTGGGTCAGGATCATCTGCGACGCGCCGCCGAAAACGATGGCGCTCATCGCGCAGGCCAGCCAGGCCGGCATGCCGGCGTTGACCGCCAGCACGCCATAGATCAGGCCGAACGGCACCACGCCGAGCAGCATCGGCGCCAGCGCGCGCACGCCGGCCCACCACTCGCCACGGCGGGTGATGGCGGGGTCTGCGGCGGAGTCAGGGGGCGTCGGCACGGTTCAGAACGTCAGGCCGGTGGGGCGCTCGGTGCCTTCCAGCGCGTCCAGCAGCCGCACCAGCTTGCGCATTTCGGAATAGCGGCCGGCCACGCTGCGCGTGTACTTGAGCACCAGCGGCAGGTTGGCCAGGTAGCCGTCCTTGCCATCGCGGTGGTACAGCCGCGCGAAGATGCCAAGCACCTTCAGGTGGCGTTGCAGGCCCATCCACTCGAAATCGCGGTAGAAATCGCCAAAATCGGCCGCCACGGGCAGGCCGGCCTTGCGGGCGCGTTCCCAGTAGCGGATCAGCCAGTCGAGCTGCTGCTCTTCTTCCCACTCGATATAGGCGTCGCGCCACAGCGACACGGCGTCGTAGGTGATCGGCCCGATCACGGCGTCCTGGAAGTCCAGGATGCCGGGGTTGGCGCCCACGCTGGCGCCTTCGGGCAGGACCATCAGGTTGCGCGAGTGATAGTCGCGGTGAACGTAGACCTGGGGCTGGGCCAGGTTGTTGGCCAGGATGGTGTCGAAGACTTCGCGCAGGTCGGCCTGTTGGCGGTCGTCCAGCGTGGCGCCGAGATGGCGGGCCACGTACCACTGCGGGAACAGGTCCAGCTCGCGCTGCAGCAGCGCGCGGTCGTAGGCCGGCAGCTCGCCGGGGCGCGTGGCGAGCTGGATGCGGACCAGCGCGGCGGCGGCGTCCTCGTACAGCGGGCGGGCGGAGGCCTCGTCCAGGCGCGACAGGTAGGTCTGGCTGCCCAGGTCGGCCAGCAGCAGGAACCCCTGGTCGAGGTCCTGCGCCAGCACGGTGGGCACCGTCACGCCGGCATCGCCGAACAGCCGGGCCACGTGGATGAACGGGCGGCAGTCCTCGTGCGCGGGCGGGGCGTCCATCACGATGGCGGTCGGATGGGCCGGATGGCCGGTGCGCACGCGGAAGTAGCGGCGGAAGCTGGCGTCGGCCGAAGCCGGCGCGCAGGAAGACGGGTCGATCGACCACGCCGCGCCGAGCCCGGCTACCCACGATTTCAGTTGTTCGATACGCGGGTCGTGGCCCGGGTCGTCATTGAGTGCTGCCATGCCGGAAAGGGAGAATACGATGCCCCGTATAATACCCGACCAGACCCGGGCGCCGGGTGGCCCCCGGGAGGGGCCTTTGTCGCCCCGCAGCCCGCTCTGGCATTGGGCTGGGGGCCGTTGGGAGCCGCCATGCGGCGTCCCGCGCCGCGCCCGCCGCCGAGCCGACCGACAACCGTTTGCATGACCGAACAACAACGACGATCGCCGCATTCAACGGCCACCCGACCGCCTGCGCGCCAGGGCCAGCCCCGGCGCGCCCTTGCGCATGCCTCGGCCTTGCGGCCGCTCGTGCTGGCCATGGCCGGCCTCTCGGTCAACGCGCACGCCCAGTACGGCGGCGCGTCGGCGATTCCCAACATCGAGATGGTGGAGCCCGTCGTCACCGAGGTGGTCGAGCCTCCGCCCCCGCCGCCCGAGGCGGGCGAACTGGTACCAAGCCTGACCGAGCCGCCGCGCCGGCCAGGTACCGCCAGCAGCAACACGCTGGGCGTGGCGCCCGCGTCGACGCCGTCGAACCCGAATGCACCGGCCTACGTGTCGGGCGACCGCATGACGGGCTACAACGAGAAGGGCGTCGAACTGGAAGGCAACGCCGAACTGCGCCGCGACGGCGGCGTGGTCAAGGGCGACAAGCTGACCTATGACCAGGACACCGACGAGGCCCATGCCACGGGCAATGTGCGGATGTCCAAGAGCGGCACGCTGGCGGTGGGCCCCGAGGCCAAGCTGCGCGTGCAGGCCAACGAAGGCTACATGCTGTCGCCGGACTACTACTTCCAGCAGACCGGCGGCTCGGGCAGCGCGGAGCGGATGGATTTCATCGATCCCGACCGCAGCACGCTCAAGAAGGCCACCTACACGACCTGCTCGCCCGACAACGCGGACTGGTACTTCAGCGCCCGCAAGCTCGACCTGGACAGCGACCGCGAAGTGGGCGTCGCCTATGGCGGCGTGCTGCACTTCTTCGGCGTGCCCGTGGCCGGCGCGCCGGCGTTCTCGTTCCCGCTGAACAGCGAGCGCCGCAGCGGCGTGCTGCCGCCGCTGTTTGGCTATAGTTCCAAGTCCGGCGCCGACATCACGGTGCCGTACTACTTCAACCTGGCACCGAACCGCGACCTGACGCTGTTCCCGCGCATCCTGTCGTCGCGCGGCCTGCAGCTCGGCGGCGACTACCGGTACCTGGGCGACGGCTACAGCGGCCGCATCCGGGCGGAAATCCTGCCCGACGACAAGAAGGCCGACCGCGACCGCTGGGCCTACTCGATCCAGCACACGCAGCGGATCATCCCCGGCATGACGGCGTTCGCCAACGTCAGCAAGGTGTCGGACGACCAGTATCCGGACGACCTGACGCGCAGCGTCTCGCAGTCCACGCTGCGCCAGTACACGCAGCAGGGCGGGGTGACCTACAACTGGGGCGACTTCACGTTCCTGGCGCAGGTCCTGAAATTCCAGACGCTGCGGCCCAGCGAGCCCTCGTACGAGCGCGAGCCGCAGCTCAATGCGAAGTACACGAAGTACGACGTAGGCGGCTTCGACATCGCCATCGACACCGACTACACGCGCTTCAAGATCCCGCTGACGTCCACGGGGTTCCAGCAGCCGGAAGGCAACCGCGCGTACTTCCAGCCGACCATCAGCTACCCGATCATCCGGCCGGGCTGGTACGTGACGCCGAAGGTCATCTTCAACGCGGCCCAGTACAACATGGACGCCGGCACGAACACGGCCGGGGCGCCCAACACGCTGAGCCGCACGATCCCGACGGTCAGCCTGGACTCGGGCATGACCTTCGAGCGCGAGGCGCCCGGCATCAGCCGGCTGTTCGGCGTGAACTACACGCAGACGCTGGAGCCGCGCCTGTTCTACGTCTACACGCCGTTCCGCGACCAGAGCCAGTTCCCGCTGTTCGATACGGCGCAGTCCGACTTCAGCTACGGCCAGATCTTCACGGAAAACCCGTTCAGCGGCGCGGACCGGATTGCCGACAACAACAAGCTGACCGCGGGCCTGACCACGCGCCTGATCGAGTCCGAGACCGGCGTGGAGCGCTTCCGCGGCACGATTGCGCAGCGCGTGGACTTCACCGGCCAGCGCGTGCAGATCAGCGGCACGCTGAACGACACCAAGCCGTCGTATTCCGACCTGCTGGCGGCCACGACGATCCAGCTTTTCCGCGGCTACTACCTGGACGCGGGCATCCAGTGGAATCCCGACGAAAACCGCGTCAACTACTCGAACGTGGCGTTCCAGTGGCGGCCGGACTCGCGCAAGCTGCTCAACATGGGCTATCGCTACCGCCGTCCGACGTCGGTCACCGACAACACGGCCATCGACCAGTTCGAGGTCTCGGGCCAGTGGCCGATCACGCAGCGCGTCTACGGTATCGGCCGCGTGGCGTACGACCAGTCGGCCAGCCAGCTTGTGGACGCGCTGGCCGGCTTCGAATACGCGGCGGACTGCTGGGTGGGCCGCTTCGTCTACCAGCGCTTCCGCAACACGACCAACGGCTATACCGGACGGGTGTTCCTGCAGGTGGAATTCCGCGGCCTGTCGAAGGTTGGCTCGAATCCGCTGGACATGCTGCGCCTGAACGTGCCGGGCTACGAGCCCGTGACCGCGCGGCCGGTGCCCACGTCCCCGTACGATCACTATGAATGACGGACCAAGATGAAACGTCAAGCTTTTTCGGTAATGTTCCGCCTGAACTCGTGGCAGCAACTGCTGCTCTCCGCGGTGCTGGTCACGCTGGCCGCACCGGCCGCCGCGCAGCTCCGCGCCCCGGGGTCCAGCGGCCGCACGCAGGGCATCTTCATGCCGGGCGGGTCGCCGTCGTCGTCCACGGTGGCGCCGAGCCAGCCGCAGCTCGGCGTGCCGCAGCCGGCGCAGAAGCGCTCGCAGCTGGTGGACGAGGTGGTGGCCATCGTCAACAACAGCGTGATCACGCGGCGCGAGCTGCTTGACCGGGCCGACGAGGTCGAGAGCCAGCTCCGCGCGTCCAACCGTCCGGTGCCCGAGCGGCCCGACCTGCTGGGCGAGGTGCTGGAGCGGCTGGTGATGGACCGCGTGCAGACGCAGGCCGCCCAGGACGCCGGCATCAAGGTGACCGACCAGGAAGTGGACCGCGCGATCGAATCGGTCGCGCAGCAGAACAAGATGTCCGCCACCGAGCTGCGCCGCCGCGTGGAAGCCAGCGGCATGACGTGGTCCAAGTACCGCGACGAACTGCGCAAGCAGGTGCAGGTGATCCGCCTGCGCGAGCGCGAGGTCGATTCGAAGGTGCAGGTCTACGACGGCGAGATCGACAACTACCTGGCCGCTCGCAGCGGGCAGTCGGCCGCCACGGGGCCCACCGAGTACAACGTGCAGCAGATCCTGGTGCGCGTGCCCGAGGACGCCTCCGAAGCCCAGAAGGCCCAGTTGAAGGCCAAGGCCCAGGGCCTGCTCAAGCAGGCGCAGGGCGGTGCCGACTTTGCCGAGCTGGCGCGGTCGAATTCCGACGCGCCCGAGGCGGCGCAGGGCGGCGCGATCGGCTTCCGCGAAATTGGCCGCCTGCCGGCGCTGTTCGCCAACGCCATCGTCGACCTGCAGCCGGGCGGCGTGGTGCCGGACGTGGTGGAATCGGCCAACGGCTTCCACGTGCTGAAGCTGGCCGCCAAGCGCACCGGCGCGCCGGCCCAGCAGGCCGCCAGCGACCGCATCACGCAGACGCAGGTGCGTCACATCCTGATCCGCACCGGCCCGAACATGCCCGAGGCCGAAGCCCGCCGGCAGATGACCACGCTGCGCGACCGCCTGACCCACGGCACCGATTTTGCCGATGCGGCGCGGCGCTACTCGCAGGACGGCTCGTCCCAGCAGGGCGGCGAGCTGGGCTGGGTGTCGCCGGGCGAACTGGTGCCCGAGTTCGAGCAGGCCATGAATCGCCTGCGTCCGGGCGAGATCTCCGAGCCCGTGGTCACGCAGTTCGGCGTGCACCTGATCCAGGTGGAAAACCGCCGCGAGACCGAGGTATCGGCCGAGAAGCAGCGCGACTTCGCCCGCCAGGAAGTCCGCGAGCAGAAGCTGCGCGCCGCCTATGATGACTGGGTGCGCCAGCTCCGCAGCGCGGCCTACGTGGAATACCGGATCAACCGCCAGCGCTGACGCGCCGGCCAGCCTGCCATGCCCGACCCTGCACCCGCTCCCCTCGCGCTAGCCATCACGACCGGCGAACCCGCCGGCATCGGCCCCGACATCACGATCGGTGCCCTGCTGCAGCTCGTGGGCACCGGCAACGGCATGGGGCAGGGTCACTACCGGTTCCATGTGATCGGGGACGCGCGCCTGCTGGCGCAGCGTGCCCAGGCGCTGGGCGTGGCGCACGCGTGGCAGCGGCGTATCGCCGACGGCCAGGTGGTGGTGGAAGACGTCGCGCTGGGCGTGCCCTGCGCGCCCGGCCAGCTCGACGCGCGCAACGGCCGCTACGTGCTGGCGCTGCTCGATGCCGCCATCGACGGGCTGCGCGATGGCCGCTATGCCGCCATGGTCACCGCGCCGGTGCAGAAGAGCACGATCAACGACGCCGGCGTGCCGTTCACGGGCCATACCGAATACCTGGCCGAGCGGGCCGCCGTGCCGCGCGTGGTGATGATGCTGGCCGGCCCGCAGCCCGCGCATGACAACGCGATGCTGCGCGTGGCGCTGGCCACCACGCACCTGCCGCTGCGCGCGGTGCCCGACGCGCTGGCCGTGCCGATGCTGCTGGAAACGCTGACCATCGTCGACCACGACCTGCGGCGCCACTTCGGCATCGCGCGGCCGCGCATCCTGGTGACCGGGCTCAACCCGCATGCCGGCGAGTCCGGCCACATGGGCCGCGAGGAAATCGACATCATCTCGCCCGCGCTGGCACTGGCCGTCGACGCCGGCATCGACGCGCGCGGCCCCTATCCCGCCGACACGCTGTTCCAGCCGCGCCACCTGCGCGATGCCGACTGCGTGCTGGCGATGTACCATGACCAGGGACTGGCGCCGCTCAAGTACGGCACCTTCGGCCACGGCGTCAATGTCACGCTGGGCCTGCCCTTTATCCGCACATCGGTGGATCACGGCACCGCGCTCGACCTGGCCGGCAGCGGCCGGGCCGAGCACGGCAGCATGATCGAGGCCATCCGGTGCGCCACTTTGATGGCTGGCCACGCCAGCGGACGCCACGGCAACGGCGCGTCCGCCAACGGCCGCCACTGACCTATGCGTTCAAACGTGCACCAGGGCCATGTGGCCCGCAAACGATTCGGGCAGAACTTCCTGGTCGACGACGGCATCATCTACGGCATCGTCAACGCGATCGACCCGCAGCCGGACGACGTCGTCGTCGAGATCGGCCCGGGCCTGGGCGCGCTGACCAACCCGCTGCTCGAACGCCTGCCCGCCATGCAGGTGGTGGAACTCGACCGCGACCTCGTCGAGCGCCTGCGCAACCGCTACACCGACCGCCTGACCGTCCATGCCGGCGACGCGCTGGCATTCGATTTCGGGCAGCTCAAGCAGGCCGGCCGCGCGCTGCGCATCGTCGGCAACCTGCCGTACAACATCTCCAGCCCGCTGCTGTTCCACCTGATGGATTTTGCCGATGTGGTGCGCGACCAGCACTTCATGCTGCAGAAGGAGGTGGTCGAGCGCATGGTGGCCGAGCCCGGCAGCAAGGCGTTCGGCCGGCTGTCGATCATGCTGCAGGTGCGCTACCACATGGAACACGTGCTCGACGTGCCGCCCGCGTCGTTCAACCCGCCGCCCAAGGTCGATTCGGCCGTGGTGCGCATGATCCCGTGGCCGCGCGGCGAGGACGGCGCGCTGCAATCGCCGTACCCGGCCTGCGACCCCGAAGTGCTTGGCGACGTGGTGACGGCGGCGTTCTCGCAGCGCCGCAAGGTGCTGCGCAACACGCTGTCGTTCCTGCGCGACCAGGTCGACTTCGACGCGCTCGGGTTCGACCTGGGCCGCCGCGCCGAGGAAGTGCCGGTTTCCGAGTACGTCGAGCTGGCGCGCATCGTCGGCAAGGGCGCCGCGCCGCCCGCCCGCGGCGTGGCCTGAGGCCGGCCGCCGCCCACAGCATTCCCAGAACCCCCGAACATTCCCGAAGCTTTCGCGACGCTCATGACCGAACCGACCAAGACCGACCCGCGTCCCGTCATCCTGACCGGCGACCGCCCGACCGGCCCGCTGCACCTGGGCCACTACGTGGGCTCCCTGAAGAGCCGCGTGGCCCTGCAGGAAACGCATCGCCAGTACGTGCTGCTGGCCGACACGCAGGCGATGACCGACAACGCCCACGATCCGGACAAGGTGCGCCGCAACGTGCTGGAAGTGGCGCTGGACTACCTGGCCGTCGGCATCGACCCGGCCAAGACCACGATCACGGTGCAGTCGCACCTGCCGGCGCTGGCCGAGCTGACGCTGATGTACCTGAACTTCGTCACGGTGTCGCGCCTGGAGCGCAACCCGACGATCAAGGAAGAGATCCAGGCGCGCGGCTTTGGCCGTGACATCCCGGCCGGCTTCCTGTGCTACCCGGCGTCGCAGGCCGCCGACATCACCGGCTTCAAGGCCGTGCTGGTGCCGGTGGGCGAGGACCAGGCGCCGCTGATCGAGCAGACCAACGAGATCGTGCGCCGCATCAACCACCAGGTGGGCCGCGACGTGCTGCCCGAGGCCGCCGCGCTGATTCCCAAGCACGGCCGCCTGCCGGGCGTCGACGGCAAGGCGAAGATGAGCAAGTCGCAGGGCAACGCCATCCCGCTGGGGGCGTCGCCGGACCAGATCCGCGAGGCCGTGCACAAGATGTACACCGACCCGAACCACCTGAAGGTGTCGGACCCCGGCCAGGTGGAGGGCAACGTCGTGTTCACGTACCTGGATGCGTTCGATCCCAACGTCGAGGAAGTGCAGGCGCTCAAGGATCACTACCAGCGCGGCGGCCTGGGCGACATGGTGCTCAAGCGCCGGGTGGAAGGCATCCTGCAGGAAATGCTGCGCCCGATCCGCGAGCGCCGCGAGGCGCTGGCGAAGGACCCGGGCTACGTGTTCGACATCCTGCGCAAGGGTACCGAGGTCAGCCGCGAACTGACCCAGCAGACGCTGGACGAAGTGCGCGGCGCGCTGGGCATGTTCTCGTTCCCGCGCTAAACCCGTCCGTTACCGTCCCTCCGCCGACTGGCGGAGGGGCCGGCCACCCCCCCTCCCAGCCGCGGGCGTCAGCCGCGCCGGTTCACCAGCACGATTCCCGCCAGCACCAGCACCGCCGCCACGGCGAAGCGCAGGCCGACCTGGTCGTGCATCAGCAGCACGCCGAATGCCACGCCGAACAGCGGCGTCAGGAACGAGAAGACCGACAGCCGCGACGCCAGGTACTGGCGCAGCAGCCAGAACCAGATCAGGTAGCTGGCAAAGGCGATCAGCACAGACTGGTAGAACAGGCTGGCCACCACGAAGCCGGTGACTTCCACGCGGTGGACCTGCCCGGCCGCCAGCGCCATCGCCAGCAGCAGCACCGCCGACACCGCCAGCTGGTACAGCAGCGTCTTGCTGGCCGGCGCGTGGGACAGCTTGCTGCCGCGCACGAGGATCGTCGTGGCGGCCCAGAGCGCGCCGGCCAGCACGCCCAGCGCGTCGCCGAACAGCGTGCCGCCCTGCGCCGACGGCGAGACGATGCCATCGGCAAATGCCAGCACCATGCCGACGAAGGCCAGCACCACGCCGGCCCACTGGGCGCGCTGCAGGTGCTCGCCGGCGACGAACAGGTGCAGGCCCAGCGCCGTGAAGATCGGCGCGGTGTACAGGAACACCGCCATGCGCGACGCGGTGGTGTGTCCCAGCCCGACGAAGATGCAGAAGAACTCGGCGCCGAACAGCAGCCCGGCGCCGATGCCCGCGCGCAGCGTGCCGTCGCGCTCCCAAAGCGGGGTGCCGCGCCAGGCGGCGAACGCAAAGACCAGCAGCGCGGCGATGGCGGAGCGGACGCCGGCCTGCAGCACGGCGCCCATCAAGGGGGCGGTGACCTTGATCACCACCTGCTGGAGTCCCCATGCGGCGCACAGCAGCACCATCAGGCCGATGGCCGTGCTGTCCAGCGGGCGCCTTGTTATCGTTTGTGTACCCATCGCGGCGTGGCGTCCGCCGCTTACGGGCGCGCCGCGTCGCGCGTGGAATTGCGCTCGATCAGCTCGATCTTGTAGCCGTCCGGGTCCTCCACAAACGCGATCACGGTGGTGCCGCCCTTGACCGGGCCGGCCTCGCGCGTGACCTTGCCGCCGGCGGCGCGGATACGCTCGCACGCCTCGGCGGCGTTCGGGGTCTCCAGCGCAATATGGCCGTAGGCCGTGCCCAGGTCGTACTGATCCACGCCGTAGTTGTAGGTCAGCTCCAGCACCGCGGTCTCGCTCTCGGGGCCGTAGCCGACAAAGGCCAGGCGGTACTTGTACTCGGGGTTGTCGCTTTCGCGCAGCAGCTGCATGCCCAGCACGCGCGTGTAGAAGTCGATCGAGCGCTGGTAGTCGCCAACGCGCAGCATGGTGTGAAGGAGTCGCATAGGGGGCCTTGGGTTGTTATGGCTGCGGAATCCGCCATTTTAGTCCCGTCGGCCGACATCCGCCGAGGACGCTAAATTCCCCTTGCGACAAATTTCAGGACGCCACGCCGGGGGCCGGGGCCGGCAAGTTGCTACAGTGAAGCTACCTGCACCGCATGTGCGGGGTCGCCTACGCCGTCTTGACGGCGCGGCAGCGCCGAAGATCGCGGCAGCGACTTTCCCTGACAGGAGAGACACTGTATGACGCGATGTTTCCGACGCAGCGCCTTCAAGGCGCGAATCTGCATGCTCGCAGTCTGCGCCGCCGGCGAAGCGCACGCGGCGGCTTGTCCGCCCCCCGCGTCCGGCGCCACGTCGTATGTCGCGGATGGCTGCGACGGCACCGTCGCCGGCGGAACGTTCGACACCGGCGCCACGGCCAACGCGCTGGTATTCCAGGCGGTCAACAACGGCAGCATCACGACCACGGCCCCGGTGACGCTGCGCGCCGGGGGCGACGGCGCGACGGGGGCGTATGCCAGCGCGGGCGGCGCCATCCGCCTCGACGCGCCCGGCAGCACGCTGAGCTTGTCGGGCGCCGATGCGCGCGGCGTGCATGCGGCGGGCACGGGCGCCGTGGTGTCGGGCCAGGCCGCCATCACCACCACCGGCGCCAGCGCCCACGCGGCGCTGGCCACCGACGGCGGCCTTGTGCAGTTGCGCGATTCGGTGCTGGCGACGCAGGGCCAGGACGCGGCCGGCATCGCCGTCTCGTCCGGGCGCGTCGAACTGCTCGGCGCCAGCGCCATCACCACCACGGGGCTGGCCGCGCCGGGCGTGGTCCAGACCGGCACGCTCGGCTCGGTCCTGGTCGATGGACAGGCGGGCCGGGCGAGCATCCGCACCACGGGCCGCGAAGCGCCGGGCGTGGCGGTGCTGTCGCCCGGCAACATCCATCTGCGCAACGTCGACGTGTTGTCCGAGAACGATCGCTCGTACGGGCTGTTTGCCTCGGGCGTCGGGGCCAGCGTGACCACGGAGAACACCACCGTGCAGTCGCTGGGCCGGATTGCAAGCGCGGTGGAAGTGCTGGACGGCGCCAGCGCGCGGCTGGTGGGCGGCAGCGTGGCGGCGGCCGCGGCGGTGGCCGACGGCATCTCGGTGCTCGGCCCGGGCAGCCGCGTCGACGCCGACGGCACCACGGTCACCGTGAGCGGCCTCTACGCCTACGGCATCCGCGTGCGCGACGGCAGCACGTTCACGCTGTCCAACGGCGCGATCGAAGCCACTGGGCTCTATGGCGTCGGCGTGGTGGCGCTGGGCATCAACGCGCCCACCACGCAGACCGTCACGCTGTCCAACACGCGGCTGAGCACGCTGCTGGGCCCGGCCCTCACGGTCAGCGGCGGCAATGGCGTGATCACGCTGACGGACGCCACGGTCTCGGGCGCGCAGATCTGGCTGGATGTCGAGGGCGACCGGCAGTTCGAGACGCGCGCCGACGTGACGGCCAGCCGGTCCACGCTACGTGGCACGGCCATCCTGATCGATGGCATCGAGGGGGTGCTGCCCACCACGTCGAATGTCACGCTGCGCGACCGCTCCACCTGGTGGGTGACCGGCCACTCGCGGCTGACCCGGCTGGACAACGTCGACAGCACCGTGGCGTTCACCCCGCCGGTCGACGGCATCTTCCCGACGCTGACCGTGCGCGACTACGCCGGCAGCGGCGGCACGCTGGTGCTGTCGGCCGCGCTGGGCGGCGACGGCTCGCCCGCGAACCGGCTGGTGGTGAATGGCGGCACGGCCAGCGGCGCCACGGCGCTGCGCGTGGTCAACGCCGGCGGCGCCGGGGCGCTGACCAGCGAAGGCATCCGCGTCGTGGAAGTGACCGGCGGCGGCAGCGCGCCGGCCGGCACGTTCGCGCTGGCCGGGCGCGCGGTGGCCGGCCCCTACGAATACCGGCTCTATCGTGGCGGCGTGCGGCAGCCCGACGACGGCAACTGGTACCTGCGCTCGCAGCAGATGCCGGACCCGCCCACGCCACCCGATCCCCCCGTCCCGCCGATCCCGCCTTCGCCCCCCGCGCCGCCCGATCCGCCACGGCCGCTCTACCGGCCCGAAGTGCCGGCCTACATCGCCAACGAACACGCCGCCGCCACGTTGTTCCAGCACAGCCTGCACGACCGCATGGGGCAGTTGCAGTTCTCGGGCGCGCCGGCCGCCTGGCTCAGGCTGGCCGGCAAGACCGGCGAGAGCGGCAGCCGCGGCCACGACTACAGCGCGCGGGCCGATACCGTCGTGCTGCAGGGCGGCGGCGACATCGCGCGCGGGTCGTTGTTCGGCGCGGCGGACCGCCTGCACCTGGGCGCCATGCTGGGCTACGGACACGTGCAGACCGACGGCCTTGCCGCCGGCAACAGCGCGCGGGCCAAGGGCGAGGTGAACGGCTACGGCGTGGGCCTCTATGCCACGTGGTTCGGCCAGGCGACGACGGACCTGGGCCCGTACGTCGACACGTGGTTCCAGTACGCGTGGTTCGACAGCAACGTCCGGGGCGACCAGCTGCCGAAGGTGGACTACCGCAGCCAGGCGTGGAATGCGTCGGTCGAAGCGGGCTGGGCGCTGCCGCTGGGCGCCACGCCATGGCGCGTGGAGCCCCAGGCCCAGGCGGTGTGGGTGCGCCATCGCGGCGTCAGCGTGAACGAACCGGGCGGCACGCAGGTGACGGGCGGCGATACCAAGGGCGTGGTGACGCGGCTTGGCATGCGGGTCTTCCGCACGCTGGAGCGCGACGATGGCGGCCGGCTGCAGCCGTATGCCACGCTGAACTGGTGGCACGACCGCGCGAGTACGTCGATCGGGTTCAGCGACACGGTGCTCGGGCAGCTGTTCCCGCGCGACCGCTACGAGGTCAAGCTCGGCCTGGCCGCCCGGATGGGGCGCGGCTGGACCAGCTGGGGCAACGTGGGCGGGCAGTGGGGCAGCCAGGGCTACCGGCAGTACGCGCTGCGGCTGGGCGCGCGGTATGCGTGGTGAGGGTGGAAGGGGTGGGCGGGGCAGGGCGCCCCGCCTCAGAACGTCGGCAGCAGTTCGGGCGGGTGCGCGCGCAGTTGGGCGCGGGCGTCGCGGAACTCGGGGAAGATCGATGCCACGGTTTCCCAGAAGCGCGGGCCGTGGTTCATCTCCTTGAGGTGGGCCAGCTCGTGCGCGGCCACGTAGTCGATCATCGACAGCGGAAAATGCATGAGCCGCCAGTTCAGCCGGATCTTGCCGTCGGCGGTGCAGCTACCCCACCGCGTGGCGGCGGACGTCAGCGCAAAGCCGGTATGGCGCACGCCGAGCTTGTCGGCGTAGATGTCCAGCCGCTGCGCCAGCAGCCGGCGCGCCTGGTTCTGCAACCAGCCCTGCACGCGGTCCTTGACCTGCTGCTCGTCGGCGTGGGCGGGCAGGGCCAGATGCAGCACGCGGGTGTCCGCGTCGAACATCAGCACGCCGGCCGGCGATTCCAGCCGCAGCGTCAGCGGCTGGCCCAGGAACGGCAGCTCGGCGCCGTCGCGCCACTGCACGGTCGGCAGCACGCGCCGCGTCTCGCGGTGGCGCCATTCGCCTAGCTTGGTGAAGATCCAGCGCTGTTTCTCGAAGATGGCGGCCTCGACGTCGGCCTGCGTCACCCAGCGCGGCGCCGTGATCGACAGGCCGCGGTCATCTACGGTGAAGCCGATGGTCCGCCGCGACGAGCGCTTGAGCGAATAGTGCAGCGTGCGTTCCCCCACCTGGAGCCGGCGGCCGTTGGGCAGCGCGGGCGGCCACGGCTCGGCCGGCGGGGCCGCGTCGGGCGCGGGCGCCAGGCCATCCACCGGTACCGGGGGCACGGCGGCCGCTGGCGGCGTGGCATCGGCCAGCGGCAGTTCCAGCTGGGCGCCGGGGTCGGCGGTGGGTCGCAGCAGCTTCATGCGGTGGCCTGGCTCCCGGCGCGGCGGTAGCTTTCCGGGTCGATGCGGCGCATCTCGGTCTCGATCCAGGCCTGCACCTCCTGGTTCAACTGGTCGGCCGTCTTGTTGGCCGACGGGATCGCGTCGCCGATCGAAATCGTCACGGTGCCCGGATGCTTCAGGAATGTGTTGCGCGGCCAGTGGCGGCCCGAATTGACCGCCATCGGGAACACCCACGCGCCGGTTTCCACGGCCAGCCGGGCGCCGCCGCTCTTGTAGCGCGGATGCTCCATGCCGGACGGCGTGCGGGTGCCCTCCGGGAACATGATGATCCAGGCGCCCTCGTTGAGCCGCTCGCGGCCCTGCCGGGCGGCCGACGCAAACGCGCGCGAGCCGTCCTTGCGGTTGATGTGAACCATCTTGAGCATGCCCAGCGCCCAGCCGAAGAACGGCACGAACAGCAGCTCGCGCTTGAACACGAAGCACAGCGGCTTGGGCATCAGCGCCACGTAGGCCACCGTTTCCCAGGCCGACTGGTGCTTGGACAGCAGCACCACGGGCTTGTCCAGCATCGCCAGCATCTTGTCCATGCCCTCGATGCGGTAGTCGATGCCGCAGATCAGCCGCGCGGCGCCGATCACCAGGCGCGGCCAGCCGCGCACGAAGCGGAAGCGGTTTTCCGCGTTCATGAACGGGAAGACGATGAAGCAGGCGCACGCGTAGGGCGGCGTCAGGACGATCAGGTACAGCGCGAACAGCAGGGAGCGGATAAAGGTCATCGGGGGGCGACGATGGGTCGTGATGTCAGGGGGCGGGCGATGCGTGCGCCACGGTCTTGTGCGTGCCTTCGGCGATCAGCCAGCAGGCAAACGCCGCCAGGTCGTCGTGCACGCGGGTGCCGGCCGGCAGGCCGCCCTTTTCCAGCGTGCGCAGGCCCTTGCCGGTGCGCACCAGGTGCGGCACGCAGCCCACGGCCACGCCGGCTTCCAGGTCGCGCAGCGAATCGCCGACGGTCGGCACGTGGCGCAGTTCGATGCCAAAGCGCTCGCCAATCTGCTCGTACAGGCCGGACTTCGGCTTGCGGCAGTCGCAGTTGTCGGCCGCCGTGTGCGGGCAGAAGAACACCGCCTCCACCCGGCCGCCAAGGTTGGCCAGCGCCTTGTACATCTTCTCGTGCATCGCGTTCAGCGCGCTCATCTCGAACAGCCCCCGCCCGATGCCGGACTGGTTGCTGGCGATCACCACGCGGTAGCCGGCCTGGTTCAGCATGGCGATGGCTTCCAGGCTGCCGGCGATCGGCACCCATTCGTCGGGCGTCTTGATGAACTGGTCGCTGTCCAGGTTGACCACGCCGTCGCGGTCCAGGATCACGAACTTGGGCAGGGACTGTGGCATGGCTGCTCTCCGATGCGTGCCGGCCGCGGCTTACGCCGCCAGCTTGGAAATGTCCGCCACGCGGTTGGCCAGGCCGTGCAGCGTGGCCAGCAGCGCCAGGCGGTTGGCGCGCAGCTTCGCGTCGTCGGCCATCACCATCACGTCGTTGAAGAAGCGGTCGACGGCGTCGCGCAGTTGCGCCAGGTCGCGCAGCGCGGCCGTGAAATCGCCGCCGGCGAACGCGGCTTCCACGCCCGGGCGCACGCGCTCGATGGCGGCGTGCAGCGCGCCCTCGGCGGGCTCCTGGAACAGCGCCGTGTCGACGGAGCCGATCGCCTCGTCGGTCTTCTTCAGGATGTTCGTGATGCGCTTGTTGGCGGCGGCCAGCGCCTCGGCCTCGGGCAGCGCGGCAAACGTGCGCACGGCCTCCATGCGGGCCAGCACGTCGTGCAGCGACTGCGGGCGCAGGCTGACCACGGCTTCCACCTCGTTCGTGGTGTAGCCCTTGTCCTTCAGGTAGCCGCGCACGCGGTCATAGAGGAAGTCGGCAATCGCCTCGCGCGCCGGCTTGACGGCGGCGATGCCCGCGAACGCCTGCTCGGTCAGCGCCAGCAGCGTGTCCAGCGGCACCGCCAGCGGCTTTTCGATCAGCATGCGCAGGATGCCCAGCGCGTGGCGGCGCAGCGCGAAGGGGTCCTTCTCGCCGGTCGGCTGCAGGCCGATGCCCCAGATGCCCACCAGCGTTTCGAGCTTGTCGGCCAGCGCCACGGCCGTGCTGACGTTGCCCGCGGGCAGCGCGTCGCCGGCAAAGCGCGGGCGGTAGTGTTCGGAGCACGCCAGCGCCACGTCCTCGGCCTCGTCGTCGTGGCGGGCGTAGTAGGTGCCCATCGTGCCCTGCAGCTCGGGAAACTCGCCAACCATGTCGGTCAGCAGGTCGGCCTTCGCCAGCTCGGCGCCGCGCATGGCGGCGGCCTTGTCGACGCTGGCCCCGGCGGCGTTCATGGCGTCGGCCACGTGGCCGGCAATCTGCTGCAGCCGCTGCACGCGGTCGAGCTGGCTGCCGATCTTGTTGTGGTAGACCACGTTGGCCAGCTGCGGCACGCGGGACGCCAGCGACTTCTTGCGGTCCTGGTCGAAGAAGAACTTGGCGTCGGCCAGGCGCGGGCGCACCACGCGCTCGTTGCCCGAGATGATCGACTCCGGCGTGTCCGTGGCCAGGTTCGACACGATCAGGAAGCGGTTGCGCAGGTGCCCGGCGGCGTCGGTCAGCGCAAAGTACTTCTGGTTGGTCTGCATCGTCAGGATCAGGCACTCCTGCGGCACGGCCAGGAACGCCTGCTCGAAGTGGCACGGGTAGACCACGGGCCATTCGACCAGCGAGTTGACCTCGTCGAGCAGCGCATCGGGCATCACCACCTGGTCGGCGCCCGCTTCCTTGAGCAGCGCGGTGCGGATGCGCTCGCGGCGGTCGGCATAGCCGGCCACCACGCGGCCGCGCGATTCCAGCAGGCCGGCGTACTCGGCAGCGTGCGGAATCTCGATCGTGCCCTGCGACAGGAAGCGGTGGCCCTGCGTCACGTTACCGGCCGGCAGGCCCAGCACCGACACCGGCACCACTTCGGCCCCGTACAGCGCGATCAGGCTGTGCGCCGGGCGCACGAAATGCACGGTCTCGCCGTCCGGGCGCTGGTAGCTCATCACCTTCGGGATGGGCAGCTTGCCCAGCGTGTCGTCCAGCGCGGCCTGCAGGCCGTCGGCCAGCACCGCGCCCTTGGCGGTATAGCGATAGAAGAACGCCTCGGCCTTGCCGTCGGATGCGCGCTCCAGCGTCTGCCAGTCGATCTCGGCCACGCCGACGGACTTGGCCAGCGCGGCCAGCTTCTTGCCCAGCGGGGCGGTGGGGGCGCCATTGGCGTCCAGCGCCACGGTCAACGGCAGCACCTTTTCGCGCTGCTCGCGGTCCGGCGCGGTGCGGCGCACGCCGGTCACCAGCGCGGCCAGGCGGCGCGGCGTGGCAAACGGCGTCACGGCGGCGCCGGCTTCGAGCAGGTCCCGCGCGCCGAGGCCGTCGAACAGGCCCTGGGCGAAGGCGTCGCCCAGGCGGGCCAGCGCCTTCGGCGGCAGTTCTTCGGTGAACAGTTCGATCAGCAGCGAATCGGTCATGGGTTGCGACATGAATCTATCCAACAGGTATGGGCGCGCGCGTCAGCAGCGCGGCGCGAGATTGGGTTCCACGCCAGACAGCAGCCACAGGCCGTTCTGCTGGCGGAATTGCAGCGTGGTGTAGGCGCATTGCGCGGCCACGCCGGACGCGCCGCGCGCGCCGGCCGCCGGAAAGCGCGCGTCGATGCGGTGCGAGCGGCGGTCGTAGCGGATCTCGTCGATGCGCCCGCCCACCCAGAAGTCGATCTTCGCCGGGAGCTGGGTGGCCGAGTAGTAGGTGCGCACGGTGCGGCGCGAGCGGCCGGCGCGCTCTTGCCATTCCACCCACTGCAGCGGGTAGCGGATGGCGCTCTCGTAGGCGCGCAGCGGCACGCGGTGCCAGCCGAGGTCGCGCGAGCCCGAGAGGTCGCACGAGAACGAGCGCACGAGCTGCGTCCACTGGTCGATCGACGTCAGCGACGGCCGCCAGTGCCGCGTGATGGCCTGCTGCAGCGCCTGGGCGTCGGCCTCGCAGATGTTGGCCAGCTCCGCCGGCAGGTACAGGGCCTGCGGGGAGGGCGCGGGGACGGCGCGGGCGGCGGCAACGGCGCCGGTGGGCGACAGCGCCACCGGCAGGGCGAACGCGGCCAGCGCCAGGGCGCCGCGCACGCGGGCCGTCATGCGCGGGCCCCGTTGTTGCACATCGGGAAGCCCAGCGCCTGGCGCGAGTCGAAATACGCCTGCGCCACGGCGCGCGACAGGTTGCGGATGCGGCCGATGTAGGCGGCCCGCTCGGTCACCGAGATCGCGCCGCGCGCGTCCAGCAGGTTGAACGTGTGGGCGGCCTTGAGCACCTGCTCGTAGGCCGGCAGCGCCAGGCGGGTGTCGGTGGTCTTCGGCGTGCCGTCGTCGTTCTTCTCGCCGGTATCGCCCATCAGCCGCCGGGCCTCGCTCTCATGCTCGGCGAAGTGGCGGAACAGGATGTCGGTGTTGCTGTGCTCGAAGTTGTAGGTGGACTGTTCCACCTCGTTCTGATGGTAGACGTCGCCGTAGGTCAGGCGGCGCGTGACGCCGTTCTCTTCCCACTCGGTCCAGACCAGGTCGTAGACGTTTTCCACCTTCTGCAGGTACATCGCCAGGCGCTCGATGCCGTAGGTGATCTCGCCCGTGATCGGCTTGCAGTCGATGCCGCCCACCTGCTGGAAGTAGGTGAACTGGGTCACTTCCATGCCGTTGAGCCAGACTTCCCAGCCCAGGCCCCAGGCGCCGAGCGTGGGGTTTTCCCAGTCGTCCTCGACAAAGCGGATGTCGTTCTGCTTCAGGTCCAGGCCCAGCGCCTCCAGCGAGCCCAGGTAGAGCTCCAGGATGTTCTCGGGCGCGGGCTTGAGCACCACCTGGTACTGGTAGTAGTGCTGCAGCCGGTTCGGATTCTCGCCATAACGGCCGTCCTTGGGGCGGCGCGACGGCTGCACGTAGGCGGCGCGCCACGGCTCGGGGCCGATCGCGCGCAGGAACGTGTGCACGTGCGACGTGCCGGCGCCGACCTCCAGATCGATCGGTTGCAGCAACGCGCAACCCTGCCGGTCCCAGTAGGCCTGCAGGGTGAGAATCATTTGTTGGAAGGTCAGCATAGGAATACGAAAAGGAAAGCCGGCGGGCAAGTGCGCGAACCGTCTCGCGCGGAGTTTGCCAAACCTTGGATTCTATCGGGTTTTTGCCCCCGTTCCGCTGGGCCGGGGCAGGAAAAGCAGGCCGGACGGCACGGATCGTGCATGGGACGGCCATGTAGGGCGGGCGCAACGGGTCGGGTAAATCCTGACAGGGGATTCAGAACCGTCTGATAGTTGCCGATACCGTTTTTGTATACAGTGGTCGCACGCAGTCACCGCAATACAAACCAGATGACTGCCAGGCCGGACCGGCTGCCCCGCAACGCTTCAGCGGGCCAGGCGGGACGGGCTCGAAACAACAACTTCAAGGGGATTGGTCATGTCGCTGCTTTCTCGCAAACCTTACCTCGTCGCCATCGCCGTGATGGCGGCCGCCGCCGCCGTGTCGATGGCTACCTCGCTGGTCGGCTAGGCCCCGCGCCGGCGCTGCGCCCGCAGCGCCAGCAGCAGCACCAGCACGCTGCCGGCCAGCGCCGGCACGTTGCCCCAGCGGATATACGGCGTCAGGCCCTGCATGCCCTGCACGTCGGCCGCAAGCGTGCCCGCTTCGAACGTCGGCAACCTCGCCTGGACCCTGCCGTCCGGCCGCACCACGGCCGTCATGCCCGTATTGGTCGCCCGCAGCATCGGCCTGCGCATTTCCAGCGCGCGCATGCGCGAGATCTGCAGGTGCTGGTCCAGCGCGATCGTGTCGCCGAACCAGGCCAGGTTGGTCACGTTCGCCAGCAGGTTGGCCGGCGTGGCCTGTTGCCGCAGCGTGGTGGCGATTTCCTCGCCGAACAGATCCTCGTAGCAGATGTTGGGCGCCACGTGGATGCCGCGCACCGGCACGGCGGGCTGGTCCAGCGTGCCGCGCCGGAAGTCGCCGAGCGGCATCTTCATCATGTCCACGAACCAGCGGAATCCGAACGGGATGAACTCGCCGAACGGCACCAGATGGTGCTTGTTGTAGCGGTACAGCTCGTGCTGCTCGGGGCCGATGGCGAACACACTGTTGGTGAAATCCACCGGCGAATCGGCGCCGGCCGCGCCAAACACCACGGTCGTGCCGGTCTGCTCCATATAGGTGCGGACCGCCTTGGCGATGTCCAGCGGCAGGTCCTGCAGGATCACCGGGAACGCGGTTTCCGGCGTGACCACGAGGTCGGCCGGCGCGGCGGTGATCATGTCGCGGTACAGCTCCAGCGAGCGCTGGATGCCGACCGGCTCGAACTTGATGTCCTGCGCCACATTGCCCTGCAGCAGCCGGACGCTGATCGGTTGGCCGATGGGTGTCGTATAAGCCACGCGCGACAGCGCCAGGCCGCCGCCGAGCGTCACGACGCCCAGCCCGGCCGCCCACGCCACCGTGCGCGTCGCGCCGGGTGCCGACCGCCGCAGCGCTGCCCGGACGGCCGCCACCAGCAGGGCCGCCGCCGAAGCGGCCAGGAACGCGATGCCATAGACGCCGATCACCGGCGCGAAGCCCGCCAGCGGGCCATCGGTGTGCGGATAGCCGCTGCCGAGCCACGGGAAGCCCGTGAACACGACGCCGCGCAGCCATTCCGAGAGCGCCCACGCCGCGCCAAACGCCAGCGCCGCCAGCACGCCATCGCGGCCGCGCCGGGTCAGCCAGTGCCAGGTGCCGGCCGCCAGCGCGGGCCAGATCGACAGATAGCCGGCGAACAGCACCACGGCCAGCGCGGCCATCCATGCCGGCATCTCGCCGTAGACATGCATGCTGATGTAGAGCCACCAGATGCCGGACAGGAACCAGCCCATGCCGAACGCGTAGGCCGTCGCCGCCGCCGCGCGGGGGCGCGGTGCATCGGCAACCAGCGCCACCAGCCCGGCCAGCGACAGGATCTGCAGCCACCACCAGTCATGCGGGGCGAACGCCTGGGTATGCGCCACGCCCAGCACGGCGGCCAGCAGCAGGCGCGACAGCGCGCCGCGGGCCACGGCGGGCCGGGCGCCGGCAGGCATGGAAGAAGGGGAAGCAGGGTTGCCGATCGTCGGATCGGCGCGATGGGTACCCACGGCGTCGGGCGCGCCGGCGCGCTTCATGCGTCGGCCACGCCGTCGGTCTCCGCCGGGGCCTCGCGCCGCACCTGCAGCAGGTGTACCTGCCGCGCGTCGGCCCGCAGCACCTCGAACCGGATCGGCGGCAATGTGATGATTTCGCCACGATGCGGCACGTGGCCCACGTGGTTGGTCAGCAGGCCGCCCACGGTATCGACGTCCTCGTTCGAGAACGCCGTGCCGAATGCCTCGTTGAAATGCTCGATCTCGGTCAGCCCGCGCACGCGCCAGGCGCCGTCGCTGGTCGGCAGGATCATGTCCTGGTCCTCGTCGAGGTCGAACTCGTCCTCGATGTCGCCAACGATCTGCTCCAGCACGTCCTCGATCGTCACCAGCCCGGCCACGCCGCCGTACTCGTCCACGACGATCGCAATATGGTTGCGATTGATCCGGAATTCACGCAGCAGGATGTTCAGCCGCTTCGACTCGGGGATGAACACGGCCGGCCGCAGCGTCTCGCGCAGGTCGAACTCCGCGTCGGTGTAGTAGCGCAGCAGGTCCTTGGCCAGCAGGATGCCGATGATGTTGTCGCGGTTGCCCTCGTACACCGGAAACCGCGAGTGCGCGGTCTGTTGCATGAACGGGATGAACGTTTCTGGCGCATCGGCGATGTTGACCGCGTCCATCTGGGCCCGGGGCACCATGATGTCGCGCGCGGTCAGCTCCGACACCTGGAACACGCCCTCGATCATCGAGAGCGAATCGGCATCGATCAGGTTGCGCTCATGCGCGTCCTGCAGCACTTCGAGAAGTTCGGCGCGGGTGTCCGGCTCGGGAGAGATGAAATCCGAAAGGCGTTCGAGAAGGGATCGGGGCCGATCCGGCTGCTTGAAGTGGGCAGCCTTCGAACTGGGATAGGGGTCGTTCATGTCGCGGCGAGCGCGTGGTGGAGATCGTCTGAAGCATACACTAAAAGGCTTGCAGCCCCGTGACGGGGGGATGACGGGTGGCGGGGGCGGCGCTTTGCCCGCCCGTGCGACCGGCGGACCTGACGGCTCTCAGGAAACTCGCCAGGCGGTCAAGGGCTGACGCCTCGGCCCCAGACCGCCGCCCTGCCTCAGATTTCCCGGACCGGTTCGTACGGGTTGTCGAAACCCAGCGCCTGCAGCGTCTCGGTCTCGATGGCTTCCATTTCCTCGGCTTCGGCGTCGTCCTCGTGCTCGTAGCCCTGGGCGTGGAGCACGCCGTGGACGATCAGGTGGGCATAGTGGGCCTGCAGCGGCTTCTTCTGCTGGCGGGCCTCGGCCTCGACGACGGGGCAGCACAGCACGATGTCGCCGGTGACCGGATCGTCGTCGGTTTCCGCGTAGGCGAAGGTCAGCACGTTGGTGGCGTAGTCCTTGCCGCGATAGGTGCGGTTCAGCGCGCGGCCTTCTTCCTCGTCGACGAAGCGGACGGTCAGCGCGGCGTCGGCGTAGAGCGCCGATTTCACCCACTTTTCGATCGGCTTGCGGCCGGGTACGCCGGCGCGCTGGCGCGTGCCGTCGCCGAACTGGATGTCCAGTTCCACCTCGGGCGGCATGGCGGGCGTGCCGGTGGTGGTGACCAGCGGCGTGGCGGTGACGGCCACCGACAGCGCGTCGGCGTTGTCGGGCCGGACCAGCAGGCCGGCCTGCTGGCGCGGGTCGGTGTGCTCGGCCAGCAGCGCGACCACGCCGTCGTGGGCCTGCGACAGGTCCAGCGTCAGGCTGCGGCCGTCGGCAAGCTGCAGGCGCAGTGCATGGGCCGACGCCTTGCGGGCGCGGCCGTCGGCGTCGAACAGGACGACGCGCATGGCGTCGGAGGGGCGGGTGGCGGGAGACTTCTTGGTCAAGTTCAGGCGTCCTTGTGCTGGGCGTGATATTCGTCGTAGGCCTCGACGATGCGCGCCACCAGCGGATGGCGCACCACGTCGACGCTGGTGAATCGGGTAAAGGCCACGCCGCGCACGTCGCGCAGCACGTGCTGCGATTCCACCAGGCCGCTCTTCTGGCCGCGCGGCAGGTCGATCTGCGTCGTGTCGCCGGTGATCACGGCCTTGGAGCCGAAGCCGATCCGCGTAAGGAACATCTTCATCTGCTCCGGCGTGGTGTTCTGGGCCTCGTCCAGGATGATGAACGCGTGGTTCAGCGTGCGGCCGCGCATGTAGGCCAGCGGGGCGATCTCGATCATCTGGCGCTCGAACATCTTCTGCGTGCGGTCAAAGCCGAGCAGGTCGTAGAGCGCGTCGTAGAGCGGGCGCAGGTACGGGTCCACCTTCTGCGCCAGATCGCCGGGCAGGAAGCCCAGCCGCTCGCCCGCCTCCACGGCCGGGCGGGTCAGCACGATCCGCTTGACCACGTCGCGCTCCAGCGCGTCCACGGCGCAGGCCACGGCCAGGTAGGTCTTGCCCGTACCGGCCGGGCCGATGCCGAGCGTCAGGTCGTGCGACAGGATCGCGCGCAGGTATTCGCGCTGCGTGGCCGTGCGGCCCTGCAGGCCCGTGCGCCGCGTGTGCAGCACCGGGGAATCGTCCTCGGGGCTCTCCGGGCCCGCGTCGCCGTTGCCGGGCAGGTAGGCGCCATGGGCCGACACCTGGCGCGATTCCACCAGGCCGAGCTGCACGTCGTCCACCGACAGCGCGACCCGGGCATTGTTGTAGAACCGCTCCAGCGCCAGCGCGGCGTCCTGCGCGCGCTCGCCGCGCACGGTCATGCGATGGCCGCGGCGCTGGATCGTCACGTCGAGCGCCTGTTCGATCTGGCGCAGGTTTTCATCGAGCGGCCCGCACAGGTTCTGCAGGCGCGTGTTGTCGTCCTTGGGGGCGACGAATTCCGCGGAAGGGATCTTCATGGTTGCTTATTGGCGCACGACGATGTCGCCGCGCAGCGAGTGCGGGAACGCCTGCGTGATGTTCACGTCGACCATCTGGCCGACCAGGCGGTCGCGCTGGGCCTGGGGCACGCCCGGCAGCGCGAAGTTGACCACCCGGTTGTTCTCGGTGCGGCCGTGGAGCTCGGTGGGGTCCTTGCGCGCGGGGCCTTCCACGAGGATGCGCTGCACCGTGCCGACCATGCCCTGGCTGATGCGCACGACGTTTTCCTCGATGGCGGCCTGCAGCACCTGCAGGCGGCGCAGCTTGACGTCGTGCGGCGTGTCGTCGTGCAGGTTGGCGGCGGGCGTGCCGGGCCGGGGGCTGAAGATGAACGAGAACGACGTGTCGTAGCCGATCTCGTGGACCATCGCCATCAGCTTGTCGAAGTCCGCATCGGTCTCGCCGGGGAAGCCGACGATGAAGTCCGACGACATCGACATGTCGGGCCGGATCGTGCGCAGGCGGCGGATGATGCTCTTGTATTCGAGCACGCTGTAGCCGCGCTTCATCGCCATCAGCACGCGGTCCGACGCATGCTGCACGGGCAGGTGCAGGTGGTTCACGAGCTTGTCGCAGCGCGCGTACAGATCCACCAGCCGCGAGGTGAATTCCTTCGGGTGGCTGGTCGTGTAGCGGATGCGCTCGATGCCGGGAATCTCGGCCACGTATTCGATTAGCAGCGCGAAGTCCGCGATCTCGCTGGTGCCGCCCATCGTGCCGCGGTAGGCGTTCACGTTCTGGCCCAGCAGCGTCACCTCGCGCACGCCCTGGTCGGCCAGCCCGGCCACCTCGGCCAGCACGTCCTCGAACGGGCGCGACACTTCCTCGCCGCGCGTGTAGGGCACCACGCAGTAGCTGCAGTACTTCGAGCAGCCTTCCATGATCGACACGAATGCGCTGGGGCCGTCCACGCGGGCCGGGGGCAGGTGGTCGAACTTCTCGATCTCGGGGAACGAGATGTCGACCTGCGACAGGCCGGTGGACTGGCGGCGGTGGATCAGGTCGGGCAGCCGGTGCAGCGTCTGCGGGCCGAACACCACATCGACGTACGGCGCGCGCGAGACGATGGCGGCGCCTTCCTGGCTGGCCACGCAGCCGCCCACGCCGATCACCAGGCCGGGCTTGGCGGCCTTCAGGGCCTTCATGCGGCCCAGTTCGGAGAACACCTTCTCCTGGGCCTTCTCGCGGATTGAGCAGGTGTTGAACAGGATGACGTCGGCGTCCTCGACGTTGTCCGTGGGCTCCATGCCCTGCGTGGCGTTCAGCACGTCCACCATCTTGTCCGAGTCGTACTCGTTCATCTGGCAGCCGTACGTTTTGACAAATACCTTCTTCATGGTGCCGGTCTCAGTGTTATACCTGGGGGCATCGGGGGCACGACAGGTCGATTCGAAAAGGGGTCAGTGCGCGGCCTTCCACGCCTTCACCTCGGCGTCGGTCAGGACCCACGCGGTCAGAAGCTGGCCGTAGAGGTCGAGCTTGTATCGCACATTGAGCTTCCTGCCCGCCACCGCGCCGGCGTTCAGCAGCACGGTGTCGGTGCTGAAGATCCGCAGGCCGGGCGCCACGCCGACGGTCTTGCCGTCCAGCCTGGCACGCATCGGCTCGGTGGCCGACGGCGGGGCCAGTTCCATGCGCGCCAGCGGGGCATCCGCCGGGATCACGCGCACCGGCGCGCCGGGCATCTGGCCTGGCACCGGCGGGGCCGTGGTCTGGACTTCCTGCGCCAGGGCAGGGATGGCGGACAGCAGCAGCGCGGCGATGCACGCCAGGCGCGGCGCACGCGAATATGGCTTGGACATGAAAGCTCCCGACAAGAAAAACAGCGATCTCTTTTATTGGAATACCGCCGGCGCCGGACGCCATCACGCTTGCAGCCCATCGCGCAGGCAGGGTAGCCCGCCATTTTACCCGTTTGCGCCGCGCGCTGGGGAACGGCGCGGCGCGTCAATGTGGCGTGTACCGTACATTGGCCGCACGGGATTCAGAACAGGCAGGACGCTTCCTGCAGCACGCGCTGCTTCGACACGGTACCCATCAGCTCGCGGCTGGCCGCGTCGCGCACCAGCGGGATGCGGTTGATGCCGTGCTCCGAGAAGATGGCCAGCGCATCGCGCAGCCGCGAGTCCGGCGTGAGCGACGGGAAGGCGAGGTCGCCCAGCGACAGCAGCGTGGCGTCGGGCGCCTCGCGCTGGGCGCGCTGGACGGCGTGGATCGAGATCGCGCCAAGCAGCCGGCCGGTGGCATCGACGAGATAAAGGTAGCGCGTGCCGGTCTCGGCGAACTTGTCGGCCGCCTGGGCCACGGTGGCGGCCGGGTCGATCACGGTATGCGTGGGGTCGCAGAGCCCGGCCAACCGCAGCCCCCGGGCGCGCTCGACGGCGGCAGAAGCCTGCGCGCGCTCCACCACCACGCTGTAGAGCGACAGCGTCTGGCAGCGCGACGCCGTGTAGTAGGCCGCCACCGCGCCGATCATCAGCGGCAGCAGCAGCGTGGGCGCCAGCGTCATCTCGAAGACCATCAGTATCGACATCAGCGGCGCCTGGCTGGTGGCGGCCAGGAACGCGGTCATGCCGACCAGCGGCAGCACCGGCGTGGCCGTGCCGCCCGGCACCGCCAGCGCCACAAGCTGCCCCAGCGCCGCGCCGACGAACATCGACGGCGTGAACACCCCGCCCACCGCGCCGGAGCCCATGCTGACCACGGTGGCGACGAGTTTGGCCAGCAGCACGCCCCAGACCGCCACGGACAGCGGCTCGTTGCGCAGGATGGTCTGGATCGTGTAGTAGCCGTTGCCGACCACCTCGGGTACCACCACCGCCAGCAGCCCCACCAGCAACCCGCCCAGCGCCAGCCGCGCCACGGGGCCGCCCGGCACGTGTTGGAAGCCGTTGCGGGCCAGCGTATTGGCCCGCATGAAGACGGCGCCGGACACACCCGCGATCAGGCCGATGCCGGCCGCCGCCAGCAGCAGGTGCGGCTGCTGGAGCAGGTCTGGCCCGATATGCAGGCCCGTGTAGAGCGGTTCCAGCCCGCCGTGCCACTGGCTGACCATCGTGCCGGCCACCGAGGCCAGCAGCAGCGGCATCAGGCGCTGTACCGCCAGTGCGCCGAACACCACTTCGGCGACGAACACGGCGGCGGAAAGCGGAGTGTGATAGGCGGTGGCCAGCCCGGCGGCGGCCCCGCAGGCGGTCAGCATGCGGCGCATGTTGCTGTCGCCGGTGGCCTGGTCGGCGCGCCCGGACGGAAAGACCGACCCGGTCAGCGCGGCAAGCTGGATCATCGCGCCTTCCTTGCCGACCGAGCTGCCCGAGACGATCGAGCAGAACGACGACAGCGCGCGCAGCAGCGTGATCCGCACCGGCAGCCGACCGGTGCCGCGCGCCACGGCTTCCATGTATTCGCTGGGCAGCGTCTCGGTGCGCGCGAAATGCTGCGCGGCCACCAGCAGCGCGCCGGCCAGCGCGCCGCCCACAGCGGGAATCAGCACGCGCCACGCCACGGCCAGCCCGGCAAAGACCAGCACGATGTCGGCGTCCTTGCCGAACATCACCAGCCCGCTGGCTTCCAGCGCGTCCTTGAACAGCGTGGTCACGATGCCCGCCAGCAGGCCGACCGGAATGGCCGCGAAAAGGGTGACTTCCTGGTCTTCGATGAAACGGAACCGCATGGCGATGGGAAGGGGCTGGGGCGCGCCGGCACCGGGTGGCCGCATGATAGCGCAGCGCCACCCGGCCACCGATGGCAGGGCGCCGGTTTCCACAGACTGGTACACTACGGGCCTTTCCTAGCCCGGGAACGGGGGCAATCGACCCATCCCGCCGGCCTGGTTCCCAGGCACGGTCATCTACCCGAGCCGCTCCACGATTGGCGCACACCTGCTGCGCGAAGGGCGGCCGAAGCGTCTTTTCATGTCTTTTTCCGAACTCGGCTTGTCCGACAAGCTGGTGCGTGCCGTGGCCGAACAGGGCTACACCACGCCGACCCCGATCCAGGCGCAAGCCATTCCCGCAATCCTGAAAGGTGGCGATCTCCTTGCCGGCGCACAGACCGGCACCGGCAAGACGGCCGGCTTCACGCTGCCGATGTTGCAGTTGCTGGCCGATTCCGCGGCCCGCAATCCCGCCCCGCGCGGCGCCCGCCCCCAGGTGCGCGCGCTGGTGCTGACGCCCACGCGCGAACTGGCCGCCCAGGTCGAGGAAAGCGTGCGCAACTATGGCAAATACCTGAAGCTGCGCTCGATGGTGATGTTCGGCGGCGTCGGCATCAATCCGCAGATCGACGCGCTCAAGCGCGGCGTGGACATCGTGGTGGCCACTCCCGGCCGCCTGCTGGACCACGTGGCCCAGCGCACGATCGACCTCGCGCACGTGGAACTGCTGGTGCTTGATGAAGCCGACCGCATGCTCGACATGGGCTTCATCCACGACATCCGCAAGATCCTGAACGTGCTGCCGGCCAAGCGGCAGAACCTGCTGTTCTCGGCCACGTTCTCGGACGATATCCGCGCGCTGGCCGACCGCCTGCTGAACAACCCGGCGTCGATCGAGGTGGCCCGCCGCAACACCACGGCCGAGACCGTGGCGCAGCGCGTGTTCCCGGTGGACCGCGAACGCAAGCGCGAACTGCTGGCCCACCTGGTGCGCCAGCACGACTGGCACCAGGTGCTGGTCTTCACGCGCACCAAGCACGGCGCCAACCGCCTGGCGGAACAGCTCACCAAGGACGGCCTGTCCGCGCTGGCGATCCACGGCAACAAGAGCCAGTCGGCCCGCACGCGCGCGCTGAGCGAGTTCAAGGCCGGCACGCTGCGGCTGCTGGTGGCCACCGACATCGCCGCGCGCGGCATCGACATCGACCAGCTCCCGCACGTGGTGAATTTCGACCTGCCGAACGTGCCCGAGGACTACGTGCACCGCATCGGCCGCACGGGCCGCGCGGGCGCCGAGGGCGAGGCGATCTCGCTGGTCTGCGTCGACGAGCACGCGCTGCTGCGCGACATCGAGCGCCTGATCAAGCGCCAGATCGAGCAGGTGGTGCTGCCCGGGTTTGAAGTGGACCCGTCGATCGCGGCCGAGCCGATCCAGAAGGGCCGCCAGCAACGGGGCGGCGCCGGCCAAGGCCAGGGCCGGGGCGCCCAGCCGCGCGGCAATGCCGGTGGCAACGCTGGCGCCGGTGAGCGCCGCGCGCCACGTGCGCCGCAGGGCCGCGACGGACAACGCCAGCCGCAGGCTGCCCAGCCGGCGCGCCAGGGCGCGAACGGCGGCGGCAATGGTGCGAATGGTGGCAATGGTGGTAATGGCAACGGCAACGGCGGCGCCCGTGGTGGCGCGCGCAATACCGGTGCCAATGGTGGCAACGGTGCCGGCAAGCCGGCCGGCCAGCGTCCGCAGGAACCGCGCGGCCAGCAGCAACGTCCGCAGCAGGCGCGTCCGCAACAGGCGCGCCCCGCACAGGACGCCGCTGGCGCACCGCCGGCCCGCAATCGCCGTCCCGCGCCGCAGGCGGCGCTGCTCGGCGGCAGCCGCAAGCCGGCGCCCTGAGTCCCACGACAAGGCGACCTGCCGATGACCGCACCGGCCCCCCGATCCCCCGCCGATGACGTCCCGTACGCCGGGCTGACGCCCGAGTGCATCCTGGACGCGCTGGAGTCGGCGGGGTTCTATCCCGATGGCCGGCTGTTGGCGCTGAACAGCTACGAGAACCGGGTCTGGCAAGTCGGCATCGAGGACGCCTCGCCGGTCGTCGTCAAGTTCTACCGGCCCGGCCGCTGGAGCGACGCGGCGATCCTGGAGGAACACGCGTTCGTCCAGCAACTGGCCGACGCCGAAATCCCGGCGGTGCCGGCGCTGGCCGCCAGCGTGGCCGGGCAGCCGGCCAGCACGCTGCTGTCGCACGCGGGGTTCCGCTTCGCGGTGTTCCCGCGCTGTGGCGGCCGCGAGCCGCCGCTGGACCAGGCGGCCGCGCGCACCTGGCTTGGCCGTTTCATCGGCCGCATCCACGCCTGCGGCGCCGCCACGCCGTACCAGGCGCGCCCGGCGCTGGACATCGACACCTTCGGCGTGGCGTCGCGCAACTACCTGATCGAGCACGATTGCATTCCGGCCGAACTGCTGGCGCCGTGGCGCGCCGCCGTGGACCTGGCGCTGGATGCCGTGCGCCGCTGCTACGAGCGGGCCGGCGACGTGCGGCGGCTGCGCCTGCATGGCGATTGCCATCGCGGCAACGTCCTGTGGATCGACGAGGCCGACGCGCGCGGCCGGGGCACGCCGGGGCCGCATTTCGTCGACTTCGACGACAGCCGCATGGGCCCGGCCGTGCAGGACATCTGGATGTTGCTGGAAGGGGACCGCGCCGCGATGTGCGCCCAGCTGGCCGACATCGTGGCGGGTTACGAGGATTTCGCCGAGTTCGACACGCGCGAACTGTGGCTGGTGGAGGCGCTGCGCACGCTGCGGCTGCTGCACTACAGCGCCTGGCTGGCCAGCCGCTGGGGCGATCCGGCGTTTCCGGCGGCATTCCCGTGGTTCGGCACTGCCCGCTACTGGCAGGACCGCATCCTCGAACTGCGCGAGCAGATCGCGCTGATGGACGAACCGCCGCTCTGGTCGGCCTGACCCCGGCTGGCCCGGGGCCCATCTGGCAATGGCCGCGTCAGGCGGCCGGCGTCTCCGCCTTCACCATCACCACCGGGCAATTGGCCTGCGCCAAGACCCGGCCGGCTACCGACCCCAGCACCGCATCGAAGAACGTACCCCGGCCGTGGGTACCCATGACGATCGCGCCCGCATTCACCGACTGGGCGTAACCGAGGATCTTCTCGGGCGGGTAGCCGTGCAGCGCGTGGCGCTCGAACGGCACGTTGGCGGCCTGCAGGATCGCGCAGACCGATGCCATCGCCTTTTCGCTGGCTTCGTTGTGCCAGGCGTCGATCGTTTCCTTGCTCACGAACGCGCGCACCTGCCCGGTCACGTCGGGCGATACGTGCACCACGTGCACGGTGAATCCGGTCTGCAGCAGCTTGCCGTCCGCGAGAAAGCGTGCCGCGGCATCGCTGAAGGCAGAACCGTCGGTGGCAAGCACGATATTGGACGTCGAGGGCATGGCGCAATCTCCTTGGAAAGACATCGGGCGCGGGTGGCGCACGAAGATCATCTTGGCACGCAAAAGGTGCGCATACCGTAACGTAGATCAAATCGTGTCCAAATTTTTAAGGATTTCACGATTGTCATTCGCTTGTTAGTCTGAAGGCATCCGCCCGTAATAAAGGTAACGCTGCATTTCGGAATGACCCGAAAGGCCCCTCGTTCGCACGGTTTGATATTCAATACAAGGCAGCCACGGGCGTCGGCCGGTCAGCCGGACGCGGCGATCGGGCGTTGAAAGACAGGCAGCAACTTGGGATGCAGATCATGAAAGGGCGCAAGCTCTGCCAGATCGTTCTGGCATTGGCCGCGGTGAGCGCGGCGGGGTACAGCACGACATCGCTGGCCGGCGGATACCACCACACCCGCGCGCGCGTGGGGGTCGGGGTCTACGTCGGGCCCGGCTGGGGCTACGGCCCGGGCTGGGGGCCGGGGTGGGGTCCCGGCTGGTATCCGTATGGTCCGTACTACTACCCCGGCTACTACCCGGCGCCCGCCGTGGTGGCCGTGCCGGCGCCTAATCCGCCGCAGTACATCGAACAGGGCAGCGACGGCAACCCGACGCTGACCGACGGATCGTCGCCCAACGCCTGGTGGTACCACTGCACGCAGCCCGAGGGCTACTACCCGTACGTGCGCGAATGCCCGGGCGGCTGGCAGCGCGAGCAGCCGCGCGCCCCGTCCTCGGCCGTTCCGGCCACGCCTGGAGTCACATCATGAGAACGCGATCGATCTGCCTGCTTGCGGCCGCATCGCTGGGCCTGGGCGCCTGCGCGGTGATGCCTTCCGGGCCGAGCGTGATGGCGCTGCCCGGCACCAACAAGTCGTTCGACCAGTTCCGCGGCGACGACTACAACTGCCGGCAATACGCGTTCGCGCAGATCGGCGGCACGTCGCCGCAGCAGAACGCCAACGCGGCGGCCGTCGGAAGTGCCGCAATCGGTACCGCGCTGGGCGCGGCGGCCGGTGCGGCGTTCGGTGGCGGCGAGGGTGCCGCCGTGGGCGCGGGCGTCGGCCTGCTGACCGGCTCCGCCGTCGGGGCCGGCAATTCGTACAACGCCGGCTATGGCTCGCAGCGCGCGTACGACGCCGCCTACGTCCAGTGCATGTATGCGAGCGGCAACCGCGTGCCCGTGTACGGCCAGATGGTCACCTCGCAGCCGCCCGTGCGCGCGGCGGTGCCGCCGGCCAACTATCAGCCTTACTACCCGCCGCCCCCGCCGCCCGGCTATACGCGCTAGTAGCTGCCCGGCGCGGCCCGGCCGTGGCCGCGCTGCTCGCGCACGCGGACCCACGTGCAGAAATCGCGCGGCCGGCGGTCGGCACCCAGCGCCTCGCAGTCGCGCGATAGCGCCGCAAACTGTGCCGCCTCGTCGCCCTGGTAGTAGAAGCGCAGACGCTCCATCCAGAGCCGCGCGCGGGCCTGATCGCCAGTCAGTGCCAGCAGCCAGGCGCTGCGCCGGATCAGGTTCGGCGTCGGCAGCAGGTGCAGCGCGTCCAGATGCGCCGGCAGCAGGCTCGCGGCGCTGTCGGGCGTGATTGTCGTGTGCTCGGCGATGTCGGCTGCCGCATGTTGCCGGAACCAGAAGCGCGGCAGCGGCAGCGACACGCGGTGCTCGTCGCTGGCGTACTCGCGCGCCTCCACGCGCTTGTAGTCCTGCCAGAGCGTGGCCAGCACGCCCGCGGACACGATCACGAATGCCACGCAGGTCACCGTGGCCACGCCGCGCGGCCACGGCCGGCCGACCCCGGCCGGTTCCAGCCACGCCAGCAGAAAGCAGAACGGCAGGAAGAAATAGAGGTAGTGCAGCGGGTATTCGAGCATGGAGTGGGCGGCCAGCATCGCCAGCCAGACCAGCAGCAGCGTCGTCGCACCCCGTTCCACCGTGGCGCCGCGCCAGAGCCGGTCGCGCACCACGCGCCAGAGCCACGCGGCCAGTATGACGACGACGCCGACGGCGCCCACGCCGCCAACCTTGGCCATCAGGTCCAGCAGCGCGTTGTGGGCATGCAGCGACATCTCGGCCACCACCTGCACCTGCGCCGCCTGCTGGAACTGCGCCCAGCCAAATTCGCCATAGCCGACGCCCAGCCACGGATGGGCGCGGAACATCGCCAGCGCCTGGCTCCAGAGCGCGCCCCGGTACGACATCTGGTTGCCGGACTGCAGTTGCGAGACGGTGTCGAACAGGCGCCAGTCGAACGCCTTGCCGGCCAGCTTGATGCCCGGCTCCATCGCCACGATGCCGACGACGAGGATGACCGCGGCCGCCACAAGCCCCGGCGTCCGGTGCATCGGGCTGGCACCACGCGGCGTACCGCGCGCCATCGCGGCCGCCAGCAGCGCGTACAGCGCCGCCAGCCCCACGTGGACGATCAGCCCCGTACGCGAGCCCGACAGCACGATGCCGCTTTCGAGCAGCAGCGTCGCGGTCAGCCACGCGGGAAACTGCAGCCAGCCGCGCGTGGCGAGCCAGATGGCCGCGGCCAGCGCCAGTCCGTTGACCGTGGCCTGGTGGTTCGGCTGGTTGAGGTTGCCCCAGAGGCGGCGATTCGCATCGTAGAAGTATTCGGACACCAGCCCCAGCGTCTGGTCCTCCAGATGGAAGACCTGGATCCACTGCGCCAGCGTGCCAAGCAGCCCGGCGACGATGAAGGCGATGGCCAGCGCATCGACAATGCTCGCGCGCCGGTCGGCGGACATCGACCGGCCGGTCCGCCACGCCCCGATCATCACGGCCACGCCGAGCGCCAGCACCAGTTGCGTGGTCAGGCGGCTGCCGGTGACGTCCGGCATGCCGGACGCGGCCTGCAGCAGCGTGGTCAGCAGCAGCCAGGCCGGGAAGGCCGCCACCCAGGGGAAGGCCCGGGCCGGCATGGCACCCGGAGCATCGGCAGATCGCAGCGCCAGCACGGCGACAAGCGCCACGCCAAGCGCGCCGGCCGTCCATTCGCCGAAGAAGGTGGCCAGGGGCAGCGTATGCCGGGAGATCAGCAGGGGAAGCGTGAAGGCGACGACGATGGCCGTCGCCGGGAGCGTGGCTCTGTGGACCGGCATGCGCACGGGGGCTCAAAAAGGGCGAAGGCGCCATGATAGCGTGGCAGCCACCGCCCGGGCGTCAGCCCCGCCTGGCCAGGCGGCCTGGCGGGGCGCCTTCGCCGGCTCCCCCGGGGATCACCGGCCGGCGGACACGTACGAGCAGCTCTGCGGCAGGAAGCGCTGCTCGGCGCTCGACGTGCAGTTCCACGTGATGGCGCCCTGGTCGGCGTTGTCCATCCGCAGCGTCAGCGTGTGGCCGGCGATGGCCTTGGACACGTCGGTGGTCCGGAAGGTGCTGACAATCGTGCAGTTGCCCTTGTCGTTCGGCGTGCCGCCCACGGTCACGCGTGCCACGTACTTGCCCGAGATGTTGTTGGCCGCCGGGATGCCATGGGAAGCCTGCTCGGCGTTATCGGGACAGATCCCGCCCTGCGAAAACGTTTCGGTGACGGCCGCCTTCTGGCCCGCTGCCAGGTTGAGCGCCTCGGAGACCTGCGCCCGAGCGATGTAGTCCTGGTACTGCGGAATTGCGATGGCCGCGAGGATGCCGACGATGGCCACGACGATCATCAGTTCGATCAGCGTGAAGCCGGCCTGGCGCATACGGGTTTGGATTCGGTGCATTGGCATGGTGACCCCTTGACGACGTTGTTTATGTGAGCCGCCATCTTGAGCGGGGCGGGGGCGGGACGAAATTGATGCACGGCAACTCGGCTGCCAATGTCGCAATCGCGTGTAAGTACGCCATGGCTGCTGCAATCCCGCCCCTCGTCCCGTTCCGAGGCGGCGGATCAGACAATGCTGATCCGCCGCGTTGCCGGGCTAGTGGCCCGTCGTCACTTGCCGCGCGCCTGCGAGAGTTGCGTGCATGCCTTGGGCAGGTACTTCTTGTCGGCCGACGACTCGCACTTCCACGTGACCGAGCCCTTGTCCGCGTTGCCCATCGTCAGCTTCACGTGCCGGCCCGTGAGCCCCCTGGCGATGCCGTCGTCCTTGAAGTTGGCCGTGATCGTGCAGCCGCCGGCCTCGGTGGCCGTGCCGCCCACCTGGACGTTCTTGACGTAGCTGCCGGAGATCGACGTGGCACCGGGAATGCCGTCCACCGCGCCGCTGGCGTTGTTGGGACAGCTCCCCGCGTACGAGAACGCCTCGGTGACGGCCGCCTTCTGGCCGGACGCGAGGTTGATGCCTTCGGAGAACTGCGAGCGCGCCACGTAGTCCTGGTACTGCGGGATGGCGATGCCGGCCAGGATGCCGATGATCGCCACGACGATCATGAGCTCGATCAGCGAGAAGCCGCGCTGCGCGGCATGGCGGCGGCCCCGGCCCTGGACGTGGACGTGGCGGTGGACGTGGCCCTGGACGTGGCTGTGGACTGCGTTGGAACTGGTTTGCATGGTGACCCCTTTCGTTGACGTTCTGGATGGAAAGTGCTGCGGCGCGCGGCATGCCGTCGGGGCGTGCGTGGCGTCGCGGGGTCATGATCGGAAGAACGGGGGTGGAGGCCCAATGACCTCGGACAATTCCCACAGGCTTGTGGGAATTGTTTGGAAATCCGCAGGAGTCCGTGGCGGGCATGCCGCGGCACGGGTGTTGTAAAAACAAAACGGGCGACCCGTCGTGGGTCGCCCGTTCAGGCGTGATGCGGTGCGCGGCGAGACTCAGGCGGTCTTGGCGGCGCCCCGTTTCTGCAGCAGCTTGCCCACCAGCACCACCAGCGCGGCTCCGGCGATGCCGAAGATCAGGTGGGCGTGCGGCACGTGCACCTGGAACCATTCGGCGTCCACCGGATCGCTGATCAGCATCTCGCCGGCCAGGTAGCCCAGCAGGGCGGCGCCCAGCACGATGATGATCGGGAAGCGCTCCATCACCTTCAACAGCAGCGTGCTGCCGAAGACGATCAGCGGAATCGACAGGCCCAGGCCGATGATCAGCAGCATGAGCTGGCTGCCCTCGGGGCCCTTCTGCGCGGCGGCGGCCACGGCCACCACGTTGTCCAGCGACATGACCAGGTCGGCAATCAGGATCGTGCGGATCGCGGCCCAGATGTTGTCCTTGGCGTCATGCCCTTCCTCGCCGTCGTCGCCCGTCAGCAGTTGCACGCCGATGTAGACCAGCAGGATGGCGCCCACGATCTTCAGGTACGGCAGGCTCAGCAGCTTCACGGCGGCCACGGTCAGCACCACGCGCATGATGATGGCGGCGGCGCTGCCCCAGAAAATGGCCTTCTTCTGCTGGGCGGGGGGCAGGTTGCGCGATGCGAGCGCGATCACCACGGCGTTATCGCCCGACAGGACGATGTTCGTCAGGATGATCGACCCCAGCGCAATCCAGAACGTGCTGCTGGACAACAATTCCACGGCAAGACTCCTCGAAATTCAAAGTTATGTTCCGGGCCCGCTGCGTGTTGCCAACTGCGGACTTTCGGATGTCTGAACGACCAGACATGAGATTTATCGCAGAAACCTTACGATTCGGTTTCAACGTGGCGCCGCCGCCCTCCGGATATACCCTAGGCGGTGCATCGCCAGAACGACATTGCCCCCGCCGGTGAAGACGGGGGCAATGCGCAGCGGCCAGAAGCCGCGAGGACTGCATTGCCACGCGGGACGCCCGCCGGGCGGGCCCCACATGGCTGCTGGGTGCTGCTTACAGCATGCCCTTCAGCAGGCGGCCCATTTCCGACGGGTTCTTGGTCACCTTGATACCGCAGGATTCCATGATTTCCAGCTTGGCCTGGGCCGTGTCGGCACCGCCCGAGATCAGCGCGCCGGCGTGGCCCATGCGCTTGCCCGGAGGCGCGGTCACGCCAGCGATGAAGCCCACCACCGGCTTCTTCATGTTTTCCTTGATCCAGTAGGCCGCGTTGGCCTCGTCCGGACCGCCGATCTCGCCGATCATGACCACGGCGTCCGTATCCGGATCGTCGTTGAACATCTTCATCACGTCGATGTGCTTCAGGCCGTTGATCGGGTCGCCACCGATGCCGACGGCCGACGACTGGCCCAGGCCCAGCGCGGTCAGCTGGCCCACGGCTTCGTACGTCAGCGTGCCCGAGCGCGACACCACGCCGATGCGGCCCTTCTTGTGGATGTGGCCCGGCATGATGCCGATCTTGATTTCGTCCGGCGTGATCAGGCCCGGGCAGTTCGGTCCCAGCAGCAGCGTCTTCTTGTTCTGCTTACGCATCTTGTCCTTGACTTCCATCATGTCGCGGACGGGGATGCCTTCGGTAATGCAGACCACCAGGTCCAGGTCGGCGTCGACGGCTTCCCAGATCGCGGCAGCGGCGCCGGCGGGCGGCACGTAGATCACCGACACGGTGGCGCCGGTCTGTTCCTTGGCGTCCTTGACGCTGGCGTAGATGGGAATGCCTTCGAAGTCCTCGCCGGCCTTCTTCGGGTTCACGCCGGCAACAAACGCGTTCTTGCCGTTGGCATAGTCGCGGCAGCCACGGGTGTGGAACTGGCCCGTCTTGCCGGTGATGCCCTGGGTGATGACCTTCGTGTCCTTGTTGATCAGAATGCTCATTTGCTAGTCCTTTTAGTCGTCCCGCCCGGCCCGTCGCTCACGTCGGCCTGGCGGCAACGCAGTTGTCCTTACTTGCCGGCGGCAGCGGCCACGACCTTCTGGGCAGCTTCTTCCATCGTGTCGGCCGAAATGATCGGCAGACCGGATTCGGCCAGCATCTTCTTGCCCAGGTCCTCGTTCGTGCCCTTCATGCGGACGACCAGCGGCACGCCCAGCTGCACGGCCTTCGACGCCGAGATCACGCCTTCGGCGATCACGTCGCAGCGCATGATGCCGCCGAAGATGTTCACCAGGATGGCTTCCACGTTCGGGTTCTTCAGCATCAGCTTGAAGGCTTCGGTCACCTTCTCGGTGGTGGCACCGCCGCCCACGTCCAGGAAGTTGGCCGGCTCGCCGCCGAACAGCTTGATCGTGTCCATCGTGGCCATGGCCAGGCCGGCGCCGTTCACCAGGCAGCCGATGTTGCCGTCCAGCGAGATGTAGGCCAGGTCGAACTTCGAGGCTTCGATTTCGTTGGCGTCTTCCTCGTCCAGGTCACGGTACGCGACGATTTCCGGGTGGCGGAACAGGGCGTTGGAGTCGAAGTTGAACTTGGCGTCCAGCGCGATGACCTTGCCGTCGCCGGTCAGGATCAGCGGGTTGATTTCGGCCAGCGAGGCGTCGGTTTCCCAGAACGCCTTGTACAGGCCCTGCAGCGCCTGGCGGGCTTGGGCGATGCTGGCGTCGGGCACGCCGATCTTGCGGGCGATGTCATCGGCGTCCGAATCCTTCAGGCCCTCGGCCGGGTCGACCAGCAGCGTGTGGATCTTTTCCGGGGTGTGGGCAGCCACTTCCTCGATGTCCATGCCGCCTTCGCTCGACGCCATCAGCGCCACCTTCTGCGACACGCGGTCCACCACCAGCGACACGTACAGTTCCTTCTTGATGTCGGCGCCTTCCTCGATCAGCAGGCGGTTGACCTTCTTGCCTTCCGGACCGGTCTGGTGCGTGACGAGCGTCATGCCCAGGATGTTCGTGGCGTAGGTCTTGACGTCCTCGATGCTCTTGGCCACCTTCACGCCGCCGCCCTTGCCGCGGCCGCCTGCGTGGATCTGTGCCTTGACGACCCACACCGGGCCGCCGAGCTGTTCAGCCGCCTTCAGGGCCTCTTCGACCGAGAAAGCCGGGATGCCGCGCGGAACCGGCACATTGTATTTGCGCAGGATTTCCTTGCCTTGGTACTCATGGATATTCATGCGTGTTTCCTTTCGGGTAGGCGTAAAGGGATGGGAAAAAAGGTGGAATCGAAGGGCTTTCGCCTGTTCCTGGGCCGACCGTGACGGTCAGCCCGACGTACCGTTGGGCCGGTGGGCCAGGGTGTCCTCGCCACCTGATGCCGGAGCATCGGCGCGTGACGCGGGCTGGGGGGGCGACGCCGCGGCGCCGGCTCTCGGTTTCGGCTGGTGACCATACCAGCGCGGGTAAAACTGGCGAACCACCTCGCCCTCGAAGTGCAGGGCGTGGCAGCCATGAAGCTGCATCGGCGGTTCGGGATTGGGGTCGTCGGCGCCGTCGCGGATCTTGAACACGTCGCCCGCGAAGGCCTGGATGGCGGTGGTCGGCAGCACGCCGGCCAGTTCGGTCAGATGGCTGCAGCCGGCCACGCTGCCAAGCCGGTCGCGCACGGCCTTGCGGAAGCCGCGCATCAGGTTCAGCCCGATCAACTGGCGGTAGGCCGGGCCGATCGTGTCGCAGTGTGTCGGATAGGGCACCCAGTCCGAGCACGCCTCGGCATCGACGATATTGAGCCGCAGGTCGATCGTCACACGCAGCCACAGGTCGTGCAGCGGCTGGCCTTCCGGACGGATGCGGTTGCCGGCCAGCTCGATGTCGCGCGGCTTGGTATCCGTCAGGCGCGCCTCGATGTCCCAGAGGCCGTCTTCCCGCAAATAGGCCTCGGCCGTGATGGCACGGCGATGACGCAAGGCGCGGTTGACGGGCGGGGAAAGCGGCATGACGGCGGGGCTGAGGCGGCAGGCTGATGTGTGGCGGTATTCGGGGGCAAGGCTCGACGCGCCCTCCGCGCCCGCTGATCTGCCGACAGTCCGGACCGTGCCGGACGGCCGCCTGGGCCGGAGAACTCGTGGAGTTTAACATGCCGCGATGCTTTGACCGGGAACATCCTGCCGAACGCCTTGTCGGCCGGGGATTGTTGCAGGGGCATCGGCGGCCAAGCCGCGCCGGACAAGGGCTGGCGGCAAATCCGACAGCGCGCCGCTGCGTTGCATCAGTGGTACGACAACTGGGTTGACGGCGCGCCCAATACCCCTTATGCGTACGGTGGTATGCAGCCGGCTACGCCTCGTCCTCGGCGCCGCGGATGATCTTGCCGACGACGGCGCGCGAGAAGCCGCGCGCGACCATGAACCGGATCTGCTTGGCCCGCGCCTCGGGCGAATCGGGCGGCGTGCCAAAGCGCTTGCGCCAGACTTCCGTCGCGCGCGCCAGTTCGCTGTCGCGCAGCTTTTCCTGCAGGTCGCGCAACTGGTCGTTGCCTAGCTGGTGGGTCTTGGCTTCCTGCATCACGCGGGCCGCGCCGTAGCGGCTGGCCCGGCGATGAACGAGGCTGTCGACAAAGCGTTCGTTGGACAGCCAGTTCTCACGCTCCAGCGCGTCGAGCAGCGCCTCCAGTTGCTCGGGCGATTCGGCATGCGGCGCCAGCTTGCGCGCCAGTTCGACGCGGCTGTGCTCGCGTCGCGACAGATAGCCGACGGCGCGGGCCTTCAGGGACAGGGGAGGGCGGGGCATGGGCCGGACTGGGAGGTGGGGAAAGGCCAGCGAGGGCCGGTGTCGACAGGTACGGTGCGATAGACCGATTAACCGATAGACCGATTGACCCATTAACCGATGGACCGATCGACCGTCAGAAACGACAAAGCCGCCGCAGGGGCTGCGACGGCTTCGGCCACCGGACCCGCGTGGCGATCAGTTGTCGACTTCAGCCGGTGCAGCCAGCACCGGGTTGGTCAGCGCCACGCCCAGCGCGGCACGGACCTTGTTCTCGATTTCCGAGGCGATGTCCGGGTTCTCGCGCAGGAATTCGCGGGCGTTGTCCTTGCCCTGGCCGATCTTCTCGCCGTTGTAGCTGTACCAGGCGCCCGACTTTTCGACGATCTTGGCGTCCACGCCAAGGTCGATGATCTCGCCCTGGCGCGAGATGCCCTGGCCGTAGAGGATGTCGAAGAACGCCTCGCGGAACGGCGGCGAGACCTTGTTCTTGACCACCTTGACCTTGGTCTCGTTGCCGACCACCTCGTCGCCCTTCTTGATCGAGCCGATGCGGCGGATGTCCAGGCGCACCGACGCGTAGAACTTCAGCGCGTTGCCGCCGGTCGTCGTTTCGGGTGATCCAAACATCACGCCGATCTTCATGCGGATCTGGTTGATGAAGATGACCAGGCAGTTGGTGCGCTTGATCGTGCCGGTCAGCTTGCGCAGCGCCTGGCTCATCAGGCGGGCCTGCAGGCCGGGCAGGGAATCGCCCATCTCGCCTTCGATTTCGGCCTTCGGCACCAGCGCGGCCACCGAGTCGATCACGATCATGTCGATCGAACCCGAGCGCACCAGTGCGTCGGTGATCTCCAGCGCCTGCTCGCCCGTGTCCGGCTGCGAGATCAGCAGGTTGCCCACGTCCACGCCCAGCTTGCTGGCGTACTGCACGTCCAGCGCGTGTTCCGCGTCGATGAACGCGCAGGTGCCGCCCAGCTTCTGCATCTCGGCCACCACCTGCAGCGTCAGCGTGGTCTTGCCCGACGATTCCGGACCGTAGATCTCGACCACGCGGCCGCGCGGCAGGCCGCCGACGCCCAGCGCGATGTCCAGCCCCAGCGAGCCGGTGGACACCACCTGGATATCCTGTTCCACGTCGCCATCGCCCAGGCGCATGATCGAGCCCTTGCCGAACTGCTTTTCGATCTGGGAGAGCGCGGCGGCAAGCGCCTTCTGCTTCTCAGCGCTCACGCCGGCGCCGGCCTTCTTGTCGTCCATGGTCGTCCTTCGGTTCAATTGATGGCAATTGGTGTATAAATAGGCCGCATGCGGCGCGGCGCCCCGTTTTTAAGCCTTTTCCGGTGGATTTCGGAGGCTTCGGCGCCTGGCCCGACCCCTGCGCAGGCCCCTTGCGGGACCACTCGCGCGGAATGACGGGTACTGTATAAAAAAACAGTATGCTTGGCAAGCCCCACCGGTACCGCAACCGGTGCGATGGCGATGCCGGCCACGAAAAAAGCTGGACAAGGGTGGAGACAACCATGCGGATTCTGATCGCCGAAGATGACGACGTGCTGGCAGACGGCCTGACACGGTCGCTGCGCCAGTCGGGCTATGCCGTCGACCACGTCGCCAATGGCGTGGAAGCCGATTCGGCGCTGTCCACGCAGACCTTCGACCTGCTGATCCTGGACCTGGGCCTGCCGCGCATGCCCGGGCTGGAAGTGCTCAAGCGGCTGCGCGCGCGCGGCGCGATGCTGCCCGTGCTGATCCTGACCGCGGCCGACGGCGTCGACGAGCGCGTCAAGGGGCTGGACCTGGGTGCCGACGACTACATGGCCAAGCCATTCGCGCTGTCCGAACTGGAAGCCCGCGTGCGGGCGCTGGTGCGGCGCGGCGCGGGCGGCGGCGCCACGCTGATGCGCCATGGCCCGCTGGCGTTCGATCAGGTGGGCCGCATCGCCTTCCTGAACGACCAGATGCTGGACCTTTCCGCCCGCGAGATCGGCCTGCTTGAGATTCTGCTCACGCGCAGCGGCCGGCTGGTGTCCAAGGAGCAACTGGTGGACCACCTGTGCGAATGGGGCGAGGAAGTCAGCAACAACGCGATCGAGGTGTACGTGCACCGGCTGCGCAAGAAGATCGAGGTGGGCGGCATCCGCATTGCCACGGTGCGCGGGCTGGGCTACTGCCTGGAGAAGTTCCAGCCGGCCATGGCCACCCATGGCTGACGCCGTGCCGCACGCCATGCCCCGCCGATGAGCCTGCTGCGCCTGCCCTGGCGACGCCCCGCCACGCCGGGCGCCGCCCGTCCCGATACCGCGCGGCCCACGCTTGCCGATGCCGCGGCCGAGGACACGGCGCTGGCCGACGCGCTGCCCCACCTGGAAGAATCCTCCGCCCATCCCGCCCCGCGCTCGCTGTTCGGCGAGATCCTGGACTGGATGCTGGCGCCGCTGCTGCTGCTGTGGCCGATGAGCATCGCGGTCACGTACCTGGTGGCCAAATCCATCGCCAACGGGCCGTTCGACCGCGCGCTGGAGGCCAGCGCCATCGTGCTGTCCCAGCAGGTGCGCGAGGTGAACGGGCGCGTGACGCTGCAACTGCCGCTGTCGGCCCGCGAGATCCTGCGCGCCGACGAGACCGACAATATCTATTACCAGGTGGTGGGGCGGCGCGGCGAATACGTGGCCGGCGACCACGACCTGCCGCTGCCGTCCGAGGAAGAGCAGGGCCATGCCGGGCTGGTGTCGATGCGCGACGACCGCGTGGCCGGCAACGACGTGCGCGTGGCCTACACCTACGTCGACCTGAAGAACGTGGGCGGCAACCAGCCGGTGCTGGTGCAGGTGGCCGAGACGCTGGACAAGCGCGCGCGGCTGGCCAACGAGATCATCAAGGGCGTGATCCTGCCGCAGTTCGTGATCCTGCCGCTGGCCGTGGTGCTGGTCTGGTTCGGCCTGACGCGCGGGCTGGCGCCGCTCACGGCCATCCAGCAGCGCATCCGCGCCCGCAATCCCGGCGATACGAGTCCGATCGACGAGCGCGCGGCGCCGCAGGAAATCACGCCGCTGGTGGCGTCGTTCAACGGGCTGCTGGCGCAGCTCGACCAGTCGGTGCAGACGCAGAAGCGCTTCATTGCCGACGCCGCGCACCAGATGAAGACGCCGCTGGCCGGGCTGCGCATGCAGGCCGAGCTGGCGCAGCGCGAGCAGTCGCCGGAGGAGTTGCGGCGCTCGCTGGCGCAGATCGCCGGCAGCTCGGAGCGCACGGCGCACCTGGTGACGCAGCTGCTGTCGCTGGCGCGCATGGAGAACCTGGCCGGCGCGGGCGGCATGGTGCCGCTGGACCTGTGCGCGCTGGCGCGCGACGTGGTCAAGGACTGGCTGCCGCAGGCGTGGGCGCGGCATATCGACCTGGGGCTGGAAGCCGACGACCATCCCGTGCTGATCACCGGCAACCGGCTGATGCTGACCGAAATGCTGAACAACCTCGTCGACAACGCCATCCGCTATACGCCGGCCGGCGGCCATGCCACGGTGCGGGTGGGGACCGATGCGTTCGAGCCGTTCGCATACCTGGACGTCGAGGACACCGGCCCCGGCATCGCGCCGGCCGACCGCGAGCGGGTGATGGAGCGCTTCTATCGCGTGCTGGGCACCAATACGGAAGGCAGCGGGCTGGGGCTGGCCATCGTGCGCGAGATCGTGCAGCAGCATGGCGGCGAGGTGTCGATCGACGACAACGTCTACCAGACGTCGCCGCGCATGGCCGGCGCGCGCTTTCGCATCACGCTACGACGCACGCCCGCGGAAGGTGACGCATGAAGCGCACCCCGCGTGACCGCATGACGCCGCAGGAGCGGCGCGCCTGGTATCACAACGTGCGCTGGATCGGCGGGCTGCTGGCCGTGTGGTTCCTGGCGACGTTCGGCGTAAGCTGGTTCGCCCGCGAGCTGCGGTTCGATTTCCTGGGGTGGCCGTTCTCGTTCTGGATGGCCGCGCAGGGCTCGCTGATCCTCTATGTCGCGATCGCCGCGCTCTATGCCTGGCGCATGAACCGCGCCGACGACGAGGCCCACGCGGCCGAACAGGCGCTGGCCGGTGCAGGCGCCCAGCCTGCCGCCGAACCTGACAGGCCGGCGCATCCGCCCGGTCCGGGCACCATCTAAGGGTTTCCTCTCGGCCGCCGCCGGCCGCGTCCGTTTGCTGCGGCACAACAACCGCGCAACCCTTGCGCCATGCGCCATCCCGGCCGGGCGCGCTGCGGCGCACCATGGCAGGTGCCGTCCCGTGCCCTGCGCCGGCTAGCGTATACCCCGACCGAAACCGGCCGCGCCGGCGTGGATCTGTCAGAACGCAGTAAGTTTCGCCTCCCACAATCGTTGCAACCTTGCCGTAATGGGCCGGTCCGTGCACACGGCGGCCCCGGGGACAGGGACCCTTGAAGATTTTCGACGGAAGAACGGAAACGGAGGAGACAACAAATGGCAAACGCGCAAAACGTGGGGTCGGTACCGGCCGCCCACAATGCGCCGATGACGAAGGAAGAGAAGAAGGTGATCCTGGCCTCTTCCCTCGGCACGGTGTTCGAGTGGTACGACTTTTACCTGTACGGTTCGCTGGCGGCGGTCATCGCCAAGCAGTTCTTCGCGGGCCTGGACCCGACCTCGGCATTCATCTTCGCGCTGCTGGCGTTCGCCGCGGGCTTCATCGTGCGGCCGTTCGGCGCGCTGGTGTTTGGCCGGCTCGGTGACATGATCGGGCGCAAGTACACGTTCCTGGTCACCATCCTGATCATGGGCCTGTCGACGTTCATCGTCGGCCTGCTGCCCGGCTACGCAACCATCGGCTGGGCCGCGCCGATCATCCTGATCCTGCTGCGCATGCTGCAGGGCCTGGCGCTGGGCGGCGAGTACGGCGGCGCGGCCACCTACGTGGCCGAGCACGCGCCGCACGGCAAGCGTGGCGCCTACACGGCGTGGATCCAGACCACGGCCACGATGGGCCTGTTCCTGTCGCTGATCGTGATCCTGCTGGTGCGCGAGGCCACGGGCCCGAACTTCGACGTGTGGGGCTGGCGCATTCCGTTCCTGCTGTCGATCCTGCTGCTGGCCATGTCGGTGTACATCCGCCTGTCGATGAGCGAGTCGCCGGCGTTCCAGAAGATGAAGGCCGAGGGCAAGACGTCGAAGGCGCCGCTGACCGAGGCATTCGGCCAATGGCGCAACCTGAAGATCGTGATCCTGGCGCTGGTGGGCCTGACCGCCGGCCAGGCCGTGGTCTGGTACACGGGCCAGTTCTACTCGCTGTTCTTCCTCACGCAGGTGCTGAAGGTGGACGCCAAGACGGCCAACCTGCTGATCGCCGGCGCGCTGGTGATCGGCACGCCGTTCTTCATCTTCTTCGGCTCGCTGTCGGACAAGATCGGCCGCAAGTGGATCATCATGGTGGGCTGCGCGCTGGCCGTGCTGACCTACTTCCCGCTGTTCAAGGCGCTGACGCACTACGCCAACCCGGCGCTCGAACGTGCCCAGCAGTCGGCCCAGATCGTGGTCACGGCCGACCCGGCCACCTGCTCGTTCCAGGGCAGCCCGATTGCCCGCGAGATCGACTTCCGCAGCTCGTGCGACATCGTCAAGCGCACGCTGGCCCAGGCATCGGCCAGCTACGAGGTGGTGAACGCGCCGGCCGGCACGGTGGCCTCGGTCAAGATCGGCGACAAGGAGATCAAGGCCTTCGACGCCAACGTGGCCAAGGGCGCCTTCGACGACGCCAGCAAGAAGCAGATTGCCGACTTCAAGAAGGCGGTGGGTGCCGAGATGACGTCGCACGGCTACCCGACCAAGGCCGACCCGGCACAGATGAACACGATCATGGTGCTGGTGATCCTGGTCATCCTGGTGATCTACGTGACGATGGTCTACGGCCCGATCGCGGCCATGCTGGTCGAGATGTTCCCGACCCGCATCCGCTACTCGTCGATGTCCCTGCCGTACCACATCGGCAACGGCTGGTTCGGCGGCCTGCTGCCAACCATCTCGTTCGCGCTGGTGGCCCAGAACGGCAACATCTACTACGGCCTCTGGTACCCGATCGTGATCGCCGCGATGACCTTCGTGCTGGGTGCGCTGTTCATCCGCGAGACCAAGGACATCGACATCTACGCCAACGACTGAACGGCCGTGGCAACGCATGCGCCGGCGGCTGGCCGCCGGTAACCGCGCTCAGGATGGCTGGCCTACCGGCCAGCCGCTCCTTCCTGGCAGACCCCATGGTCTGCCATTTTTTTGGGCAACCGCCGAAGCTTGCAGAAAGCTGTCACAAAGGTGTTGACAGCCCGGAAAGCGTAGGTATAATTGCGGTCTTCGTTGGCGAATTAGCTCAGTCGGTTAGAGCGACGGAATCATAATCCGCAGGTCCGGGGTTCGAGTCCCTGATTCGCCACCATCTATATGAAAACGCCGCAGTCCTTCACGGGACTGCGGCGTTTTGCTTTGGGGCGCCGGCTTGGGCCGCGCGAGGCCCCGCCGCAACGGCGGGGCGGCCCTGGGCAACGGTCCTCAGAGCAGGGCCATCAGCGGCGCCAGCATCGGGCTGCGCGCGGCCAGCGCGCGTTGCTCGTCCAGGATGTCCTGCAGGATCGCGTGCGTGGTGTCCGGGTTGGCCAGCACCACGCGGAACACCGCGATGGCCCGCCCGTCCCACTGCGATGACGTGAGCTGCGTCCGCGACACGAACGACCGGCCCGCATCGCGCTGCATCTCCTGGATGCTGATGGTCAACGCGTCCAGCGCCGCCTGGATGCGCTCGCGCTGCGCCGCCGGCGTGGCTGCCGATGCCAGCGCGGCGCGCACCGGCGCGGGCACGTAGCGGTAGGTCAGGATGCAGAGCTGCGGCCGGCTGTCGAGCTCGAAGTCCGGCTGCCGGTCGATCAGGTCCGCGAAGAACCGGGCGTTGTCGATGCCGGTGTCGATCAGCCGGGCCAGCCCCTTGCGCCCGAGCAAGTGCAGGTTCGCATAGAGCATCACCGCCGCCGCGCCGCGCGACCCTTCGAGCGTATGGCGCCCCAGGTCAACCGAACCCTTCCGCACGATGTAGTTGGCGTGCTGCACGATTTCCTGCGTCCACGCCGGGTCGCGGAACAGCACCATCCCGGCGCCCATCGGCACGTAGAACTGCTTGTGCGCGTCGATGACGACCGAATCGGCGCGCTCGATGCCGGCAAATCGCCAGCGCTCGCGCGCCGACAGCAGCGTGGCGCCTCCCCATGCGGCATCGACGTGGAAATGGCAGCCGGCCTCCTGCGCGACATCGGCGATGGCGTCGAGCGGGTCCACCGCGCCGGTCTCGGTCGTCCCGGCGATGCCGACGATGGTCATCGGCCGGATATTGCGTTGCTGAAGATCGCGCAGCGCGGCGCGCAGCGCATCGACGCGCATGCGCCCGTCGGCGTCCACCGCCACCGGCACAAGGTTGTCGCGGCCGATGCCGAGCACGTCGGCCGCCTTGCGCAGCGAATAATGGCCGCGCTCCGATACCACGATCGCCAGCCCGTCATAACCATAGTGGCGCAGCGCCGCCGCCAGCCCCGCGCGATGGATGCCGGCAAAATCGTCCCGCGCGCGCAGCACCTGGTTACGGCTGGCCCACAGCGCGGCCAGGTTGGCCGTGGTGCCGCCCGCACCGAACGCGCCCAGCGAGTGCTCGGGGTCGTGCAGCCATCGGCCGTAAAAGCCGGCGTCCTGCCCGAAGACTAGCTTGTGCATCATGCCGATGACCTGCCGCTCCAGCCCCGTGAGCGCGCCCGACGTCTCCAGCTTCACCACGTTCTGGTTCAGCGCCGCCACGATCTTGGCCAGCGACGGCATGAACGACGGCAGCGACGACGTCATATGGCCGACAAACGTCGGCGCCGCCACGGGCATGACGTGGCGGAAGACATCGTGAAGCAGGTGGTCGGCATGCGCCTGCGGCGCGGTGGGGTCCTCGGGCAGGTCCACCGACGCGAACCGCGCCTCGCGCGTGGCGCAGGCGCCCACGGGATCGAAGTCCGCGCTGGCGAAGAATTCGGCCGGATGGTCGGCAATGCGCCGCTCAAGGTCTTCGAACGCGCCCCGGTCGGCGTCGAACCAGTGCAGCGGGCAGTCGGCCTGCCGGGATGGGTCTTGGGGGTTGTCTGACGTTTCCGTCTGCGGCGCCTTCATTTGCAATGCCCAGTCAGTTCCGTGCCGCGCCCGGTGCGGCTCGGATGTGGCTGGATTATGCCGGATAAGGCCGGCGGCAGGCCGTCACACCCGCCCCGGCCTGCTGCCGCTAGGGCGCCAGCCCGCCGTGGCCCCGCACGCGCGGCAGCGGCGGCGGCACTACCTCGGGCGGCGCCAGCCGGTGGATCCGCGCAAACTCGGCCAGGTCGATCAGCGAACTGAGACCCAGCTTGGCCATGATGCTGGCCTTGTGCGAACTGACGGTCTTGTTGCTGATGTTCAGCACCATCGACACCGACTTGTTCGAGTGCCCGGCCGCCAGGAACCGCAGCACCGTCAGCTCGCGCCGGCTCAGCAGCGTGCGCGGATCGGCCGGATTCGTGGCCGCGCGCCGGAACGTGGGCAGCGCCTTCAGCGGAAAGGCGGCGTACCCACCCATCAGCGCCCGTACCGCATCGACCAGCCCGCCCAGCCCGTTGTTCTTGTCGATGAATCCATGCGCGCCGGCCAGCAGCGCCCGCTCGGCCGCCCGCCGCTGCGCGGAAACCACCAGCACGCGGGTTTCCGGCCAGCTCGATACCACTTCCTCCAGCACGGCGTCGCCGGGCACATCGTCGAGCTGGAGGTCCGTGACCACAAGGTCGGCGGCACGCTCGCGCAGCGCCAGCAGGGCAGTGGACCCGCCAGGGGCCAGGCGGACTTCCCGGAACCCGGCCTGCGCCGTCAGCGCGCCATGGACGGCCTCGCGGATGGCGGCGTGGGGATCGATAACGAGGGCATTCGGCATATCGGATCTCGCAGAGTGAACGACAGGCCAGAGCTTAGAAGTCTGGCAGACGGTGCGGATACCGAAGGGTCCGAATTTGCATGCAGAAACGGCCGAAAAACCTTGGGGAAATTTCTGCTGTTGCGAGGTTGTGTCGGGGGGTGGGGTGGGGCGGATGTCTGGCGCGATGGACGCCAGGAATCTGGCGGAAATGCTATGCCGCCACCCAATCCCCCGACTTCCCCCCATGCTTCTCCAGCAGCTTCACATTCCCGATCACCATCCCCCGATCCACCGCCTTGCACATGTCGTAGATCGTCAGCAGGGCCACCTGTACGCCCGTCAGCGCTTCCATTTCCACGCCGGTCTGGCCGTGGGTTTCGGTGCGGACGATGCAGGCGATGGTGGCGCTGGGTGCGTCCAGCGCGAAGTCGACGGCCACGCGGGTCAGGCCGATGGGGTGGCAGAGCGGGATCAGGTCGGCGGTGCGCTTGGTGGCCATGATGGCGGCCACGCGGGCGATGCCCAGGACGTCGCCCTTCTTGGCCGTGCCGTCGCGGACCAGCGCGAAGGTGTCCGGCAGCATCGTGATGGTGCCGGTGGCCACGGCCACGCGGTGGGTGTTGGCCTTGTTGCCGACGTCGACCATGTGGGCCTGGCCGGCGGTGTCGAAATGGGTAAGCTGACTCATGGGCGAGGCGCGTAGGACGCAAGCAGGAAAAAGGGGGCCGAGATCGGATCGGAAAAGGAGTCGAAACAGGGGCCGAAAACGCCGGCCGGGTGCCGTGGGCCACGCCGGGACTTGCCCGATGGGAACGCCACCCGGAGGCCGCTATCATAGCAACATGCCAAAGATTTCATGGCCTCGCCGCCTGCCCGACCGGTCGAGCGCCCGCGCCGTCTCTCCCGCCATGCCAGCCATGCGTGCGTCACATCCGACGCGCGCGCTGGCGGCTGCGCTCGTGCTGACGATGTCGGCGCCGGCCTGGCCGCAGGGCGCGGCGTCGGCGCCGCAGCCGGCCCGGCCCGGCGCGGCAGCGGCCGCCAATGCGCGGCTGGCTGCCGCCGGGGTGTCGCCGGCGCAGGGTGGCGCGCCGCTGCCGGCGCCCAAGCTGAACAACGCGCTGAATGGCCAGGTCGATGGCGGCGTCAGCGACCAGGTCTACGACAACCTCAACCGCAGCGTGCGGGCCGGCCAGAAATCGGAATTCGGCCTGCGCAGCGGCAATACCGTGGTGGAAAGCGCCGGGCTGCAGTTGCCGGACCTGGGCGATCCGTCCACGGCGTCGCTGTCGCCGGACATGGAAAAGCGGCTCGGCGACCGCATCATGCGCAGCATCCGGCGCGACCCCGACTACGTGTCGGACCCCCTGCTCAACGATTACCTGAACGCGCTCGGCTACCGGCTGGTGCAGGCCGCGCGGCGGCTGAACGTGGCCGGGTCGAACGGTTCGGGCACCTTCGCCACGGGTTTCGAGATGTTCGGCGTGCGCGACCGGTCGATCAACGCGTTCGCCATGCCGGGCGGCTATATCGGCGTGCACACGGGGCTGCTGGTGCAGTCCGATACCGAGTCGGAACTGGCCTCGGTGCTGGGCCACGAAATCGGCCACGTGATGCAGCGGCACATCGCGCGCGGCATCACGAGCCAGGACCAGTCGATGTGGATCGCGCTGGCGTCGATGGTGCTGGCGGGCCTGGCCGCCACCAAGAGCGGCGATGCCGCGGCGGCGCTGGCACTGGGCGGGCAGGGCGCGGCCGTTGCCAACCAGTTGTCGTTCTCGCGCGGCGCCGAGCGCGAGGCGGACCGCGTGGGCTTCCAGATCATGACGGCCGCCGGCTTCGACCCGCAGGGCATGCCCGATTTCTTCCAGCGGCTGCAGCGCGTTATGGGGATCTCGGACAACTCGGTGCCGGCCTACGTGCGCACCCACCCGCTGACGTCCGAGCGGATCGCCGACATGCAGGACCGCGTGCGCCATGTGTCGGCGCGCAAGGTCGGCAACACGCCCGACTACGAATTTGCCCGCGTGCGGGCCGCGGTGCTGCAATCGCCCACGCCCAACGACCTGCGCAACCTGCTGGCCAACTTCCGCGCCCAGGTGCCCGGCGCGCCGGCCATGCGGCTGCCGGCGGTGTACTACGGCATCGCGTTCGCCAGCCAGAAGCTGGGCCGCTTTGCGGACGCCGACAAGGCGCTGGCCGAGGCCCGCCGCCTCTACGGCACGATTCCCGGCGCCACGTCGGGCACGCCGATGCTGGACGTGATGGCGGTGGAACTGGCGCGCGGCGAGGGCCGCTCGCAGGACGCGCTGACGCAGGCATCGGCCACGCTCAGGGCGTTCCCGCTGTCGCACGCGGCCGCCGTGACCTACGCGGACACGCTGCTGGCCGCCAACCGGCTCGACGACGCCGTGGCGTTCCTGCGCTCGCGCACGCGCGAGGAATCGGGCCGTTCAGAATGGTGGGAGATGCTGGCGCGCGCCTATGCTGCCCAGGGCAAGCGCCTGCAGCAGCATCAGGCACTGGCCGAAAAATACGCGATGGACGGCTCGTACCAGGCCGCCATCGAACAGCTCCAGATCGCCCGCAAGGCCGGCGACGGCGACTTCTACACGCTGTCCGAGGTCGACGCGCGGCTGCACCAGCTGCAACTGCAGTACAAGGAAGACCGCCAGGACAGCAAGGGGATGCCGAACTAGCCGGCGGTGGCGGCGATGGTTGCTTCCCTCTCCCTTTGATGTTTTGCTCCCCTCTCCCGCTTGCGGGAGAGGGGCTGGGGGTGAGGGCCGGCGGTGCAAGTTGCAATCCGTCGCAATTTGAACCTCAACGCCCTCTCCCCCAACCCCTCTCCCGCGTGCGGGAGAGGGGAGCAGACCCTCGGCAGTGGACAACGTGTCAGACATGGCCGACCGGTCCACCCCCAGCCCACCAACCTACCCCGCCACCGGCTCCCTGACGAACCCGAACCGCTTCGGCACCTCGGCCTCGACGATGGGGTCGATGTCGATGTCGCGGCCGTCGTGGTGGAAGACGCCCAGCGTGGCGCCGCAGGCTTCGCCGTGCCAGTCGCTGGTGGAGCTGAAGGCGTCGAGGTCGTGGTCGTGCAGCACGGCGGCCTGTTCGCCCGGCACGCCGTCCACGGTGCCGCCCAGCACCACGTTGCCGTGCTCGTCGACGAAGCATGACGACGGCGTGAACGCCTGTCCCGTCGATGTGGCCAGCGCGCCGTTGTGCAGCCGCGCCACCCACGGCGTGTAGGCCAGCGACACGAACACGCGCTGCGGTCCGTTCTGGAAGTACCACGCGCCGTGGGTGTCGCGCGTGTAGTTGCGCTCGATGAAGCCGATCAGCGCCGCGTGGCGGATCGGGTCGCCCGACAGCCCGTGCTGCTGCGCGAACTCGTTGCGCATGCGCCATTGGCCGCGCCGGTCCAGCGCCAGCCAGCCGAAGCAGTTCGGCACGTTGGGCCAGCGGGCCATGGCCTGCTTGACTACCTCGTCCATGATGTCTCCCCCTGTATGCCGACGCTGTCGAAGAAGCCCAGGATGCGCCCCGGCAGCCAGTCGATGTGCCCGGCCAGCGGCAGCAGCGGCAACTGGCCCAGCAGGCCGCCGCGCGGTGTCATGAAGCCCACGTGGCCGCCGTGTTCGGGCTGCTCCAGCAGCACGTCGGCGCTGACGTCGGCCGGCCCGGGCAGGTGCCGGCCCGGCAGGAACGGGTCGTTGCGGGCGTTCAGCACCAGCGTCGGAATGCGGATCTCGCCCAGGATAGGCTTGCTGGCCGCGCGCGCCCAGTAGTCGTCGGTGTCCTTGAAGCCGTGCAGCGGCGCGGTGACGATGTTGTCGAACGCGTACAGGTCGCGGCTGCGCAGCATCGCGTCGCGGTCGAACAGGCCCGGGAACTGGTCCAGCTTGGCCAGCGACTTGCGCTTGAGCGTCTGCAGGAACATCCGCGTGTAGAGCATGTTGAAGCCGCTGGACAGCGCCGCGCCGCCCGCTGCCAGGTCCAGTGGGGCCGAGATGGCCGCCGCCGCGCGCAGGAAGCCGGCATCACGGCCGTCCTCGCCCAGAAAGCGCAGCAGCGCGTTGCCGCCCAGCGAGATGCCGACGGCCAGCATCGGCCGGTCGGGCCCGCTGCGCGGTTGGCCGCGCAACTGGTCCCGCAGCCGGTGCAGCACCCAGCGGATCTCGGCCGAATCGCCCGAATGGTAGAAGCGCGGCGCCTGGTTCAGCTCGCCCGAGCAGCCGCGGAAGTGCGGGATCACGCCCTGCCAGCCGCGCTCGCGCAGCGCGGTCATCAGCGTCTGGGCGTAGTGGCTGTTGGAATCGCCCTCCAGGCCGTGGAACATCACCACCAGCGGCGCGTCCGGCGCGGCGGGGTGGGTGGTCCAGTCAAGGTCGATGAAGTCGCCGTCGGGCGTGTTCCAGCGTTCGCGCCGGAAGCCGATGCGGCGGTAGCGGGTAAAGCGGGCCGGCAGGATGGTCTGCGCGTGGCCGCCGCGCAGCCACCAGGGCGTGTGGAACGTATCGCCGAACGGCATGGCCCGCATGGGCGTCAGTGCAGGGCCTGTCCCGGCGCGGCGGCCACGGCGGCCACCTGCACCGCGTTGGCCGGGCTGCAGTGGATGTGGGCCAGGCGCCAGCCCTCGTGGTTCTGCATCAGCACGTACGTGGTGTGCACGAACAGGTCGGCTTCCACGCGGCCTTCGCCAAAGCGCAGCGCCTCGGTGACGTCGAAGATCGACACGCCCAGCGACGCATGGCTGCTGGTCTCGATGGCGTCGATCAGCACCGGCTGCTCTTCCAGCAGCTGGGCAAACGCCTGGCGCAGGCTGTCATGGCCGATCAGCCGCTGGCCGTCGGGCATGATGCACGTGATCGAGTCTTCGTCCAGCCAGAGCCGCAGCGCGCCATCGGCGTCGCGCAATTTCATGGCTTCACGGAAGGCATCGACGATGTCTTCGGCGGAATCGAACAGGCGGGCGAAACGGGGCATGTTGGTTGGATCAGGGACGGTGCAGGAGCTTGCGCAACTCGACGAACACCATTTCGGGCTCGATTTCCTTCAGGCAGCGCAGGTGGCCAAGCGGGCACTCGCGCTTGAAGCAGGGGCTGCACTCGAGTTGAAGCCACATGATACTCGCTGCCTGTGACAGCGGGGGCGTATGGCGGGGGTCGCTCGACCCGTAGACGGCCACCTGCGGCCGGTTCAGCGCGGCGGTCACGTGCATCAGGCCCGAGTCGTTGCAGACGGCGGCCTCGGACAGCGCCAGCAGGTCCACCGCGTCGTCCAGCGACGTCTGGCCGCACAGGTTGCGCACGAACGGCGCGCCCTGGACGATGGCCTCGGCAATCTCGGCATCCTTGGCCGACCCCAGCGTGACGATCTGCGCGTACGGGTACGACCGGCGCAGCATCTGCGCCAGCGCGGCAAAGTGCGCGGCCGGCCAGCGCTTGGCCGGGCCGAACTCGGCGCCGGGGCAGAACGCGATCACGCGCGTGCCGGGGGCAATGCCGAAGCGCCCGGCCGTGGCGGCCATGCGCGCCGGATCGACCTTGAGCTGCGGATCGGGAATCGACTCGGGCAGCCGGGCGCCGGGCTTCAGCGCCAGCCGGGCGTAGTGTTCCACCATCGGCGGGCGCCGGTCGCGCGGCGGGTTCTTGTGGCGGATGTTCAGCATGCCGAAGCGCGCCTCGCCCCGGTAGCCGATGCGCAGCGGAATGCCGGCCAGGAACGGGATCAGCGACGACTTCAGCGAATTCGGCAGCACGTAGGCCACGTCGTAGCCTTCGTGCTTGAGCTGCTGCGCGAACATCAGCCGCGCGCTCAGCTGGAGCTTGCCGTGCGCGAGGTCGCTGGGGAATACCTTGCCGATCTCGGGCATGCGGGCCAGCACCGGCGCCACCCATTTGGGTGCCAGGGCGTCGATGACCAGGCGCGGGTGGCGCGCCTTGAGCAGGGCGAACAGCGGCTGCGCCATCAGGGCGTCGCCGATCCAGTTGGGGGCGATAACGAGGGCTTTTCTCATGGAGTGGGTGGTACGCGGCCCTTTTCTTGTGCGGGGTGCCCGGGCATGTCAACGCCCCGGGGCGCGTGCGCGGCCCGGGGCGTGGGGAAGCATTGGCGTCGCGGCGCCGCGGTCAGTGGTGGCCCTTGAGCACGGTGCCCGGCTTGAGCTTGTACACGGTGCCGCAGTACGGGCACTTGACCTCGCCGGTATCCACCACGTCCAGGAAGACGCGGGGATGGTAGTTCCAGGCCGGCGTGTTGCCGGTGGGGCAGTGCAGCGGAATGTCTTCGGCGCCGATCTCGACGACGGTTGCGGTTTGCGTCATGGTGTTACGGTTGTCTTGCGGGGAATTCGGGATGGATGGCGCCGGATCAGACCAGCGTCAGCCACTTCTTGTACTTCTCGTCGGTGCCGCCCACGGCCGCGAAGAACGCGTCCTGGACGCGCTTGGTCACCGGGCCGCGGCGGCCTTCGCCGATGACGCGGTCGTCCAGTTCGCGGATCGGCGTCACCTCGGCGGCGGTGCCGGTGAAGAACGCCTCGTCGGCGCAGTACATCTCGTCGCGCGTGATGCGCTTCTCGCGCACCTCGATGCCCAGGTCGCGGGCAATCGTCAGCGTGGCGTCGCGCGTGATGCCGTCCAGGCACGAGGCCAGGTCCGGCGTGTAGATCACGCCGTTGCGCACGATGAACACGTTCTCGCCGGAGCCTTCGCTCACGTAGCCGTCGGTGTCCAGCAGCAGCGCCTCGTCGTAGCCCAGGCTGGTGGCTTCCTGGTTGGCCAGGATCGAGTTGATGTAGTAGCCGCTGGCCTTGGCGCGCACCAGCGACACGTTGACGTGGTGGCGCGTGAACGACGATGTCTTGACGCGGATGCCGCGCTCCAGCCCTTCCTCGCCCAGGTAGGCGCCCCAGGGCCAGGCGGCAATGGCCACGTGGATCGTGTTGCCCTTGGCCGAGACGCCCAGCTTTTCCGAGCCGATCCAGACCAGCGGGCGGATGTAGCACGACTCCAGGTTGTTGGCGCGCACCACCTCGCGCTGGGCGGCTTCGAGCGTGGCCTCGTCGAACGGCATCGCCATCTGGAAGATCTTGGCCGAATTGAACAGGCGGCGCGTGTGCTCCTTCAGGCGGAAAATCGCGGTGCCGTCCGGGGTCTTGTAGGCGCGCACGCCCTCGAATACGCCCATGCCGTAGTGCAGGGTGTGCGTCAGCACATGAATCTTGGCGTCGCGCCATTCAATCAGCTTGCCGTCCATCCAGATCTTGCCGTCGCGATCTGCCATCGACATGGTCGTCTCCCCGTCACCAACAAAAGTCGTAAAGGCGCCATTGTAAGCCGGGGGGCCTTGTGTGCCAACGCGGGGTGGCGTGCGCGCCGTTCTACAATCGCACGTTCCCTGTCCCGACCATCCGCGCCGTTCGTGTCCCGTTCCCCGCCCAGCCCCCCCGACTCCGACGTGCCGGACGGCGACGACCGCTGGCGCGACGCGCTGGGGGCGCTGGAGGCGCTGGCCGGCGGCGCGCCCGCCCCGGAGCCAGGCGCCGCGCGCCGGCTGGTCTGGGCGCTGACGCTGGGCGCCGACGGCGAGGTGGACGCCATCGAGCCGATGGAGCAGGCGTGGAGCGCGCGCGGCTGGAGCCGGCCGCGCCCCGTGCCGCTGGCGCGCGTGGCCGCCGATGACGCCCTGCCGCCGTGGGATGCCCGCTTGGCCCGGGCCATCCGGCGCGATGCCTCGCGCAACCGCCGCCACGTGCTGGACCGCGCCGCCGCGGCGCTGGCGCTGGTCGGCCACCCGGCCGTGGTGCTGGCCCACGCGCCGACGATTCCGATGGAAGTGCTCGAAGCGACGCCCGCGCTGGAAGCCGTGCGCGAGGGCGACCGCTACCTGCTGCGCATCGTGCCGCCGCTGCGCGCCGCGAAGTCGATGGAGGATTTCCTGCCCGCCGCTGCCCGGCAGGAGGCCGAGGCGCTGCGCCACATCACCGTGCTGCAGGACGGCGCCCGCCGGCTGCGCGTGTACCGCTTCACCGCCGCCCAGGCCGAGGCCGCCAAGCTGATGGCCGGCGGGCTGGCCGTGCCCGCCACCGCGCAGGCCCGGCTCGACAGCACGCTGCGGGCGCTGGCCGGGCACTTCCAGATCCATGCCGACAGCGCGGGCGAGGCCCGCGAGCGCGATCCCGAATCGCGGCTGCGCGCCGAGGTGGCCCCGGTGGGGCGGGGCATCAGCCTGCGGCTGGTGGTCACGCCGCTGGGGCCGCTCGGGCCGCGCCTGGCGCCGGGCCACGGCCGGGCGAAGCTGATGGCGACGCTGGGCGGCGAGACGCTGGTCACCGATCGCCAGATCGACGCCGAACTCGCGCACGTGGCCGAGGTGTTCGACGCGCTGCCCCGGCTGGTGCAGCTGGCGCCGGCCAGCGGCGAGCTGGCCTGGACGCTCGACGATCCCGAGGACGCGCTGACGGCCATCGAAACGCTGCCCGGCCTGCTGGGCGTGATCGATCTGGAATGGCCGCGCGGCCGCGAACTGCGCGTGCTGCCGGCCGACCTGCCGCAACTGGCGGTCAGCGTGGAATCGGGCAGCGAATGGTTCAAGCTGGTCGGCGAACTGCACGTGGCCGAGGGGCTGGTGCTGTCGCTGGAAAAGCTCGTGGCGTGGGCGCACGGCCACGCGGGCCGGTTTATTCCGATGGACCACGGCGTGTACGTGGCGCTGACGGCCCAGTTGCGCGACCGGCTGCGCGACCTGGCCGCCGTGGGCGATGGCGTGCGCGACGGCATCCGCGTGCCGCTGGTGGCCACGCCGTGGCTCGACGACGTGCTGGCCGGCGCCGGCGTCGATCCCGACGCGCACTTCCGCACGCGGGTGAAGCGGCTGCACGCGGCGCGCGCGCACGACGCCCCGGCGCCGCCCGCGCTGGCGGCCGAGCTGCGGCCGTACCAGCTGGAAGGCTATCGCTGGATGATGTCGCTGGCCGAGGCCGGCTTCGGCGCCTGCCTGGCCGACGACATGGGGCTGGGCAAGACGCTGCAGTCGCTGGCGCTGCTGGTGGCGCGCGCGCCCGGCGGGCCCGCGCTGGTGGTGGCGCCGACGTCGGTCTGCGGCAACTGGGCGGCCGAGGCGCGCCGGTTCGCGCCCACGCTGACCGTCCATGTCTACGCCGAGGGCGACCGCACGGCCATCGTCGGCGCGGCTGGCGCCGGGGATCTGGTCATCGTGTCGTACAACCTGCTGCAACAGGCGCGCCGCGATTTCTGCGCGCGGGGCTGGCACACCGTGGTGGCCGACGAGGCGCAGTCGTTCAAGAACCCGTCGTCGCGGCGCGCGCAGGCGATGTTCGCGCTGCCGGCCGACTGCCGCGTGGCGCTGTCCGGCACGCCCGTGGAAAACCGCCTGGCGGAACTGTGGGCCGTGATGCGGTTCTGCAACCCGGGGCTGCTCGGGTCGCTGGCCCGCTTCAACGAGCATTTCGCCAACCCCATCGAACGCAACGGCGCCCGCGAGCCCCGCACGCGGCTGCGCCGGATGATCGCGCCATTCGTGCTGCGGCGGACCAAGGCGCAGGTGCTGGACGAACTGCCGCCGCGCACGGAACTGGTCATCCGCGTCACGCCCGAGCCGGCCGAGGCGGCCCATTACGAGGCGCTGCGCCGCCAGGCGCTGTCCGAGGCCGAACGCGCACTGCTGCGGCCGCGCAAGCCGGCCAGGGCGCGCGCCACGCCGCCCGAGCCCGACGCCCGCATCCACGTGCTGGCACAACTGATGCGGATGCGCCGCGCCGCCTGCGATCCCCGGCTGGCGACGCCGGAAACCGGGCACCCCGGCGCCAAGGTCCGCGCCTTTGCCGAACTGGCCGCCACGCTGGCCGCCAACGGCCATCGCACGCTGGTCTTCAGCCAGTTCGTCGACTTCCTGCAGTTGCTGCGCCAGCCGCTGGACGAGGCCGGGCTGGCCTGCCAGTACCTGGACGGCGCCACGCCCGCCGCCGAACGCACGCGCCGCGTGGCGGCATTCCAGGCGGGTGAGGGCGACGTCTTTCTGATCAGCCTGAAGGCCGGCGGCTTCGGCCTGAACCTGACGGCCGCCGACTACGTGGTCATCGCCGACCCCTGGTGGAACCCCGCCGCCGAAGACCAGGCCATGGGCCGCGCCCACCGCATCGGCCAGCAACGGCCGGTCACCGTCTACCGCCTGATCACGGCCGGCACCATCGAGGAGCGCATCGTCGACCTGCATCAAGGGAAACGCGCGCTGGCCGAGGGCGTGCTGGACGCCACCGCCGACGAAGCCACCGGCCGCGAGGCCGCGCTGCTGGATGTGGATGAACTGGTGGGGTTGCTGCGGCGGTAGGGGTTTGGGGGCAGGCGGTGGGATGCGGGACAAGTCGTGGTTGGAACCGCCCGGCCCTCTCCCTAACCCTCTCCCGCAGGCGGGAGAGGGGACTGGCTTGTGGTGATTCGCAAGCTCCCGGCAGTCCCGAATTTCCCGCCGGCTTGCTCCCTTTGCCGCAGGCGGGAGAGGGGACTGGTCTGTGGTGATTCGCAAGCGTTCGACTCCCCCAAATCTCCCGCCGGCTTGCTCCCGCAAGACTCCGAAGTCCGCCGGTTTGCTCCCCTCTCCCGCCTGCGGGAGAGGGGTTGGGGGAGAGGGCCGGCCGCGCCAAATCTGATCGCGGTGCACCAAACGGTATACAACTTCAGCGTCATTGTGGTGCTTGGGAACGGGCGTGGATGGCAGTCGCAAACGCCGGCCCTCACCCCCACACCCCTGTCCCGCTGGGCGGGAGCGGGGAGCACCCACCCGCTGGCCGGGCTGCCGCAGCGCACACCACCCTGGCATAAATACTGCCTTGTGATTCTCTGAAACCTGAATATAGTATACCGAACCCCCGCAAGCCAGCCGACCTGGCCCAAGCCCAAAACGGAGCCCCCGTGACCCTGCCGCCCCCCACTGCCGCCAATCCGTCCGATGCCTGCTGGCTGCCTGCCCATGTCGCCGCCGCGCAACTGGCGCGCGGCGAGACCACGGCGGTTGCGCTGGTGGATGCCTGTCACGCGGCCTGGCAGGCGCGGCATGCGGCGGTCAATGCGATGGTGCTGGCCGATTTCGAGGCGGCGCGCGAGGCGGCGGCGGGCAGCGATGCGCGGCGGCAGGCCGGGCGGACGCGCGGGCCGCTCGATGGCGTGCCGTTCTCGGTCAAGGAATCGTTCGACGTGGCCGGCTGGCCGACCACCTGCGGTGCGCCGGCGCGGGCCACTCATCGCGCCGCCGCCGATGCCGTGGTCGTCGAGCGCCTGCGCGCGCATGGCGCGGTGCTGCTTGGCAAGACCAACGTGCCGCTGGGCCTGCGCGACTGGCAGACCTACAACGCCGTCTACGGCACCACGCGCAATCCGCACGACCTGTCGCGTACGCCGGGCGGGTCGTCGGGCGGCAGCGCGGCGGCGGTCTGCGCCGGCATGAGCTATTTCGATATCGGGTCCGATATCGGCTCGTCGCTGCGCAACCCGGCCCACTACTGCGGCGTGTTCTCGCACAAGAGCAGCCACGGCATCGTGCCGTTGCGCGGTCATGGCAATGCCCAGGCCGGGTTTGCCGCGCAGGACATCAACGTGGCCGGCCCGGTGGCGCGCAGCGCGCGTGACCTGGAACTGGTGCTGCGGGCCATCGCCGGACCCGACGCCGCCGAGGGCGCCGCGTGGCGGCTCGACCTGCCGCCGTGCGACATCGCCCGGCTCGACGGCTTTCGCGTGGCCGTGCTGCCGACCCACCCGCTGGCCGAGGCCGACGCCGCCGTCAGCGGCGCCATCGAACGGCTGGGCCACTGGCTGGAGGCGGCAGGCGCGCAAGTGGCGTGGCACGTGCGGCCCGATTTCGATCCGGCCGAGCTGTGGCGCGTCTACGTGCTGCTGCTGCGCGCCACGACCTCGCTCTACATGGACGACGCCGCGTTTGCCGACGCCCTGGCGCGTGCCGGGCAGCCCGACGGCGACGATGCCGACTACGCCACGCTGCAGTTCACCGGCGCCGCACTGAGCCACCGCCACTGGCTGCGGCTGCAGCCCGCGCGCGAGCAGTTTGCCCGCGCCTGGCACCGCTTCTTCGGCGACTACGACGTGCTGCTGTGTCCGGCGGCGTCCACCACCGCCTTTCCGCTCGACGAGCAGGGCGAGCCGTGGCAGCGGTCGATCACGGTCAACGGCCGGCCGTGGCCGCTGACGTCGCAACTGTTCTGGGCGGGCCATTCGGGCCTGTGCGGGCTGCCGTCGACGGTGGCGCCGATCGGGCCAGCCAGCGACGGGCTGCCCGTGGGCGTGCAGGTGGTGGCGGGCCGCTACCACGACCTCACGGCGCTGCGGTTTGCGCGGTTGCTGGAGGACGCGGGCTTCGCGTTCCGCGCGCCGCGCATCTGACGATCATCGCTACAAAAGGGGAGGGCGATCATGCTGGACTGGTTCAGGGAGTTGTCGCGCGCGGAGCGCAAGGGGTTCTACGGGGCGTTCCTGGGGCATGCGGTCGACGTGTTCGACTTCATGATCTATTCGTTCCTGATCTCCACGCTGCTGGCGCAGTGGGGCATGAGCAAGTCGATGGCGGGCGCCATCGTGACGTGGACGCTGGTGTCGTCGCTGGTGGGCGCGGTGGGCGCCGGGCTGCTGGCCGACCGCTTCGGGCGGGTGCGGGTGCTGCGCTGGACCATCCTGGTCTTCGCGGTCTCGTGCTTCCTGTGCGGCATCGCCAATTCGCCGGAACAACTGATGGTGTTCCGGATGCTGCAGGGGCTGGGCTTTGGTGGCGAATCGTCGCTGTGCATGGTGCTGGTGACCGAACTGATCCGCAACCCGGCACACCGCGGCAAGTATTCGGGCTTCACGGCCAGCAGCTATTCGTTCGGCTGGGGCGGGGCGGCCATCGCGTATGCCATCACGTTCAGCCTGTTCGAGCCGGAAGTGGCGTGGCGCGTGTGCTTCTTCCTGGGCATCCTGCCGGCGCTGGTGGTGGTCTACCTGCGCCGCAACCTCCAGGAGCCCGAGGTGTTCCTGAAGAGCCGGGCCGAGCGCGGCGCGGTGTCGCCGGGCGCCGACCTGGCGCGCGTGTTCCGCAAGCCGCTGCTGCGCAAGACCGTGCTGTGCAGCCTGCTGTCGGGCGGGATGCTGGGCGCCTACTACGCCATCGCCACGTGGCTGCCCACGTTCCTGAAGACCGAGCGCGGGCTGTCGGTGTTCGGCACCAGTTCCTACCTGGCCGTGACGATCCTGGGGTCGCTGGTCGGCTACGTGGCCGGTGCCTATGCCACGGACCGCTGGGGCCGGCGGCTGACCTACATCGCGTTCGCGGCCGGCGCGTTCGTGATGGCGATGATCTACATGGTGATCCCGGTCTCGAACACGTCGATGCTGTTCCTGGGCTTTCCGCTCGGGGTGCTGATGCAGGGCGTGTTCTCGGGCATCGGGGCGACGATCTCGGAGTCGTACCCGAGCAGCGTGCGCGCCACCGGCTACGGCGTGTCGTACAACCTGGGCCGCGTGATTGGATCGTTCTTCCCGCTGGCCGTGGGCTGGCTCAACAGCGGGCGCACGTCGCTGGCGCTGGCCATCGCCATGGTGGCCGGGGTGGGCTACGCGCTGGTGATGGTGTCGGCCGCGCTGCTGCCGGAGACGTCGGGCATCGACCTGAACCAGGCCGGCGGCGGCGACGACCACGACCCCGAGGCGGCCCGGCAGCCGGCCGTGGCGTCGGGCGCGCCGGCCGGCAAGCTGGCTTGAATGGCCGCCGGGACCCGTCCGGCGAGGGGCGGGCCGCGGCCGTTTGACCTCGATACAACAGTTGCCCGGACACTATTAAGCTGCTGCTTACCAGCGGCGGTCGCGGGCCTATAATGGCTGCTCCGCCATCGGCCACGCGCGTGCGTGGCCGATGGTCTTTCCTGACGGCAATGCCGCGCCAGACGGCCTGCCGCGCCTCTCTTCTCATCTCGCCATGACACCCCGAACGTCGTCCCCGGTGTGGTTGCGCCTTTGGCATCGGTTTGCCGAGGTGGAGCGCACTGCCTTTCTCGCGGGCGCGCGGTTCTTCGCGCCTTCCCTGCCCGCCGTGTTCTCGTGGGGCCTGGTCACTGGGGTGGCCATGAGCAAGTCGGCGCTGACCGTGCCGGAGGCCATCGGCATGTCGCTGCTGGTCTATGCCGGCTCCGCGCAGCTGGCGGTGCTGCCGCTGTTCGCGGCCGGCATGCCGATCTGGACGGTCTGGCTGACGGCCGCCGTGGTGAACCTGCGCTTCGTGATCTTCAGCGCCGCGCTGCAGCCGCATTTCAACTACCTGCCGGGATGGCGCCGCACGCTGCTGGGCTTCTTCAACGGCGACCTGCACTTCGTCTATTTCATGCAGCGCTATACCGAGCCGGGCCACGTGCCGGGCAAGGAAGGCTATTTCTGGGGCATGGCGCTGATCAACTGCGCCACGTGGCAGGTGTCGTCGATCATCGGCATCCTGCTGGCCAGCCTGTTCCCCGATAGCTGGGGCCTGGCGCTGGCCGGCACGCTGGCGCTGATCCCGGTGATGATCGCCACGATCAACTCGCGCTCGACGCTGATGGCGGTGGTGGTGTCGGCGGTGGTGGCGCTGCTCTGCTTCGACCTGCCGTACCGGCTGGCGCTGGTGCTGGCCGTGGTGGCCGCGATTGCCGCCGGCATGGCCAGCGACGAGATGGCCGCGCGGACCACGCTGCGCGGCATCCGCGCGCGCCGGCGCGAGCAGCCGACCGGAGACCAGGCATGAGCCATGTGGAGACCTGGGTGGCCATCGTCGGCATGACCGTGGTGACGGTGCTGTCCCGCGCGCTGTTCCTGATGGCCGGCGAGCGCGTGACGGTGCCGGACCGCATCCAGCGCGCGCTGCGCTACGCACCGGCCGCCGCGCTGGCGGCCATCATCCTGCCGGACCTGCTGACCTTCGAGGGGCATTTCACGATCGCGCCGGGCAACGACAAGCTCATGGCCGGCATCGCCGCCACGCTGTGCTACGTGTTCACGAAGCGCATGGTCGGCATGATCGTGGTGGGCATGGCCGTCTACACCGCGCTGCGGCTGCTGGGCTAGGCCGCGTCGCGCGTGCGGCCGCCCGGCTCGGCCAGGATGCTGGCCAGCCGCGTGAGCAGGTGCGCCAGCTGCGCCTGCGTGCTGGTGCTGGTCTTGGTGAAGATGGCCTTCAGCTGCGAGCGTCCGGTCTCGCGCTTGATGCCGAGCTGCAGGCAGGCGTCGGGCAGGCCGATGCCGGTGGTCAGCAGCATCGCCAGCCGGTTCTCGGCCGGCGTCAAGCCATAGAGGTCGCGCAGCACGGCCGGCACCGCGCGGGGCGGCCCCTGGCTTTCGTGGATGGCCACCAGTACCGGCTGGCCCTCCCATTGCGACGGCAGCGAGAGCGACGGCGACAGCGCCACGGCCACGATCTGCGCGCCGCGGCCGTCGGCGCCGGTGGCCTGGATGGCCTGCGCCGGCTGCAGCGAGCCGGGGTCGCATAGCGCGCGCATCACATCGGCAAACGAGCGCGACAGCCGCCAGGCGTGGCCGTTGCCATTTCCGTTGCCATGCCCGCCGGCATTCCCGCCGATATTCCCATGGTCCGGGCCGTCAGCCGCGCCGGGCACCTCCGAGCTCTCGCCCGGCAGCAGCCGCCGCGCCCAGGGCAGCCCCGCCGCGTTGGACAGCAGCAGCCGGCCCGATTCGGCGAACACCAGCACGCCGAACGGCAGCCGGTTGAGCAGGTCGGCCGACACATGGCCCTGCTGGGCCGCGGCGTGGGTGCGGTCGCGCAGCGCCAGCGCCTCCCGCAGGTGCGGGATGGCCCAGTCCAGCGCGCGGGCGTCGGCTTCCGCATAGCCTTCCTCGCCGGCCGGCCGCTGCAGCGCCAGGTAGATCTCGTGCGTGGGCCGGCGGTCGACCAGGCAGGCCATGACCGACGTCAGCGCGACGTCGTCGAGCGCCTGGCCGCGCAGCGGCGCGTGGCCGGTCTCCATGCCAGACAGGTCGCGCCGGTCGATCTGCCAGCCGCCCACCGGCAGCACGCCGGCGAACGGCATGCCGCCGTGCACGCGGTACGGCGGCGGCAGGATGGCCAGGTTGTCCGGCGCGCGATTGACCAGATGGCGCACGTGGACGGTCTGGTGCCGGGTATCGAGCACCAGCAGGGACGCCTGGATGCTGCCGCTCCACTTGCACAGCGCGTAGAGACTGCGTTGCCATGCCAGGGGATCGAGTACCCCCTGGTAGAGACCGCGGATGGTCTCGTGCATGTCACCTTCGGTCATGCAGAAATCCTTTCTTCTAGCTTTTTTGTGTGATGAAACGAGCGCACGCACGCCGGCTGTCGCTCGCGTGGCGCTGTCCGTCGCTGACAGTGTTGACAATGGCCGCCCAATGGCGGGCCGCTAGGCGCCGTGAAGCGTGGTGGCGAGCCTGGTCAGGAGGTGGGTGAACTGCGCCTGGCTGGTGCAGCCGGTCTTCTGGAAGATCGACTTGAGCTGGGTGCGGGCGGTTTCATGGCGGATGCGCATGTGCCGGGCGGCATCGGGAAGACCTTCGCCGGTGGCCAGGCGCGATGCCAGGCGGGTCTCGGCGGGGGTCAGGGAGAACAGGTTGCGGAGCACGGTGTCCAGCAGGACCGACGGGGCGCCGGCCTCGTGCACGACCACCAGCGCCGCGGGGTGTTGCCAGGCCGAGGCAAAGGCGTGCGTGGCGGGCAGCGGCAGCACCAGCACGTCGGCCACGTTGCCGCTGGCGTCGGTGGCGCGGGCGGCCTGGGCGCCCAGCGGGTTGGCCGGGTCGCAGGCGGCCTGCACCATTTCCGGAAACGGGCGCGAAAGCTGCCAGCTGGCCGTCTTGCCGGCCGGATCGAGCCGGCGCGCCCAGCGTTCGCCGGCCATGTTGGCCAGCAGCAGGTGCCGGTCGGGCGTGTAGACGGCCACGGCAAAGTCCATCCGTTCGAGCAGGCGCGCCGACAGCGACGCCATCGTCGACAGCGCCAGCGTGCGGTCGCGCATGGCCACGGCGCTGCGCATGTGCGGGATGATCCAGTCCAGCCGGCGCGTGTCCTCGCCGGAGAACGTGTCCTGCGTCAGCGCGCGCTGCATCGAGAAATAGACCTCGTAGTGCGGCTGGCGCTCCACCAGGCAGGCCACGTACGACCGCAGCTCGAAGCGGTTGAAGAAATCGCGATAGAACGGGTGGCGCGCCATGGCCTGCGGGCCCAGGTCGCGCGCGTCGATGTACCAGGCGCCCGGCACCAGCCGGGGCGCGAAGTCCTTGGCCGGGTCGATGGCCTGGAATTCGTTCTCGTAGGTGGTGAACAGTTCGACCACCGGGTTGACCACCTCGTTGACGGTCACCTGGTCGCGCACGGTGTCCCACACCATCATCGACGCATGCGCGCTATCCGCGATCTCGGTCAGCGTGCGCAGGCTCTGGTGCCACGCGGCCGGATCGAGAACGCCTTCATACAATCCACGGATGGCGCCGTGGATGGCGGACTGCTCCATCTGACTACCCCCTTGCATTTAGCTACTTCAATCCTTCCCGCGTGTCCGTCGCGCACGTCCGGGGAATGGTTGGGCGCCGATCTGTGGCCGGCTGCCGACATCATGTACCAAAATTATCAAAAGTGGTTCGAGTGTCTGACAATGCATACGTTTAGTACATTAACCGTACATTAACCGAAGCGACCGTGCGCTGGGTCGCGAAACACGCCCTACTTCAGGGGGGTCTGCGCCGCCGGGGCCTGCCGCGCCGCGCCCAGGGCCCGGATGGCCGCAAATTGGCCACCACGATCAGGTAAAATGCCGGCTTCCCCGACTTCTGTGGACGGATGTATGCCGTCCACGTCCCCGCGCTTACCGCCATGACCTCTGTCCTGCGTCTTTCCGATCTCATTTCCCAAGGCAACCTCTCCGGCAAGCGTGTGTTCATCCGCGCCGATCTGAACGTGCCCCAAGACGACGCCGGCAACATCACCGAAGACACGCGGATCCGCGCCTCGGTGCCGGCCATCCAGGCCTGCCTGGACGCCGGCGCGGCTGTGATGGTGACGTCACACCTGGGCCGCCCGACCGAGGGCGAGTTCAAGCCCGAGGATTCGCTGGCGCCCATCGCCACGCGCCTGTCCGAGCTGCTGGGCAAGCCCGTGAAGCTGGTGCAGAACTGGGTCGACGGCGTGGAAGTGGCGCCCGGCCAGGTGGTGCTGCTGGAAAACTGCCGCGTCAACAAGGGCGAGAAGAAGAACAGCGACGAACTGGCGCAGAAGATGGCCAGGCTGTGCGACGTCTACGTGAACGACGCCTTCGGCACCGCCCACCGCGCCGAAGCCACCACCCACGGCATCGCCAAGTTCGCCCCGGTGGCCTGCGCCGGCCCGCTGCTGGCCGCCGAGATCGACGCGCTGGGCCGCGCGCTGGGCCAGCCGGCCCGCCCGCTGGTGGCCATCGTGGCCGGCTCCAAGGTGTCGACCAAGCTGACGATCCTCAAGGCGCTGGCCGACAAGGTGGACAACCTCGTGGTGGGCGGCGGCATTGCCAACACGTTCATGCTGGCCGCCGGCCTGAAGATCGGCAAGTCGCTGGCCGAGGCCGACCTGGTGGGCGACGCCCGCGCCATCATCGACATCATGGCCGCGCGCGGCGCGTCGGTGCCGATCCCGGTGGACGTGGTCTGCGCCAAGGAATTCAGCGCCACGGCCGCCGCCACGGTCAAGGACGTCAAGGACGTGGCCGACGACGACATGATCCTGGACATCGGCCCGAAGACGGCCGCCATGCTGGCCGAGCAGCTCAAGGCCGCCGGCACCGTGGTCTGGAACGGCCCGGTCGGCGTGTTCGAGTTCGACCAGTTCGGCAATGGCACCAAGGTGCTGGCCGAGGCCATCGCGTCGTCGAAGGCGTTCTCGATCGCCGGCGGCGGCGACACGCTGGCCGCCATCGCCAAGTACGGCATTGCGGACCGCATCGGCTACATCTCCACCGGCGGCGGCGCCTTCCTGGAATTCCTGGAAGGCAAGACGCTGCCCGCCTTCGAGGTGCTGGAGCAGCGCGCCGCAGGCTGATCCGATCGCCCCGGACCGGGCCGGCGGGTTTGCCGGCCGGTCCGCCCGACCCGTCGTCCCCTGAAGCCCCCGAACAGGAAACGCCCGAATGACCCGCTCCACCAAGATCGTCGCCACGATTGGCCCCGCGTCCAGCTCGCTGGACATGCTGACCCGCATGATCGCGGCCGGGGTTGACGTGGTGCGCCTGAATTTCTCGCACGGCACCGCGCAGGACCATATCGACCGCGCCCAGCTTGTGCGCGACGCCGCCGCCGCGTGCGGCCGCGAAGTGGCGATCATGGCCGACCTGCAGGGCCCCAAGATCCGCGTGGGCAAGTTCGAGCAGGGCAAGGTCACGCTGAAGGCCGGCGACCCGTTCGTGCTGGATTCGGCCTGCGAGCTGGGCAACCAGGAGCGCGTGGGGCTGGACTACAAGGACCTGCCGCGCGACGTGGGCCCCGGCGACGTGCTGCTGCTCAACGACGGCCTGATCGTGCTGGTCGTGGACCGCGTGATCGGCCGCGAGATCTTCACCACGGTGCGCGTGGGCGGCGACCTGTCGAACAACAAGGGCATCAACCGCCAGGGCGGCGGGCTGTCGGCGCCGGCGCTGACCGCCAAGGACATGGAGGACATCAAGACCGCCATGGCCCTGGGCGCCGACTACGTGGCCGTGAGCTTTCCGAAGAACGCCACCGACATGGAAATGGCGCGCCAGCTTGCCAACGTGGCCGGCCAGCCCCATAACCGCAAGGCGCGGATGATCGCCAAGATCGAGCGGGCCGAAGCCATCCGCCCCGGCGTGCTGGAGGAAATCCTCGGGGCGTCGGACGGCATCATGGTGGCGCGCGGCGACCTGGCCGTGGAGGTGGGCAACGCCGCCGTGCCGGCGCTGCAGAAGCGCATGATCCGGCTGGCCCGCGAGGCCAACAAGCTGACGATCACGGCCACGCAGATGATGGAAAGCATGATCGTCAACCCGGTGCCGACGCGCGCCGAGGTGTCGGACGTGGCCAACGCCGTGCTGGACGGCACCGACGCGGTGATGACGTCGGCCGAGACCGCCGCCGGCCGGTATCCCGTGGAAACGGTGGAGGCCATGGCCGCGATCTGCCTGGAGGCCGAGAAGTCCGAGGTGGTGCAGCTCGACACGGATTTCCTTAACCAGACCTTCTCGCGCATCGACCAGTCGATCGCCATGGGGGCGCTGTTCACGGCCTATCATCTAGGCGTGAAGGCGATTGCCGCGCTGACCGATTCCGGCGCCACGGCCCTGTGGATGAGCCGCCACCGGATTCACGTGCCGATCTACGCCATGACGCCCAACCTGGCGTCGCAGCGCAAGATGCAGCTGTACCGCAATGTGGTGCCGCTGCCGCTGCAGTCGAGCACGGACCGCGACGAGGCGCTGGAGCAGGCCGAGGAACTGCTGCTGGCCCAGGGGGCCGTCCAGCACGGCGATTTCATCGTGCTGACGATTGGCGAGCCGATGGGCCAGGCCGGCGGCACGAACACGCTGAAGATCGTGCGGGTCGGCAGCAAGTTCAAGTAGCCCATGACGTCCGATGTGGCGTGGTGCACCGACGGCCCGCCACGGATGCGCGAACCTGCCCGGCGCAGCATCGACAAGAACACCGAGATACCCAAACCTTTCATTCAGGAGCAAGACATGCCACTCGTATCCATGCGCCAGTTGCTGGACCACGCCGCCGAGAACGGCTACGGCCTGCCGGCCTTCAACGTGAACAACCTTGAGCAGGTGCAGGCCATCATGCAGGCCGCCGACGAGGTGAACGCGCCGGTGATCATGCAGGCCTCCGCCGGGGCGCGCAAGTACGCTGGCGAGCATTTCCTGCGCCACCTGATCGAAGCGGCCGTGGAAGCCTACCCGCACATCCCCGTGGTGATGCACCAGGATCACGGCCAGTCGCCGGCCATCTGCCAGGGCGCCATCGACCTGGGCTTCTCGTCGGTGATGATGGACGGCTCGCTCAAGGAAGACGGCAAGACCCCGTCGGACTACGAGTACAACGTGGACGTGACCCGCAAGGTGGTGCAGCTTGCCCACGCCGTGGGCGTGACCGTGGAAGGCGAACTGGGCTGCCTGGGCTCGCTGGAAACCGGCGAGGCGGGCGAGGAAGACGGCATCGGCGCCGAGGGCAAGCTCGACCACTCGATGCTGCTGACGGACCCGGAGCAGGCCGCCGACTTCGTCAAGGCCACCCAGCTCGACGCGCTGGCCATCGCCATCGGCACCTCGCACGGCGCCTACAAGTTCACGCGCAAGCCCACGGGCGACATCCTGGCGATCAGCCGGATCAAGGAAATCCACGCCCGCATCCCGAACACCCACCTGGTGATGCACGGCTCGTCGTCGGTGCCGCAGGAGCTGCTGGAGGAAATTCGCAAGTTCGGCGGCGACATGAAGGAAACGTACGGCGTGCCGGTCGAGGAAATCCAGGAAGCGATCAAGTACGGCGTGCGCAAGATCAACATCGACACCGACATCCGCCTGGCCATGACCGGCGCGATCCGCCGCTTCTTTGCCGAGAACCCGAGCAAGTTCGATCCGCGCGAGTACCTGAAGCCGGCCCGCGAAGCCGCCAAGCTGGTCTGCAAGGACCGCTACGTGGCGTTTGGCTGCGAAGATCAGGCCAGCAAGATCAAGGCCGTGTCGCTGACCGACATCGCCGGCCAGTACAAGTCGGGCAAACTCGCCCAGGTCGTGCAGTAACCTGCCGTCCCCACCGCCCCGCCGCGTGGCCGCCCGATGACGGGCGGGGCGCCCGGGGCGCTACCGTTTGATGGGGCTTCGGCTTGCGCGCGAAGCCCCGCCTGTTTTCCGCCGCACCCGCTTACCAACCATGCCTGACGCCCTCTACGAATCCTCCATCCAGTCCCTGCCGCTGCTCGGCAAGGGCAAGGTCCGCGACAACTACGCCGTTGGCGAGGACAAGCTGCTGATCGTGACGACCGATCGCCTGTCGGCGTTCGACGTGGTCATGGGCGAGCCGATTCCGGCCAAGGGTCGCGTGCTGAACCAGATGGCCAACTTCTGGTTCCGCCGGCTGGCCCACATCGTGCCGAACCACGAGACCGGCGTGACCGCCGAGAGCGTGGTGGCGCCCGAGGAAGTGGCGCAGGTGCAGGGCCGCGCCGTGGTGGTCAAGCGCCTGAAGCCGATCCTGGTGGAAGCGGTGGTGCGCGGCTACCTGGCCGGCAGCGGCTGGAAGGACTACCAGGCCACCGGCAAGGTCTGCGGCATCGCGCTGCCGGCCGGCCTGCAGAACGCGCAGAAGCTGCCCGAGCCGATCTTCACGCCGGCGGCCAAGGCCGAGATGGGCGAGCATGACGAGAACATCTCGTTCGAGGAAGTCGAGCAGCGCATCGGCAAGGACCTGGCGGCAAAGATGCGCGACATCTCGATCCGGCTGTACAAGGAAGCGTCGGAATACGCGGCCACGCGCGGCATCATCATCGCCGACACCAAGTTCGAGTTCGGCCTGGACGCCGACGGCACGCTGACGCTGATGGACGAGGTGCTGACCGCCGATTCGTCGCGCTTCTGGCCGGCCGATTCGTACCAGGTGGGCACCAACCCGCCGTCGTTCGACAAGCAGTTCGTGCGCGACTGGCTGGAGGCCGTGCGCATCGACGGCAAGCCGTGGCCCAAGACCGCCCCGGCCCCCCAACTGCCCGACGACGTGGTGCAGAAGACGGCGGACAAGTACAAGGAAGCACTGACCCGCCTGACCGGCGAGCAACTGCAGTAAGGCGAAGGGCGCGAACGATGACGCAAGCAGCAAAGCCCGTGGTGGGCGTGGTGATGGGCAGCAGCTCGGACTGGGACGTGATGCAGCACGCCGTGGCCATGCTCAAGGATTTCAATGTGCCCTTCGAGGCACAGGTGGTGTCGGCCCACCGCATGGCCGACGACATGTTCCGCTACGCCGAGACGGCGCGCGCCCGTGGCATCCGCGCGATCATCGCCGGGGCCGGCGGCGCGGCGCACCTGCCGGGCATGATCGCCGCCAAGACGATCGTGCCGGTGTTCGGCGTGCCGGTGCCGTCCAAGTACCTGCGCGGCGAGGATTCGCTGCTGTCGATCGTGCAGATGCCCAAGGGCGTGCCGGTGGCGACGTTCGCGATCGGCGAGGCCGGCGCGGCCAACGCGGCGCTGCACGCCATTGCCACGCTAGCCACCACCGACGACGCACTGGCCGCCGCGCTGGACGCGTTCCGGGCCAAGCAGACCGAGGCCGCGCGCGCGATGCAGTTGCCGGTGTGACGCCACCCTCCGTTCCAGAATCCGTAGTGACCCAAGCCTGAGCCATGCCGACCGATATCCATCCCTACCTGTCCGAAGCCCACACGCCGGAGTCGCGCGCCGAATTCGGCGTGGACGCGCCTGGCGCGCCCATCCTGCCCGGCGCGTGGCTTGGCATGCTCGGCGGCGGCCAGCTTGGCCGCATGTTCACGCACGCGGCGCAGTCGATGGGCTATCGCGTCTGCGTGCTCGACCCCGACCAGGACAGCCCGGCCGGCAACGTGGCCGACCGCCACATCTGCGCCAGCTACACCGACGAGGCCGCGCTGGCCGAGCTGTCGAAGCTGTGCCAGGCCGTGAGCACCGAGTTCGAGAACGTGCCGTCGATCTCGCTGGACCGCCTGGAGCAGGCCGGCGTGTTCGTGGCGCCGCGCGGCTACTGCGTGTCGATTGCCCAGAACCGCATCGGCGAGAAGAAGTTCTTCGCGGCGTGCGCCGAGCGCACCGGCGTGCCGCCGGCTCCGCACTGGGTGATCCAGCACGACGCCGACGTGGACAACGTGCCCGACACCGTGCTGCCGGGCATTCTCAAGACCGCGCGCATGGGCTACGACGGCAAGGGCCAGGCGCGCGTGAAGACGCGCGACGACGTGCGCGCCGCCTGGAAGGCGATGCAGCACGTGCCTTGCGTGCTGGAGCAGATGCTGCCGCTGGCCTACGAGGTGTCCGTGCTGGCCGCCCGCGCCGCCGACGGCAGCACCGCCACATGGCCGCTGGCCGAGAACGTGCACCGCGACGGCATCCTGTTCTCGACGACGATGCCGTCGACGAGCGTGTCCGACGACATCGCCACGCGCGCCCGCGCCGCGGCGGCTTCCATCGCGTCGGAAATGGGCTACGTCGGCGTGCTCTGCATCGAATTCTTCGTGCTGACCGACGGCACGCTGGTGGCCAACGAGATGGCGCCGCGCCCGCACAATTCTGGCCATATCACGATGGATGCCTGCGAGACGAGCCAGTTCGAGCAGCAGGTGCGGGCGATGGCCCGGCTGCCGCTGGGCAGCACGCGCCAGCATTCGGCCGGCAAGATGCTGAACCTGCTGGGCGACTGCTGGTTCGAGTTCGGGCTGGAGCGCACGCCGGCCTGGGACGAGGTGCTGGGCCTGCCCGGCGCCAAGCTGCACCTGTACGGCAAGAACGACGCGCGGCCGTCGCGCAAGATGGGCCACGTGAACTGCGTGGGCGAGCATGCCGAGGCGGCGTCCACGTCGTTCGACGCCGCGGCCACGGCGCTGCATATCCCGCTCTGACCGCCGATGTCCGCACGCATGCCCACGGCCGCCGAGCTTGACGAGGCGGTCAGACTCCTGGAAGCGGGCCAGCTCGTGGCCTTTCCGACCGAGACGGTCTACGGCCTGGGCGCCGACGCCGAGAACCCGGCCGCCGTGGCGCGCATCTTCGCCGCCAAGGGCCGGCCGTCGAACCATCCGGTGATCGTGCACGTGGTGGACGGCGGCGACGTCAGCTACTGGACCGACGAGGTGCCCGAGGCGGCCAGCAAGCTGATCGACGCCTTCTGGCCCGGCCCGCTGACGATCATCCTCAAGCGCGCCGCGCATATCCCGGCCGACGTGGCCGGCGGGCAGGACAGCATCGGCCTGCGCTGCCCCTCGCACCCGGTGGCCCAGGCGCTGCTGGCCCGCTTCAAGCGCGGCCGCGGCGGCATCGCGGCGCCATCGGCCAACAAGTTCGGCCAGGTCAGCCCGACCACGGCCGAACACGTGCGCGACGAATTTGGCGGCGATGTCTATGTGCTGGAAGGCGATGGCGTCGACGTCGGCATCGAATCGTCGATCGTTGACCTGTCACGGCTGGACACGGCCGGCCCGGTGCTGCTGCGCCCCGGCGCGATCACGGCCCAGATGATGGCCGACGTGCTCGGCACGGTGCCGCTGCCCCCCGACGCCGCCGCGCCACGCGCCTCGGGCACGCTCAAGGCCCACTACGCGCCACGCACCACCCTGACGCTGGCCACGGCCGACGGGCTGCCAGCCTACCTGGAAGCGCTGCCCGAAGGCGGCCGGCTCGCGTACGTCGGCCAGAAACCGGCCGGCGCGGACCCACGCTGCGTGTACGTCCAGGCCCCGGCCACGCCGGACGCCTACGCCCAGGCGCTCTACGGTCTGCTGCGCCGGCTCGACAAGGAAGGCTACCAGCGGCTGGTTTTCGAACCAGTCCCGGCAACCCACGAATGGGACGGCGTCCGCGACCGCCTGGGCCGCGCAGCCGCGGCATTCGAGGAACAATAGCTTCGTTTAGCTCTTGGCTTTCTCCCCTCTCCCGCACGGCGGGAGAGGGGCCGGGGGTGAGGGCCAGCAGTGCAAATTGCCACTAGTCGGCAAGCAGACCCTCAACGCCCTCATCCCCAACCCCTCTCCCGCAGGCGGGAGAGGGGAGCAAGAAAGCAGGTGGAACCTGGACTTGACCCAATGTTTTCTCCCCTCTCCCGCACGGCGGGAGAGGGGCCGGGGGTGAGGGCCGGCAGTGCAAATTGCCACCAGTCGGCAAGCAGACCCTCAACGCCCTCTCCCCCAACTGTAGTGGTCCAATTTCCTCAGACAGGTCGATAGGTGGAAAATCACGATCGACGAGGAAAGGACGACATGACAAAGC